>CAWJOY010000064.1:0-43650 GCA_963844505.1 uncultured Alphaproteobacteria bacterium
GAAGAGGTGGTTCCGGAAATCTGAACAGCCGGGATAAGTGGATTTTCCGCGCAACAGCGGCATGATGCTGCGAGCGAGGAGAAGACCATGGCAAGACGACCGCGCCGGAACCACAGCCCGGCATTCAAGGCGAAAGTGGCGGTGGCCGCGATCAAGGGCGAGAAGACGCTGATCGAGTTGGCGCAGGAGTTCGACGTCCATCCCAACCAGATCAAGCAGTGGCGCGATCAGCTTCTTGAGGGCGCGACCGGGGTGTTCGGTGAAGCCCGAAGGCCGAGCCGGAACCGACGATCGACGTGAAGACCCTGCATGCGAAGATCGGGGAGCTGACGCTGGAGAACGATTTTTTGTCCGGCGCCGCGCTCGGCAAGGCCGGTCGCCCGGGTCTGTCGAGCGCAAAAAGATGATCGATCGCACGGCCGCGAAGCTGAGCGTCAGCCGTCAGGCCAGTCGTGCTGGGGATCAGCCGGGGCAGCGTCTACTACAAGCCCCGCCCGGTGTCGGACGCCGATCTGAAGCTGATGCACCGGATCGACAAGCTGCACATGGAATTCCCCTTCGCGGGCAGCCGGATGTTGCAGGGTCTGCTGGTTCAGGAAGGGTTCAAGGTCGGGCGGCTGCACGTTGCCACGCTGATGAAGCGCATGGGCATCGAAGCCCTCTACCGCGAAGCGGAACACCTCGAAACCGGCGCCGGGGCACAAGATCTACCCCTATCTGCTGCGGAAGCTGCCCATCACCCGGCCCAACCAGGTCTGGGCGATGGACATCACCTACATTCCGATGGCGCGGGGCTTCATGTATCTGGCTGCCGTGCTGGATTGGTTCACCCGGCGCGTCCTGGCATGGCGAGTGTCGATCACGCTGGAGGCCGATTTTTGCATAGAAGCTGTGGAGGAGGCGCTGGCACGTCACGGCACGCCCGAGATCTTCAACACGGATATCGCCGCTGTTCCGCCGCCCGTTGCGCCCGATGGATATGCTGGCATGGGTTTGGAACTCTTGGTTTCTGATCTCGGAAAAGCTGATCATCGTCGGGATTGCCTTTGTATCGTTCTATTGGTTCCAGCCGCCGCTGGAGGAAACCAAGACCTTTGCGGTCTGGTGGATCGCCGAGATGTTCGTGCGCAACCTTATCCTGATGTCATTGGTGGCGGGCGGCCTGCATCTCTATTTCTACACCTTTACCAAGCAGGGACAGCGGCTGAAATACGACCCGCGCCCGCTGATGAAGAACGGCAAGCAATTCACCCTTGGCGGTCAGATCCGCGACAACATGCTCTGGACTTTGGCCAGCGGCGTTCCGATCTGGACGGCCTATGAGGTGCTGATGTTTTGGGCTTTGGCCAACGGCTATGCGCCGATGCTGACATGGGCCGCGCATCCGATCTGGTTCGTGGCGATGTTCTTCCTGATCCCCGTTTGGGAGAGCTTTTATTTCTACTGGATTCACCGCCTGCTGCATGTGCCAATTCTCTACAAGCACGTCCATTCGCTGCACCACCGCAACATCAACGTCGGACCTTGGTCGGGCATGTCCATGCATCCGGTCGAGCATGTGATCTTTCTGGGCTCGGTGCTGGTTCACTGGATTGTCGCGGCGCATCCGGTGCATATTCTCTATCACCTGCAGTATTATGCGCTGACTGCCGCGACCACCCACACGGGCTTTGAAGGGCTGATCGTCAAAGACGAGAACCGCCTAAAGCTTGGAACCTTTCACCACCAGATGCACCACCGCTATTTCGAGTGTAACTACGGCTCGCTTGAAATTCCTTGGGACAAGCTGTTCGGCTCGTTTCACGACGGCACGAATGAGGCGAACGAGCGGATCAAAGAGCGCCGCCGCCGCATTACAGGAGCCTGAGCCATGGCAGCGTTGACGGTCAAAGACCTGCTCGAAGCGAAGGGCAAACGTAAACTGGCCTATGTGCAGGTCACCAGCATCCAAGAGGCCATCGCCGCAGCACAGGCTGGCATGGATATGATCGGCACCGCGTTTGTCCCCGAGCGCGCCCACTTCGCCAAGGCTGTGCCAAGCGCCCACTTTCAGTTTGGGCTGCCTTGGGGCAAGCACGCCGACGCGACCGAAGCGCTGCGCGATGCGATGGCCGCGATGCAGGCGGGGGCGCAATCGGTCTATTGCGGCATGAGCCCCGCAATCATCGAAGTGCTTGCCCGCGAGGGGGTGCCGGTGATCTGCCACATCGGCTTGGTGCCGCCCAAGGCGACCTGGACAGGCGGCTTTCGCGCCGTGGGCAAGACCTTGGCGCAAGCAAAGATGCTTTGGGACCACGTGCAGGCCTTCGAGCAAGCCGGAGCCTTTGCCGTAGAGATGGAGGTGATCCCCGCAAACCTAGCCACCGAAATCAGCGCGCGGACGTCGATGCTGACGATTTCCTTGGGCTCTGGCGGTGGCTGTGACGCGCAATACCTGTTTTCCGCCGATGTGCTGGGCGAAACCAGAGGCCACATTCCGCGCCACGCCAAGACATACCGCAACTTCGCCGCAGAGCATGATCGGCTGCAAGCAGAACGGGTTGCCGCCTATCAGGAATATATCGCGGATGTCGTCACAGGGGCCTTTCCCGAACGCCGCCATATCGTAGAGCTGGACGCGCAGGCGCTGCAAGATGTCTGGCCAGACTGAGGCCCGCGTCGGCCAAGCTGCTTACAGGTTTTCGGGGGTGGAAATCTCGAAGGGCACCAACCTTTGCCCCAGCACTCCGCCACCCGCCGCAATCCGCATCGCCGCAATCGCTTCGGTGGCAAGCCGCTCGACCGGATGGCTAAGCACCATCGACAGCACCCCGTCCATCAGCCCCGCGCGCGTCACATCCATCAGCTCGTGCCCAACCGTCACAATAGAGCGCGCCCGTCCCGAGGCCGCCAAAGCCTCGACCGCGCCACTGATGCCGCCGCCGCAAATGTAGATCGCGGCAAGATCAGGTTCGCGCTGCAACAAGGCCTCGGTCACCTCGCGGCCAATGCTGCGGTCCTCAAAGGTCGAGATCGGCTCCAGCAGTCGAAGGTCAGGGGCATGTTCGCGCAAATAGCTGCGAAAGCCGCTCTCGCTCACCTCTTGGCAGCGATAGCGGTGGTTGCCGAGCAAGATCGCCACCGGCCCCCGCGCTTGGCTCATCCGCGAAATCGCCCAAGCCGCCGTGCGTCCAAGCTTCCAGCTGTCCAGCGTCACTTGCCCCGTGCCACAAGCCGCCGTCAGCCCCGAGATCAACCCAAAGACCGGCACGCCCATGCTGTGAAGCGTCTCAATGGCTTGGGTGATGCGTGGATGCTCTGCCGACACAATCGCCAGCACGTCGACCCTTTGCCCCAAATCCAACATCCGCGCGGCAATCGCGCTGGGGGACAAGTCATCCATATGCTCGACCACAAGGTCTAGGCCGTCTTGGTCTTGGGCGGCGGCTGTCAGCGCTTGGGCGATCATTTGATAAAAGGTGCGGTTCGATTGCTGCAGCAACACGCCCATACGCACGACGGGGCGCCCGATGCCAAGGCGCTCTTTGAGCAAATGCGTGGCATAGAACCCTGACGCTTCGGCAGCGGCCAGCACCCTTTCCGCCGTCGCCTTGCGCACAGGGTCGCGCCCGTTCAGCATCCGATCAACGGTCGAGATCGACACACCCGCCCGTTGCGCCAGCTCTGCGATAGTGATGCGTGCGGCCATATTGCCTCCGAAACTGAATGAGTGAATCTCTCATTTCTGCTGCTGCAAGATTTGAGAGAATTGAGGTGAAATACGTCATTCCTATGAAATGTCTGTGCCGAGTTGTTTGTCAATGGAATATACATGCTGAGAGCGCCAAGCGGCTTCACCGCTTGCGCAAGATAGCAACCTCAGGAGACGAAAAGATGTGGATTGATGCCTGTGCGACCGACGATATCGACACCGAAGACCTGATCCGCTTTGATCACGAGGGCCAGACCTTTGCGATCTATCGCAGCCCCGACGACGCTTTTTATTGCACGGCGGGTCTGTGCACCCATGAAAGCGTGCACCTCGCAGATGGTTTGGTGATGGAGCACACCATCGAATGCCCCAAGCACAATGCCACCTTTGACTATCGCACGGGCGAGGCAAAGCGCGCGCCTGCCTGCATCAATCTCAAGACCTATCCGACCCGCGTCCAAGCCGGTCGCGTCCAGATCGAGATCTGAGCGCATCATGGTCCATTTCAACAAACGCCCTACCGTTGCCGACATCCGTGCGATGAAAGCGCGGGGGGAAAAGCTGTCGATGCTTTATGTCACCACCGCAGACGAAGCCGCAGCGGCGGATGCGGCGGGCATCCATATGCTGTCCATCGAGAGCCGTTTCATGACGCCCGAGATGCGCGCGGCGGCAGGGCGGTGCTTTGTGCAGGTCGGCTTGCCCTATGGCGGCAGCGGCAGCTTTGACGGGCGCGCTTTGGCCACAGGCGAGGACTATCTGCGCGCGGCGTTTCACTATGCAGCACTTGGCGGGGATTGCTTTTATTGCGCGGCCTCGCTCGATATCCAAAAGCTGCTGTGCGACAACCATATTCCAGTTGTCGCGCATGTCGGCTTGATCCCGTCTTACATCACTTGGACGGGGTGGCGCGCTGTTGGCAAAACCGCCGCCGAGGCGCTGAACCTGTGGCATCAGGTCAAAAAGCTGGAAGAGATCGGCTGCTTTGGCGCCGAGCTTGAGGTGGTGCCAGATCGCATCGCGGCGCTGATGTCGGCCAATACCTCGCTGATCCTGCTGGGGATGGGGGCAGGGTCGGGGGCCGATGCGCAGTATCTCTTTACCGAGGATGTTCTGGGCCAAACCGAGGGCCACCGCCCGCGCCATGCCAAAACCTATCGCAACTTTGCCGCCGAATATGCGCGCCTGCAAACCGAGCGCATTGCCGCGTTCAAAGAGTTTATCGCGGATGTGGACTCGGGTGCTTATCCGGCACCCGAGCATAGCGTCGCGGTCGCAGAGGATGAACTTGTGGCATTTCGCAAGGGCGCAGGGCTCTAAGCCCCGCGCCCCTGTGGCTATTGGGCAGCCACGCTTTGGGCTGTCGCATAGGCATAGGCCGCGATGCCTGGGGTCGGTTGGCCTGGTTCCAGATCGCCATGAAACTCTGGGCGGTAGGGCTGCGCGGTGCTGGGCAACTGCCGCTTGACGAACCAATCCGGGTTTTGGAATTGCGCGATCAAAGTTGGGATGATCTCGCGATAGGCCGAAAAGATCGACCGATGCGCGGGCGGCATGTCGTGTTTCACCATCTCATGCAGGCGCGGCAGGGCGTGATAGGGCACCATCGGAAACATGTGGTGTTCAACGTGGTAGTTCATGTTCCAATAGATAAAGCGCGAGACAGGGTTGATGTAAACCGTGCGCGAGTTCAGCCGATGATCCAGCACGTTTTCCGCCAGCCCAAGGTGCTGCATATATCCGGTCATCACCATGTGCCAGCTGCCAAAAAAGATCGGCAATCCGACCACCATAAACGGCAAGATAGACCCCATCGCCACCGCCAAAACCGCGACCGCCAGATAAATCGCCCCCCAGATGCGCGCGACCCGAAAGGCCTTGGCACGTTCGCTTTCGGGCACAAAGGATTTCACCTCGTCTGGCATCTGGCCAAAGATCAGCCTCAGCGTGGTGCGGATGTTGGTCCAAGCCTCGAAAACGCCAAAGAAATTCAGGAAAAGCCGCGCCACCACCGCAGGCCGCATCGCGACAATCTCGGGGTCATGGCCGACGATGATGGTATCGGTGTGGTGGCGGGTATGGCTCCAGCGCCACGTCACCGGATTGCGCAGCATACAAAAGCACGCCAGTTGATAGAGCGCGTCATTCATCCAGCGGGTCTTGAAGGCGGTGCCGTGGCTGCATTCATGCCAGCGCGCATCCATCGCCGAGGCATAGAGCACGCCATAGCTCAGCCAAAACGGCGCGGACCACCAAGACGGCCACAGCCAAATCCCCAGAGCCGCCGTCGTCACCAGCAGCGCCAAAAGCAAAGCCGTGTCGCGGATGGCAGGCCCATCGCTGCGTTGCATCAGCTCTTTCATGGTCTTGCGCGGCAGGTCGGTGTGATACCACTGCGCAGAGACCAGACCGATCTCTTCGGCGCATTTGGCGTCTCGCCCCAAAAGCGCATAGTCGCGATTGCTTGGCCCCATGGGATCATCCTTACTGATTTTGTGCTGAAGATGCGCCGATCATGGGGACCTCGGCCATAAAGTCGCAACAAAAAAGGGGATTTCCGCGGGATGATTGTTGCAAAACACATCATTTATATGCGTAGTAATGATGTGTTTTGATGGGGTAAGACATGCAAAAGCGCGCAACACTTCGCGACATCGCACAGGCGGCAGGCGTTTCTATCGCAACCGTCGATCGGGTTTTGAACAACCGCGAAACCGTGCGCCAATCCACCGCGCTGCAGGTGCTCGAGATTGCGCGGCAGTTGGGGTTTCATGCGGTGCCTTTGCTGGAACAGCGGGTGCATGGGACGCCAGAACGGCTGACGCTTGGCTTGGTGCTGCTGTCTACCGATCCCGACTTTTATCACAAGTTCCGCGACGAAGCCGAGGCCGCAGCCCGTGCCGAAACCCGAATGTCGGTCCGCTTGCGCATCGAGTTTACAGCCAACAACAGCCCCGCCGAAGCCGTCGCCGCGCTGGAACGGCTTGCCCCAAAGGTGCAGGCCATCGGGATGATCGCCGTTGATCACCCCCGCGTCACCCAAGCTGTCACGGACCTGCGCGCAAAGGGTATCCCCGTGTTCTCGATCCTGTCGGACTTTGCCCAAAGCGCACGGGCCGCCTATCTGGGGACCAACAACCTCAAGGTCGGCCGCTCTGCCGCGTTTATGCTTGGGCGCGGGGTGCCGCGCGACAGCGGTGCGGTGATTGCGCTCTTTGTCGGCGGGCACCTGTGGCATGGCCACGATCTGCGCGAGACAGGGTTTCGCAGCTATATCCGGCGCGAGCGTCCAGACATCACGCTTTTGGATACGCAGATCAATCTGGACACGGACGACTTGGCCTATGAGGCGACGGTTGCGCTTTTGGGCAGGTATAAGCAGTTGCGCGGGATTTACTGTTGCGGTGGCGGGCTTGGGGGCGTTGTGCGCGCGGTAAAGGAAGAGGGTCGCATCGGTCATTGTGATGTTGTGGCGAACGAGTTGACCGACTTTACCCGCCGCGCGCTTGCGGATGGGGTGGTCTCGATGGTGATTGAAACGCCTATCGACGACATCTGCCGCACGTTTTTTGCCGAAGCTCTTGCGGCAGTAAAACAGGGGCCAAGCGCGGGGCAAAGCCAGCATTTCGTGCAAATGCGCTTGGTTTTGCCAGAAAGCGTCTAAGCGGGACGGGCCGCCGTTCATGGCGCAAGCGTTTGACAAGCGCTTTGGCGGGGGACCATAAGAGCAAAACGGCGACAAGGGGCTAGAACCTCGGGTCCAAGGTAGCGATTTGGCGGCATGGTTGGGGGGCGGCGCGATTGAGAGCAGAAACGCGTGACAGCAATCGACCAGAGCGGGCTTTGGGGCTGCGGATTTTGGGGACTGGGCGGGCCTTGCCCCAGCGCGCTGTGACGGCGGGCGCGCTGGATCGGCAGTTCGGCTTTGCAGAGGGCTATATTCAAGCGGCCACGGGGGTTCGCACCCGCTATTTCTGCGAGGGCGAAAGCCAGATCGACCTTGCAGTAGAGGCCGCGCAAAAGGCGCTGAGCGACGCAGGGTTGGTCGCGGCTGATATCGACATGATTATCAGCGCCGCCGCCGTTCCCTATCAGCCAATTCCGGCGACGGCTCCGGCAATTCAGCGGGCTTTGGGGATTGCGGATGCGGGCTGTTTTGCCACCGACATCAACAGCACCTGCCTTGGCTTTGCCACAGCCCTGCATTTTGCCGAGCCGCTGTTGGCGGCGGGGGCTTATAGCAATATCCTGATTGTGGCGGCTGAGGTCGCGTCGCGCGGGCTTCCTTGGGCCACGCAGCCCACGGTGGCTGGCCTGTTTGGTGATGGCGCGGGGGCAGCGGTCGTCAGCCTTAGGCGGGGGGCTGGGATCCGCGCCGCGCATTTTACCACACTGGCCTCGGGCTATGACGCTTGCATGATTGGCGCGGGCGGCACGCGGTTTGACTTTGATCGGCAGGCGGCAGAATTTGCGCGCCACAGCAAGTTCGCGATGGATGGCAAAGAGTTGTTCCGCCTCACGGCCAAGCACTTTGGCGTCTTTGTGGACGCGCTGCTGGCGCAGGCGGACACGCGGCGTGAAGATCTTGCCTGCGTGATCGCCCACCAAGCCAGCCCAAGCGCGCTTGCGCATATGATCAAGATTTGCGGCTTTAACCCTGATCAAGTCGTTGATATCGCCGCGCAATATGGCAACCAAATCGCGGCATCTATCCCGTTTACGCTTGATTTTGCGCGCAAGTCCGGGCGGGTCCAAAGCGGCCAGCGTATCTTGATCCTTGGGACATCGGCGGGGGTGTCTTTTGGTGGTCTGGTCTTGGATACCTGAGCGATGACGCGCGTTCTGGTCACGGGGGCAACGGGATTTCTGGGCGGCGCGCTTGTGCGGCGGTTGCACGCGTCTGGCATTGACGTCGTGGCTCTGGGGCGCGATCGGCACAAGCTGGCGCAGTTGCCAGTGCCTGAGGCCGCGCGGATTGCGCGTGATCTAAGCCAGCCGCTGGGTGACCTTGCCCCAAGTTTGGAAGGCGTGACCGCGATTGTCCATTGTGCGGCGCTGTCTTCGCCTTGGGGGCCGTATTCCGCCTTTTACGCCGCGAATGTCACGGCAACCGAGGCGCTTTTGACCCTTGGCCGTCAGATTGGCGTTGCGCATTTCGTGCATATCTCCACGCCTTCGGTCTATTTCCGTTTTGCCGATCAGCTCGGTGTTGCCGAAGACACGCCGCTGCCCAAACCCGTGAACGCCTATGCCAAGACCAAAGCCATCGCCGAAAGCCGCGTTGCGCACAGCGGGCTGGCGTTCACAATCCTGCGCCCGCGGGGCATTTACGGGCGGGGCGACACGGGGCTGCTGCCGCGGCTGTTGCGTGCGGCGCAAAACGGCGCTTTGCCATTGTTACGACAAGGGCAGGCGGTCACCGACCTTACCCATGTCGACGATGTGGTCAGTGCGATCTCTGCCGTGCTGGACCAGCGCGCACAGAGCCTTGGCACGTGTTTTAATGTCTCGGGCGGTCAAGCCCTGCGGCTGACGCAGATCATTGAGGCGGCCTGCGCGGCGCATGGCATCACGCCGCGCTGGCGTTCGCTGCCGGTTGCGCCTGCACTGGCTGCGGTCAGGCTGGCGGAGCTTGCGGCGCGGCTGACACCGGGTCAGCCTGAACCAAAGGCGACGGCTTATGGGCTTGGCATCCTTGCCTATTCGCAGACACTGGACCTGACGCGGGTGCAGCGTGATCTTGGCTGGCGGCCACGCGTGTCGTTTGAAGAGGGCCTGCGCCGGACGTTTTCAGACAATGGGGCAGGGGTTTGATGCGGGACGGGCCATTGTTCTTTACGACCTCTCTCCTGCCGGTGCGCGAAAGCTTGGTGCTGCGCGGCGGCTCTGGCCAGACGCTGCCGTTGCAGGTCCGCGTTGGTTATTTTCACCATCCGAAGTTCGGGCCTACGCTGATCGACACGGGGTATTGGGCGGCGCTTGGCAAAAAGCCGAACCTCTATCTGAGGCTCTATTCATGGCTGCTCAAGCCTTCGGTCCTCAGCGCAGAGCCCCTCAGCGACGGGCTGGCCCCGCTGGGGCGGTGCAAGCAAGACATCCAGACGGTGATCCTGACCCATTTTCACGCGGACCATATCGGCGGCCTTGCCGATCTGCCCCAAGCGCGCATCCTGACCTCGCGACAGGCTTGGGACGCGGTTCAAAACAGGGGGGCGACACGCAATGCACTGGCAGGAGTGTTCCCCAGTCTTTTGCCTACGGATTTCCAAAAGCGATTGGTGTTTTTCGAGGATGCCGCCGTGGTTCAGGCGCCCTTGGGCCTTGGGCCCGCGTGGGATATTGCGGGCGATGGCACCGTGCTGATCGTCGATCTGCCAGGCCATCACGACGGCCATGTCGGCGTTTGCTTTGCCAAGCTGGCGCAGCCGCTGCTTTATGCCACTGATGTGCAATGGCTGCTGCAAGCCGTGCTTGAGGACCGCTGCCCCGGATTTCCTGCCAGCCTCACCCTGCATGACCGTAAGGCTGCGGCGGCAAGCGTGGCAAAGGTGCGGGCGTTTGCGCAAATGGGCGGGCAAGTGGTGCTGTGCCATGACCCACACCCAAGCCCCTTCGATATGCCCGCAAAGGGGGCCGCATGACCCCCGCAGCGCTTTGGGCCTTGGCATCATATTTGCGCATCCGCAGCTTTGGCGTTTTCATCCGCGACCGCCGCGCGCTGCGCCGCTGGCAAAGCAAGCGCCTCGCCCGCTGGCTTGGGCGCGATTTGCCCCGCGTTGCCGCCTTCAAGTCCCGCCCGCGCCTTGAGGACCTGCCGATCATGGATAAGGCCGATCTTATGGCCGATTTCTCGCGCTATAACCTGCCAGGATTTACCAACGCGCAGGGCTGGGCGGCGTTTGAGGGCAGCAGGCAGATCGGGGGCTACACCATCGGCGCGAGCACAGGCACCAGCGGCAATCGCGGGCTTTTCGTGATCTCAGAGCGCGAAAAGTTTGCATGGCTTGGCGCGATCTTGGCCAAGGCAGTGCCCGATTTCTGGCGGCATCGCGATAGGGTGGCTGTGCTGTTGCCACTGGATACGCCGCTTTATGGCAGCGCCAATCAGGCGACGCGGCTCAAGCTGGCGTTCTTTGACATCAACCGCCCGCTTGAAAGCCATGCCGCCGCACTTCGGGCCTTTGCGCCAACCCTGCTGATCGCGGCGCCGCGTATCCTGTGTCAGATGCTTGCGCTTGGGATCGATGTTGCGCCGCGGCGGGTGTTCAGTGCCTCGGAAAAGCTGGACGAGATCGACCGGCGCGTGATCGAGGCAGGGTTCAAAGTGCCACTGGGCGAGATCTATATGGCGACCGAGGGCCTGCTTGGGGTTAGTTGCGCGCATCACCGCCTGCACCTTGCCGAGGATTGCCTGCATTTCGAATTTGCCCCCGTTGGCGGAGGTTTGGTCTCGCCGATTATCACGGACTTTAGCCGCAGGACGCAAATCATGGCGCGCTACCGGATGAATGATCTGCTGGCGCTGGATCGCAGCCCCTGTCCCTGCGGGTCGCCGCTGATGGTCGTAAAAGAAGTGGTCGGTCGTCAGGATGATGTCTTTAGTCTGCCCGCGGCAAGTGGCGGGCGGGTCGAGCTGACACCGGATATTCTGCGCAACGCCATTCTTGACACCGACCGCGCGATTTCGGATTTTCGACTGGTTCAGACGGGCAGCGACGTGGTCGCGCTGCACCTGCCTGCAGCGCTTTTGCCCATGACGGGCGAGGCCGTGCGCGCACGGCTGCTGGCACTGTTTCAACAACACCACGTTGCAAATGGGTGTCGCATCGACGTGGCAGAGATTGCCCCTGTGCAGGCCGGAAAGCTGCGCCGCATCAAGCGGCTGTGGCACGCCCCCCAAGCAAGCACCGCCGCAGATCAAAGCCGAAAGGACGCAGCCCTTGGATTTTTGGCATAATCTTAACTTCTCATCGGCAAATGAGGATGGCGAGACCGAAGTTCGTGCGCTGGCTGGGGCAAAGCGGATCCTGTGTTTGACGGGATCGGGCACGCGGCCCTTGGATATGCTTTTGGCGGGCGGTGACGAGGTGATCGCGCTTGATGTAAACCCCGCGCAAAACGCGCTGCTGGCGCTCAAGATCGCGGCGATCGCGCAGTTTGACTATGACGAATTGCTTGGGTTTCTGGGCATTGGCGACAGCCGCGCGCGCCGCAAGCAATATGAACTGCTGCGGCCTCGGCTGACCGAGACGGCCCGCGCACATTGGGACGACCACCTTCGCCAGATCGAGCACGGCGTTTGGCATGCCGGAAAATGGGAAAACCTGCTGCTCTGGAACGCGCGGATTCTGCGCCTGTTGCGGGGGCGGTTCATCGACCAGCTGATGTCTGCACCGACGCTTGCCGCACAACAAAACATCTGGCGCGCACGGTTTGATGACACGGGCCTGCGCAGACTGATTGGCCTGATCGGGCGGGGCTGGGTCTGGAAATGGGTGATCCGCGAGCCAGGTGGCGAATTTCTGCCCGAAGCAAGCGAGGTGGTGCGCAGGCTCTCGTCCGCTTTTGCGCGCGCTTCGGGCAGCCATCTGTTCCGCGACAGCGATTTCGCGACGCTCATTTTGCGAGGTAAGCATCGGGCGAACACCGCGCTGCCCCTGCATTTGCGCCAAGAGACCTACGCCCATGTCCGCCAGAACCTGCATCGGCTGCGGCTGGTCCAAGGGGGGCTGACCGACATGACAGCCTTGGGGATTGCGCAGATCGACGGGTTTTCGCTGTCCGACTTCGGGTCTTATTGCAGCCCGACCGCCTATGCCGCCTGCTGGCAAGGCATCATGGCGGCGGCCGCGCCAAATGCCCGATATTGCGAGCGGATCTTTATGAACGATCTGCCGCTGCCCTTTGCGCAGATCACCGAAGACAGCGCGGCCTCTGCCAGTCTCTCGCAGTCCGACAGGGCGATCATCTACCGCATCCGTGCAGGTTCCATCGGCGGTTAGGCTTCTTATCCCGAGGTCGTGCGGAATGAGCCTGATAGACGCGCGGCTGTCTTTGCATTAGTCGTCAAAGCAGATCAGCAGAAGGGCAGTCAATGCGCGAGTACCTCGTTTCGAGACCTCTGAAAGGGGCCGCCCGATGAAAGACAAGGCGCGCCATCTGTCGCGACCGCGACGCAAGCGGTCGACGCCTCCGGGGGCACCGCCAGGCACGCTGATTGCACCCGCCAATGCGGCGCAGTCCAAAGTGCAGTGCATTCACTATGGGCCAAGCGGGCTGGTCGAGATGGGGGCGATTGGGGCCGAGGATCTGGTGCCTTTGGCGGCGGGACAAACCGTGCGCTGGGTCAATGTCGATCACCTTGGCGACGCGCAGACGATCAAGAAAATCGGCGAGGTCTTTGGCCTGCATCCGCTGGCGCTTGAGGATATCGTCGATGCTCACCAGCGGCCAAAGGTGGATGTTTACGACGAACATCTTCTGATCATCACCCGCGTGCCCGTCTATAGCCCAAGCGACGAAGAGGCAGGCAGTGCGCGGCTTGAGACCAAGCAGGTGGCGATCTGTTTGGGCGCAGATTTCGTGGTGACCTTTCAAGAGGCAGCGGGTCAAACCTTTGCGCCAGTGTTGCAGCGGCTGCGTGCCACCGATGGCCGCTTGCGCGCGCGGGGGGCGGATTATCTGGCCTATGCGCTGATTGATGCGGCGGTGGATGCCTATTTCCCGCTGCTTGAAACCTACGGCGAGCAGGTCGAGGACGTCGAGATCCAAGTCGTCGAGCAACCCCAAATCGGTCAAATTACCCGCATCCATGACCTGAAGCGCAACCTTTTGACCGCCCGCCGCTCGGTCTGGCCACAGCGCGAGATGCTCAACGCTTTGGTGCGCGATGACTCGCCCTTTATCAGCAGTCAGACCCAAATCTATCTGCGCGATTGCTATGACCACACCATCCAGCTGATCGACATGATCGAGACCTACCGCGAGATCGCCTCGGGGTTGATCGACATTCACCTGTCCAGCGTCAGCAATCGGATGAATGAGGTGATGAAGGTCCTTACCATCATCTCGACAATTTTTATCCCGCTGACCTTTATCGTCGGCGTTTACGGCATGAACTTTGACCCCGCCGCCAGCCGTTGGAACATGCCCGAACTGGGGGCGCGCTATGGCTATCCGGTCGTGCTTTTGGTTATGGCGGCCATCGCTGTGATCTTGGTCTGGGCTTTTTGGCGGCGCGGATGGATTGGCAAGGGCGAGGGGCGCTAGCTGGGCGTATAGTCCAAGTCATCCACCAGCGACCAATCGATTTCGGCCTTGATCCGCGCCATGCTCTGCGGGTCGATCTCATCGCGCCAAAGCTGCTGCCCATAGTAGTCTTGGTAATACGCACGCGTGCGGCTTTGGTCTTTGGTCGAGGCATCCAGCGGGCGAAACGTGGCTGCGGGTTGCGACAGATGCGGCGCCAACCGTGCAAAAACGGCGGCCTGATCCATGGCAAAGTCCTCGTGCCGCACCACGCTATAGCGCAGGCCCGCAGCTTTGAGGCGCGCTTGCAGCCCCACAAACGCGGCCATCTTTCGGTTATAGAGCATCGTCGCGCTGGTCTTGCTCCGCCCAAGCCCCTCGCGTCCGACGGTGCGCCAGCGTTTATCAAGGAACGCGCCAAGCGTTTTCGCCGGCCTGCCGTGGATATGGTAGGGGCGCCGGTGCAGCCCGAACACCCACGACGCAGGATGGCGGACGCAGAAAATCAGATGACAGTCTGCAAATTCGGCAAGGTTTTCAAAGTCGGTCAGCCTGTGCTTCCACGCCTCTAACGGGCTGCGGGCCTCAAAGACGCGGTCGCTCATGCGTTCACGCAGGCTCTGGGGCAGGCGCAGCTTTTGCGCCCGTGCCAGTCGCGGCCGGATGCCTGCATCCAGCTCGATCGCGGTAGAGGGCAAAACACGGCTTGTCGAATTCGCCTCGAGCATTTCCTTGAGCGCATTGGTCGACGTATTACGCTCGCCAAAGATTTTGATTTTCACGGCTTGCCTCTTGCGGGGGAACTTTGGGACAGTGCTGGTCCAACGCGCGGGGGGCGAAAAACTGTCGCAAGGGGGGCTGTTAAATTGGCTTTGGGTTGGGGGCATGATTCGCGCACTGCGACGTGAAGTCACCGCCCAAAGGCAATGAACACCCTAGACCGTGGCGTTTTTGTTCAAATCTGTTGGTATTTGGCCGCTTTGAACGATTCCTAAGGTCGGCGCATAATACTTCATAAGAAAATTTTAACGCCTATCGAAAAGGTAACCATTCATTAATCTCGTTCCCCGACAGTAGAAACGCGACAATTCGATTGAAATGTTCTTCTTTTGGTCCCATATGTGAGAGGGTAAAAAGAGAACATCTTCGGCGATTGCCGCCTGGATGCAAGCATGGGATAAGAGGTATCAAATGGCAGCGGCAAATCTACTCGAGTTGAACGGGAAGCGGGATATGGACAAGGCAAAGGCGCTGGAAAGCGCATTGGCACAGATCGAACGGCAGTTTGGCAAGGGCTCGATTATGAAGCTCGGCCAAGACAGTGCCGTGATGGACATCGAGGCAACCTCGACGGGGTCGCTTGGCCTTGATATCGCGCTTGGAATTGGCGGGCTGCCGCAGGGCCGCATCATTGAAATTTACGGACCTGAATCCTCGGGTAAGACCACGCTGACGCTGCATGTGGTGGCCGAAGCGCAGAAAAAGGGCGGCGTTTGCGCCTTTGTGGATGCAGAACACGCGCTTGACCCACAATACGCCAAGAAATTGGGCGTGAACCTTGACGAATTGCTGATCAGCCAGCCAGACACCGGCGAACAAGCGCTTGAGATCGTGGACACTTTGGTGCGCTCGGGTGCGGTCAGCCTGATCGTCGTCGACTCGGTTGCGGCGCTGACGCCAAAGTCGGAAATCGAAGGCGATATGGGCGATATGCAGATGGGCTCGCAAGCGCGTCTGATGAGCCAAGCCATGCGCAAACTGACCGCCAGCATCGGTCGCAGCAACTGCATGGTCATCTTTATCAACCAAATCCGCATGAAAATCGGCGTGATGTTCGGCTCGCCCGAAACCACCACCGGCGGCAATGCGTTGAAGTTTTATGCCTCTGTGCGCCTTGATATCCGTCGCACCGGTGCGATCAAGGACCGCGATGAGGTCGTTGGCAACTCGACCCGCGTCAAAGTGGTGAAGAACAAAGTCGCCCCTCCGTTCCGCGAAGTTGAATTCGACATCATGTATGGCGAGGGTATCTCGAAGGTCGGCGAGCTGATCGACATCGGCGTCAAAGCGGGCGTGGTCGAAAAGGCTGGCAGCTGGTATTCCTATAACGACGAGCGCATCGGGCAGGGCCGTGAAAACGCGAAAACCTTCTTGCGGCAAAACCCTGCGATGGCTTTGGACATCGAAGACAAGATCCGTGCGGCCAATGGGCTTGATTTCGCGGTGCCCGAGGGCGACCAGGCCGTTCTTGACGAATAAGATTTGACCACTTGATCGAATTACAAGGCCGGAAGCGTAAGTTTCCGGCCTTTTTCGTTGCAATGCAATCAAGGCGTGGACAGCCATGGCTTGCAGCGATAAACGGAGAAAGATCAATTTTCCTGCTTTTTGGGGGCCCAAATCTATGGCTTCGTTGAACGATATCCGCTCGACCTACACTGACTTCTTTGCGCGCAACGGCCATAAGGTCGTCGAAAGCTCGTCGCTTGTGCCGCGCAATGACCCGACCTTGATGTTTACCAACTCGGGCATGGTGCAGTTCAAGAACGCTTTTACCGGCGTCGAGACCCGCGATTACAAGCGGGCGACCACGGCGCAGAAATGCGTGCGCGCGGGCGGCAAGCACAACGACCTTGATAACGTCGGCTACACGGCGCGCCACCACACCTTTTTCGAGATGCTGGGCAACTTTAGCTTTGGTGACTATTTCAAAGAGCAAGCCATTGGCTTTGCTTGGGAATTGCTGACCAAAGACTTTGGCTTGAACAAAGACAAGCTGCTGGTCACCGTCTATCATACCGATGATGAAGCGGCCAACTTCTGGAAAAAGATCGCGGGTCTGCCAGAGCACCGCATCATTCGCATTGCCACCGACGACAACTTTTGGCGCATGGGACCGACCGGTCCTTGCGGCCCCTGCACCGAGATCTTTTATGACCACGGCGAGCATATCTGGGGCGGCCCTCCGGGCAGCGCGCAAGAGGATGGCGACCGTTTTATCGAGATTTGGAACAACGTTTTCATGCAAAACGAGCAGTTCGCGGATGGCTCGATGCGCCCGCTTGATATGCAGTCGATCGACACCGGCATGGGGCTGGAGCGGATCGGCGCGCTGTTGCAGGGCAAGCACGACAATTACGACACGGATTTGATGCGCAGCCTGATCGAAGCTTCGGCCCATGCGACCAGCGCCGACCCAGATGGTCCAGGCAAGATGCACCACCGCGTCATCGCTGACCACTTGCGCTCGACCTCGTTCCTGATTGCCGACGGTGTGATGCCGTCGAATGAAGGGCGCGGCTATGTGTTGCGGCGGATCATGCGGCGCGCGATGCGTCACGCGCATATGCTGGGCGCGCAGGATCCGGTGATGCACAAGCTGGTGCCCGCTCTGGTCCGTCAGATGGGCGCGGCCTATCCAGAGCTTGGCCGTGCGCAGAGCATGATCGAAGAGACGCTGCGGCTTGAGGAAACTCGCTTCCGCACCACTTTGGATCGCGGGTTGAAGCTGTTGGACGACGAGCTGTCGCGCCTGCCCGAAGGCGGCGACCTTCCGGGTCCAGCGGCGTTCAAACTCTATGACACCTATGGCTTCCCACTCGATTTGACGCAGGATGCCTTGCGCGAAAAAGGCCGCGGCGTCGATGTTCAGGGCTTTGAAGCCTCGATGGACGAGCAGCGCAAGAAAGCGCGCGCGGCTTGGGTCGGCTCGGGCGAAGCGACGGATGCGACGATTTGGTTTGAATTGGCGCAGGACAAAGGCGCGACCGAATTCCTTGGCTATGACACCGAAACCGCCGAGGGCGTGGTGTTGGCTTTGGTGCGCGAAGGTGCCGAAGTGGGTGAGGCTGCGGTTGGTACCTCCGTACAAGTGATGGTCAACCAGACGCCGTTCTATGCCGAAAGCGGTGGACAAGTTGGGGATACCGGCTTGATCCGCACCGCAACGGGCTTGGCTGAAGTAACCGACACCAAAAAGACGGCAGGCGTGTTCATCCACATCTGCACCGTGATCGAGGGCGCGCTGCTGCGCGGCCAGCCTGCGAAACTTGAGGTGTCGCACGAGCGGCGCGGCGCCATTCGCGCCAACCACTCGGTCACCCACCTGCTGCACGAGGCGCTGCGGCGCACCTTGGGCGAGCATGTGGCGCAGCGCGGCAGCTTGAACGCGCCCGACCGTTTGCGCTTTGACTTCAGCCATTCGGCGGGCATGACAGCTGCGGAAATCGCAACAGTCGAGGCCGAGGTGAACGCCTTTGTGCGTCAGAATACTTCTGTTGAGACGCGGATTATGACCCCCGATGACGCACGGGCTTTGGGCGCGCAGGCGCTCTTTGGCGAGAAATACGGCGACGAAGTGCGCGTGGTCTCGATGGGCACGCTGGACGGTTCGGGTAAGGGTGCGGACGGGCGGACGTATTCGCTCGAGCTTTGCGGCGGTACCCACGTCGCGCGCACGGGCGACATCGGCGCCTTTGCTTTGCTCAGCGAAAGCGCCTCTTCTTCGGGCGTGCGCCGGATTGAAGCGCTGACGGGCCAAGCGGCTTTGGACTATCTGCGGGCACAAGACGCACGTCTGGCCGAGGTTGCGGCAGCGCTGAAAACCCATGCAGGTGATGTGCTGGAGCGGGTGAAGGCGCTGCAAGACGAGCGTCGCGCGCTGGCCAATGAAGTGGCGCAGCTGCGTCGTGAAGTGGCGATGGGCGGCAAGTCGGGCGGGCCAGAGATCAAGGAAATCAATGGCGTAAAGGTCATTGCTCAGGTGCTTTCGGGTGTCTCGGGCAAGGATCTGCCGGCCTTGATCGACGAGATGAAGGCGCAGATCGGCTCTGGCGCGGTGGTGCTGATCGCAGACACGGGTGCCAAGCCTGCGGTTGCTGCGGGTGTGACGGCGGATATGGTCGCTCGCATTTCTGCGGTGACTTTGGTCAAGGCGGCTGCCGAGGCTTTGGGCGGTAAGGGCGGCGGCGGTCGTCCAGATATGGCACAAGCAGGTGGTGCGGATATCGCGCTTGCAGATGCGGCAATTGCAGCGGTCTATGCCGCATTGGAGGCCTAAGATGCCAACAGCACTTTGGATCGCACATGTGGACGTGAGCAACCCCGAGGCCTACGGCAAATATGCCGTGGCCGCGGGGCCTGCGATTGCGGCGCATGGCGGCGTGTTTCTGGCTCGCGGTGGTCGGTATGTGCAGCTTGAGGGCAACGACCGCGCGCGCAACGTCGTCGCGCGCTTTCCAAGCCTTGATGCGGCGGTGGCCTGCTATCGTTCGGACGATTACCAAGCGGCCTTGGCGCATGCCATCGGCGCTTCGGTGCGCGATCTGGTCGTGGTCGAAGAGGTCGGCGAATAATCGCAGTTTAGCGATATTTCTAGAAGTATTCTGGGGGCTTGTGCTATTCTGCCGATAACGAGGCCGCAGAAAAGCGGCCCGCAGGCGAAAGGGTAGACGATGTGTCGTTGGGCAGCATATGTGGGCGCGCCGATTTTTCTGGAAGAAATTATCAGCCGCCCAGGCCATTCTCTAATCCACCAAAGCCATTGCGCCACGCAGTGCCATACCGCGATCAACGCAGATGGCTTTGGCCTTGCGTGGTATGGTGATCGTCCCGAGCCGGGACTTTACCGTGATGTCTTGCCCGCGTGGTCCGACCCAAATCTGAAAAGTCTGACGGCGCAGGTGCGTTCGGGCCTGTTTATGGCGCATGTGCGCGCCTCGACCGGCACGGCGACCAGCCGCAACAACTGCCATCCCTTCACCCATGGCGCATGGTCATTCATGCACAACGGCCAGATCGGCGGCTTTGACCGCTTGCGCCGCGATGCCGAGATGATGATCCCCGATCACCTCTATTCAGACCGCAAAGGCGCCACCGATTCGGAAGCGATTTTCCTTGTGGCGCTGGCCGAGGGCTTGGATGGCGACCCGCGCGGCGCGCTGGAACGAGCCTCGGCGCGGTTTATCAGCCTTGCGCGGGCCAAAGGCGCTTTGCCTTATCTGCGGATGACGGCGGCCTTGTCGGATGGCAAGCGGCTTTATGCGGTGCGCTATGCGACGGATGAGGCGGCACCCTCGCTTTATTTCCGTTGGTCCGCGACGCGGGGCGGCATGGCTGTGGTGTCCGAGCCGCTAGAAGATGACGAGGGCGGCTGGAACGTCATCGATTCGTCGACGTTTTGCACCTTTGACGGAGAGAATGTTAAGGTCGAACCCTTCAAGCCCTGCGCACTGGCTTTGGCGGCATAGCCAAACGTCGCAACGATTTCAGAAACCCACCCCAATAAAAAACCGCCCCGAGGGGCGGTTTTTCTATGCTTAGTCTTTGTTTTTATTGCGCTTGCGTTCGTTCGAGTCGAGGAAGCGTTTGCGCATCCGCACCGATTTCGGCGTCACTTCTACCAGTTCATCATCGTCGATATAGGCGATGCACTGTTCCAGCGACAGCTTAACCGGCGTCGTCAGGCGCACAGCTTCATCCGTGCCCGAAGCGCGAACGTTGGTCAGCTGCTTACCCTTAAGCGGGTTCACCTCAAGGTCGTTGTCGCGCGAGTGCTCACCGATGATCATACCGGTATAGACAGGCTCTTGCACGCCAATGAAGAAGTGGCCGCGATCTTCGAGTTTCCACATCGCATAGGCAACCGAAACACCGGTTTCCATCGAGATCAACACGCCCTGACGGCGGCCTTCAATGGTGCCCTTGTGCGGTGCCCAGCCGTGGAACACGCGGTTCAAAACGCCTGTGCCGCGGGTGTCGGTCATGAACTGGCCGTGATAGCCGATCAGACCGCGCGAAGGCACATGCGCGATGATGCGGGTTTTGCCAGCGCCTGCAGGCTTCATCTCGATCAGGTCGCCCTTGCGAGGACCAGTGATTTTCTCGATCACGGCGCCAGTGTATTCGTCATCAACGTCGATGGTGACTTCTTCGATTGGCTCGGATTTCACGCCGTCGATGTCGTTAAAGATCACCTTTGGACGCGAGATCGAAAGCTCGAAGCCTTCGCGGCGCATGTTTTCAATCAAAACGCCCATCTGCAATTCGCCACGACCAGCAACCTCAAAAGCGTCGCCGCCGGGGGTGTCGGTGATTTTGATTGCGACGTTGACTTCGGCTTCGCGCATCAGACGCTCGCGGATAACACGCGACTGAACCTTGGAGCCTTCTTTGCCTGCGAGAGGCGAGTCGTTGATACCGAACGTCACCGAAATAGTCGGTGGATCGATCGGCTGCGCCGGGATCGCAACGTCAACTTCAAGAGCGCAAAGCGTATCCGCAACGGTAGCTTTGGTCATGCCCGCGAGGGTGACGATATCGCCTGCTTCTGCGGCGTCGATCGGGGTCTGAACCAGACCGCGGAACGCGAGAACTTTCGACACACGGAACTGCTCAAGCTTGGTGCCGTCCCGCGACAGCGCTTTGAGAGTTTCACCAGCGCGCAGGGTGCCTGCTTCAACACGACCCGTCAGAATACGACCCATGAACGGGTCAGCCGAAAGCGTGGTTGCCAGCATTTGGAACGGCTCGGCGCGGCGCGAAATCTGCTTTGGCTCTTTGACGTGCTTGAGCACGAGGTCATAAAGCGCGGTCAAATCCTTGCGGGGACCGTCGAGTTCGGTGTCAGCCCAGCCGGAGCGACCCGACGCGTAAAGCACTGGGAAATCAAGTTGATCGTCATCAGCGCCAAGGTTGGCGAAGAGGTCGAACACCTCGTTCAAAGCGCGCGCAGGCTCTGCATCGGCTTTGTCAACTTTGTTCAGAACCACGATCGGACGCAGGCCAAGCGCAAGCGCTTTGGCGGTCACGAATTTGGTTTGTGGCATCGGGCCTTCTGCGGCGTCAACCAGCAAAACAACACCGTCAACCATCGACAAGATGCGCTCTACTTCACCGCCAAAGTCGGCGTGGCCGGGGGTGTCGACGATATTGATGCGTGCGCCTTCCCACTCCAGCGACGTACATTTCGCAAGAATGGTGATGCCACGCTCGCGTTCAATGTCATTGCTATCCATAGCGCGTTCGGAAACCGCTTGGTTTTCGCGGAAGGAACCGGACTGCTTGAGCAGTTCGTCAACGAGGGTCGTCTTGCCATGGTCGACGTGCGCGATAATGGCGATGTTGCGGAGCTCCATCGGGAGGGTCACTTTCATTTGTCAGCTTTGAGGGGCGCGATACCCCAGACTGGGCGGAAAGGCCAGAGCAAGCTTGCAAGAATGCTTAAACCGTGCGGCATTCGTGGCATTAGCGCCGGTTTGCGCGCTGACTGTTGCCAAAATGGACGAAAAAACCGTGCTGCGCTGGAATTACCTCAAACTTGCCGCGTTTTGACCACGGTTGGTTGAAAAGTGAAAGAAAGGTTAACGCGAGGCGTATCATGGCACTGAAACAACTTAAACTTGCTGCGGTTGAGAGTAACGAGAGTTTTGGCTTTGAGCCGTTGGAAGCAAAGCTGGATCAGATCAGCAAGCATATGGAAGAGCAAATCCATCTGCAAAGAGTCGCGATGCTGGAAGACGGCCACATTATGCGGCTGAACGGGCCGCGGGGGCAACGGGTGGCGTTTTCGCTGCCGGATGCACAAGAGGATTTTATTCAGCGCGTCATGCTCAAGACCCGCAGCTTTTACGAGGCCAAGCAACTTGCGCAGCTTGAAACCTATGGAATCATCGGCCCAAAGTCGGTTGTCTGCGATATCGGTGCCAATATCGGCAACCACGCGACGTATTTCACCAAGGTCATGGGCGCGGCAAAGGTCTTGGCGTTCGAGCCGGTGGAGCATTCCCACGCCACGTTGTGCAGCAACATCCTGCTGAACCAAATCGAGGATCGGGTGCTGGCCTATAGCTGCCTGATCGGAGCAGAGACGGGCTTTGGCGAGATGGTGCGCTTTAATCCGCGCAATCTGGGTGGCACGACTTTTGCGGCCAAGGCTTCGGGCACCGTACCGCTTTATGCGCTGGATGATGTGATGGAGCCAGAGGACGTCGAGGCGTTGGATCTGATCAAGATTGACGTCGAAGGCATGCAGATGGAGGTGCTTATGGGTGCAGAGGCGATCATCGCCAAACGTCATCCTGCGATCTGGGTCGAGGTGCATCCACGCGAACAAGTTCTGGATGCCGTAAGCGTCTATCTTGAGGGGTTTGGCTATACTTCGGAAACGCTGGGGCCAAATGACCGGCTGTTTCGGGTCAAGTGACGGATAAGAAATGTAAAAAGGGCCGGTCGATTGACCGGCCCTTTTGCAATTAGCCCTTCAGAGCCTTGCCAAGATATTCGTCGACCTTTTCCAGATAGCCCATAGTGGTGAGCCATTTCTGATCGGGCCCCACCAACAGCGCGAGGTCTTTGGTCATAAAGCCGTCTTCAACCGTCGCCACTGTGACCTTTTCCAAGGTCGCCGCAAAGTTCGCCAGCGCCTCGTTGCCGTCCAGTTTCGCACGGTGCTTCAACCCGCCCGACCACGCATAGATCGAAGCGATCGAGTTGGTCGAGGTCGCCTGACCTTTTTGGTGCTGACGGTAGTGACGGGTGACCGTGCCATGCGCGGCCTCTGCCTCAACGGTTTTGCCATCTGGCGTCATCAGCACCGAGGTCATCAGCCCCAGCGACCCAAAGCCCTGCGCCACCGTGTCAGACTGCACATCGCCGTCATAGTTCTTACAGGCCCAAACATAACCGCCCGACCATTTCAGCGCCGAAGCCACCATGTCGTCGATCAAACGGTGCTCATAATGGATGCCAGCGGCTTTGAATTTGTCTTCAAATTCCTCTTCATAGACCTTTTGGAACAGATCCTTAAAGCGGCCGTCATAGGCCTTGAGGATGGTGTTCTTGGTCGACAAATAAACCGGCCAGCCCTTGAGCAAACCATAGTTCAGCGAAGAGCGCGCAAAGTCGATGATGCTGTCATCAAGGTTATACATGCCCATGTAGACGCCTGAGGACGGCGCTTGATACACGTCTTTTTCGATCACGGTGCCATCGTCACCGACGAATTTCATCGTCAGCTTGCCCGCGCCTGGAAAGCGGAAGTCGGTGGCGCGGTATTGGTCGCCAAAGGCATGACGACCAACCACAATCGGCTGGGTCCAGCCCGGCACAAGGCGCGGCACGTTTTTGCAAATGATCGGCTCGCGAAAGATCACGCCGCCAAGGATGTTACGGATGGTGCCGTTGGGCGAGCGCCACATTTGCTTGAGCCCGAACTCTTCGACGCGCTGCTCATCCGGTGTGATGGTCGCGCATTTGACGCCGACGCCGTATTTCTTGATCGCTTCGGCAGAGTCGATGGTGATCTGGTCGTTGGTGCGATCACGCTCTTCGATGCCAAGGTCATAGTATTTCAGATCGAGGTCGAGATAGGGCAGGATCAGTTTCTTCTTGATGAAGTCCCAGATGATCCTTGTCATTTCGTCGCCGTCGAGTTCGACGACGGGATTGGCCACCTTAATCTTGGTCATATCTGCCCCTCAAAGTTATGGATTCGCTTATCGCTTGTCTAAGTGAAGAATGTGTAAATGTGAAGTCAGTATGCGACGGTATACCGAAAGTCGCCGATCAGCCGAAATAGGACGCGGTCTTTTGCTTGACCCAAGGCCAAAGCATCGGCGCGCCGCGGGCGATTTTGCTGCCAACGCGGGTCTCTAACTGTTCGGCGGTCACGTTATATTCGATCCACGTGCCACCGCCCGACATCAGATTGGCCATCACCGGCTGCACTCGGTCCAGCGACTTGGCGAACAGCGCATCAGGGGTGCTGGCAGCTTCGAACTCGGTCCAAAGCGCGTGCAGAGGGGCTCCACGCTCTGGCGGCAAAAGACCGAAAATCCGGTCAGCGGCGCGGGCCTCGGCGTCTTGGATTTCGCTGCTATTATGGGCTTGGCCATTGGCGGAATGGATTGGAACATCGCCCACATCAATCTCGACAAGATCATGAATTAGCAGCATTTTAATCACGCGGTTGAGATCGACGCTTGGGTCGGCTTGATCGGCCAACACCAGCGCATAAAGCGCCAGATGCCACGAGTGTTCGCCCGAGTTTTCCCGCCGCGAGCCATCAACCAAGGTCGTGGCACGGTAGACCGATTTCAGCGTATCTGCCTCGGCCAAAAAGCGCAGCCCCGCCGCAAGTGCGGGAGTGTCTGGCGGGGTCTCTGCCCGAGTTTGGGCCAAAGCGCGGGCATAGACTTCGGGCCATTCCCGCGCCAGACGCGCCGCACGACCCGTCGCCAGATTGTCGCAGACGACGGTCAGATGATCGGCGCGCGGACGGGGGGCATCAAGCACCTGAAACATCGGTTGGCTGTGATCAAGCCGCTTGGCGTGGCGGGCATCCGCGGTCGCCGCTGCCTCGAACTCTTGCCAAAGCGCCAGCAGCGGGGCGCCGATATCGACGGGCAGCAGGCCAAACAAACGCTCTGCAGCGCGAGCCTCTGCAAGCGCTATGGCAGCATGGTCAAAGGCTTGGTCGATGGGATGGTCGCCCACGTCAATCTCGACCAGATCATGCAGCAAAAGCATGCGGATCACGCGGTTCAGATCGACATCATCGGGGCAAGGCAGCGCAAGAGCGTAAAGCCCAAGGTGCCAAGAATGCTCGGCCACGTTTTCGGGGCGCGTGCCATTCATCAGTTCGTTGGCGCGATCGACAGACTTCAGCCGATCGGCCGTGTTCAGAAACGCAAATTGGGCGTCAAGCCGCGGGCTCAATGGCCGCCGCCTGTGTCCATGATGACGCGGGGGCCTTCACGACCCTCGCGCTTGGCTTTCAATGCGGCCTCGATAAAGGCGCGACCGCGCGCTTCGGCGACCCGCACGCGATAAGCGGTCAAAAACGCTTCTTGCATGGTCGGCGACGCATCCAGCAAAACCTTGGACACCTTGTCAAAAAAGCGATCATCGCCAAGCTCTTGGCCGGCGGCGATCACCTCACGAGCAAGCGCATCGCCCATATCCTCAAGAACGGACATTAGCGGCTTGCCTCGCCCAGACGACGCTTCACATAGGTCGAAACGTGGTCAATCATCGGCTTCATATGGGCTTCATCGTCTTTGAAGAAGTGATCCGCACCCTCGATCTGGGTGTGGGTGACGGTGATGCCCTTTTGCTCGTGCAGCTTGTTGACAAGCGCTGTGGTGTCCTTGGGCGGGGCCACTTTGTCAGCGGTGCCGTTGATCACCAGACCCGACGCGGGGCAGGGTGCAAGGAAGCTAAAGTCATAAAGGTTTGCAGGCGGGGCCACCGAGATAAAGCCGGTGATCTCTGGGCGTCGCATCAACAGCTGCATCCCAATCCACGCGCCAAACGAGAAACCCGCCACCCAGCAATGCTTGGTATTTTGGTTCATCGACTGCAGATAATCCAGCGCCGAGGCCGCATCCGACAGCTCGCCAATGCCCATGTCGTATTCGCCTTGGCTCCGGCCAACGCCACGGAAGTTAAACCGCAGCACCGTAAAGCCCATGTTATAAAAGGCGTAGTGAAGGTTGTAGACAACCTTGTTGTTCATCGTGCCGCCATAGGCAGGGTGCGGGTGAAGCACGATAGCGATTGGCGCATCGCGCTCTTTTTGCGGATGGTAACGGCCTTCGAGGCGGCCTTCTGGGCCGGCGAAAATAACTTCGGGCATGAACACTCCCGTGTCGGTTGGTGAGCGGTTTGTTGACGAATTCGCTCGGATATACTAGAACCATTCTAAAGCGGCGGAATGCTGCTCTTGGCTTGAGGTTGAGTTAAGCGGACATGCCTCTGTCGTCAATGGATAGTCAACATTTTGCACAGGTGCAGTGAATGAAACTCTCGACCAAAGGCCGTTATGCGATGGTTGCTCTTGCGGATTTGGCTCTGGCCGAGAAGGCAGGCGGCGAGCAACTGATGTCGCTGGCCGAGATTGCCAAGCGCCAAGACCTGTCCTTGCCCTATCTGGAGCAGCTTTTCGTCAAGCTGCGGCGGGCGGGCATGGTCGAAGCGGTGCGCGGGCCAGGCGGCGGTTATCGGTTGGCCAAGAGCCCCGACGCGATCCGCATCTCCGAAGTGATGGAAGCGGTCGAGGAAAACGTCGATGCGATGCATTCAGGTGCTGGCGCCTCTGGCGGCGTGTCGGGAACGCGGGCGCAAAGCTTGACCAACCGGCTGTGGGAGGGGCTTTCGGCGCATGTCTATGTGTTCTTGCACCAGATGCGGCTGTCGGATGTGATCTCGAATGTGGTGGTGCCATGCCCTGCGGTGCCGGCGCTGTTCCGTGTGGTGGATGAATGAGCCGCGTTTACCTCGATTGGAACGCCACGACGCCGCTGCGGCCAGAGGCGCGTGCGGCGATGATTGCGGCGATGGATGTCGTCGGCAACCCGTCGTCGGTGCACCGTGAGGGCCGCGCCGCCAAAGCGCTGATGGAGCGGGCACGCGGCCAGATTGCGTCGGCTTTGGGCGCGGATGGTGCCGATATCGTGTTTACATCAAGTGCAACCGAGGCCGCGGCTTTGGCATGTGCAGGGCGCGGCTTGGTTTGCGCCGATATCGAACATGAAGCCGTTGCCGCTTGGTGCGCGCGCGATCTGAGCGTGGACGCGGCGGGCAAGGTTGCCGTGGTGGAGCCTGCGCGCACGGTGCTGCAGCTTGCCAATTCCGAAACTGGGATTGTGCAGGACTTGCCCGAAGGTCTGGCGGTGTCGGACCTGACCCAAGCCTTTGGCAAGCTGCCGTTTTCCTTTAACTGGTTGGGCTGTGAAGCGGGGCTGGTGTCTGCGCACAAGCTCGGCGGTCCCAAGGGCGTCGGTGCGGTTGTTCTGCGTCGCGGCGTCGATTTGGCCGCGCAAATGCTGGGCGGTGGCCAAGAGATGGGGCGGCGCGCGGGCACTGAAAACCTGATCGGGATTGCCGGATTTGCTGCTGCCGCCGAGGCCGCACAGCGCGATCTGAGCAATGGCGTTTGGGAACGTGTCGCCGAAATTAGAAATATTCTAGATTCGGCATTGTCGGCGCAGGGATTTGACACTATTTCAGTCGGGAATACAGCGAAACGCCTGCCCAATACCCTGAACATCATTGCTCGGGGGTGGAAGGGCGAGACGCAAGTGATGGCCATGGATCTTGCGGGGTTTGCGGTTTCGGCGGGCTCGGCTTGCTCAAGCGGGAAGGTGCGCGCCAGTCGTGTGCTCAAGGCGATGGGCTATGAAGAGACCTTGGCCAGTCAGGCGATCCGCGTGTCGCTTGGGCCGGATGTGACAGAAGAAGACGTGCTGCGCTTTGCTGAATGCTGGGGCCGCGACTATAAAAGAATTCTTTCACGCGCTGCGTGAAGATTTGGCGGTAACGCTATGATAAAACAGGATGAATGCCATGTCGGAAGTTGAATTGGAAGTGCGTGAAGGCGTGGATCGCGAGACGATCGAAACCGTGAATGCGATGTCCGGCACCTATAAGCATGGCTGGTCGACCGAAATCGAGATGGACTATGCGCCCAAGGGCGTGTCCGAGGACATCGTGCGCCTGATCTCGTCGAAAAATGGCGAGCCGGAATGGATGCTTGAATGGCGTCTTGCGGCGTATCGTCGGTGGGAAAAGATGACAGAGCCCGATTGGGCGATGCTTAACTATCCAACGATTGATTATCAGGACCAGTTTTACTACGCGACGCCAAAGAGCATGGCGGTCAAGCCCAAGTCCTTGGACGAGGTCGACCCCAAGCTGCTGGCAACCTACGCAAAGCTTGGTATCCCCTTGAAAGAGCAGATGCTTTTGGCTGGCGTCGAAGGCGCAGAGAACGCAGGCGAACGTAAGGTTGCGGTCGACGCGGTGTTTGACTCTGTGTCTTTGGGCACCACCTTTAAGGCAGAGCTTGCGAAGGCTGGGGTGATCTTCTGCTCGATCTCCGAAGCAATCAAAGAGCATCCCGAGCTGGTGAAGCAATACCTTGGTTCGGTTGTGCCGCAGTCGGATAACTTCTTTGCGACCCTGAACTCGGCAGTGTTTTCGGACGGCTCGTTTGTCTACATCCCAAAAGGCACCCGCTGCCCGATGGAACTGAGCACCTATTTCCGCATCAACGCCGAGAACACCGGCCAGTTCGAGCGCACACTGATCATTGCCGATGAAGGCTCTTATGTCAGCTATCTTGAGGGCTGCACCGCTCCGAAACGTGATACAAATCAATTGCATGCGGCGGTTGTTGAACTTGTCATCCTCAAGGATGCAGAGGTCAAATACTCGACCGTGCAGAACTGGTATCCGGGCGATGAGAACGGCGTTGGCGGCATCTATAACTTTGTGACCAAGCGCGCGGATTGCCGTGGCGACCGCGCCAAGGTGATGTGGACGCAGGTGGAAACGGGGTCGGCGATCACGTGGAAGTATCCGTCCTGCATCCTGCGCGGCGACGATTCTCAGGGCGAGTTCTACTCGATCGCCATCGCCAACAACGCGCAGCAGGCCGACACGGGCACCAAGATGGTGCATCTGGGCAAGCGTACCAAAAGCCGGATCGTGTCGAAAGGCATCTCGGCGGGGCGTGCGCAGAACACCTATCGCGGTCTGGTTTCGATGCACCCAAAGGCCACCGACAGCCGCAACTATACCCAATGCGACAGCCTGCTGATCGGCGATAAATGTGGTGCACATACAGTGCCTTACATCGAGGTGAAGAACAATTCCTCGCGTGTCGAGCACGAGGCCACCACCTCGAAGGTTGACGACGATCAGCTGTTCTATTGCCGCTCGCGCGGGATGGACGAGGAAGAGGCGGTTGCCTTGGTGGTGAACGGGTTCTGCAAAGAAGTGTTGCAGGCTCTGCCTATGGAATTCGCGATGGAAGCGCAGGCGCTTGTGGCGATTTCGCTGGAAGGAAGCGTTGGATGACAACGGCGGGCGCGGTGTTTGGCGGCCATGACGGGGGGCTTTGCGCGCCACGCGCAGCCTTGACGGAGCATTGCGCCGTATGAAACCGATTGAGCGCCCAAAACTGACCTTTCCAGAGGCCGAAGCACAGCTTGTGGCGCTTGCTTACGGCGAGGCCGAGGTGATTTTGGAATATGGCTCGGGCGGCTCGACGGTTTTGGCGGCCGAGATGGCGGGCAAGCGGGTGTTTTCGATCGAAAGCGATCCTGATTGGCTGGCGATGATGCAGGGCTATTTTGCGCAAAACCAGCCCGCAGCCAAACTGACGTTGAAGCTTGGCGATATCGGGCCGACCAAAAGCTGGGGCTTTCCCAAGGGCGAGCAGGACTTTCGCAAATGGCCGGAATATCCGTTGGCCGTCTGGGACCTGCCCGAGTTTGAAGCGCCTGATGTGGTGCTGATCGACGGGCGATTTCGGGCAGCGTGCTTTTTGGCGGTGCTGTTTCGGATCAAGAAGCCAACCTTGGTGCTATGGGACGACTATACCGAGCGCCGCGAATATCATGCGATCGAAGAGCTGGTGAAACCCAGCGAGATCGTCGGCCATATGGCCCTTTTTGAACTCTTACCCATGGCGGTGCCGCCAGAGCGGCTGCTGTGGATCATCCAAACTTTCATGCGCACGCGCTGAGAAACGATAAAGGAAAAAAGATGCTGGAAATCAAGAACCTGCATGTCAAACTTGAAGAAGAAGATAAGGTTATCCTGCGCGGCGTTGACCTGAAAATCGGTGCGGGCGAAGTGCATGCGATCATGGGGCCGAACGGGTCGGGCAAGTCGACTTTGTCCTATGTGCTGTCGGGCCGCGATGGCTATGAGGTGACGGATGGTTCGGCGACGCTCGAAGGCGTGGAACTGCTTGAGATGGAGCCCGAAGCGCGGGCTGCGGCGGGGCTTTTCCTTGCATTCCAGTATCCTGTCGAAATTCCAGGCGTGGGCAACATGACCTTTCTGCGCACCGCGGTGAACGCACAGCGCAAGGCACGTGGCGAGCCGGAACTGTCGGCCGGAGACTTCCTCAAAATCGTGCGCGAAAAGGCCAAGACCCTAAAAATTGACGCGGATATGCTTAAACGGCCTGTCAATGTGGGTTTTTCGGGCGGCGAGAAAAAGCGCAACGAGATCCTGCAAATGGCGATGCTCGAGCCAAAGATGTGCATTCTTGACGAGACAGACTCCGGGCTTGACGTGGATGCGATGAAGCTTGTTTCCGAGGGCGTGAACGCGCTGCGCGGGGCAGGGCGTTCGTTCCTTGTTATCACGCATTATCAACGGCTTCTGGACCATATCAAACCTGATTTCGTTCACATCATGGCGGCTGGTCGGATCATCAAAACAGGTGGTCCAGAGCTTGCGCTTGAGGTCGAGAACAATGGCTACGCCGATTTGCTGGCGGAGGCTCAGTAATGGCTGTTGCGCAGGCAAAACTGGATGCTTTGGCCGCGCGGCTTGCGGGGCTGAGCTTTGATCCAGCCAGCGCAGTGCGTGCGGCGCGGGCAGAGGCTGTGTCACGGCTGTCAGCTATGGGCCTGCCGTCGCGTCGCGATGAATACTGGCGCTATACCGACCCGTCGTCGCTGGTTGCGCCAGTGGCGGCGTCTGCGGCCGTTTATGATGACGCGGCTGATGCGGCGCTGTTTTCAGCGCTCGACAGCGTTAAGCTGGTCTTTGTGGACGGCGTTTTCGACGCGGCACAATCGAGCAACCTGACGCTGGAAGGCGTCAGCATCGAGCGGCTTGCCGATGCGAAAACCGACATCCATTGGGCGCAGGACCTCTATGGTCGGCTTGAGGCCCGCGGTCAGACGCCGGTAGAGCGGCCTTTGGCGGCGTTGAACTCTGCCTTTGCGACCGATGGGGCTTTGATCCGTGTGACGCAAAAGGCAACGAAGCCCGTTCTGATCGTTTATCAAAACAAATCAGAGACTTCGGATGCGATCTTGCACCATTGCATTAAGCTTGAGGCGGGCGCAGAGATCACCGTTCTAGAAGCGGGCGCACTGGCGGCCCGTGGCAACAGCGTGATGGAAGTCGATGTCGCCGATGGCGCGCGGTTCCACCATATCCGTGCGCAGGGACGCGACCATAACCGTCGCAGTCTGACGCATATCTTTGCGCGCATTGGCAAAAACGCAGGCTTCAAATCGTTCACCATGACGGCGAACGGCGTTCTGACCCGCAACGAAGCTGTGCTCGAGCTGTTGGGCAATGACTCGACCGCGCATGTGGCGGGGACGGCGCTGGGTGAAGGCGATTTCCACCACGACGACACGGTGTTCATCACCCATGCGGCAGAGCGGTGTGAAAGCCGCCAAGTGTTCAAGAAAGTGCTCAAGAATGGCGCCATTGGCGTCTTCCAAGGCAAGATCTTGGTGAAACAAGGCGCGCAAAAGACCGACGGCTATCAGATCAGCCAAGCGCTTTTGCTGGAGGGTGAAGGTCAGTTCTTGGCCAAACCCGAGCTTGAGATCTATGCTGATGACGTGAAGTGCAGCCACGGCTCGACTTCTGGGGCGATCGACGAGACCGCGCTGTTCTACCTGCGCTCGCGTGGCGTGCCGTTGCGTGCGGCGCAATCGCTGCTGGTTTTGGCCTTCTTGGCCGAAGCGATTGGCGAGATCGAAGACGAAGCGATTGCCGAAGAAATTCGCGACCGCCTCGAAATCTGGCTGGAGCAAAGCGGTCGCTAAATGTCGATAACCACAGACATTGTTGACGGCTGGCTGCGCCCCAAAACGGTGATGCGTCGCCATATTGCGCGAGGGGTTTCCGAACCCTTCGCCTTTAGCCTGCTGGTGGCATTTCTGGTGCTGGCCTTTGTGGCGCTTTGGCCGCAGATGTCGCGCGAGAGCCTTCTTCACCCCGAGGTGCCGATGGTGCAGCGGATGGTGGCGGCGGGCTTGGCTTTGCTTGCTTCGGTGCCGATATGGTATCTGGTGGCAGCTCTAAGTCGTTGGACCGCCAAAGTATTCGGCGGCAAGGGCAGCCACTATCGCGCACGGCTGGCGCTGTTCGCGGCGCTTGTTGCGGTGACACCTGCGATGCTTTTGCAGGGGCTGGTGGCGGGCATGATTGGTGCGGGTTCGCAACTCTTGTTGGTGCAGGTGGTTGTCGGACTTGGTTTCCTCTATATATGGATTTCAATGCTGGTGGTGGCGGAGCGCGATGATGCAGTTTGATTTTGCGACTCTGTTTGAGGCCATGCGCCGGACGCTTCAGTTTCCCAGAGAGACGGCCAAGCAGATTTTAGCGATGCAATTGCCGTCGCAGGTTGGCTGGTTGGGGCTGATGACGGCGGCGGTGCTGTCGTCAATTCTGTCGGTGATCTCGACCAAGATGTTGGGTGGCGAGCTGCTGCCTGGCTATGAAAAGTTGGTGGCGAACCCTTTGGTGTTTGCGGTCTCGCAGTGGGCGTTGCTGCTGTTTGGCGTCATGCTGATCGTAGTGCTTGGACGCAAGATGGGCGGGCAGGGCAGCTTTGCCGACGCGCTTATTCTGGCGGTTTGGCTTGAAGCGATCTTGATTGCGATCCAAGTGGCGCAGCTGATTGTGATGATCGTCTCGCCGATGCTGGGGTTCCTGATCGGGGTCGCCTCAATTGTGGTGTTCTTTCGGGTTCTCTCGAATTTTATTGCAGAGCTGCATGGGTTTAAGTCAGCCGGCAAAGTGCTTGGGATGGTTTTGTTGACCTTTCTGGTCTTGTCGTTCGTGCTGGCGCTGTCTGGGTTTGGCTTCACAGCAGAGGAGCTGTCCGGTGTTTGATATCGCAAAAGTCCGCGCCGATTTCCCGATCCTGTCGCGCAAGGTGAACGGCAAGCCGTTGGTCTATCTCGACAACGGGGCTTCGGCGCAAAAGCCGCAGGTGGTGATTGACGCAATCACCCAAGCCTATTCGATGGAATATGCGAATGTTCACCGTGGCTTGCACTATCTTTCTAATCTTGCGACAGACAAATATGAGGCCGTGCGCGGCATCGTTGCGCGATTTTTGAACGCGGGCTCGCCAGATGAAATTGTGTTTACCTCTGGTGCGACCGAGGGGATTAACCTTGTGTCCTACGCTTGGGCTGCCCCGCGGCTGCAGGCGGGCGACGAAATCGTGCTGTCAGTGATGGAGCACCACGCCAACATCGTACCGTGGCATCTGCTGCGAGAGCGGCAGGGCGTGGTCCTCAAGTGGGTCGAGGTGGACGCCAACGGCGATCTGGATCCGCAGGCCGTGCTGGATGCGATCGGCCCGCGCACCAAACTTGTGGCAATTACGCAGATGTCGAATGTGCTGGGAACAGTCGTCGATGTGAAGGCGATTTGCGCTGGGGCAAGGGCGCTTGGCGTGCCGGTTTTGGTCGATGGCTCGCAGGGGGCTGTGCATGGCGCGGTCGATGTGCAGGCGATTGGCTGCGATTTCTACGCAGTCACAGGGCACAAGCTCTATGGGCCAAGCGGGTCGGGCGCGATCTATATCCGCGCCGACCGTCAGGCCGAGATGCGACCTTTCCTTGGCGGCGGCGATATGATTCGCGAGGTGACCCGCGATGCGGTGACCTATAACGATCCGCCGATGAAGTTCGAAGCCGGCACGCCAGGCATCGTGCAGCAAATCGGTCTGGGCGTCGCGTTGGAATATATGATGACGCTTGGCATGGACAATATCGCCGCGCACGAACGTGTGCTGCGCGACTATGCCCGCGAGCGGCTTGCGGGCCTTAACTGGCTGAACGTGCAAGGCAATTCTGCGAGCAAAGGCGCGATCTTTTCCTTTACGTTACAGGGGCAGGCGCATGCGCATGACATCTCGACGGTGCTGGACAAGCGCGGAGTTGCCGTTCGGGCGGGTACCCATTGTGCAATGCCGCTGATGGAAAGCATGGGCGTTGGCGCAACCTGCCGTGCATCTTTCGGCCTTTATAACACGGTCGAAGAGGTCGATGCTTTGGTCTCAGCTCTTGAGCTTTGTCACGAACTTTTCGCGTGATTTCGCGTTGCGCCTGACCAAAGCAACGGCTATAGACAAAGCAGGCACCCATAGCTCAGCTGGATAGAGTGTTGCCCTCCGAAGGCAAAGGTCGCACGTTCGAATCGTGCTGGGTGCACCATTTCTCATTACTGTAATCGAAGCGAATAGCGTCCGAATTTCGGGCGCTTTTTTGTGTTCGGGCACTACTGCTCATTTCGTTGCTAGAGTGGCCGGCGTCTAGATACAGGTAAGATCGACGGCCTGAGCAAAGCATCATTGATGACGCCAACAAAACAGGGTGGTTCGGCAGCAGCAGGGCGAACGCAAAACACATTCCTTGCATCTTCTTAAGCAGTGGAAACCTCTGAAAGGGGCAAATGCTACGCTGTGCAAAGGTAGTTCTGTATATCCTATAATCAATATTATGTAATATATATTGCTGAAAGACTGGACCAGCCGCCCCAAATGCGGCTAAGAGCGTAGCTATCACCTAATGGAGCCACGCATGACCTTCTCGCGACAGATCAAAATTGCCCCGTCGATCCTTTCCGCTGACTTTGCCAACTTTGGCGCTGAATGCCGTGCGATTGAAGCACAAGGCGCGGATTGGGTGCATGTCGATGTGATGGATGGGCATTTTGTGCCGAACCTGACCTTTGGCCCTGCAACCTGCGCTGCGATCCGGCCGCATATCAAGGGCGTCATGGATGTGCATCTGATGATCTCGCCCGTCGACGCCTATATCGAGGCTTACGCCGCTGCTGGTGCGGATGTGATCTCGGCGCATCTGGAGTCCGGCCCACATATTCACCGCACGCTGCAAGCCATTCGAGCGACTGGTAAAAAGGCTGGCCTTGCGATCAATCCCGGGACTTGCATTGATGCTGTGACGCATCTTTTGGACATGGTCGATTTGATTTGCGTGATGACCGTTAACCCGGGCTTTGGCGGGCAAAAGTTTATCCATTCGCAGATCGAAAAAGTGCGCTCCCTGCGGGCAATGATCGGGGATCGTCCTGTCCATATCGAAATTGACGGCGGTGTGACGGTTGAAACGGCGCCTTTGGTTGCCGCTGCAGGTGCTGATGTGTTGGTTGCGGGCTCTGCCGTGTTCAAAGGCGGTTCGGTTGATAAATCCGAAGTTTACGGCGCCAACATCGCTGCAATTCGTGCTGTTGCAGAAGCGGCACGCAGCTAACCCAAAGTCTGAGCTTTACCGCATAAGCTATTGAAATGAAAAGGGGGCTGACAGTGATGTCAGCCCCCTTCCCCATTCCAATCGAAAATTTAGCCTTTGAGAGTCTTTGCGACTTCTGCGGCAAAATCTTCTTTTTCTTTTTCGATGCCTTCACCGCAAGCCATGCGAACAAAGCCAACAACCGTCACGCCAGCGTCCTTAGCCGCTTGCTCGACAGTGATGTCTGGGTTCATGACGAAAGCTTGACCCATCAGGGTGCTTTCTGCGACGAACTTCTTCATCCGACCTGGGATGATGTTGTTCTGGATCACGGAATCTGGCTTTGGCTTTGCCGATTCTGCGTTCTCTTCCAATGCTTTAGCAGTCTGAACTGCCAATTCACGCTCCAGCAGGACTGGGTCGAGGTCAGCTTCGGACAGTGCCAGCGGGTTGGTCGCAGCGATGTGCATAGCGATCTGCTTTGCAATGCCGTTGTCAGCACCGTTAACAGCGACCAGCACGCCGATTTTGCCAAGACCGTCAGCTGCCGCGTTGTGCACGTAAGACGCGACGGTCTCACCTTCAACAGCAGCCATCCGGCGCAGGGTCATGTTTTCGCCGATGATTGCGATCGCCGAGGTCAGCGCAGTCTCTACCGACTTGCCACCCAGATCAGCCGCTTTCAGCGCGTCAACGTCAGCAACGGTCAAAGCTGCTTCGGTGATGCCACGTGCAAGCGCTTGGAAATCAGCGTTCTTACCCACAAAGTCGGTTTCCGAGTTGATCTCGACGGCAACGCCGCGACCACCGGAGACAGCAACGCCCACAAGGCCCTCTGCTGCAACGCGATCAGCTTTCTTAGCGGCCTTTGCAAGGCCCTTGGTGCGCAGCCAATCAACTGCGGCATCCATGTCGCCGTTGGTCTCAACCAATGCTTTTTTAGCGTCCATCATGCCTGCGCCGGTGGATTCGCGCAGGTCTTTCACCATTGATGCGGTGATGGTCATGTCAGTCTCCTGAAATAAGAAATGGGTCTGGCGGGAAACGGGTCTGCTTTGCAAACCAGCTTATCCCCGCCAGGTCTCCGTTCCGTGACAGCCGATTAGGCTTCAGCGACAGCTTCTTCGACTGGCGCGGTTTCAAGCGCACCAAGATCGATCCCAGCCGCACCCATCTGCGCCGACATACCGTCCAAAGCTGCGCGTGCGATCAGCTCGCAATACAGCTGGATAGCGCGTGCAGCGTCATCGTTGCCTGGGATTACATAGTCGACGCCTTTAGGCGAGTTGTTGGTGTCAACGATACCGACAACTGGAATGCCCAGCTTTTGTGCTTCGAGGATCGCGAGATCTTCTTTGCCAACGTCTACAACGAAGATCAGGTCAGGCGTGCCGCCCATCTCGCGGATACCGCCCAGCGAAGCCTGAAGCTTGGACTGGTCGCGTTCCATCATCAGACGCTCTTTTTTGGTCAGGCCTTCACCGCCAGCTGCGAGCAGCTCGTCAATGGTTTTCAGACGCTGGATCGACTGGGAAACGGTTTTCCAGTTGGTCAGCGTGCCACCGAGCCAGCGGTGGTTCATGTAGAATTGTGCGCAACGCTCTGCAGCCTCTGCAACAGGCTTCTGAGCCTGACGCTTGGTGCCAACGAACAAAATGCGGCCGCCCTTAGCAACGGTATCACGCACGACTTTGAGCGCCTGTTCCAACATTGGAACGGTCTGCGTCAGGTCGAGAATATGGATGCCGTTACGGTCGCCATAGATGTATTGCCCCATCTTAGGGTTCCAGCGTGCGGTCTGGTGGCCGTAGTGAACGCCAGCTTCAAGCAGCTGACGCATGGAAAACTCTGGAAGAGCCATGTCTTATCCTTTCCGGTTTCTATCCTCGGCAAAGCTGTCTCAGACCTGATGGTCCAACCGGCGGAGTTTACGGGATTTCTCCCCGCAAAGCCCAAGCCTCACCTGTGAAGTGCGCAGCCCATACCCCAGCCGCGCCCCCGCCACAATAGCTTTTTCCACCAAAGCTTTCATACTGGCCCAAATACTCATGCAACGCGGCCCCCTTGCACGACGCCAAAGGATAAGCGAAGAGACGATTATGACTCCAGATATCCTTTGCATAGGTTCCGTTCTTTGGGACATCATCGGTCGCTCGCCCATCGCGATGCGCCTTGGCTCTGACGTTCCTGGCCGGATTACGCGGCTTCCTGGGGGCGTTGCGATGAATATCGCGATGACCCTGTCGCGCTTTGGCCTGCACCCTGCCCTGCTCTCATCCGTCGGCCAAGACCCAGAGGGCCTTGAACTGATCGCCGCCAGCGACCGCTTGGGCGTGATGACGGACTATCTCTATCGCTCAGAAGATTTGCCCACCGACCGCTATATGGCGATCGAAGGGGCGAATGGCCTGATCGCTGCGATTGCGGATGCCCATTCGCTCGAGGCTGCGGGCGATAAGATCCTGCGCCCGCTGGCAGATGGCCGCTTGGGCTCCGAACAAAGCCCATGGGCGGGCATGGTCGCGCTGGATGGCAATTTGACCGTCGCCTTGCTCGACCAAATCGCAGCATCGCCGCTCTTTGCCCGCGCCGATCTGCGCGTCGCCCCCGCAAGCCCAGGTAAGGCCGAGCGCCTGCTGCCGCTTTTGTCGCATCCGACGGCCACGCTCTACGTGAACCTCGAAGAGGCCAGCCTTCTGTGTAAAGACGCCTTCACCACCGCCGCTGATGCCGCCGAGGCCCTGCTCGCGCGTGGGGCCGCGCATGTCTTGGTGACCGATGGCGGTCGCGCCTGTGCCGAAGGCCAGCGCGGCGCAGGCATTATTACCGACGCCCCACCACCGGTTTTGGTCACACGCATTACCGGTGCCGGAGATACCTTTATGGCGGCCCATATCGTGGCGGAACGCAAAGGCGCCCCGCGCGCCGAAGCGCTTGCCGCAGCGCTTCATGCCGCCGCAACCTATGTTTCAGGAGAACACAGCCAGTGACCCACGCCATGCTTGAATTCGCCCCAGAAGTCGCCGCCGCCATCAAAGCCGGTGGCGCGATTGTCGCGCTTGAATCGACCATCATCACCCACGGCATGCCCTTTCCGCAAAACGTCGAAGCGGCCCGCGCGGTCGAGGCCGAGGTGCGCGCACATGGCGCCGTGCCTGCGACCATCGCCATCATGCAAGGCCGCATCATGATCGGCCTGACCGATCAACAGCTCGACACCTTGGGTCAAGCGCAGCATGTGATGAAGCTCTCGCGCGCTGATCTTGCGGCTTGCTTGGCGGCTGGCAAAATGGGCGCGACCACGGTGGCGGCGACGATGATCTGCGCGCAACTGGCGGGCATCGACGTCTTTGCCACCGGCGGCATTGGCGGCGTGCACCGCGGCGCGGAAACCAGCTTTGACATCTCGGCCGATCTGCCCGAACTGGCAGCGACTGCGGTGACGGTGATTGCAGCGGGCGCCAAGGCGATCCTCGATCTGCCCAAAACGCTTGAATACCTCGAGACCGCTGGCGTGCCGGTGATTGCCTATGGTCAAGACGACTTTCCTGCCTTTTGGTCGCGCTCTTCGGGGATGAAAGCGCCGCTGCGTATGGACAGCGCCGCCGAGATCGCCAAAGCGCAACTGTTGCGCACCTCGCTCGGCCTGCCGGGCGGCCAGTTGGTCGCCAACCCGATCCCAGAGGCCGACGAAGTGCCCCATGCGGTGATTGATCCGGTGATCGAGACGGCTTTGGCCGAAGCCGCTGCCCAAGGTATCGCCGCCAAAGAGGTCACGCCGTTCTTGCTCGACCGGATTTTCCAACTGACCGAAGGCCGCTCACTCGAGTCCAACATTGCCTTGGTTTTAAACAATGCGCGTTTGGGGGCAGCAATTGCCAAGGAAATCGTGGCACAGCGGCGCGCGGGCTTGTGAGCCTGCGCAACACTGCCTAGCTTAACCGCGTAACCAAGGAGCCCCCATGACCGACATTCCGCCCAATACCTCGCGCCGCTCGATCTTGGGGGCGCTGCGTGCGTCGTTTCTGACGGGGCTTGTGGTGGTTTTGCCCGTCGGTTTGACCATCTATGTGGTCTGGGGCGTGATTGGCTGGATCGACGGCTGGATTTTGCCGTTGATCCCTTATCAGTTCAAACCCGAAGTGCTGTTCCAACGCTGGTTCGGGCCAGAGTTCACCTTTCCAGTGCGCGGCGTCGGTGTTTTGGTGTTTTTGGTGTTCACCGCCGTCGTGGGGGCTTTGGCGCGGGGCTTGATCGGGCGCTCGATCATGCGGCGGGCCGAGAACCTTGTCGACCGCGTGCCGCTGGTGCGTTCGGTCTATTCGGGGGTCAAGCAGATCACCGAGACCTTCTTTGCCAAATCCGAGAAAAGCTTCGAGCGCACCTGCCTCGTAGAGTTCCCACGCGCGGGCTATTGGGCGGTTGGCATGGTGGCGACCACGCCCAAAGGCGAGATCGCCGACAAGCTGCCCGGAACCGAGCCGATGGTGGCGGTGTTCTTGGGCCTTACGCCGATGACCTCGGGCTTTTTGGTGTTTGTGCCGCAAAGCGAGGTCATCTTGCTTGATCTGAAAACCGATGAGGCGGTGAAGCTGATCGTCTCGGCCGGTCTGGTCTATCCTCAGCCCAAGGACGTGGTCGAAGAGGCTTTGGCGGCGCTAACCTAAAGCGCCGTCCAGCCGCCATCGACAGAGATCGTGGTGCCCGTGACCTGATCGGCTGCGGGGCTGCACAGATAAACCGTGGTGCCGCCGATCTGCTCTACCGTCGCGAACTGCCGCGAGGGTTGGCGTTGCAGCATCACTTCGCGGATGACGGTCTCACGGTCCATGTCATGCACCTTCATCTGATCGGGGATCTGCGCCTCGACCAAAGGCGTCAGCACATAGCCCGGACAGATCGCATTGCAGGTGATGCCTTGCCCTGCAGTTTCCAGCGCGACAGTCTTGGACAGGCCCACCACACCATGCTTGGCCGCGACATAGGCCGACTTGAACGGCGAAGCGGTCAACCCGTGCGCCGAGGCGATATTCACCACCCTGCCCCAACCGCGCGTGCGCATGATCGGCAAAGCGGCGGCGGTGGTGTGAAATGCCGACGACAGGTTGATCGCGATGATCTGGTCCCACTTCTCAATCGGGAACTCGTCCACGCCCGCGACAAACTGCACGCCGGCATTGTTGACCAGAATATCGCAGCCGCCTGCTTGGGTGATCAGCCCACGACAAGCCGCCGCATTCGACATATCCGCCGCGATATAGCGCGCCTTGACGCCGTGGCGCGCGCCCAGATCGGCCGCAAGCGCGTGATCTTCGGGACGGTCGGTAAAGCTGTTAAGCACCACATCCGCGCCCGCCCGCGCCAGTTCTTCGGCGACGCCAAGGCCGATGCCTGAATTCGATCCGGTGATAATCGCGGTCTTGCCTGCCAGCATTTTGAAATCTCCTGAGGGTGATGCCAAATCATAGCCGCTTTGAAGGCAGGTTCCAGCCCCGACTGCGCCCACCGATTCTTGGCAAGATCCCGCCGCAGATCGCCGCCCACGCCAAAGTGATGAATCCCTCTGTGCGCCCAAGCCTGCTTGATAAAAAGGCAAAAAAAAACGCCAGCGCGAAGCTGGCGTTAAGTTATTGAGGCAGGTTTCATACAGGCAAGAAACCTATCGAGCAGTAGGGTTCTTATACGCCTGTTGCGCGCCCACTCCAAGTTAAAAGTTTGAAAAAGCTTATAACCCCCCGTAGGTTGGGCGATAACATACGCGAAATTTGAGGGGTTTTGGCAGGAATGAAACGGATTATTCAACACGGGCTGAGGTTTTTCTGGCTGTCAACTGCTTTTGCCGCCATGCAGGGAATTGCTTGGGCCGAACCAAAGCATGGCATAGCTATGTATGGCGAGCCCGCACTGCCACCTGATTTTGTGTCGCTGCCCTATGCCAACCCAGACGCCCCCAAGGGGGGGAAGATCGTTTTTGGCGAATCGGGCGGCTTTGACTCGCTTAATCCGTTCATTGTCAAAGGTGCCACACCTGCAGGGCTTTCTGGCCTGACGGTCGAGACATTGCTTGGCCGTTCCTACGACGAAGCCTTCACTTTGTACGGGCTTTTGGCCGAATCGGTCGATACCGACGATGCGCGCAGTTACGTAGAATTTACCCTGCGTGAGGGGGCCAAGTTCTCGGACGGTGCCCCTGTGACCCCCGAGGATGTGCTTTGGTCGTTTGAAAAGCTGGGGGTCGAGGGCAGCCCGCGCTATGCAGGCGCTTGGGCCAAGATCGCCAAGGCCGAAAAGGTCGGCGCGCGTGGCGTGCGCTTTACCTTTACCGAGATCGACCGCGAGTTGCCGCTGATCCTTGGCCTGCGCCCCATTCTGGAAAAGGCGCAGTGGGAGGGTAAGGATTTCACCGCCAGCACGCTTGAGGCGCCGATTGGCTCTGGCCCCTATGTGGTCGACAGCTTCGAGCCCGGAAAATACATCTCGTACAAGAAGGACCCGAACTGGTGGGGCGCGGATGTGCCGTTCAACCGCGGCCAGCAGAACTTTGACGAGGTGCGCTACGAATACTTTGGCGAGGGCGGCGTGGTGTTCGAGGCCTTCAAGGCAGGCGAGATCAACAGCTACCGCGAGGCCAATCCCGCCAAATGGGCCAACAGCTATGACTTCCCCGCCATTGCCTCGGGCGACAAGCTGAAGGTCGAGATCCCGCATCAGCGCCCCTCGGGCATCGAAGGGCTGGCCTTTAACACCCGCAAGCCGCTGTTCACCGATTGGCGCGTGCGCGAGGCGTTGATTGACGCCTTTAACTTCGAGCTGATCAACCAGACCCTTAACGGCGGTTTGATGCCGCGTATTCAGTCTTATTATTCCAACTCGACCCTTGGTGCACAGATCAACGCACCGGCGCAGGGCAAAGAGCTGGACCTGCTGACCCCGTTCAAAGACCAACTCCCCCCCGGCACGCTTGAGGGCTATGCCTTGCCTGTGTCCGATGGCACCGAGGCCAACCGCGCCAACCTGCGCAAAGCGGTCAAGTTGCTGGAGGAAGCCGGCTGGAGCGTGCAGGACGGCGTGCTCAAGAACGCCAGCGGCGAGGCCTTTGCCTTTGAAATCCTGCTGCAAAACGGCGCGGATGACATGATCGCCGTCGCCAATATCTATGTCGAGGCGCTTAAGCGGCTGGGGATTGAGACCAAGCTAACGACCGTCGACTCTGCGCAATACAAAGAGCGCACCACGGCCTATGACTTTGATATGACGCATTATGTGCGCTCGCTTTCGCTCAGCCCTGGCAATGAGCAGATGCTCTATTGGGGGGCTTCAGGCATCACCGAGCCTGGGTCGCGCAACTGGGCGGGGATTAATTCGCCCGCGGCAGAGGCGATGATCCAAACCATGCTCTCGTCCAAAGACCCCGCCGATTTCGTCGATGCCGTACATGCGCTGGACCGTGTGTTGACGGCGGGACGCTATGTCATCCCGATTTGGTACTCGGATGTGTCGCGGCTGGCCTATGACAAGCAGTTGCATTTCCCAGCGAAATTGCCGATTTATGGCGACTGGTTGGGCTTCCAACCCGAAGTCTGGTGGTATCAGGAGTAGACGATGCGCAAAGTGATCCTTCTTGGCCTCATCATGGCTCTGACAGGCTGCAACACGATCGCGGGAATTGGCGACGATATC
>CAWJOY010000065.1:0-18758 GCA_963844505.1 uncultured Alphaproteobacteria bacterium
AGGTCGGCCTCGGACAGCTCCATGAACCAAGCGCGCTCGTCCGCAAGCAGGTTTTGGCTAAAGGTCGTGCCCAAAACGGCCAGCGTGGATTTCACTTCGGTCAGCCGGTCGGCGTCTGCGCCTTCAAGCTGCGCACCAGAGCGCACGAACATCTGGTGATAAAGGTCCAGAACGCGCAGTTGCTCGGGCGTGAGGTCCAGCCCGTCCTTGGCGGTCCACAGCTTTTGGATGCGCGCGAAGAGGGCTTTGTTGTTGGTCACCTCGGAGGCAAAGGCGCTCATTTTCGGAGCAAGATCGCGCTGCAATGCTTCGCGCGCAGGGGTGCTATCGGCGCCAGCGAGGTTATAGAACACCCCCGCCACCCGGTCCAACAGACCCTCGGCCAGCTCCATCGCCTCGATGGTATTGGCGAAGGTGACTTCGCTTTGTTCAACGATCGCCGCGATATTCGCCCGCGCTTGGGTCAAAGCCGCGTCAAACGCCGGAGCGAAATCGGCGTCCGAAATGGCAGCAAAGGGCGGCAGGCCGAATTCAGCGTCCCAAGGTTCGAGCAAAGCATTCATGGAAAATCTCCTTTGCAGCAAACCTAGGCAGCGGTTTGGCAAAGGTCCAGAGGCGCTAGCGTTCTTGGCGTGCGCGCAGGCGGGCTTCGATGCGGCGCAGGCCCAGCGAGAGGGTGATCGTCATCGCAAGGTAGATCAGTGCGACCATGTTATAGGTCTCAAAATAGCGGAAATTGCCGGCAGCCGTGACTTTGCCCAACTGGGTGATATCAGCCACGCCCAGCACCGAAACCAGCGAGCTGTCCTTGACCATCGCCACGAAATCATTGCCCAAAGGCGGCAAGATCGTGCGAAACGCCTGCGGGAAAACGACATGGCGAAAGCGTTGCCAGCCGTTCAGGCCAAGCGACTCGGCCGCTTCGATCTGGCCTTGATCGACGGCTTGTAGGCCCGCGCGAAACACCTCGGCCAAGAAGGCGGAATAGGCCAGCATCAACGCAATAATCGCCCGCCACAACAGCGGAAAATCGCGTGTCGTCATCGGCGCAAAGCCAAACAGCCAGTTCCACGCCGCCACAAAAGCCGGTGCGCCGACAAAGGCGACATAGAGCAGCAGCACCATGATCGGCACGCCACGCATCACCTCGATATAGCCGCGCGACAGCTCTCGCAGCAGGCGAAACCGCGACAACCCTGCGATCGCCAAGCCCAGCCCCAGCGCCGCCGCCAGCGAAAACGCCACGATGGTCACGAATACCGTGGTCCAAAGTCCTTGCAACAAGGTCGCCATGACCTGCGAATACACATCGCTGGTCCAGACCTGATAGAAAAGCCAAAGGCCGGTGGCGCAAAGCACCACCAGCCAAAGGGGGAAGTCTTGATCTTGTTTCGGCGACATAAAACGCGAGGCTTGATTGGGCTAAGGCTTATTGCCCCATCTTGTAGTCAAGCAGCCACTTTTTATTCAGCGCGTCGATGCTGCCGTCTGCCTTCATCGCAGCAATCCCTGCGTTGATCGGCGCAACCAGCTCCGAACCTTTGGGGAAGATAAAGCCAAAGTCTTCAACCCCAAGCTTTGGCCCCACGATCTTGAGCCCACCATTGGACGCATCGACATAGCCTTTGCCAGCGGTGCCATCGGTCAACACCAGATCAACGTCGCCAGACTTGAGCGCTTCGACAGTGGCGCCAAAGGTTTCAAACAACTTGATGCGCGGGTTGGCCTCGTTGCCATCCAGCACTTCGTAAACCGAGGTGTAGAACGGCGTCGTGCCAGGCTGTGCGGCAATCAACAGCTTGTCGTCGGCCGCAAACGCCGCAGGGTCGGCAAAGCGCGCCTCATCGCCACGCACCAGCATCACCATCTCCGAGCGCATATAGGCGTCCGAGAAATCGACGACCTCTTTGCGATCATCTTTGATGGTGATCCCCGTCATGCCGATGTCGTATTGGCCCTCAGACACCGCAGGGATCATCGCATCCCACGAGCTGTTCTCATAACGCACTTTGAAGTTCAGCTTTTGTGCAAGCTCGGCCATAGCGTCATATTCCCAGCCGATCGCAACACCGTCTTTGTCGGTGAATTGCAGCGGCGGATAGGCGTTCTCGGTCACAACCACGATCTCTTTGCCACCCAAATCGGGCAGGTCTTGAGCGAAAGCAGCAGCGGCCGTTACCGTCATGGCAAGCCCCGCGAGGGCGGAAACGATCTTCATGTGTGAACTCCCTGTCACAAAGCGGTTGCATGTTTATGCCCGCGATTGGCTGGCAGGGGCAAGGGGTGTTTCCCCCTGCCCCGCGGCAAATGCGCCATTCTACAAGCCTTGGTTGCGCAGCCCTACGACAAACGCCCAATCCCAAGGCAAAGCGTCACGTTTCCGTTGCAAACCCGCGCCATTCTGCGCCCGAGGCTTGACCTCATCTGTCCCCAGCTCGGCCGCAGTTTTGGCCACGCTCTCCGAGCATTTCCCCTGCTCGGAGGGCGCTTTTCGCTTTAACCGCCCGCGACCACGTGCCAACCTGCGCAAAATTTCAGGAGAACCCGCATGGCATTTGGCACCTCGATCCGCACATATTTTGAAGGCAAATGGCACGACGGCGACATTGCCGTGATGCGGGCCGCAGATCATGGCATGTGGCAGGGCAGCTCGGTGTTTGACGGCGCGCGGATGTTCAACGGCTTGGTCCCCGATCTGGACAAGCACTGCGCGCGGGTCAATCGCTCGGCCGAGGCGCTGATGATTACGCCCACCGTTGCCGCCGATGAGATGGAGGCGATCATCCGCGAGGGGCTGCGCGCCTATCGCCACGATCAGGCCGTCTATATCCGCCCGATGTACTGGGCGCTGGACGGCTCCAAGCTGGGGATCACGCCGCTGGCGGGGGCGACGGGCTTTGCGATCAGCCTTGAAGAGATTGCCATGCCTGCTGACGATTTCGCAACCACCGTCACCCGCACCCGCTTTCGCCGTCCTGTGATGGAGGATGCGGTCTGCAACGCCAAGGCGGGCTGCCTTTACCCCAACAATGCCCGTATGTTAGCCGAAGCCGAGGCCAAGGGCTTTGGCAACGCGCTTGTCGGGGATGCGATGGGCAATCTGGCGGAATCGGCGACGGCCAATGTGTTCTTGGTCAAAGACGGCGTGGTCATGACCCCGATCGCCAACGGCACATTCTTGGCGGGGATTACGCGGGCGCGCCACATCCTTAACCTGCGCGCCGACGGCTTTGAAGTGCGCGAAACCGTGCTGACCTTTGACGACGCCCATGCCGCGGATGAGATCTTTTTGTCGGGCAATTTCGCCAAGGTTACAGCCGTCAAGCAATTCGATGAGACCCACTATACCCAGCGCACCGTCACCGAGCGGGCGCGCAAGCTCTATATGGATTGGGCCGCGGGTCAGCCCTGAGGCTTGCCATAGCCGCGAGTTGACGCCATGATCGCGCCGCAACGGGAGAGTTAAATGCGCAAGTTTTTGGTCGTGCTGGATGACAGCCGCGAATGTCTGAACGCCATGCGTTATGCCGCTCTGCGCGCCGCCCATACGGGGGCCGGCGTGCAGATTTTGTCGATCATTTCACCGGAAGAGTTTCAGCATTGGATAGGCATCGCCGACCTGATGCGCGCCGAAGCTCGCGAGCGGATCGAGGCGCATTTCGAGGTCTTTGCCAAGTGGATGCGCGACAAACAAGGCGTCAATCCCGAGCTGATCATCCGCGAAGGCGACCCTGTGACCGAGATCTTGGCGCAGGTGATGGCGGACCCTTCGGTTGGCGTGCTGGTGCTGGGCGCGGGCACGGACAAGTCGGGGCCGGGGCCTTTGGTGACGCAGTTGACCCGCAACTCTGGCAACCTGCCTGTGCCGATTACCATCGTGCCAGGGGATATGTCGAAAGAGCGGCTTGAAGCGATCACCTGACGTCATTTAGAACCGCTCTAAACTTGACTTATGGCGTCGCGAGGCGCATATCCGACTGGAATAGTCGGAGAAAAGACCATGTTCATCCAGACCGAATCCACGCCGAATCCGGCGACCCTGAAATTCCTGCCTGGGCAGACGGTGCTAGAGCTTGGCACCGCAGACTTCCCAAGCCTTGAAGCGGCGCAAAAGTCGCCTTTGGCCAAGCGCATCTTTGCGACGGGCCAAGTGGCTGGCGTGTTCTTTGGCAATGATTTTGTCACAGTCACCAAGACCGAGGCCGCCGATTGGCAGCACATCAAGCCTGCAATCCTTGGCGCGATCATGGAACATTTCCAGTCCGGCGCTTCGGTTCTGGACGGCGAAGGCCAAGCGGCTCATGCCACCCATGACGGGCCCGACGGCGATATCGTCAACCAGATCAAAGAGTTGCTCGATACCCGCGTGCGCCCTGCTGTCGCCCAAGACGGCGGCGACATCACGTTCCATGGCTTTGACCGTGGCATCGTGTATCTGCACATGAAGGGTGCCTGCGCTGGCTGCCCGTCCTCGACCCTGACGCTGAAGATGGGCATCGAGAACCTGCTGCGCCACTACATCCCCGAAGTGCTTGAGGTGCGTCCCGTTGCGGCCTGAGACGATTCTTGCCTTTGACACATCGGCGGCGCAATGCGCCGCCGCTTTGCTTTGCGATGGCAGCGTCACCCTACAAATCGAGCCGATGGACAAAGGCCAAGCCGAGCGGCTGATCCCCTTGCTAGAGGAATTGCTTGCGTCACGGGGCAAAAGCTGGACCGATCTGACCGCGATTGCTGTGGGCACGGGGCCAGGGAACTTTACTGGCGTGCGGATTTCTGTTGCGGCGGCGCGTGGGTTGGCGCTTGGGCTGGGGATTCCTGCGCTTGGCGTCACACGGCTTGAAGCGACCGCCTTTGGCCACCCTTTGCCGATCACGGTGATTGAGGATGCGCGGCGCGGTGATGTCTATATCCAACGCTTTACCGCCGAGGGGCCAGAGCCTGCGCAGCTTGCCAAAGCCGATACCGAAGCCCCCCTGCCCCACACCGGTACGGGCTGTGATGGGCTGCCAGAGGTAATGCCGCTTGTCGCCGCAATGGCGCAGATTGCCGCCACGCGCAGCGCCACGCCACAGCCGCGTCCCGCACCGTTTTACTTGCGCGGCGCCGATGCGGCCCCGCCTTCGGACCCACCGCCCACCATCCTTGACGCCGCAGAATGACCGCGCTCAGCTTTGTGGCGATGGCGGCCTTGCACGGCGCCAGCTTTACCACCCCCAAACCATGGAGCGCGTCCGAGATCGAGGCCACGCTTGCCTCGCCCTTTGCCTTCGTGCTGACCGACCCGCAGGGGTTCCTGATCGGCCGCGTCGTCGCGGGCGAGGCAGAACTGCTGACCCTTGCCGTCGCCCCCGCAGCGCGGGCACGTGGCATTGGCGGGGCTTTGGTGGATGCGTTCCTTGCCCAAGCCAGAGCCCGAGGCGGCGAATCGGCCTTTCTCGAAGTCTCGGCTGCGAATCTGACAGCGCAAAAACTTTACCTAAGGAAAGGCTTTGAACCCCAAGGCAAACGCAAGGGATACTACCAAACGCCCGAGGGCGCGCGGCTGGATGCTCTGGTCTTGGTTCGCTCTATTTTAATACCTGATTGATACCAATTATCAACCAAGCGGTTTAATTTTCAGCACCCGCTCGCTCGCACCGTCAAAGCAGCGAGATTCCTATTGACCCTCTCGCAAAGCACTGTCCTAAATCGACCACGATCAACCCGCGACAGGCCGCCAAACTGGCGACCTTGGACAGGGTGACACCGAAAACCTAACCGGGAGAATACCATGACCCTGATGAACACCCTGATGGGTGCCGCCGCAACGCTGGCACTGACCGCAGGTATCGCAGCAGCAGAACCTGCCGTGATCTATGACCTTGGCGGCAAGTTCGACAAATCCTTCAACGAAGCTGCCTTCAATGGCGCTGAAAAGTGGAAGGCCGAAACTGGCGGCACCTACAAAGAACTGGAAATGCAGAATGAGGCTCAGCGCGAGCAGGCTCTGCGTTCCTTGGCCGAAGAGGGTGCAAACCCGATCGTGACCACAGGCTTTGGCATGTCGGACCCGATCGCTTTGGTCGCACCTGATTATCCAGACACCAAGTTCGTCACCATCGACGGCTGGGTCGACCCTGCCGAGCATCCAAACGTGCTGACCATCAGCTTTGCAGAGCATGAGGGCTCGTACCTCGTTGGTATACTGGCTGCTATGGCGTCGAAAACCGGCACCGTCAGCTTTATCGGCGGCATGGACATCCCGCTGATCCGCAACTTTGCTTGCGGCTATGCACAGGGCGCCAAGGCCGTAAAGCCTGACATCAAGTTCATCTCGGCAATGACCGGCACCACCCCTGCCGCATGGAACGACCCCGTCAAAGGCGCAGAGCTTGCCAAAGCTCAAAAAGCCCAAGGATCGGACGTGATCTTTGCAGCGGCTGGCGGCACTGGTGTTGGCGTTCTGCAAGCAGCGGCAGATGAGGGCATCCTCTCGGTTGGCGTTGACAGCAACCAAAACCACCTCTTCCCCGGCAAAGTGCTAACCTCGATGCTCAAGCGTGTGGACGTGGCCGTCTACAACTCGATGATCGCGGGCGAAGACCTCGACACCACCACCCAAACGCTTGATCTCAAATCGGATGGCGTAGGCTATGCGCTGGACGACAACAACGCAGCGCTGGTGACCCCAGAGATGAAAGCAGCCGTCGATGCGGCCGCAGAAAAGATCAAATCCGGCGAGCTGACCGTGCATGACTATCGCACCGACAACACCTGCCCAGCGGCAGAGTTTTGATCTAAGCTAACCTAATCGGGCCGCGCAGAGCGATCTGCGCGGCCTCTTTATTTGAGCCCGCTTGCACCGGAGACCGCCCATGACCCAAGCCGCAATCCAGCTTAAAGGCATCTCCAAGGCCTTTGGCCCTGTGCAAGCCAACCGCGATATCAACATTTCGGTGCCACGCGGCACCATCCACGGCATCATCGGTGAAAACGGTGCGGGGAAATCGACGCTCATGTCGATCCTCTACGGGTTCTACAAAGCGGACTCTGGCGAGATTTTCATCAACGGCAAGCTCACCGCCATCCCAGACAGCCAAGCCGCCATCCGCGCAGGCATCGGCATGGTGTTTCAGCACTTCAAGCTGGTGCAGAACTTTACCGTGCTGGAAAACGTCATCCTTGGCGCCGAGGACGGCCCGCTGCTGAACACAAGCCTTGGCAAAGCCCGCAAGGTGCTGGCCCAGCTTTCGACAGAATACGAACTGGACGTGGACCCCGACGCGCTGATCGAAGACCTCTCGGTGGGGCACCAACAGCGGGTCGAGATCCTCAAGGCGCTCTACCGACAGGCCGATATCCTCATCCTTGACGAGCCCACGGGCGTGCTGACCCCCGAAGAGGCCGACCATCTGTTCCGCATCCTGCGCGGGCTCAAGGATCAGGGCAAAACCATCATCCTCATCACCCACAAACTGCGCGAGATCATGGAGGCCACCGACAACGTTTCGGTCATGCGCCGCGGCACGATGGTGGATACCGTCAAGACCGCCGACAGCAGCCCAGAGTCGCTGGCCGAGTTGATGGTCGGGCGCAAAGTGCTGCTTGAAGTCGAGAAAAAACCTGCCCAGCTTGGCGATGTGGTGCTTTCGGTGAAAAACCTGCGTGTGCGGGACGAACACAAGGTCGAGCGGCTGAAAGGCATCAGCTTTGACATCCGCGCAGGCGAGATTTTGGGCATTGCGGGCGTGTCTGGCAACGGCCAATCCGAATTGCTCGAGGCTTTGGGCGGCTTTGGCGTGGCGACGGGCGAGATCACCTTGAACGGCACGCCCCTGCCCCTCAGCGGTGCGGCGGCCAATGGTCAAACCCGGCGCGAGGCGGGCATCGCCCATGTGCCCGAAGACCGCCACCATCTTGGCCTGATCTTGGACTTCTCGGCTTGGGAAAACGTGGCGCTTGGCTATCACAACGACACCAAGTATCAGAAAAATGCGCTGTTTATGGACAATGACGCCCTGCGCGCCGATACCGCAGCCAAGATGAAGACCTTTGACGTGCGCCCGCCGATTCCAACGCTTGCGGCCAAAAACTTTTCTGGCGGCAACCAGCAAAAGATCGTCGTCGCCCGCGAGATCGAGCAAGACCCCGACCTGCTGCTGATTGGTCAACCAACGCGCGGCGTCGATATCGGCGCGATTGAATTCATTCACAAACAGATCGTCGCCCTGCGCGACGCAGGCAAGGCCGTGCTTTTGGTCTCGGTCGAGCTGGACGAGATCATGTCGCTCTCGGACCGCATTGCCGTGATGTTTGACGGCAAGATTATGGGCTTCGCCGACCCCGAAACCACCAACGAGCGCGCCTTGGGTCTGATGATGGCCGGCGTCGCAGCGGAGTCCACGCCATGAACAAGCTTCCTCAATGGGCCGACATCGCTTTGGTGCCGCTGATCAGCTTGCTGCTGGCGGCGATTGTTTCGGCGCTGGTGTTGCTGTCGATCGGGCAAAGCCCCGTCGAGGCGATCACCATCATGGTAGACGGCGCTTTTGGCTCGGCCAATGGCTGGGGTTACACGCTTTATTATGCGACCAGCTTTATGTTCACAGGGCTGGCCGTGATCGTGGCCTTTCATGCCGGCCTGTTTAACATCGGCGGCGAAGGTCAGGCGCAGCTTGGCGGGCTTGGCGTGGCGCTGGTGTGTCTGTCGCTGCCATGGCCGCATTGGACTTTGGCGCTGCTGGCGGCAAGCCTTGGGGCTGCGCTGTTTGGCGCGGCATGGGCGGCAATCCCCGCCTATCTGCAAGCCAAGCGCGGCAGCCACATCGTCATCACCACGATCATGTTCAACTATATTGGCGCTGCGTTTATCATCTATATGCTGGTGGACGTGCTGCGCCCTGCGGGCCAGCAAGACCCCTCGACCGCAAGGTTCCCCCCTGGCGCAAGGATCCCCGCGCTGTCGGATATCCCACTGCTGCGCGAGCTTTTCGCCCGCTGGAATGCCGATGGCACGCCCAAGCTGACCAAAGCTGGTATCCAGATGTATTCCAACGTCCCCGCCAACGTGACGCTGTTCATCGCGATTGCCGCCTGCGTGCTGGTCTGGGCGCTGCTCTGGCGCACAAGGCTCGGCTACCAAATCCGCGCCTTCGGCAAATCCGAACCCGCCTCGCGCTATGCAGGCATCAACCCCGTCAAAATCACCATGATCGCGATGCTGATCTCGGGGGCGCTTGCGGGGCTGATGTCGATTAACAACGTGATGGGGGCGAGCGGCCGCTTGCTGCAAAACTCGGCCGAAGGTGCGGGCTTTATCGGCATCGCGGTGGCCCTGATGGGGCGCAACCACCCGATTGGCGTATTTCTTGCGGCAATTCTGTTTGGTTTCCTCTACCAAGGCGGTGCCGCACTTGGCCTGCACACCACCATCCCACTAGAGATGCGCTTGGTGGTACAAGGCCTTGTCATCCTGTTCACAGGCGCGCTCGACCATATGGTGCGGATGCTGCTGGTCTGGGTCTTTAGCTTTGGCAAGAAAGGAGTCGCATGATGGATTACGACACACTCATGCAAATCCTCGGATCGACCGTGCGACTTGGCACGCCCCTGCTGCTGGCCTGCCTCGCAGGGCTGTTCTCGGAACGCTCGGGGATTTTTGACATCGGACTTGAGGGCAAAATGCTTGCCGCCGCGATGGCCGCAGCGACCGTCGCCTTTATGACAGGCTCGGCGTGGATCGGCCTTGGTGCTGGCATCGCGGCCTCACTGGCATTCTCAGCCATCCACGGACTGGCCTCGATCACGTTCAAAGGCAACCAGCTGATCTCAGGCGTCGCTCTGAACTTCCTCGCCTCAGGCCTCACCGTGCTGATCGCCCAAGCCCTGTTCTCACAAGGTGGACGCACCCCAGCCCTAAAAGGCAGCGCAAGGTTTAACCCCATCGACCTGCCCTTCGTGGCAGAGATCAAAGGCGTGCCCCTGATCGGCCCACTTTACGCTGACGTGATCTCGGGCCACTCGATCCTCGTCTATGCCGCCTTCGCCGCCGTGCCGCTGTCATGGTGGATCCTCAACCGCACCCGCTTTGGCCTGCGCCTGCGCGCCGCGGGCGAAAACCCAGCCGCTCTCGATACAGCGGGTGTCTCGGTCGTGCGCATGCGCTACTCGGCGCTCATCATTACTGGTATCCTTTGCGGCCTTGCAGGCGCCTATATGGCCACCGCCCTCCAAGCAGGCTTTGGCCGCGAGATGACCGCAGGCCGCGGCTACATCGCCCTCGCCGCGCTGATCTTCGCAAAATGGCGCTCGCTCCCTGCCCTTGGCGCCACGATGCTCTTCGGCTTCTTCCAAGCCCTCGCCCTGCGCCCCGATGTCGTCGAATCCGTGACAAGCTTCAAAGTATCGGGTTCCTTCCTCGATGCCCTGCCCTATGTGCTTACGGTCATCGCAGTCGCGGGCTTCATCGGCAAATCCATCCCCCCCCGTGCGGGCGGAGAACCCTACGTCAAAGAGCGGTAACGCCCGCCCTTTCACACTGGCTCAAATACTCATCTTCTCCCCATATCCCCAAAGCCCGACCGCAAAGGATACGTCATGACCGACCAAATCGCAGCGCTCACCCGCCTGATCCAATCGCGCGCGGGCGACGCCCCGGTCGAGCTTGGCCTCATCCTCGGCTCTGGCCTTGGCCACCTTGCAAGCGCCGTCGAAGGCACTTCAATCCCCTACGGCGACCTGCCCGGCTTTCCGCATATTGGCGTCTCGGGCCATAACCCCAACCTCGTGATCGGCACGCTCGAGGGGCGTCGCGTCGCGGTCTTTGGCGCGCGCGAACACTACTACGAGAACGGCAACTCTGCCGCCATGCGCCTGCCGCTGACCGTGCTCAAAGCCTTGGGCGCGACGCAACTGATCGCCACCAATGCGGCCGGGTCGCTGCGCCAAGACATCCAGCCGGGTGATCTGATGCTACTTTCGGACCACATCAACTTTTCCGGCCTCAACCCGCTGATCGGCGAAAAGACAGACGCGCGCTTTGTGCCGATGACCACCGCCCATGACCCTGACCTGCGCGCCGCCCTGCGCCAAGCGGCAGAGGCAACCGGCGTCGCCCTGCCCGAAGGCGTCTACGCGTGGTATTCCGGCCCCTCGTTTGAAACCCCCGCCGAAATCCGCGCCATCAAAACCCTTGGCGGCGATGCGGTTGGCATGTCCACCGTGCCCGAAGTCATCCTCGCCCGTTTTCTTGGCCTGCGCGTCGCGGCGATCTCGACCATCACCAATATGGCCGCGGGCATGTCAGACGAGCAGATCAGCCACGAGCATACCAAAGCCATGGCGCCCTTGGGTGCGGCGAAACTGGAACAGGTTCTGCGCCATTTCTTACGCAACGGAATTTAAGCGCGGCAAGGGTTTGACAAGCTGAAAAAAACGTCGCATCCCTAGAGAAACGCCCCTTATTCAAGCTGTCGCGCATGCAAATCTACCTCCCCATCGCCGAGGTCTCGATTAACGCCTTTCTCCTGTTGGGGTTGGGCGGCATCGTCGGGTTTCTTTCGGGCATGTTCGGCGTTGGCGGCGGCTTTCTGATCACGCCGCTTTTGCTGTTCATCGGCGTGCCTCCGGGCGTGGCTGTGGCGACGGGCGCGAACCAAGTTGTGGCCTCGTCCGTCTCGGCCATGTTGGTGCAGATGAAGCGCAAAGGCGTCGATTTCCGCATGGGCATCGTGCTTTTGGTCGGCGGCCTGATTGGCTCGTTTGTTGGGGTTCGGGTCTTTGCTTGGATGACGGCGCTTGGCCAAATCGACCTGTTTGTGCAGCTGTCTTACGTGCTGTTCCTCGGGCTGATCGGTGGCATGATGTTTGTCGAAAGCCTGCGCACCTTGCTGCGCAACCGCCGCCAAGGCGCATCGCTGCCAATCCGGCGCGCGCATGTGCACACTTGGGTGCATCGCCTGCCGCTCAAGATGAAATTCCGTGTCTCTGGGCTTTATATCTCGTTGATCCCGCCGGTGATGATTGGCGTCTTGGTTGGCTTTTTGTCGGCGATCATGGGGGTGGGCGGCGGCTTTATCCTTGTGCCTGCGATGATCTATCTTCTGGGTATGCCGACCCGCGTGGTGGTGGGCACTTCGCTATTCCAGATCATCTTTACCACCAGCTTTACCACTGTCATGCATGCGATCAACAGCCAGACGGTCGATATGCTGCTCGCGCTTTTGTTGATCTTTGGCGGCGTTATCGGGGCGCAGATCGGCGCGCAAATCTCGATGCGTCTGCAAGCAGAACAGCTGCGGATTTTGCTGGCGCTGCTGGTGCTGGCCGTCTGTTTCAAAATCGCGCTTGATCTGCTGATCACCCCGTCCGAACTGTTCTCGATCACGCCGATGGTGCGGCCATGAAGCGGCTTCTCATCGCCCTGATCGCCCTGCTGGTGCCGCACGTAAGCCCCGCCGAAGAGACCATCGTCACGGGTCTCAGCCAGAACCGTGTGCAGATCACCACCAACTTCGATGGCTCGGATATCTTGATCTATGGCGCGGTCAAACGCGACGCCCCTGCCCCCAAAGAAGGACGGCTCGAGGTGATCATCACCGTCGAGGGCCCGTCGCAACCCCTCGTGCTGCGTCGCAAAGAGCGTGTCGGCGGCATCTGGATCAACAACGCCTCGGTCACCATCAACTCGGCGCCCAGCTTTTACGCCGTGACCACCACCGGCCCGCTGGATGAAATCCTGTCGAGCACCGATGATCTGCGCTATAAGATCACTCTGCCCCAAGCCATTCGCGCCATAGGCATCTCTGCCGAGGCCGAGAACGCGCCCGAGTTTGTCGAGGCCCTGCAGCGCATTCGCATCAACGAAGACCACTACCGGCTTTCGATCAGCCGCGTGCAATTGCTGGAACAAACGCTGTTTCGCAGCGATGTCGAGCTGCCCGCGAACCTCTCGGACGGCAACTATAAGGTGCGCCTGTTCATCTTGCGCGGCGGCAAAGTGATCGACCACCAAGAGCGTTACATCGGCGTGCGCAAAGCGGGGTTGGAGCAGTATCTCTATAACCTCGCGCATGAGCAGCCGTTTATCTACGGCGTGATCTCGCTTTTGCTGGCGGCGTTTTCGGGATGGGCGGCTTCGGCGGGCTTCCGCTATTTGCGCAGCTAGGGCGCGACGGCTTTCTCAAGCCCCGCATAGCTGCGCCCCAGCGTCACCAGCCGCAGCAAGTTGAGCAGCATCAGCGCCGCCCATAGTCCGTGATTGCCCATCAGCGGCACCAAGATCGCCAGCGCAACGCCATATCCCGCAACCGATATCAGCATCGCCCGCAGCATTGCGCCCGTGCGCAGTGCGCCGATAAACACGCCGTCAAAAATCCAGGCCCCCACCCCCAGCAACGGAGCGGCCACCAACCACGGCAAGAACTGCGCCGCCTCAAGCCGGACCTCGGGCGAGGTGGTCATCAACGCGACAATCTGCGCCCCGCCCAGCCAAAACGCCGCCGACAAAAGCGCGGCCCCAGCAAAGCCCCACTGCATCGAGACCACCGTCGCCTGCCGCAACCCCGCTCGCGTGCGCGCCCCCACCGCCTGCCCGACCAAAGTCTCGGCGGCAAAGGCAAAGCCGTCCAAGCCAAAGGCGGTGATCTCTAGGAATTGCATCAGCACATGGTTGGCCGCCAAAGTCACATCGCCAAAGCCCGCCGCAAGAAAGATAAAGGTGGTGAACGACAACTGCAGCAGGACCGAGCGCAACATGATATCGCGGCTTGCGCCAAACATCCGCCGCAGCGCCACGCGATCGCGCAACCGCCCCCAAACGGCAGCAAGTCTTGGCCCGAACGCCTCGCGCAGCAGCCAAAGCCCCAAGATCAGCCCCGTATATTCGGCAATCAGAGTGGCACTTGCCACCCCCGCAATGCCCCAGCCCAGATGCAGCACAAACAGCAGATCAAGCCCGACGTTCAGCCCGTTTTGCACCAGTTGCAGCAGCAAAACCGCCCGCGTGCGCTCGGTCGCGATCATCCACCCCGTCACCGCATATAGCATCACCGTCGCAGGCGCGCCCCAGACGCGGATGCCAAGATACTGTTGCGCCGAGGCCTCAACCGCCGCCGAGGCTGGTGCAATCTTGAACGCTAGCCCGAACAGCACCCCCTGAAGCGCGATCAACGCGGCCCCCGCGCCCGCCGCGATCAACAGCGCCCGCAGCAAAACCGCATCGCGCTCGGTCACATCCCCCGCGCCCGAGGCCTGCGCCGCCAGCCCCGACGTCGACATCCGCAAAAATCCGAACACCCAGTAAAAGGTCGCCAAGATCATTGCGCCCAAACCGACCGCGGCTAGGGGCGCCGCTTGCCCGATCTGTCCGATCACCGCCGTATCCACCGCGCCCAAGAGCGGCACCGTGGCGTTCGAAATCACAATCGGCGCGGCAATCCGCAGCACCCGCGCATGGGTGATCGCGCTCACCCTGCGTCTCCGGCCATCAGGAACCGCCCCGACCCCAGCGCGAAAGGTTTGGCGACGTTGTCTTGCCAAGCCTCGACCTGCACCGAGGCATAGCGCCGCCCGATCCGGTTCACCCGTGCCCGCGCATAGGCATCCCGAGGCAGCCCCGCCCGCAGGTAATCAACGCCAAAGTTGATGGTCTTGGGCAAATCGGGCAGACCGCTGAAATCCGAAATCTGGCCGTCCTCGATACCCTGCCACAGGCTCGCAAACGACAGGCTGATGATCGCGGTGACCTCTAGAAACGCCGCCGTCGCGCCGCCGTGCAGAGCAGGCAGCATCGGGTTGCCAATCAACATCGCCTGAAATGGCAAGATCGCGGTGACCTCATCGCCACGCCGGTCAAACTGCATCCCCAGAAAACCGATATAAGGCACGCCGCCTGTCAGCCAAGCCAGCGCCGCATCACGCCGTGATTTGACCACCTGCACGGGCTCGGGGGCTGGCCGCCTCATGCGCTGCGCCCCCGCTCGACCGAGAACGCGCCTGTCGCCATCGCCACGGGCCGCGCCGTATCATCATCCACCGCCGTCACCCGCACAAAGGCCACTGTCCGCGTGACATGGTGACACTCTGCCCGCGCGACGATGGTCTGCCCTTTCGAGGCCGGCCGCATATAGTCGATGCGCAAATCCAGCGTCGCCGTGGAGGCAGGCGCTTCGGGATGGCTCATCACCGCCGCCCCGCTCGCCGTGTCCATCAGCGCCGAGACCGCACCGCCATGCACCACGCCCGTCGCCAGATCCCCGACCAACCGTGCATCCCACGGCATGATGATGGTAGCGGTGCCTGCGCCAAGCTCGGTCAGCTGCATCCCCAAAGCCTCGGCATGGGGCAATGCTGCGATAAACTGGCGCGCTATTTTCAATCTGTCATCCATGTCGCCATAATCCCGCGCCCAAACCAAAGCGCAAGCCCCTGTCAGGGAAATCTTGCGCCTGTCGCGCTGCCGCCTTAGGCTGACCGCACAGTAACGCGCCACATCAAAGAGGCTTCTATGACCGACCAGCGCCTAAGCTTCAAAGAGATGTGCGCACGGTTTGACGTAACGCCGCGCACCCTGCGCTATTACGAATATATCGAACTGCTTTCACCGCTCAAGGAAGGTCGCTCGCGGTTTTACACTGGCCGCGAGATTGCCCGCATGACGCTGATCCTGCGCGGCCGCCGCTTTGGCTTTAGCCTTGAGGAAATCCGCCAATGGCTGATGATCTATGACCTTAAGGGCACGCGTCCGCAGCTTGACGCCTGGCTGGCGATGGCTGACCGTCAATTGGGCGAACTTGCCGCGCAACAAGAGGCGCTGAGCGCCTCGATCACCGATCTGCGCGCCCTGCGCGAAGCCGCCGCCGAGGAAATCGCCAAGCTGCCAGAACAAAAGACCTGACCAGCGCATCTCTTAAAAATATTCGCAAAAAGACCCGACGTCACGCCAAAAGGTGACGTGACGTTTCATTTACGTTAACGTCAAGCACGCTACTATAGTGGGATAAATCGCTGATCCGTCAGCCCACGAAAGAGCGCCATGACCGACACACTCACCATCCGCGAGATGTGCGACGCCTATCAGGTGACGCCGCGCACCCTGCGTTTCTATGAGGCGAAAGAGTTGATCTCGCCCACGCGCCTTGGCGCGCGCAGGCTCTATGACAAAAAGGACCGCGCCCGTTTGCAGCTGATCCTGCGCGGCAAACGCTTTGGGTTCAGCCTCGAAGATATCCGGCAACTTCTTGATATGTATGACCATAATGGCAGCAATCAGGCGCAGTTGTCCCGCACCTACAGCCTTGCCCAAGACCGCATTGCACAGATGAAGTCGCAGGCCGCCGAACTCGCAATCGCCATTCGTGAACTTGAAACCGAAATGCTTGGGGTCGAGCAGACCCTCTCAGCCTTCCGCAAAGCCGCAGAATAGGAACTTCCCATGCCAAGCTATGTCGCCCCCGTCAAAGATATGCAATTCCTGCTGCACGATGTGCTTCAGGTCTCGGCCTCGGATGTGGCCGGCTATGCGGATTTGGACGCAGCCTTTACCGCAGCCGTGCTGGAAGAGGCGGGCAAGGTTGCAACTGACGTGCTGACGCCGCTTAACGCCTCTGGTGACCGTGAAGGCTGCCGGATGGAAAACGGCACCGTGCGCACGCCCAAAGGTTTCAAAGAGGCCTTCGCCGCGATGAAAGACGGCGGCTGGACTGCGCTCGATTGCGACCCGGAGTATGGCGGCCAGGGCCTGCCCTATCTGATGGGCACTGCGGTGGGTGAGATTTTCGTCTCGGCGAATATGGCCTTTAATATGTATCAAGGCCTGACCCACGGCGCCTATTCCGCCATCCACACCCACGGTACGCCCGAGCAAAAGACCAAGTTCCTGCCCAAGATGGTGTCCTGCGAATGGACTGGCACGATGAACCTGACCGAACCGCATTGCGGCACCGATCTGGGCCTGATGCGCACCAAGGCCGAACCGCAGGCCGACGGCAGCTATAAGATCACTGGCACCAAGATCTTCATCTCAGCGGGCGAGCATGATCTGGCCGACAACATCATCCACCTTGTGCTGGCCAAAGCGCCGGGCGGCGGCGAAGGCACCAAGGGCATCTCGCTCTTCATCGTGCCAAAGTTTATTGTCAAAGACGACGGCAGCTTGGGCGACCGCAACGCCGTCGCCGTCGGCAAGATCGAAGAGAAAATGGGCATCCACGGCAATGCTACCTGCGTGATGAACTATGACGGCGCGACGGGTTACTTGCTGGGCGATCTGCACAAAGGCATGCGGGCGATGTTCACCATGATGAACGAAGCGCGCCTTGGCGTTGGCCTGCAAGGCTATGCCGTGGCCGAAGCCGCCTATCAAAACGCGCTTGGCTATGCCCGCGACCGCCTGCAAGGCCGCGATGTGACCGGCGTCAAAAACCCTACCGGCCCCGCGGACCCGCTGATCGTGCATCCCGATATCCGCCGCAGCCTGATGGACCAGAAATCCTTTGTCGAGGGCGCGCGCGCCTTCACCTTCTGGGCTGCGCATCTGATCGACCGCTCGCGCCGCAATGATGATGCCGCAGCCGAGGGCCTCGTGTCGCTGCTGATCCCTGTGCTCAAAGGCTTCCAAACCGATCGCGGCTTTGAGATGGCGGTGCAAGCGCAACAAATCTGGGGTGGCCACGGCTATATCGAGGATTCGGGCATGAGCCAATTCGTGCGCGACGCCCGCATCGCCCAAATCTATGAAGGCGCAAACGGCGTCCAAGCGCTTGATCTTGTGGGGCGCAAACTGGCCCAAGACGGCGGCAAACACGTGATGGCCTTTTTCGAGCTGATTAAATCCTTCATCAAGGAAAATGCCGACGACGCGCGGATGACGCCCTATCTTGAGCCGCTGAAATCGGCCTCCAAGGACGTGCAGGCTGCCGCGATGTTCTTTATGAACAACGCCATGAAGAACCCGAATGCCGCGCTCGCGGGGTCTTATGACTTCATGCTGATGCTGGGTCACACCTGCTTGGGCCTGATGTGGGCGAAAATCGCCAAGGCAGCGCTTGCAGCCGAAGGCACAGGCGACGCGGACTTCCTTGCTGCAAAACTGACCACGGCGCGCTATTATATGGCCCGCCAACTGCCCGCGACCGCGCTACATCTCGCTCGCATCGAAAGCGGTGCTGATCCAGTGATGGCATTGCCAGAGGAGGCGTTCTAAGCTCCCCCGAACCCAGTCGGAGTCCCCTATGCCAAAACGCTTTCGCCTCACCCGTCGCTTTCCGGTCGCTATGACCGAAGACGGCTACCGTCGCCTGAAATCCTTCGCCCGTGAAGCCGGCTTGGATGAGGGGGAAGCGCTGTCTTTCTTGTTCGAAAACTATTCAAGCGTGTTCCACCACGACAACCTTGCCCACCGGCTCCGCTTGTTCAACTCCGAACTCGAAACCCGCAAGTGATGCTTTCACACTGGCCTAAATACTCCCTTCTTGCTTCGGCACACACAAAGGACGCGCTTTCATGACTGCTAAACTTCACTGCTTTGGGGAATCCGGCAACGCCTACAAATGCGCCCTCGCCCTGACCTTTGCCGAGCTTGACTGGGAACCGGTCTTTGTCGATTTCTTCAACGGCGAGGCCCGCAGTCCCGCCTTCCGCGAGCTCAATGAAATGGCAGAGGTGCCGGTTCTGGTCGATGGCGACACCACGCTCAGCCAATCGGGCGTGATCCTTGACTATATCTCGTCCAAGACGGGCAAGCTTGGTGGCCGCTCTGCCGCAGAGCGCCGCGAGGT
>CAWJOY010000066.1:0-160578 GCA_963844505.1 uncultured Alphaproteobacteria bacterium
CTCATCGGCGGCGAGGGATATGAACCGGCTGATGACTATGCGGCGCTGGCTGCGTGCTTTGTGATTCTCTTCAGCGGACTTCGGCTCTTGATCTTTGCCGCCCGCGACATTCTTGATGCGGCGCCGCCTAAAGAGTTTGAAGAAAAGGTTCGCCAGGAAGCCCTTACTGTCGAAGGAGTGAAGGCTGTGGAGAAATGCCGCATTCGCAAAAGCGGCATGGCTTACTTCGTTGAAATGCATGTCCAGGTCGATGGAGCTTTGAGCGTCAACGACGCCCACCAAATCGGCGGGCGCGTTCGAAGTCGCCTGCGGGAGTCAGCGCTTCGCATAGCGGATGTTCACATTCACATCGAGCCATTCACTTAGACATCTCCAGGTTAACATCATCCCGATTTAGACGTCGTTTAGGCTGATTTCTTTGCTTTTGGCGTCTTGATGCCGGCTTTGGCAAGCTGCTCCGGCGTGAGGATCTCAGTCACTTTGGCGACAAATTCCCGCTGTAGCTTCTCGCGGGCGGTGTTCATTTCTTCCGTGGCTTTCGATTGCTCTTCGGAGAGGGTGACCTTCTCTTTCAATGCCGCGGCTAGTTGTTTTCCCTTGGTTCCCGCGGCGTTCAGTTCTTTGCGGGCGGTTGCCATTTGTTTGCGAACGTCTTCGGGACTGCCTTCGTTGAATTTCTTGGTGATCTCGGAAATTTTGGCGTGTATTCTTCGGACAGCGTTTTCAGTTTCGCTTTTTGCTCTTCGGTCGGCTCGGCGGTTTCAATTTTCTTTTCGAGCTCAGCAATGAAGTCTGCACCTGCTCCGCACGTTTCTTCTTTCCCGGCTTGAGGCTTCCTCTTGTGCGATCGATACGGTGAAGCAAGCATTCCACATAAAGCCAAGAAAGTAAGGCAGCGAAATCAACATTTAATTTCTCTCGCTAATCAGTGAATCAAACTACAGTCATTTGGATTGTGTAATCCACACATGGTTTAGACGTGCGATTGTCTTAAATTATTTCTGGAATCGGATTGCCATCGCGGACGATCATCACAGGCCGGCCAATGTCAGTCTGATACTCTTTTCGATGGTCAATTCCAAGGCTCTTATAGAACGTCGCGGCGACGTCTTCGGGCGAGATGGGACGATCTTTGGGCGCCATCGCTTTTTCATCGCTCTCGCCGACGACTTGGCCGACTTTCATCCCGCCGCCACCCATCAGGACAAACATCGCGCGAGGAAAGTGATCGCGGCCGGCGCGAGGATTGATTTTCGGCGTGCGGCCAAATTCGCCGGCGACCATGACGCTGGTTGAGTCAAGCAGGCCTCGCTCCTCTAGTGTCGCCAAAAGTGCTGATACACCGCGGTCGAGCGTTGGCAGCAAGTTGGTTTTGAGGCGTTTGAAGTTGTCTTGGTGCGTATCCCAGCCGCCGAGGGTTACGGTGCAAAATCGAACGCCCGATTCGATGAGCCGAGTCGCCGAGGAGGCAGCTTTGTCCGAATCCGGAATGACCAAATCGGGCACTGATCTCGCCAGGTTCCTTTGGAGATGTCGAACGCTTCGCGGGAGCGTTTGGAACTGATGATCGAATAGGCCTGTTCCGAGAATTTATCGAGACCGGTTAGAGGGTGCTCGGAGGCTCTCGATCTGCTGGAAGTGCACATCGAGGTCGCTGAGAAGTTTTTGGCGACGATCGACGTCGGTCACAGTTAGACCGCTGCCCGAGGGACATGCCGCGAACAAAAAAGGGTTGTCCTTTGGCAGGGGCACGACCGGTGGCGAGCGGCGAATTGGCGATTCCAAGATAGCCCGCCGGGATGGGGCGAATCGGGAATCGCGACCGTCTGAGGAAGGTCCGATGTGACGCCCAGTTCTTTGCTGGCGACTGAGGCGTAGCCCGGAAAGGTAAGCGACGGCAATGGACGGTTGCCGGTGTTGATATACATCTCGACCGAGTTCGTGGGCCGCCAAGCGTGTGACTCACTCCGCGCAGGATCGTGTATTTGTCCGCACATTTGCGCAAGGAGCGGCAAGTGCTCTGAGATTCGAATACCCGGGACATTGGTGTGCGATGGGATTGAATTCACCTCGAAACTCGGCGGGCGCGTCGGGCTTGGGATCAAAGGTATCGACGTGCGATGGGCCGCCGCCGAGGTAGATCATGATGCCCGCTTTGGCGCGGCCGGCGCGACTTCCTGCGCCGCAGCTATTCGCAAATAGTTTGAAAGCGTGAGGCCCGTGGCGCCAATTGCGCCGATTCGCAAAATGTCGCGACGACGAATTCCATCGCAGGTTCGGGTGAATGCCATTGTTCGAGCTAACTCCCTGTTTGCAATCGCTCGAGCTTTAGTGGTTGATGATGAATTCTTTGGTATTGAGCAGCGCCCAAATGAGGTCTCGTGCGCCTGCGCTTTGGTTTGCGGAGCTGGCGAAATAGACTTCGCACTTGACGATTTCTTCGGGCGTTGGGAAGCGGCTCACGGTTCTCAAATAAGCGTTTTCGATGATCTCTTTGGTAGTCAAAGTCTTTACTGTAGTTGGCTCGTCCGCTTTGGTCTGAGCGACGCCCTTCTTTGCAAATTGCTCTTTCAGTTTCCTGAGGCGATCAAGGCGCTTTTTGGCGGCCGCGATTTCCTCGGGCTTCGCCTTGTCGCCCATCTTTTCAAGACGTTGGTTGAACTTGGAAATTTGCTCTTCCACCATTGCTGGCGTCATTGCTACGTCCGCCATTTTCTCTTTGGCCTTGGCGCTGGTGATTGCCAATTCGTTAACCCATCCGCCATTTCGCTCGATTTGGCCGAGCAACTCGCCGTCATTGCGCAAGTAAAGGGTTTGCAATAGGCTGGGCTCCACTGAACGTTCGCAGTCGCAATTGGTAAGCCTCTGCGATTTGCCAAATGTCGCCAACGTGTAGTTTTGGCTGCCGCGACCTTGCAGAGAACTGGCTAGGCCGATCATGCGATCATCTATTTTCGCTTGCATCGTCTCCATTTCGGTCGCGCCAGCGGTGGCTTGGCGAATTGCATCGGAAGCAACTTCAGCAGGAAGCCGCCGCGGCACGGCGCGGCTGAAATTGCGAGTGTCTAGACGATTTGTTTCAGTCGGAACCCAGGAGCGTTGATAGGCGTCCGAGGAAACGATCAATCGATGGAGTGCCTTCAGGTCATATCCGTGAGCGATGAATTCCTTTGCTAAATAATCGAGTAGCGGAGCGTTGCTGGGTGGATTGGCCAAGTTCATGTCATCAGGCGGCTCGATAATGCCCACATTGAAGTAGTTCGCCCAAACGCGGTTGACGATGGCCTTGGCGAAATAGGGATTCTCCGCGTCTCGCATCCATTCCATGAGTCTTGTGCGTGGGTCCCCTTCGTTCAGCACGACTTCTTCGCCGCCAAGGAGCTTTGGTGTAATCACACGATTGCCGCCGGTCTTAGCGTTTTTGAGGTCCTTGCCGCGCGGTTTGGCGGGTCGAGTGGCAACGAAGAGCTCACGAAAGGGAATTGCCTTGCCGTCGTTAAGAATCGTGTTAAGCGCTTTTTGCTGCTCATTTCCCTTTTTGTTTGCAACGCCAAGTTTTTCGGTCATCGACGTAAACGCGGCTTGGTCCTCGGGCCGAGTGCGATAAGAGATATTAGCGAAGAAGGCTTTAAATTGATCGAAATCGTGCTTTGACCACTGGTCAAAGGGGTGTTTATGGCACTCTGCGCACTGAAGCCGAACGCCAAGAAAAGCGTATGAGAAACTGAGCGCCTTCTCCTCGGGCTTCTGGATGTTGCTGCGCGCCGAGTATTGAGGCAGGGTCGCGTGCTCGGCGAAGTTCTTGCTATCTTTTTCGCGATAATATCCGCTCATCTCTTGGCAATAATCTTCGAGCGACTGCCCTTCACGTCGGCTGGTTGCGAGCACAATGCCTTCGACGATTTTGTCATAAGGCATGTTCGCTTTTACTCGAGCTTCGAGCCATTGATACCATTGCTTTGACTCAACATTGCGAAATTGATTGCCGGCTTGTTGTTGTGAATTGTTGCCAGTGAGATCGCAAAGTTTTGTCGCCCACCAAGCGGCGTAGGAGGGCCGCTCAAGGAGTTCATTGACTTTTGCGGTTCGTTTGCTGGGATCCATCGAGGCGAGAAACTCTTTTACTTCTGCCGGCGTCGGCAGCGTTCCCGTGAGATCAAGCGAGAGTCGTCGAAGATACTCCGCATCTTGGGCCTTGTCGGATGGCCTGATACCAAGCGTCCTTAATTTCGCGGCAACTAATTCGTCTATTTTGGTCGCGGTCAAAATCGTGGGATAGTTTGCTGCAACCTCGGCGGAGATAGGCCTAATCACCGAAACGGGCGTGATCCCATTGTCATAAAAGACAACGATGTGCGTATCGCCTGCGCCGCTCGACTCGACGATGCCGCTATCAGAGACTTTCGCGATTGCGCCGTCGTTGGACTGAAAGCGGCATAACGGTGTGACATCTTCTCGGATTCCATCAGACCAGACGGCTGTCGCTTTGAGCGAGATTGATTGGCCGTCGGTTTTGAACTGAATCGCAGCGGGCGAAATCTCCAACTGCTCCAGCTTCGCATGGGATTCGCTGTCATCTTTCGCGCCTGTCTCAATCCAGCGGCGGATCACATTAAACTGCCAGCTATCGCGATCCATGCGTTTTCCGCCTTCATGGATTGACTCGTCGGTCGGCTTTTGCAGGATTAGGCTTTCCAGTGGCTTCTGAGTGCTGAGCCTTGCGATTTTTCCCTCTTGTGGCTTAGTTAGCGCATCGTGATCAGCCTTGAAGTCGTAGCCGAAGAGTGAAAGACGTAAGCCGCCCTGTCCTTGGAATGAACCGTGACAAGCTGCGGCCGTTACAACCGAGGCGTCCCATGAGGGGCAAAACATGTGCTTGAAAGCTGGGGGCTAATTCTGAGGTTGCGCCGAGAAATCGCTCTGAAACGGGCCTGATCGCATCGCTTGAATTGGGCTCATCGGCTTTCGACAGCGTTGTTGCTACAAGGGCTAGAGTGAGCAGTACGAGTCCGTCCAATTGCAACTTCATTGCTTCGCTCCTTCTTTTTTCGGCGCCCGGTGGGGATTTCTGCCTTGGTTGCCGGTTTTTTGCCTTCGAACGCTGGACGCTTTTTCGGCGGCCCGCCATTCGCTCGGCTCGCTGTGGTAATCGAACGATCAAATTGCTGTTGAACGCGGCTATTACGATTTGATTCCGCCGCCGCAATCTGTTCCTCAAGCATCTTAAGTCGCTTCGTCGCTGCTTCACGATCTGCGCGAAGCACTTGGAGTTCCAAATCGGCGCGAAGTTCGATAGCTTGCCTTAGCTCGGCCTTGATAGCAGGATTTGGATTCATCGCTAACTGTGCGGCCAGCACCTGTACTTTCGACTGAGTTTGCCACTTTTGCAGTTCTAGATCATATGCATGTGGGCGATTGCGCTTGATCTGGGCCAAGCGTTCCGTTACCCGATTCAAGTCTAAGAGCGCCCTTTGGTACTCCATCGGCCGCGCCGCTTTTAAATTCCCTAATAGTCCGTGCAAAGAAGTATCGTTCTTCGAAACAAAGGCCAAAATATCCTTCTCTTGGTCGACGGAGATAGTCGCTGGCCTCGACTTTGCCGCATTCTCGGCGCCCTTTATTGGGCTATCGCCTTTTTCCTGGGCACGACCCCAAGAACTAAGAGCGACAACGATAATGATCCAGCTGAATTGTACTCGCATCGACATTCTTAGACTCCTCCTGGGGCATTAGGCTTCAGCGGTGATCGATCGGATTTTGAAGCCCCTTCGTCGCGCAGAGAAACAGCGGTGATCAACCAATCGGGCACATCCAAGTCCTCGAGTTCGGCGCTATTACTCTCGTTCATCACAACCACTTCATCCAAGTGATCTTCTTCCATCGACTCTCGCGTTTCCGACCGAGCGCCCGCCAGTGCCGTCGTTCGCTCATGCTCACCAAAGTTTGCTTGCGAAAACAAAAACGCTGCCAACGCCAGTGAGGCGGCTACGCCGCTAAACCAACCAATTCGCGAAACCCAGCCGCTCGATGCGCTGCGACATACTTCAGCCTCAGGCGCCATCAAAGTCGCCTCAGCGTGCGCACATTGCTTAGTAGCGCGACGGCATCCGATACCGCCTCGCGCACAACTTGCTTTGTTTCAAGTTGGGCTTCAAATGACTCAAGTTCACTTGGTGTCAGTTCGCCAAGCACATATTGCTCGGCGAGCCACGAAAGCTTAGCGTTAATTCGGTTTTTATTGAAATTCATTCTCATTTCGATTCGCCCATGGGCTTCATGATTTTTCGCAGTTGTTCCATTGCTTGCCGCATTCGTCCTAGCGCAGTTCCCAAAGGGATATTCAGGCTTTTGGCGATCTCGGCAAATGTCTGTTCCTCATACACTCGGCGGCGGAGCACCTCGCGCTGAGGCGGCGAAGTTTTTCAATCGCCTCGCGAACTTCGTTTACCGTCTCTGTTTTCAAAATCTCAACGATCGGCTCGGAAGCGAAGTAGGATCGCGACTGGGCCGCTTCCGGCAACAGTCGTTCCCGTCGGGCCTGTTTCCTTCGCCAGTCGAGGGCCTCGTTGAACGCGACTCGGAAGATCCACGCCTTGCGAGTTTCTTCCGCTGTCTCCCCGCCCTGCTCGATTAGCCGAGAGAAAGTGATCTGGGCCACATCAGCCGCAAGGTGCGCATCGCGAAGCACGCCGGTCAGAAATAGCAACAGCTCCCGGCCATGCTCATCAAAAAGATGAGCGACAACCTCGGTGGAGAGTGGCAATTTCTTTGACGGCGACGCGACTTCCAGCGGCGCGGTTCCCCTTGGCTGTAAACCTAAGGAACCCTCGCCGGATGACCCCGTACATTCAGCGGACCCCAATCATCCCTCCCGCGTGGGTCGTCGACGAAAGGCATAATCAACTGTTTGATGCGCCATGCGACCCTTTTATTGTGGTCTGCGTACAACCTACTCCTACCGCAAACCGGTCTCAAACCTGGTATATTCGTGCGGCAGGCCAGCAACGCACGATTGCCGTAAGTCCTTACTCAAAAACCACTTCTGACGCCGCAGCTGGGAGATTGCCTTTGTTCGCAGGGCCAATTTTTGGCCGGGAAGCCATGACGGCTCCCCGCACGACGCGGCACTTTATGGCGCGAGGCGTCTATATCGCCACGCTTGGAGTCCTGATTTGCACCGCTTGGACCGTCGTCACCGGCGCCCAGGAGATCCGCACGATCAGTGACATGGCCCGCTTCGGCTCGGTCCTGTTCCAGGTTTTGGCGACCCTTCAGCTCGCCGTCATGATGTTCCTCGCCGCCACTTCCTCGGCCAGCATCGTGGCTCAGGAAAAGGATAAGCGCACGCTGATTTTGCTCCTGCTGACTCACATGTCCAACCACGAACTCGTGCTCGGGAAACTCGCCGCCTGCGCTGCTTCACGTCGGTAGTCTTATCCTCGCGGGGCTACCCGTCTTCGCAATTGTCATGCTCCTTGGCGGCGTCTCGCCAGATCAAGTCGCCGCGATGACCGCAGTGACAGTCGCCAGCAGCCTTCTTGCCGCCTGCCTTGGCAACTTCATCGCCTATTGGCGCGAGAAGACATTTCAATCGCTCTCGATGACGTTTCTGCTCATCGTGATTTGGATTGGCCTGTCGGAAACCTTTGCCACCGGCGCCCTCGGCGAATCAATCGGCGGCGTTTCGACCAAGGCAATCGGCAATGCAACGAGTCCACTTCGCGCCATGCTCTTGGCCGCTCGGCCATCGGTTATCGCTGGCGGTTCTTGGGAATCACTTGCCAGCGGCATTGGTCCTTTCTTGGGGTTTTCGCTATCGTTGCGGCGATCCTAACGTTACTGCAATTCTGCGAGTGCGGGTGTGGAATCCATCGCCGGAATTGTTTCAGATTCCGAAGGAGTACGAAGGCGGCAGCATTTTTAGCCACGGCGCCGAAGGCAAGAAAAGAAGCCGAACTGGGCATCGCCGACGAAACAGAAAAAGACGAAGCCGCTCGAGCGGGACATGTGGATGCTCGCGTCCGAGTCCAGAAGCGCGACGGCCGAACCGTCTGGCAGAATCCCGTTCTCTGGCGCGAAATGCGAACCTGGGCTTACGGACGCAAGGTCTTAGTTATCCGCCTGGGCTATTTATTGTTCTTCGCCCTGGCCATCGCGGCGTTCGCTTATCTCTCGAATGAGCCGATCGATCGTAATGCACTGTTGCCTCGCGAAGGTCAACCGATCGCACCACTCTTGATTGTGAGCTTTTGCATCGTCAATGCCTTGGCTGTCACGGCGATCACCAGCGAACGTGATGGAAAATCGCTGGAACTGCTGATGGTCACCGATTTACTTCCGCGGGAGTTTCTCCTCGGGAAGCTCGTCGGCGTCTTGTGGGTCACCAAGGAAATGGTGGTTCTGCCGCTCTTGATCGGATTTGGGCTGTGGTGGATTCGCCGCATCGGCATGCAGGACCTCGTGCTTTTTGGAGATCGGGCTGCTGGTGATGTATGTATTCTCGGCGATGCTCGGAATTCACTGCGGCATGATCTATTCCAGCAGTCGCACGGCGGTAACTTTCAGCCTGGGCACCGTCTTCTTCTTATTCCTCGGCGTGGCGACTTGCATTCTTATCCTCGTCTCGTTCAGCGGTTCGTTTGAGGCTCAATTGCCGTCGTTCTTGTCATTTATTCTCGGCGGCAGCGTTGGACTTTATGCCGTGCTCGGTATTCGCAATCCCTCGCCCGCCATTCTCGCAGCGGCCTTGCTGTTGCCATTCGCGACCTTCTTCGCCTTCACCAGTTTTTTGATTGGCAACCAAAGCCTGCAGGTTTTGTGGTCGTGACCAGGGCGTGTATGGCTTCACGGCCATGGCGATGATGGTGCCCGCGCTCTCGGAGTATGACATCGCCATGGGGCGAAGCCGCCAAGCGGAAGATGAATAGCCATCCCCCCACGCCAGAAGAGAGAAGCCATTGTACGCCGCACTGATGGCCACGCTTCCCGCGGTTCTCGCGATGCTGGCGCTGCATGGCGGTCTCCGCATTCTTCTCGTCTAGTGAAGCCGCGCTCTATTCGCTCGGCCGCTCGGATCGCAAGAGCTTTGAGATCTGGCTAACGCGCGGCCAACGCGCCGCTGCGAGACTGCTTTCTGATCCAGATCGGCTGCTTTCGGCAATTCTGTTTTGGAATCTGCTCGTCAATCTGACGTCTTCTCCATTTCGTCTCTGTTGTGCTTGATGCTCGAACGCGTCGATCATCCCCAAGCGGACGCCTGGTCTTATGGATTCGCAGTCGCCTCGGTTTTCCTCGTTATCATCTTTGGCGAGTTGCTTCCGAAGAGCCTCGGCGTGCTGCTTTCCTCCACGCATTCCGCCTTGGTCGCGATTCCCCTTTCGTTTGCCGTGCGCTTGGTCGATCCGATCATGCCCTTGTTACGCGGCGTCAACTTGATTTCACGGCGACTTATTTGGCCTGGATTTCACCCGGAGCCCTACCTGGAAGTTTCTGATCTTGAGCGTGCGATCGAGGCATCCAGCGTGGACGAAGAACTCGTCGAGCATGAGCGCCGCACGTTGCAGCAGCTTGTTTCACTTTCGTCCATTCGCAGCGACGAGTGGATGCGCCCGCGAGGCTCCATTGATGTTTTTCGCGCTCCGGTCCATTTCGACGATCTCAAAGGTGAGCTGCCGAAGCACGGATACCTTTTGCTTGTCGATCCGGAGGAGGAAGAGATCGCCAGCTGGGTCGCGGTGAAGGACTTCGTTCGCGTCCCGCAGAAGAATCTGGAGCATCACGCGGAGCCGGTCATTTATGTGCCTTGGTCTGCGACGCTCGCCAGCGGTCTTTCAAGAAATGCAAACCAAGGATCGCGAAGTTGCGGTCGTCGTGAACGAGCATGGCGAATCGATCGGCATGTTTGACCATCGACGACATGCTCGACACGATCTTGCTCGATCCCGAAAAACAAACGGAGACACGGATGCGCCGGGGCTCTCCAGCGTCCGCCCGCTCATTCTGGAAACCGAACCAGGCGTATTCCAGGTCGTCGGCACGCTGAGCCTGCGCCGGGCTGCTGCGAAACTTGATGTCGAAGTCGAGGAGGATGATCCGCTGACGATCTCCGCGATTCTGCAGTCGCAACTCGATCGGCTGCCCGTCGAAGGCGACGAGTGCCGTTGGCGTGATCTGTCGCTTCGAGTCGTCCGCGCTCCATTCGCGGCGCTCCGATGGTTGAAATTCGACGCCTGCTTGAGGAGGACGCGGAATGATCGTGATCGTCCTCTGCTTTCTCGGTGGACTTGTTCTCAACATGCTTTGCAGCGGGTGCGAAACGGGATTTTTCCGCGTCACTCGTGTTCGCCTCGTAGTGGATTCGCTTTCGGGCAGTTGGATTGCCCGAGGCCTGCTTTATTTGGTGAACAATCCCTCTCTGTATGTCGCGACTTCGCTGCTCGGTAACAACTGCGCCCAATACCTCATTTCGTTTTCGCTCTTGCTCGCGACCCATCAGTGGTTTGCTGGGGCGTCTGAACAGGTCGAGCTCGTGGCGCCGCTGATTGTGACGCCGCTGCTTTTTGTGTACGGGGATCTGTTACCCAAGTCGCTGTTCTATCATGCTCCGAATAAAATGCTCTCGATTTTCGGGTGGCCGTTTTTGTTGCTTACGGTTCTTAGTGCTCCCGTGCTGGTTGTTTTGTGGGCGATCTTTCAAGTCCTGCAGCGTCTGCTGGGGGATTCGCCGGTTCGGACTCGGTTGTCGCTGGCGAAGAAGGAATTGCAGGACGTTTTGGAGCAGGGGCAGGAGGCGGGCATCCTGCAACCATCGCAGCGGCTGCTCGCGCAGAATCTGTTTGCGATCGCGGCCCAGCCGATTTCTCAGCATTGCTTGCCGGTCACGAGAACGGCCTATGTTCGACTCGGGCAAACTCGGGAAGACGCGCTTTATGCGCGCGCGGCGGCACCAATCGCCGACGATCATCGTTTTAGACGCGGCCAAGCGTCGGCCGGCCGGCTATGTGCACGCCGCTGACCTTTATTTGCACGACCAGGAGCGAGTCACACGGACGCTGCCGATGCCGTCCATCGCGCCAAATCGCTCGGTGCTCGATACCATCATTCAAATGCAATCGGAACGCGCGGAGATGGCCTGCGTCGAGGATGAGCAGCAGGGCGTGATCGGGTTTGTGCAACTCGCCGGGTTGCTCAAGCCGCTGCTGAAGTCGCGGGGTTAATGCACCAATGTTGCCAATCGATCGATTAAAATGCCGCGATATATTCTTTGCATATTATGGGGGCAGCAACCATGAATGGCCGCCTAGTTCTTTTCATCCTATGTAATTCGCTCGTTCTCTGCTCCTCGCCCCGCCTGACGCCAAGAACTAGTCGAAGTCGATGCTCAATTCGCTGAGCCGCCCGTTCAAGAAACCATATCAGAGACCACAACGGCAACCAAGCCAACCAAGTTTCCTCCCCTTCCCGAGATCGGTAGCTGCCAGTTGCGGCAGACTGGCCGGATTTTCTCGGTCCCACTCGCAATGGCAAAACAACCGAAACCGGCTACAAGCCAAGCGAGTCGCCCAAAGTTCTCTGCGCAAAAAATTTGGTGAAGGCTATAGCATTGGCTCCGTCGCCCGCGCTGCCCGCAGCGGCAAGGCCAGACAGATCGCCCTTCACATCCGCCATGAACACCGGCACCCCCGCTTGGGAAAACCCTTCGGCCAGAATCTGCAACGTGACAGTTTTACCCGTGCCCGTGGCGCCCGCGATCAAGCCGTGGCGGTTGCCGTATTTCAGCAAAAGGCTCTGGGCCTGCGCATAGCCCTCGCCGCCACCGCCTACAAAAATCGTCTCGCTCATCCGCCGCCCCTTAATCATATTGCGCGCCGCTTGGGCACCGTTGTTTGCCCTAAAATACATGGTTGTGCGCGTCTCGCCACCCTTGTCTTTGCCTTTTTCCATGGATGCCACTGCCCTGAAAAAGGTTTTGCGCGCGCCCCTGTTTGGCAGGACTGCCCCGCGATTAAGGTGTTGACCGAACAGGCAATCACGCTTAGGTTACCCACATAAGTCGGCCAGTCCGACAGGGAGAATAAAAAAAGAAAAAGGGGTCGGTTTACCGGCCCTTTTTTAATGTCCCCGTCCGGCTTGGCCTTTCAGCAATAAATCGCCCACGCAACGGGCATGTCTTGGTGTTTTCCACCTGACTTGCCATAAGTCCGGTGCTATCGACGACAAAAGAACAATTGGGGATATGACAGCAATGTCGAAGTTTTCACTGCACCACGCCTTGACCCTTTCGCTTGGCCTGACGCTTGTCAGCGGGCTCGCCGCCTTCGCACAAGAGGCCGCACCCGCGACCGACGCGCCTGCAACTGAGGCACCCGCCGATGCCGCAGCGCAAAGCGCTGACGATCTGAACATGGGCACCACCGCCCAAGCAGCGCCAGTGCCCGTCACCCAAGAAACGGCCGAAGTGAACCAAGGCTATACCCTTGCGACCTTTGACAGCTGGCAGCAAAACTGCGTCAAGACCGCTGATGGCGCGGACCCTTGCCAGATGTATCAGCTGTTGAAAGACAAGGACGGCAATTCGGTCGCCGAATTCAGCATGTTCCCGTTGCCTGCTGGCCAAAAAGCGGCTGCCGGCGCGACTGTGATGGTGCCTTTGGAAACGCTGCTGACCGCCAATCTTGTGCTGGAAATCGACGGCGGCAAGCCCAAGATCTATCCTTACACCTTCTGCACCCAGCCTGGCTGTGTGGCGCGCATCGGCTTTACCGCTGAAGAAGTGGCACAGTTCAAAAAGGGCGCAAAGGCTGATCTGGTGATCGTGCCTGCTGCGGATCCAACCCAGAAAGTTGTCCTGAACCTGAGCCTCAAAGGCTTTACTGCTGCGATGGATGCTGTCGCGGCGACGATGCCAAAGTAATCTTTGGCTGCATGTTAGAGAAAGCCCCGCCCAAGCCGCGGGGCTTTTTCATATCTTGCGCAGGGCCAGCACCGCATTCAGCCCGCCAAAGGCAAAGGCATTGGACAAAACCGCGCTGACCTCAAGGTCACGCGCGGTATTGGGCACAACGTCCAGATCGCAGTCGGGATCGGCCTGCTCGTATCCCACGGTCGGGGCGATAACACCTGTTTGCAGCGCCATCAGACAGGCCAGCAATTCAACCGCCCCCGTGCCACCGATGAGATGGCCATGCATAGATTTGGTCGAAGAAATCGCCAGACGGTAGGCCTGCGCGCCAAAAACCTGTTTGATTGCAGCGGTTTCCGATCGGTCATTGGCCGCCGTCCCCGTGCCATGCGCATTGATATACCCGATCTGCTCAGGCGCAAGCCCCGCATCCTTGAGCGCCAGCGTGATCGCGCGCGCAGCCCCTTGGGTCGATGGCATCACAATATCCGACGCGTCCGACGACATGCCAAAGCCTGCGACCTCGGCCAATATCGTCGCGCCTCGGGCTTTGGCGTGGTCATAGTCCTCGAACACAAAAACCGCAGCACCCTCGCCTTGCACCATGCCGTCGCGATTGCCGCTAAAGGGGCGACAGCCAGTGGCCGACATCACGCGCAGCCCCTCCCAGGCTTTGATGCCACCAAACACCAGCATGGCTTCGGCCCCGCCCGCCAGCATCACTTGGGCCGCCCCCGAGCGCACCAGCTGAAATGCCGTCCCCATCGCGTGGTTGGAACTCGCACACGCGCTTGCGACCGCAAAGCTGGGGCCGCGCAGGTTGAACGCCATCGAGATATGGCTGGCGGCGGAATTGCTCATCAGTTTGGGCACCACCAGCGGGTGAACGCGGTTTTTACCCTCGGCATAGACGCTGCGATAATTGTCGTCGGTGGTATTCAGCCCGCCCCCTGCCGTGCCAATCACCACACCCGACACATCGGCAAGCGCCTCGTCAAACACCAACCCCGACTGGCTAACCGCTTGGCGGGCCGAGGCCAGCGCGAACTGCGAAAACCGGTCCAACAGCGGCAGGGTGTGGCGGTCAAAGTGCTGCTCTGGGTGCCAATCTTGCACCTGCGCGCCGATCTTGACCGACAGGCGGTCCACATCGCGGATGGTCAAAGGCCCAATCGCTGACCGACCCGAAGCCATCGCGGCATAGGTCGCGGCCACATCTGCCCCCAGCGGGTTAACCGTGCCTGCTCCGGTTATAACCACGCGCCTCATGCGGCTTTTTGGGTGACAAGCTGTTGGACGGCGGACACAAGCGCCGCCACGGTGGTCAAATCAAAGCTGCTGCTGCTTGGATCATTGGCATTGAACGGAATAGAGACGTCAAAGGCTTCTTCAAGCGCAAAGATCGTCTCGACCAACCCCAGACTGTCCAGCCCAAGCGCCGCCAAAGAATGATCCAGCTCGATCTCGGAGGGGTCAAGCATGGCCTGTTGCGCCAGAACGGCGACGACTTGTTGTTCAACACTCATGGGTCTTCCTCTGCTGTAACTGCGAGAAAATTACTCTGGCTTAGGTAACAAGGATATGGCTTTTTCCATCTCGGCCACCTTTGCGGCAAGGCGCGGCAAGCGACGCAGCGCTTTTTGCATCTCGATATGGCTTTCCATCTTTACCGCAGGATAGCCAAGCAAAACACGGCCCGCAGGTGCATTGGTGAAGACTTTGGTCGCACCACCGCAGATTACGTCATCGCCGACAAAGATGTTGTCATTGACGCCACACTGCCCGCCCATCACCACACGGTCGCCAATGCGCGCCGACCCCGCAATGCCGACCTGCCCGCACAGCAAGCAGTCGCGGCCGATCTGCACATTGTGGCCGATATGCACAAGGTTATCCAGCTTGGTGCCAGAGCCTATGCGCGTGTCGCGGATGGTGCCGCGATCAATCACCACATTCGCGCCAAGCTCGATGTCATCCCCCAAAGTCACCGCACCCAAAGAATGAATGCGCGTCCAGCTCTGTTCGCGAATTTCGTCACGTTTTCCAAGGGTTCCACGGATTTCTTCAACCCCGGATTTCTCTGGTGTCACAAAGGAAAACCCATCCGCACCAACCACAGCCCCCGGCTGACAGATAAAACGATCGCCGATCGTCACCCGCGCGCCAATCCGCGCCCCTTGCAAGATCAGCGCGTCGTCGCCGATCACGGCATCTTCGGCAATCGAGACATGCGAGGCAATCCGTGCCCGCGCGCCGATCTTTACGCCTGCTCCGATGGTCACAAATGGTGCAATCCGCGCGCCTGCACCGATCTCGGCTGTCGGGTCAACAATCGCCATCGGATGAACGCCATCGGCAATCTGCGGCCCCGCATCCAGCAACACGGTCAATCCTGCCATCGCCAAACGACCGCGTGGGGCAAAGATCGCCGCCTCAAGCCCCATGGCGCGCCAATCCGCTCCGGGCCAGACCAGCGCAGCCTTCGCCGCCCCCTTGGCCAGACCTTCGCCATAGCGCGGATCCATCGCAAGCGCCAAATCCGTGGCCGTGGCAGTCTGCGGCTCGGCGGCACGCAAGATGAGCAGGTCAAGGTTGCCCTCGGCCTGCGCCCCAAGTGCGGTGGCAATATCACGGATGGAATGGGCCATAGCGATCTCCGTCAGCATTTGCAGCTGATTTAGCCCTGAACGCCCCCAAGCACCACCCCTGCGTCGGTCAATGCGTCGAATAACGCCCCGTCGCGGCCATAGATGTCAGGACGATAGCCCATCGCCCCCTTTTTGCTTGGCCAAGCGGTGTAATAGACCAAATGCACCGGCACGGGCACCTTGAGCGACACCGAGGTCTCGCGCTTGCTGTCCAGCGTCGCTTGGAACTCGCCCTTGGGGTCGGCGCTTTGTTTGGCCAGCAGAGCATAGGCGAAGTCAAAGGGGTCGTTCAGCCGGATACAGCCGTGGCTATAGGCGCGCACCTCATTGGCAAACAGAGATTTCGCAGGCGTATCATGCAGATAGATGTTGTGGGTGTTGGGGAACATGAACTTCACCAAGCCCAAAGCATTGCCATCCGAAGGCGGCTGCCGCAGTGCAAAGGGAAAGCTCGACGCCGAATAGGACGCGAAATTCACCGCCCCACGCGGCACAACGCGGCCACTGCCATCCACCACTTGCAGGTGGCCAACGGCGTTGCGGTTGCGCTGCAACAGCGGCAGGTATTCCTTGACCGTGATCGAGCGCGGCACCCCCCAGCTTGGGTTGATGACCATATACTCCATCACGTCAGAAAACTCTGGGCTCTCTTGGTCCTTAGAGTTTTTGCCGATGACCACGCGGGTTTCAAAGGTGACGCGGCCCTCGTCAACAATATTGGCGACAAAGGTCGGCTGGTTCACCCAGATATGACGGGCGCCCAAATCGACGTTGCCCATCCAGCGCATCCGCTCTAGCGCGACCGTGATCGACTTCAGCCGATCTCGCGCCGTCTCGTTCAATGCGGTGATGGTCGAGCCAGAGGCAACACCGTCCGCGACGATGCGTTGATCCAGCTGAAAGCGCTGCACGGCTTGACGGATTTGCGGTGTGTATTGCGCAGCGGTCGAGCGGTCCAGATAGCCCAGCTCCAACAAGCGGTCGCGCAGGGCAATGACGCCCGCGCCGCTATCGCCGGGCTTGAGTTTAGAGTCGGTGATTTCCGTATCGCGCACGGGCTCGGATTCAATCGCAAGCTTGGCTTTCACCAACATCGCATACTCTGGCGCTTTTGGCGCAAGACCGCGCAGATAGGTAAAGGGACGCTCCGATGTCACAATCGCTTGCAGCAGGTCTTCGGGTTTGGGTCGGGTGATTTCACGCACAATGCCCGAGGTGACTTTGCTTGGCGTCAAAGCCCCCGAAGCCAGATCGTTCGCATAGCTGAGATAGGCTTTGGCAAAGGCCACCTCAAGTCGGCCACGATCGCCTTCGGTCACAGCCGATTGCGCGGCGGCCACCAGCGCCTTGGCGTCATAGCGCGCAACGGGCAGGCCTTGGTCGCTTGCGGTTGCAAGTGCGGTCAACAAGGCTTGGCGGCGGGACGCATCTTTGGCACCGGTCCAAACGGTCGCATAGCCATTCTCGCGGTAGAATTGGGCCAAGGCCTCATCCTGCGACGCCGATTCGGCAAGCGATCGGGTAAAGGCGGTCGATTGGGCAAAGGCAGGTGCCGCCAAGACCAGTGAGACGACAAGCGCAGTCGTTGCGCGAAGCACTCCACGGGCGGCGACGGGGAAATAAGAAATCACGGGCAATCCCTGAAGTTTAGAACTGTGACAAACACTATCGGTCAAGCTTGGGTGAAGATTAACAGGGTGTAAACAGCACACGCGCAAAGGCAGGACCCAGAGAGGCGATTTCCTTGCCCCGCTGTCGCAAAAGCGCAACGAATTAAGCCCGCGCCAGTTTCCGCCGTCACTTTTGCGTTGTTCAGCAAATTTTTGCCTATTGCTGTCAAGGTGAGTCGCAGCGGTCATTCAGGGCTTTGGTTTTCCGAACGCTCGTGCCATAAGGTTCGAGCACTTGGGGATAAAGTGGCAGAATGAACCGCCAAATAGGTGGTCGAAGACTAACTACGGGACAGGCGCACAGAATGGCAATGACAGCTTCTAACGGACTGACGCGGCGCGGGCTGCTGGGTGTTTTCGCAGCAACGGCGGTGATCGCGGCTCCGACATATTCCAACGCTTTCGGGTTGTTGAAGGGCGCGGGCGATATTCGTCGTGTCAAAATGTACTCAGGCAGAACCGGTGAAAGCATCGACACGATCTATTGGGTCGATGGCGAGTATATTCCCGAAGTTCTGAAAGAAGTGAATCACTTCATGCGCGATTGGCGCAACAACCAGACCATTTCGATTGACGCGCGCAATGTTGATATCATTGCTGCGGCGCATCGGTTGCTGGATGTGAACGAACCCTACATGCTGCTCTCTGGTTATCGCAGCCCTGCGACCAACGCGATGCTGCGCTCGCGCTCTAGTGGTGTGGCAAAGCATTCGCTGCACATGCAAGGGCAAGCGGCTGACCTGCGGTTGAAGTCGCGCTCTGTCAAGCAGATGGCGCGCGCGGCAGAGACATGCTCTGCGGGCGGTGTTGGCCATTACTACGGATCGAACTTTGTGCACATGGACTGTGGTCCTGTTCGCACTTGGGGCGGCTGAGCCCCCTAGCCCTGACCACATAAGCAAAAAGGCGCCTCGCGGCGCCTTTTGTTTTGTCTGAAGATCAGATTAGCGGGTTTGATCGTCCGGCTGTGGCGCAAACGAGCCAACAAGGGTGTGACGTCCGCGAAAGCCCATCGCCACCACGAATTTTTCCGAACTGTCGGCGCGGCTTGCAGGGGGTTTGACGTTGGCGACCTTTTCAAAGGACCGCTTGAGCTGCGTTTGCATCTCGCTCTCGGCGCCACCGGCCAGAACTTTGGCGACAAAGGTGCCGCCCTCTTCCAACACGTCAAAGGCAAAGGCCAGAGCCGCTTCGATCAAGGCAATGATGCGCAAGTGATCGGTGCCCTTATGTCCCGAAGCCGAGGCCGCCATATCCGACATCACCACATCGGCAGGCCCACCAAGCCAGCCTTTGACCAAGCCGTCCGCCTCTTCCGAGAGGAAATCAAGCTGGTGGATTTGCGCGCCGGCGATGCTGTCGATCTCTTGCAAGTCGATGCCCAAAACGGTGCCAATCGGCTTTTTCGGATTGTCGGCCAAGGCATTGACGCGGCGCACAGCGACCTGACACCAGCCCCCCGGCGCACAACCAAGGTCAACCACCCGCGCACCCGGCACAAGGAAGTGATACTTTTCGTCCAGCTCAAGGATTTTATAGGCGGCCCTGCCCCGATAGCCTTCTTTCTTGGCGCGGATGACATAGGGGTCGTTCAGCTGCCGCTCGAGCCAAAGCGTCGACGACAGCTTGCGTCCCTTGGCAGTTTTCACCCGCACGCGCAAATCGCGTTGGCCACGTCCAGAGGTGTTTTTGCCCGAAGGCGTTTTCTCGGTCATTGATACGGTCCGTCTTCCAGAACGCCATCGGCGCTCATCTGAGCATAAAGAAGCCCTTCTCGAAGGCCACGATCGGCCACCGATAGGCGATCGGTAGGCCATATCCGCATTAGCGCCTGAAGGATAGCCGCTCCTGACATAATAAGCGTGTGGCGGTCCCGTCCAATGCGCGGATCGACGCGACGTCCTTCTGGACCAAGCGACAGATACTCGCGAATAACCAAATCAATCTGATCCGAGGTCATCTGCAAACCGTCCACCTTGGTGCGATCATAACGCCGCAAGCCCAGATAGGATGCGGCCACAGTGGTTACTGTGCCAGACGTGCCGATAATCTGAAAGCCGTCTCGCGCCTGCGCGGCGTTATAGGGCGAAAAAGACGCCAAGTTTTCCTCGAAGAACCAGCTCATCAGCGCAAATCGGGCGGCGTCATCCTCGACGTCCTGGAACTGGTCCTTGAGCGTTGCGACCCCCAGCGGCACCGAAATCCAGTCGACCACCCGCGCGCCCCCCGGTTCGGGTTGAAAGCCACGGTGCAGGCGCATGATCGCACTTGGCCGATCGTCCGGCCCCACTTGCGACAGGTCAATCCACACAAGCTCGGTAGAGCCCCCGCCGATGTCGACAACCAAAAGCTGCTCGGTGCTGCGATTGACCAAAGGCGCACAAGAGATCACGGCCAGCCGCGCTTCTTCTTCGGCGGCAATGATCTCGACCACCAGCCCCGTTTCGCGCCGCACCTGCCGCATGAACTCGCGGGCATTGCGCGCCCGACGGCAGGCCTCGGTCGCGACGAAACGCATCCGCGTCACGCCATGTTGGTCGATTTTCTTTTGACAGATTCGCAGCGCCTGCAAGGTCCGCCCCATCGAGGCACGACTAAGCTTGCCCGAAGCTTCAAGCCCCGCGCCGAGTTGAACAGTCTTCGAAAAGCTGTCGACGACCACAAACTGACTTCCCTTTGGCTGGGCAATCAGCATGCGGCACGCATTTGTGCCAAGATCCACGGCGGCATAAAGCCCCCGGGACCCAAGGCTGGGGGCAGCCGACGGGTCTATTTGGCGGGAAGCGCCTGCTTGGGCTTCGACCGCTTTGGTGGACGCGTCCGCCCCTTTGGGACGCTTGGGCGCCATAATCGCCCTCCATTCGTGGTTGTCCCCAAGGTAGACGGCTTCCCGAGCAGAGACAAGCACCCACAACAGAAGTTGATGACCCGCACAACGCGCAAAAATCTTGGCAGGCTCAGGGGTTTGGGCTCATAGTCTATATGAAGAATATTGCATTTAGACTGGCTGGCCTCACCCTTTTGGCCATGTTAGCCAATCCGCAGAGCCACGGGGTCGCAACAGGCATGCACCATGTCGAAATCCGACTTCGCTTGTCGCATGTGGCCGCTTAGAACATGTGAAACCGCATTGGGGGGAATCAAAATCAATGCCTGACGTCACCATCGTTTACTGGCGAGACATCCCCGCCCAAGTCATCGTCGGCAAGGGCCGATCGGGATCCAAAGCCGCCTTGCCAGAGCGGTTTGAACAAGCCATCGACCGTTGTGCGATGAAGATCGGCGCCAAGGATGCGGATGCCTATCTCGCCGAATGGCGCAAGGCCGCCCCCTATAGCGTCGACGGCGAACCCGCCGAGATCGCCGCCGCTGAGGCCGCGCGTCTGGACGCCGAATACGACAACGAGCGTCTCAAAGTCTTGATCAATGCCGAAGGTCACGCCACGGCCTAAGCCCCGCAACACGAAGGATACCGACATGGCCCTGAGTTTCTTCCGCAAGGATGCCAAAGCCAATCCGAATACCGACCATCTTGAAGGCTTTCTTAAAGGCTATTCGATCGAGGTCATGCCGCGCACCGCTGAAAAGGTCGAGGACTTCCGCGCGCTTTTGCCCAAGGGCACGCGCGTATACGTCGCCCATATCGAGGGCACACCGATCGAGGAAATGGTCGCAACCTCGAAGCGGATTGCGGGCGAAGGCTTTGACGTGATGCCGCATTTTCCGGCCCGCATCATTGCCAATAAGGCGACGCTTGCCGACTGGATCGCCCGCTATCAAGGCGAGGCAGGCATCAAGCAGGCGCTTTTGCTTGGCGGCGGCGTGAACACACCGCATGGTGATTTCGACAACTCGATGCAGCTGATGGAAACGGGGCTGTTCGACGGCTTTGAGCGTCTGCATGTCGCGGGCCACCCCGAGGGCAACAAGGACATCGACAAGGATGGCGGCGACGCTGTGGTGATGCAGGCTCTCAAGTGGAAGCAGGACTTCTCAGAGCGCTCGGATGCAAAAATGGCCATCGCGACGCAGTTCTGCTTCGAGTCCGGCCCCGTCATCGCTTGGGCCAACAAGCTGGCTGAAGCGGGTATCACCTTGCCCATCCATATCGGCGTCGCGGGTCCAGCCAAGCTGCAAACCCTGATCAAGTTCGCGATCTCTTGTGGCGTTGGTGCGTCGCTGCGTGTGTTGCAAAAGCGGGCGATGGATGTCACCAAGTTGTTGCTCCCATATGAGCCAACCGAATTCGCATCCGAGCTTGCCGCACACAAAGCTGCCAATCCGCTGTTCGGTATCGAGCAGGTTCACTTCTTCCCTCTGGGCGGCATTAAGACCAATGCCACTTGGGTCACCGAAAATGGCGGCGCCTCGGGCGTTCCCGCAAACGCTTAAGGAAATGGTTTAACTATGACCCGTACTGTCATTGAATCTAAAACGAAAACTGTGATTATCGGATTTGACGAGCCCTTCTGTGTTATCGGGGAACGCATCAACCCAACTGGCCGCAAAAAGCTGGCAGCCGAGCTTGAGGCGGGCAACTTTGAAACCGTTCTGCGGGACGCGATCGAGCAAGTGGCCTGCGGTGCGACCGTGTTGGACGTCAACTCGGGCGCGGTTTTCACCAATAAGATGGCCGAAGACCCGCGCTATGCCGACAACAACTTTGTCGAGCCGCCGCTGATGCGCGAGCTGATCCTGCGCATCCAAGCCGCCGTAGATGTGCCTTTGTGCATCGACAGCTCGGTTCCGGGCGCGCTTGAAGCGGGTCTGATCGCCTGCGAAGGTCGCCCGCTGTTGAACTCGGTTACTGGCGAAGAAGATCGTCTGGAACTGGTTCTGCCGCTGGTCAAGAAATACAACGTGCCCGTCGTCGCGATCTCGAACGATGACACCGGCATCAGCCAAGACCCAGACGTGCGCTTTGCCGTGGCGAAAAAGATCGTCGAGCGGGCCGCCGACTTTGGCATCCCTGCGCATGACATCGTCGTCGATCCTTTGGTGATGCCAGTGGGCGCGATGGGGTCTGCGGGCCAGCAAGTTTTCGCTCTGGTGCGTCGTCTGCGCGAAGAGCTGGGCGTCAACACCACTTGCGGCGCGTCGAACATCTCGTTCGGTCTGCCCCACCGTCACGGCATCAACGCGGCCTTCCTGCCGATGGCGATTGGCGCGGGCATGACCTCTGCGATCATGAACCCTGTGCGCCAAGTCGAAATGGAAGCCATCCGTGCCGCGAACTTCTTGATGAACCACGACGCCAACGGGGGCGAATGGATCCGCTTTGCCAAGGTTCTTGAAGCTGTCGAAGCGGGCGCAACTTTCGCCGAGGCCTCGACCGCGGCATCGGCTGCGACCTCTGGCCGTCGTGGCGGTCGTCGCGCGCGCGGCTAAGAAAATCGGGGGCTCGCGCGTGGCGGGCCCCTATTTTATTCTGCGTGCCATCTTGGCAAGATCGCTTGCACGTTTGGCCATCGTCTTGGTCGATTGGGCCTGATTGCGCTCGGTCTCGGTCATCTCTGACTCGGGTTTCCCTTTCGACGCGATGTGATTGACGCCGCGATCCACGACAAGGTTAACCACCTTGCGCATCAGCGTGTTCAAGAACATTTGCAGCATTTTATCCATTTTAATCCTCGAACAATTCGCTTTGCCCTTCGGCGGGTTCGTCTTCGTCTTGGCCAAGCGACAGCGCACCAGGCAATGGACGGTTGTCCAACAGACCCGCGGCCCGCAATTCCTTGAGACCGGGCAAATCGCGCGCCGATTCCAAACCAAAATGCATCAAAAAGTGATCCGTCACAACAAAAGTCACTGGCCGTCCCGGTGTCATGCGGCGGCGGCCAAGGCGGATCCATTCCAATTCAAGCAACTGATCGACGGTGCCGCGACTGACGGCAACGCCGCGAATTTCCTCGATCTCGGCACGGGTCACCGGTTGGTGATAGGCGATAATGGCCAGCGTTTCGATAGCGGCGCGCGACATCTTGCGCTGCTCGATCACGTCTTTTTGCATCAGGTGGCCCAGATCGGGGGCGGTGCGAAACACATAGGTGTCGGCGACTTTGATCAGCTGCACACCGCGCCCCTCATAGCGCTTGCGCAGGTTGGCCAAGGCTTCGGCGGGGTCGCAGCCGTGCGGCAGGCGTGCCGTCAATTCGCGCAAGGTCACAGATTCAGCCGAGCCAAACAGAATCGCCTCGACCATACGTTCTTGATCGCCCATCGGCGGTGCGTCGAACAGGCTTTGCTCGTCATCGTCCTTGGTCATTGGACGTCCCTCCTGCGGATCATCAGTGGCGCAAAGGTCTCGTTTTGCTTGATCTGCACCTGTCCGCGCTTCGCCATTTCCAGCACGGCGGCGAAATGTGCTGCGGTGGCAGAGCGCCTGCGCGATGCGCTGACCTCCCAGCCTTCGGGCATAAAGCTGCTAAGGTCGGACCACTCACCCGCGTAACCCAAGAGCCCGCGCATCCGTTCCAGAGCGTCTTCCATGGTGTAGACGTCTTTGCGATCAAAGGCATAGGGGCGAAACTCGTCCTTGGTCCGCGTGCGCGCATAGGCGCGCATCAGGTCCAAAAGGGTGGCGGAATAGGTGATTTTGGCGTTCCGCACCACGGCTTCGGGCTGGCCTCTGGTGAAAAAGTCGCGTCCCAGTTGGTCACGCGCCATCAGGCGAGCGGCTGCGTCGCGCATGGCGGCAAGGCGCTCCAGCTGAAAGGCAAGGTGGGCGGCAAGGTCCTCGGCCGAGGGGCCGTCTTCACCGGGTTCGGGCGGCAGCAACAGGCGCGATTTCAGAAAGGCCAGCCACGCCGCCATGACCAAGTAATCCGCCGCCAGCTCGATCCGCAAAGCCGAGGCTTGCTGCACGAATTTCAGGTATTGCTCTGCCAGTTGCAGCACCGAGATCTTGCGCAAATCCACCTTTTGCGTGCGCGAGAGCGACAGCAAAAGATCAAGTGGGCCTTCATAGCCGTCAACGTCGATAATCAGCGCATCGGCGGCGGATTGCTCGGCGGGGTTGAACTGTTCAACCACAGCCCAGTCTTCGGGATTAGCGGCCACCTGATCCACCAGAATGGCTGAGTGCGGCAAGCTCTTGTTCCAGCGCGGCAAGATCGACTGAGGTCGGTGCACGCCGCTGCGCCAATGCCGCGGTCGCGCGCGCACGGGTGGCTGCGGTCATTTCGGCTGCGGCAAAGGCCACCTGCTGCATCTCTGCAAGATCACCCTTGCAATGCAAAGCGATGTCGCAGCCCGCCGCGATGGACCGCTGCGTCCTCTCGGACAGGCTACCGCTGAGCGCCTGCATGTTCAAATCATCGGTCATCAGCAAACCGCCAAAGCCGATCTCATCGCGAATGACTTGCAGCATCTGCGGCGATTGGGTGGCGGGGTTTGCAGCGTCATAGGCCGAAAAGATGATATGCGCGGTCATTGCCATTGGCAAATCCGCCAGAGCCTTGAATGGCGCAAAATCATTTTCAATCAGTGTGTTGCGACCCGATGTTACAGTGGGTAATTCGAGGTGCGTGTCATTGACCGACTGCCCATGTCCGGGCAAATGCTTGACGACTGGCAACACCCCCATCTCGAGATAGGCGTCGGCCACAGCGCGTGCAATCTCGGTGACCCGTGCCACGTTTTCGCCGTAGCAGCGGTTGCGCAAGAATGCATGCGTCACCTCTGACGCGATGTCGGCCAAGGGCGCGCAGTTTGCGTCAATGCCCACGTCCAACAGCTCGGCCGCGATGATCTTGGCCCGCAGCGCCATCATCTTTGCGCCGTCGGCACCCGCCTCGGCAACGGCTGCCAAGGGCGGCGTCCATTCGCGCCAATGCGGGGCACGCAACCGTTGCACCCGCCCGCCTTCTTGATCGACAAGCACCGGCGCATCACGGCCAACCGCCTCGCGCAAGGACGCCGTCAAGGCGCGCAACTGATCGGGCGTGTCCACATTGCGCGCGAAAATGATAAAGCCAAAGGGGTCGTAGTCGCGGAAAAATGCCTTTTCATCCGGCGAAAGCTCTAGCCCCGCGCATCCGAATATGGCGGCACCCCTACCGATCATCGCTGGGCGACCGCGATGCAAGAGGCGTTCTCGGCCAGCAGGGCTGCGCAAAAGCGGCGGGTTTCGTCTTCATTGGCAAAGCCGTGGGCGCGCAGGCGGTAGAAGGTGCGGCCACCGCTTTGAGCCGATTGCACGACCATGGATTTGGTGCCGATCAGCTCTGCAAATCGGGTTTGCAGCTTGGCCCATTCGGCGCGCGCGCCCGCTTCATCGTCGAACGCGCCCAGTTGCACCAGACGTGTACCGGCTGGGATGGTGGCGGCGTCAATTTCGGAGACGGGGGCTGCGACCTCTGCTGCGGCAGGGTCGTCGGTCAAGGCTGGTGCCGCGGCTGCGGTCGTGGGCCGTGCCAAGGGACGCGGCGACGTGCTCATGTCGCTTTCAACGGCAAGCGTATCATCGCCCGCAAGCGCAGCGGCCAAAGCTGCGGCGACCGCGTCTTGTTGCGTTTCCGGCAAGGGCTCGTCAACTGCAATATCGGCGGGTTCCTCTAGGGTTTCCGCTTCTTGTGGTGTGATTTCAATGGGTTTCAGGCTTGCGCCCACGGGCGCTGCCAGCGTGCCGGTCGAAGGGGTCGCTGGGGCTGCAACCTCGGGCAAGGCCGAAGCCGAACCGTCCAGAACAGCCATCCCTGGCGCGTCTTCTGATGCAAGCAGCGTCTCGGTTGGGGCAAGGATTACGGTTTCGGGCAAGGGCGCCGCCGTGCCGACAGCCGCGACAGCATTCACCGACAGCCCTTGGTGCGATGCAATATCGCCCCCCGGATTTTCAGGCGCAACCCGCAGCGGCCCTTCCAGAGCGCGCACCACAGGAATGCCGTTCACATCGCGCACCGCAAGCTTATAGCCCCAGATCGCCACGCCAATCACCAAAGCCAGCGAGCAGGCCGCTCCGCCAAGATGAACCCAACGCCGCATCGGCGCAGCTTGAGCCGCGCCAAAGTGGTCATCGTATTCGTCGTACTCAGAGTCCGCCATCTTCGCCTCGCCTGCGTGAGAGATACGTGCCGCTCGCGCTTGTTTTGCCCTCACGTTCGGCGGAATGCTTAGCGCATCTCTTCAACCGGAGTGACGCCCAGAATAGCGAGACCGGCTGAAATCGCAACGCCCGTCGCACGGACAAGCGCAACTTTTGCCGCCGATGTTGCCGCATTGCCCTCTTGGAGGAAGCGCAAGCTCAGGTCATCATTGCCTTTGTTCCACAACCCGTGGAATTCGGACGCCAACTCGTAGAGATAGAAGGCCACGCGGTGCGGCTCGTTCGAGCGCGCGGCAATCTCGACCAGACGCGGCCATTCGGCGATTTTCTTCGCCATCTCGATTTCGGCAGGGTGGGACAGCAGCGACAAATCCGCCGCAGCCAGTGCCGCATCCGCGCAATCAACGCCAGCTTCGCGCGATTTGCGCAGCACAGAGTTGATCCGCGCATTTGCGTATTGCACATAGAAAACGGGGTTATCCTTGGACTGCTCCAGCACCTTGGCAAAGTCGAAATCAAGGGTCACATCGTTCTTGCGCGTCAGCATCATAAAGCGGGTGACATCAGCCCCTGCCTGCTCGACCACGTCACGCAGCGTCACGAAAGTCCCTGCCCGCTTGGACATCTTGAAGGGCTCGCCGTTTTTATACAGCTTTACCAGCTGCACCAGCTTGATATCCAGAGGAACTTTGCCATTCGACAGGGCCGAAACGGCTGCCTTCATGCGCTTGACATAGCCACCGTGGTCAGCGCCAAAAATGTCGATCAGCTCGTCAAAGCCGCGTTGCACCTTGTCGTAGTGATAGGCGATATCGGGCGCGAAATAGGTCCACGAGCCGTCTGATTTCATCACCGGACGGTCCACATCATCGCCGTGCGCGGTCGAGCGGAACAGGGTCTGCTCGCGCGGTTCCCAGTCTTCTAGGGTCTTGCCCTTTGGCGGCTCGAGCGTGCCCTCATAGATCAGGTCCATGTCGCGCAGCGCTTGGATTGCGGCTTCGATCTTGCCGGTGCCATAGAGCGCCTTCTCGCTGGAATAGACGTCCATCTTGACGTTGAGCGCGGCAAGGTCGTCGCGGATCATCTGCATCATCATGTCAGAGGCAAATTCGCGGATGTCGGCAAGCCAGACCTGCTCGGGCTGGTCCAGCAGCGAGGTGCCGTATTTGGCCTTGAGCGCCTCGCCCACGGGAATCAGATAGTCACCCGGATAGAGACCTTCACGGATTTCAGGCTCCAGCCCGTTGGCCTCGCGATAACGCTCGAACGCCGAGCGGGCCAGCACGTCAACCTGCGCGCCGCCGTCGTTGATGTAGTATTCGCGCGTCACATCCCAGCCCGCAAAGGACAAAAGCCGCGCCAAAGCATCGCCCACAACCGCGCCGCGGACGTGGCCGACGTGCATCGGGCCGGTAGGATTGGCGGAAACAAATTCGATGTTGATGCGGCGACCTGCGCCGACGGTGCCACGGCCAAAGTCATTGCCTTGGGACAAAGCGGCGTGCAGAACACCGTGCCAAAGGCTTGTAGCCAAACGCAAATTCAGAAATCCGGGCCCTGCGACTTCGGCGGACGCAATGCGCGGGTCCGTGCCAAGGCGGGCGGCCAGAGCGTCAGCGATCGCACGCGGCGCCATGCCCGCAGGCTTGGCCAAAACCATCGCGGCGTTGGTCGCCATATCGCCATGCGACGGGTCACGCGGCGGCTCTGCGGTGACTTGCGTCATGTCCAGCCCAGCAGGCAGGATCCCATCGGCAGCCATAGCAGTCAGGGTTTCGATGACCAGCGTGCGGATTTCGGCAAAGAGGTTCATTTGATCATTTCCTGTGTCGTTGCCTCGGGGAATGCCAGAGCCAACGACACAGGTCAAGGCGCGGCTAGCTTTCGCCTGCGCGCCAATCCGCCAAAGCGGGGTTCTCATCGGCTTTTGCGGCCGCAGCGGGCGCGGCGCTGGTGGGTGCCGCGGGGACAATCACTGGTCGGTTGCGAAAATAATGGCTCTCGCGCGATCCGAAATAGAACGCCACCACCGCCCCAAGCAGCCACCAAAGCGGTTCTGGCACGGCATTGAGCCCCACCATCCGCAGCTCGAACGCCTGCGGATCGGCCATTGCATAGACAAAGAGACCAATGGTGCCAAAGGCCAGCATCGGGCGCGGCAAGCGGTTCAATCCGCTGATCAGGCGATCAAACCATCCCGACGGTGCCATGCTGAACTCGTCGCCAAACTCGTTCAGCGCGGCCATTTGGGCTTGGGCCGAGAGCTCCATTTGTTTGGTGGCAGAGGCCGTAAAGACCTCGGCCACGCCTTGGGCCGCGTTGCCGATTGCTGCGACGGTTTGGCCATTGCCAAGCAGGCTGCCGATCATCCCCATGCGGCCACCCGTGCTTGATGTTGTGCCGCCGTCAGTTGATAGCGCGGCGAGATGAACTCTTCGGCCCGCACGATCCAGCCGCCCTTGCCGCCATCGCGCCTGCGCGCATATTTGCGGCTGGCGGGGCGCGCATCGGCCAAAGCATAGTAGTAATTGCGCCGCGCAATGCCGTAGGCGTCGGCAAGATGGCGTGGCGCTGCCTCGGCCGCGAGTTGCGCCGCCGCCGTCGTCTGCGGGCCGATCGCCCCGTCCGCATCGCAGGCAAAGCCCATGCTGGTCAGCAAACGCTGCAAAACCTTCACCGCATTGTCGCCTGCATTGACATACATATCAAACACCGACGCCTGCACCATCTCTGGCAGTCGCGCTATGCCTGTGCGGTTAAAGTAATGCTCTACATAGATATCGGCGGCTTGCGCTTTGGTCAGCGCGCGCACATCGTCGATATCGACACGGCCATCGCCGTTCACATCGACGCCAAGCCTGCGCAGGGTGCCCAGCGTCACGCCAAAATTGGTAGCGCCCCCCGGATCGGCAGGATCATTCACAAATCCCCCTTCACGCGCAACGATTTCTGCGGCCAAAGCCTGCACTGTCTTCATCTGAGACCCCCAAGGTTTGATGGGTCTCAGGCTGTGCGAAAACGGTTAAGGATGCGACATCGGCCCGCGCGGTGGGCTATTTTGCCGGCTCGACATAGACGCCTTGTTCTTTCAGTGCGTCCACGACCTCTTTGGGCATGTAGGATTCGTCATGCTTGGCAAGGATTTCCGAGGCGACAAAGGTCTCGCCCTCCATTGAACCTGTAGCCACGACGCCTGCGTTTTCTTCAAAGAGGTCGGGCAAGACGCCTGTGTATTCCACCTTCACTGTGGCATTGCTGTCGGTCACCGCAAAGCGCACGGTTTCGCCCTGCCCGCGCTGGATGCTGCCATCCGCGACCAAACCGCCGATGCGAAACACCTCGCCCGCTTGGGGAGGATTGCTTGCCAGCTGACTGGGCGAGCGGAACAGGTTGATCCCGTCCTGAAAGGCATAGCCGATCAGGCCAGCAGAAGCCGCCAGCAGCACGAACGCAAACACAATCACCTGCACCCGCCGCTTTTTCTTTAGTCCCTTCAGCCCAGCCATATCATCCCCTTATGGGAACAGGGGGGCCAGCATCAGCCCCGCCGTTTCCTCAATCCCCAACATCAAGTTTGCGTTCTGCATGGCCTGCCCCGACGAGCCTTTCGTCAGGTTGTCCAGCACCGCAACCACAATCGTCCGCCCCGCGATGCGATCGCTCACAACGCCGATGTGGCAGTAATTGGACCCTGCGATGTCGCGTGTCGAGGGGAGTGCGCCAAAGGGTAGCACCTCGATGAAGGGCTCATCGGCATAGGCCGCGGCCAAAACTTGATGAATTTCGGTCGCATCGCCGCGCACATAGGTGGTCGCAAGGATGCCGCGGTTCATCGGCAAGAGGTGCGGCGTGAACTGGATTTGCACCGGACGGCCCGCGATTTTGCTGAACTCTTGGTCAAATTCGCCCAGATGGCGGTGCTTGCCGCCTGCCGAATAGGCATGGGTGCCGCCCGACAGCTCTGCATGCAAAAGGTTTTCCTTGAGCGAGCGCCCTGCCCCAGACACCCCTGCTTTGAGGTCGATCAAGATGTTGTCCAGATCAATCACCCCGGCTGCGATCAAAGGCCGCAGCGCGAATTGACCCGTCGCCGCATTGCACCCCGTGCCCGCAACCAAGCGCGCCGATTTGATCTCATCGCGGTAGAACTCGGTCAGGCCGTAGACAGCCTCGGCTTGCAGGTCCATCGCGCTATGCGGTTGGCCATACCATTTCTCGTATTCTGCCGCATCGCGCAGCCGGAAATCAGCCGAGAGGTCAACGATCTTCATATCCCGCGGCAAGCCCGAGATCACGATCTGCGTCGTCGCATGCGGCAGCGCACAAAAGCACAGATCGACGTTGCTAAAGTCGATCTCGTCGATCTTTTGCAGGATCGGCAGGTCAAGATGGCGCAGGAACGGGAACACTTCGGCCATTGCCATACCGGCTTTGCGGTCGGCAGACAGCGCGACGATCTCCATCGACGGATGGCTGGCGATCAGTCGGACAAGCTCTGCGCCCGTATAGCCCGAGGCGCCCAGAATTGCGATGCGATGTGTCATGCGATACTCCGTTTAAACTTGCCGCAGATGTGGGCCGCCCAAGGGGCGGATGCAAGCGGCTTTTCAAGCTATGCAGGCGAAAGCTCGCCCGCTTCGATGCGAAAAGGCAGGATATTCTCACGCGGCGGCAAAGGGCAAATCGCGAAGTCGCTATAGCCACACGGCGGGGTAAAGGCGCGGTTAAAGTCCAGCGTGATTTGGTCTTGGGTCGCATCTTCGCCGATCAAAAACCGCGAGGCCGCATAGGTGTCGTTGCCCGAGGTCTGGTCGCGGATCACGAACATCGGCTTGTCGCCTTTCCAATGGGTGGCAAGCAGCGTCACCTCTTGGCCGTCATGGGTGAAATGCGCGGTATGGGTCAGTTGCACCGAGGTGGCGCCACCGCCCTTTTGTCCGATCTCTTTGGCGATTGGCGTGGTCAGCGCTTGCCAGCGGGCCGTGATGACCCAATCCGGATGGGTCGGGAAATAGCGCAGATCGGCTTTGCGCGGCTTTGACAGGTCGCGCACCCGCAACGCCGTCTGACCATCCACGACATGCAATTCCAACAACAACCCGCCCGCCCGCAGCTGGTCAAACCCGCCCGCAGACGCCGCAAAGGTCAAGCTTTTACCCTCGGTGGTCAGGGTGCGCGCCACTGGGTCCAAAATCCCAAGCACCGCAGGCCCGCACGAGAGCCGCAGATCGACACCTTCGCCAGAGCCGACGCTGACCTTGGCGGTCGACAGCTCTACGCGGTCGGTCAGGTTCAACCAGCCATCTTCGGCCTCTAGCGCGGCAAGCCGTTCGGCGCGGTGTTGATCTAGGTTCAGCATAGTCACCTCTTGTGGCCCCATCAGGCCGCTTGAAACGTCACGGGCTTGCGCAGAAATTGCGTCGCCTTGTCCGAGACCTTGCTTGGATCGCCGGTGGTCAGGAACTTGGACTGGGTGCCCGTGCCGATCATCTCGGGGCGGCGGGTCAGATAATCGGCCAGCGACTCTGCGACCAAGTTCGCTTGGCTGTACACTTTGACCTCTGGTCCAAGCGCTTGGGCAAAGGCGGTCTCGACCAGGGGGTAATGCGTGCAGCCCAAAATTGCGGCCTGCGGGTTGGGCATCCGGCGTTGTAATGCTTCGACATGGCTGCGCACCAAGGCTTCGGCAAGGATTTCGTCGCCCTGCTCGATCGCATCGACCAAGCCGCCGCAGGGCTGCGCCTCGACGTCCACACCGATCGCCCGAAAGGCCAGCTCGCGCTGAAACGCCCGCGAGGCCACGGTCGCAGGCGTCGCAAACAGCGCCACATGCTTGACGTCAACCTCGCGCGGAGGAGAGTTGTCGCCCCATTGACGCTCGGTCAGCGCCTCGATCAGCGGCACAAACACGCCCAGCACCCGCTTTTCAGGCGGCAACCACGTCTCTTGCATCCGCTTGAGCGCCGCCGCCGAAGCCGTGTTGCAGGCCAAAATCACCAGATCGCAGCCCTCGGCCCAAAGCCGTTCGGTCGCCGCACAGGTCAGTTTGAAAATGTCATCTGACGTGCGAACCCCATAGGGCGCGTGGGCGTTATCACCGTAATACACAAAGGGCACATCCGGCAGCCGCTTGGCCAGTGCGCGCAGCACTGTCAGACCCCCGATACCACTGTCAAAGACGCCGACTGCCATGCTGCCCTCTGCTTTCACGCGCAGCAGGGTTGGCCCCTGTTCAGCGCGATTTGTATTTCGCCTCGAATTCGTAACCAAGATCATAGGACTTTAACGGGCGCGGGGAAAGGGCATAGGTGCGTGCACGCAAATGGTTCATCATCGCGGTCGGATCGGACTTGAGCGCGTCGATCTCTTGGCTTGGAATTGGCGTGCCGATCACCATGCGCACAGGCTCATCAGTGCGGGCGTTGAATTCCTTGAGCAAAAGCGCCAGCCGTAGGTTGGAATGGATGCGCGAGGCCAACTGAAACAGCCGCGAGTTGTGGCCATCAAAGAACACTGGCACCACGGTCGCACCACTTTTGGCGATCATCTTGGCAGTGAAATTGCGCCAGCTTGGGTCCATCGGCTGCGAGAATGGCTTGGCCGAGGTCGAGACCGTCCCGCCCGGAAACACGCCAATCGCCCCGCCTTGCGCCAGATAGCTGAGCGCGGTTTGGCGGGTTTCTAGGTTGGTTTTGACCGCCTCTTTGGTTTCGTCAAATGAGATCGGCAACAGCACACGGTCCAGATCGCTGGCCCGTCGGAACACCGAATTGGCCAAAATGCGGAAATCATTGCGCCGTGCGTCCAGGATATGCCCCAGCATCAGCCCGTCCAAAATGCCATAAGGATGGTTCGAGATCAGCACCAAAGGCCCCGTCGCAGGGATGTTTTCAAGCGCGCCGCCCGCGATATCAAGCGAGAGGCCATAGCGCTCTGGCATCACCTGCCAAAACGATCGCCCCATCGCCACGTCCATCTCATAGCCCGCCGCCCGCCGGATCAGCCGCTTGCGACCGCTGACGTTTTCCAACAGCCGGATCAGGGTTTGCCCCGTCCGAGTTGCGGCCGAAGTCGCATAGCTGATGTCGCGGGTGAGATTTGCAGGCTGCATGGGGTCCCCCGATAAGGCCATAGTTTACGGCAAATTATGCAGGGCCAGTGACAGCTATGTGACGTATTTTCATCTAAAGGGGGAATTTGGTGGGAATTGCACCGTTTACGTTGAGATTTTAATGATTAGATAGGGTCGATCATGTTAGCCTTAACAAAACGGATCCGGAGAGACGATGGACTGGGACAAGCTTCGCATATTTCACGCGGTTGCCGATAAGGGCAGCCTGACACATGCTGGCGAGGTCCTTCATTTGTCGCAATCCGCCGTCAGCCGTCAGGTGCGCGCCCTAGAGGAAAGCCTGTCGGTGACACTGTTTCACCGCCATGCCCGCGGGCTTATCTTGACTGAACAGGGTGAGCTGTTGTTTGACGCAACGCAGCAAATGGTCAAACGCCTTGACGCAACGGCAGCACGCATCCGCGATAGCGAGGATGAGGTTTTTGGCGAGCTGCGGGTTACCACGACCACCGGCTTTGGCACCATGTGGCTTGCGCCACGCTTGCCGAAACTGTTCAAGAAATATCCAAGCCTTAAAATCGACCTTATGCTGGAAGAGCGGGTTTTGGACTTGCCGATGCGCGAGGCCGATGTCGCCATCCGCATGAAAGAACCGAGCCAAGCCGACCTTATTCGCAAGCGCTTGATGAACATTAAAATGCGGCTTTATGCGACGCCTGAATACCTGGCCGACACGGGGATGCCGCAAAGCATGGCCGATTTCTCGCAGCACCGTTTGATTTGCCAACACGCAGGCACCGCTCAGGTCGCTGCGGGCGCTAATCTTGTGCAGCAAATCATGAGCAATGACATCCCGTCCAAGCTGACCGTCAACAACTACTTTGGCGTCTTGCAAGGTGTGTTGAACCATCTCGGTATTGGGGTGCTGCCGGACTATATCACCATGGAGTTCCCGCATCTGGTGCGCGTGCTGCCCGAAACCGAAAGCGGCGAAGTGCCGGTGTTTCTGGCCTATCCAGAAGAGCTGCGCCATTCCAAGCGCGTCTCGGCTTTTCGTGATTTTATCACCGAAGAGATCTTGGCGTTTCGCAAGGAACATGCGGCGCAGGCGATGGGGCAAGAGGGTCTCTGACACGAGCTATGCGCTGAGCGCATAGCGGCAATGCCACCCGCGCGACCTCAATTTTATTGAGACACTTTAGCCATAGGTATACAGACACCCCTGAGGCGGTAATCGAGTTCGCTCTTATCGTTTCATACCTCCCTGTTGGACTTGGCCGAGCGAAAGCTCGGCCTTTTTTTTATGTTTCGGCTGTAAATTATCAAGAGCCTATATTTTATTGGATAATTTTGACCGTTAGTTCAAAAAATGGGCAAAACGGGAACGCCGAAATTCGACAAGGCATGGTCGAAATACGTCCCCGCTCTGCTCCGCCACAGGCGCAAAAGTGATTCGCGTTCCTGAGGCCGTCCCAATTCTCAACGGTTCGGCGTAAAAAAGTGTGAAATGCTGGTCCTGCCCCGCCCCCGCCCCTTTTCCTGCGGGCCTGCTTGGCCTATGACGCGTGCAACCCAGCAACCACGACCCAATCAACACGGGGAATTCAGCATGACCGAGCCCGCCATCACGCCAGACCTCGTAGCCGCCCACGGCATGAAGCCCGACGAATACGAAAGGTTGCTTGAAATTATCGGTCGCGAGCCGACCTACACAGAGCTGGGGATTTTCTCGGCGATGTGGAACGAGCATTGCTCTTATAAATCCTCGAAGAAATGGCTGCGCACCCTGCCCACCACTGGCCCGCAAGTGATCTGCGGACCAGGCGAAAACGCAGGTGTCGTGGATATCGGCGACGGTCAGGCTGTGATCTTCAAGATGGAAAGCCACAACCACCCGTCCTATATCGAGCCACACCAAGGCGCAGCGACGGGCGTGGGCGGCATTTTGCGCGACGTCTTCACCATGGGGGCGCGCCCGATTGCTGCGATGAACTCTTTGTCCTTTGGCGTGCCAAGCCACCCCAAGACCAGCTATCTGGTCAAAGGTGTGGTCGAGGGCGTGGGGTCCTATGGCAATGCTTTTGGCGTGCCGACCGTTGGCGGCGAAGTGCGCTTCCACAAAAGCTATAACGGCAACTGCTTGGTCAACGCTTTTGCTGCGGGCTTGGCGGATGCGGATAAGATTTTCTACTCGGTCGCCAGCGGTGTGGGCATGCCCGTGGTTTACCTTGGCGCCAAGACGGGTCGCGACGGAGTTGGCGGTGCGACTATGGCTTCGGCCGAGTTCGACGACACGATCGAGGAAAAACGCCCAACCGTGCAAGTCGGCGACCCCTTCACCGAAAAGCGCCTGCTGGAGGCCAGCCTTGAGCTGATGGCTTCGGGCGCTGTGATCTCGATCCAAGACATGGGGGCCGCGGGCCTGACCTGCTCGGCGGTAGAGATGGGCGATAAGGGCGGCTTGGGCATCAAGCTGCAGCTGGACGACGTGCCGCAGCGTGAAACCCATATGACCGCCTATGAGATGATGCTGTCCGAGAGCCAAGAGCGTATGCTTATGGTGCTAAAGCCCGAGCTTGAGGCCGTGGCGCGGGCGATCTTTGTCAAATGGGATCTGGATTTTGCCATCGTTGGCGAGACCATTCCCGAAGACCGCTTCCTGATCCTGCACGGCACCGAAGTCAAAGCGGACCTGCCGCTGTCCAAGCTGTCGTCTTCGGCCCCCGAATATGATCGCCCTTGGGTGGAAACCCCTGCGGCGGCGCCTTTGGGCGATGTGCCCGCGCTTGGCGCGATTGCGGGTCTGCGCGCGCTGATCGGCAGCCCGAACTATGCGCAAAAGGCTTGGGTCTACGAGCAATACGACAGCATGGTTGGCGCTGATACGGTGATTGCACCGGGGGCTGGCGCTGGTGTGGTGCGTGTGCATGGCACGGGCAAAGCGCTTGCATTTACCTCTGACGTGACGCCCCGTTACGTTAAGGCCAACCCGTTCGAGGGTGGCAAGCAAGCCGTGGCCGAAGCCTATCGTAACCTGATGGCCGTTGGCGCTAAGCCTTTGGCGACCACAGACAATATGAACTTTGGTAACCCAGAAAAGCCCGAGATCATGGGTCAGTTCGTGGGCGCGATCAAAGGCATTTCCGAGGCTGTGACGGCGCTGGATATGCCAATCGTCTCGGGCAACGTGTCCTTGTATAACGAGACCGATGGCGTTGGCATTTTGCCGACACCGACGATTGGCGCTGTGGGGATTTTGGCCTCGCTCGATGATCTGATTTCGGGGCGGCCTGCCTCGGCGGATGTGGCGCTGCTGATTGGTGAGACGCGGGGGCATCTGGGCCAGTCCGCGGTCTTGGCAGAAGCCTTTGGCATTGAGGCAGGCGATGCGCCGCAGGTCGATTTGGCCGCAGAAAAGCGCAACGGCGAGTTCCTGCAATCGGTGCGCAAACATCTGAGCGCTGCCACCGACCTTAGCGATGGCGGCTTGGCTTTGGCTGCGTTCGAGATGGCCGAAGGGGCTGGGCTTGGTTTGCGGCTTGAGGCTGCGGACATCGGGATGCTCTTTGGTGAGGATCAGGCGCGCTATTTGGTTGCCTGCTCTGATGCCAATGCGGCGCTGATCGAGGCCGCTGCGGCAAAGGCGGGGGTCCCTGTGGCACGCGTAGGCCAATTCGGCGGCGATCAGGTTGATCTGGGCGGCGAAACTGCCAGCATGGCCGATCTGTCAGCGCTTTACCGATCGGCTTTTGCCGCTGCTGTCGCTTGACGCTCCGGCGCGCAACTGCTGCTGACTTTGCCTTTATCCGGTCGCTGACGCAGCGGCCGGAATATGCAGAGGTTGTGACCGATGAAGACGAAGCGGCGCTTGCGGCATATGTTGCTGCGAGTGACGCAGAACTGCTGATCTGGGAAACCGATCAGGTCAAAGGCTTTGCCCTGTTCTGCGAGATTGGCGAGCCTTCGGGCCGCGTCGAGCTGCGTCGTCTGGCTTTGGCGCAGACCGGCGGCGGTGCGGGAACGGCGTTTATGCGCGCCCTGATCGGCTTTGCCTTTCAAGAGCTTGGCGCACAGCGGCTTTGGCTTGATGCCTCGGGCGAAAACCTGCGCGCCCAAGCACTTTACGAACGGATGGGCTTCACGCTTGAGGGTCGCCAGCGCGCGCATTGGTTTCGGCCAGCACTTGGGCGGGCGGTCGATCTGATGCTTTATGGCCTGCTGCGCGAGGAGTGGTCGCACTGAAGCCACTTGCAGCCCCCCTGCCCGCGTCCTACATTCAGGGCAAGTAAAAGGAGCCTTGATATGTCGATTGACGCCACTGCGATTGAAACCCTTATTCGGGCCAGTTTTCCGGACGCCAAAATTACGGTACAGGGCAACGACGGGCAGCACTTCGCCGCAGAAGTTGTCGATGAAAGCTTTCGGGGCATGAACCGTGTGCAACAACAGCGCGCCGTTTATGCAAGCCTCAAGGGCTTGATGGATGGGGCAAATGGCGCGCTGCATGCGCTTGCTTTGACCACCAAAGCCCCAGAATAGACATTCAGCGCCCCAACATGCGGGGCCGGACCAACTTAGGCCATTTGCACCTTTGGTGATGGCAGTTTGAAAGGACGACAAGATGAGCGCGCAAGATCAAATCCGCGAAATAGTTCAGAGCAATGACGTTGTCTTGTTCATGAAGGGCGAAAAACTGATGCCGCAGTGCGGGTTTTCGTCCAAGGTCGCGGGTATTTTGAACTACCTTGGCGTCGACTATAAGGACGTGAACGTCTTGGCCGATGCAGAGATCCGTCAGGGCATCAAGGAATTCTCGGATTGGCCAACAATCCCACAGCTTTACGTCAAGGGAGAGTTCGTCGGCGGCTGCGATATCGCGATCGAGATGACGCTTTCGGGCGAGCTGGACACGCTTTTGGGCACCAGCGGCATCGGCTTTGACAAAGACGCGGCAGAGAAAATCCGCGAAGCAAACAAGGGCTAACGTCCCCTTCCTGATCTATATGAAAAAGGCGCCCCACATCACATGGGGCGCCTTTTTTCTATCCGGCGGTGGCTTGGCGCTCTTCGACGGAAGCAGCAAGGGATTCGGCGCGGGCGGCGATTTCGGCCAGGGTTTCGCCCAAGCCTGGCGGCACCACGGCACTTCGACCTTTTCACGTTCGGGGGCTGGGCGGGATTCGATCTCGGCCAGTTTGAGCTTGAGCGGCGGTTCTCATCCTCGACCGCGGCGGTTTTGTCGGCCAGCATCAGCCCCGCCATCAGCAGCATCCGCGCTTCGGGCAGGCGGCCCATTTGCGCGACCAGCGGCTGCGCTTCGGTATCAAGCATCGCGGCGGCCGCGTTCAGGAAATGCTCTTCGCCGGGTTGGCACGAGACGGTAAAGCTGCGACCACCGATGGTGATTTCGATATCAGGCATTGGCTGCGGCCTCCTCGATCAGCGGGTTCAGGGCGGCGACGATCTCGGACAGCTCGGCGGCCTCGGCGGCGCGGGCGGCGCGCAGGGCGTCAAGTTCGGCCAGCAGCGCTTGGTTGATATGTTCGGGTTCCACCACGCAATGCTCGGCGACGCCGCGCAGATCGGCCAGCTCGTCGGTCAGGCGGCAATGCTTTCGCGCAGCCGCGAGATCTCGTCCCCTTGCTCGGCAATCTGCGCGTTCAGCGCCGAAACCTCGGCAGAGTGCTTGGCATTGACCACGCGCAGGCGTTCTTTCAGCTGAGCGTTGAGCATGCGTTCTTCGTCCAGATCTTCGTTCAGCGCGGCGAAATCGCTTTCGGGCAGCATGGCGGTGGGGTCGGCTGTCTCGGCTGCGGCGCCACAAGCCCCTCGACCCCGCGCTCGATCCGCGTCAAGCGCCGCGGTGATGCGCCGTTCGAGTTCTGCGATATCTCTGCATGGGTCTTGCGCCCTTTCTTCTTGGTATTCGCTGGCTTTCCCATAAGTGCGAATCGGAAGCGCCTGCGTCAAGACTAATCTTAGCGAGTTGGCGCGACCGTCTTGTCTTTATGACCAATGCCTTGCGGGGCACGCTTGATCTTGCCGCGACGGGCTGTTATGCAGCTTTCAGCCCAATCAATTAACAGACAGGACATCGAACCTTGGATATCCAGACGCTTCGCACGAGCCACCCCGATCATTGGATGCGCGCTGCCGCCATTCGCACGCTGACGCTGGATGCGGTTGCCGCCGCCAATTCCGGCCATTCCGGCATGCCGATGGGGATGGCCGATGTGGCGACCGTGCTGTTTGAAAAGCACCTGAAGTTTGATCCCAAAGCGCCGCGCTGGGCGGACCGCGACCGGTTCATCCTGTCGGCGGGCCATGGCTCGATGCTGATCTATAGCTTGCTGTATCTGACCGGCTATGCCGATGTGACGCTGGACGCAGATCAAGAACTTCCGCCAGTGGGGCGCGATCACCGCGGGCCACCCGGAATATGGCCATGTCGCGGGCGTTGAGACCACCACCGGGCCCGTTGGGTCAGGGCATTGCCAACTCGGTGGGCTTTGCGATTGCCGAAGAGAACCTGCGCGCGCGCTGGGGCTCCAAGGTGCAGGATCACTACACCTATGTCATCGCGGGCGACGGCTGCCTGATGGAAGGCGTGAGCCAGGAGGCCATTGGTCTGGCTGGCAAGTTGGAGCTGAGCCGCTGATCGTGATGTGGGACAACAACGGCATCACCATTGACGGCAAAGTGTCGATGTCGGATGTGACCGACCAGAGGGCGCGCTTTGCGGCCAGCGGTTGGGATGTGTTGGATTGCGACGGCCATGATCCGGTGGATATTGACCGCGGCACTTGACGGCGGCGAAGGCAAGCCCACGCTGCATTGATCGCTGCAAGACCCATATCGCCTTGGGCCATGCGGCGCAGGATACCTCCAAGGGCCACGGCGCTTTGACCGATGCGGCGCAGATGGCTGCGGCCAAGGCGGCTTATGGCTGGACCTCGGCTGCGTTTGAAATCCCTGCCGCGATCAAGGCCCAGTGGGAAGGCTTTGGCGCGCGTGGTGCCGCAGCGCATGCCGAGTGGGATGCTCGGATGGCGGCGTTGTCGCCCGCCAAGCAGGCCGAGTTCGCGCGGATTTTTGCAGGCGATGTGCCGAACAAGCTGGCGCAGATCATTCGGGCCGTGAAGAAAGCGGCCAGCGAAGAGGCGCCCAAGATCGCCACCCGTTCGGCATCTGAAAAGGTGTTGCAGGCGGTGAACCCGATCTTGCCGGAAACCATCGGCGGCTCGGCGGATTTGACCGGATCGAACAACACCAAGACCGCTGATCTGGGCGTGTTCGGGGTCGAGGACCGCAAGGGTCGTTATGTCTATTACGGCATCCGCGAGCATGGCATGGCGGCGGCGATGAACGGTATGGCGCTGCATGGCGGCGTGCGGCCGTATTCGGGCACCTTCATGTGCTTTACCGACTACGCGCGGCCCTCGATGCGCTTGTCGGCGCTGATGGGCATTCCGGTGGTCTATGTGATGACGCATGACACCATCGGTTTGGGCGAAGATGGCCCGACGCACCAGCCGGTCGAGCATCTTGCGATTTCGCGCGCGACGCCGAACACCTATGTGTTCCGCCCTGCCGATTTGGTCGAAACCGCCGAGGCTTGGGAGATTGCGCTGACCAGCAAAACCACGCCTTCGGTGCTGGCGCTTAGCCGTCAGAACCTGCCGACCGTGCGCAAGGCGCATAACAACACCAACCTGTCGGCCAAGGGCGCCTATGTGCTGGCCGAGGCCGAGGGCAAGCGTCAGGTCATCCTGATGGCGACCGGTTCCGAGGTGGAGATCGCGCTGAAAGCCCGCGACTGCTGCAAGCCGAAGGCATCGGCACGCGGGTTGTGTCGATGCCTTGCATGGAGCTGTTTGCGGCGCAGGACGAAGCCTACCGCAAGAAAATCCTGCCAGCGTGGCCCGGTGCGCGTGGCAATCGAGGCCGGCGTGCGGATGGGCTGGGATCGCTGGCTGCTTGGGCGAGCGTGGCCGTGACGGCAAGTGCGATTTCGTCGGCATGTCGACCTTTGGCGCCTCTGCCCCGATCGACCGTCTGTATAAAGAGTTCGGCATCACCGCCGAGGACACTGTGGCCAAGGTCAAGGCGCTGCTCTGACCCTGCCCCAGACGACCCGAAAAGCCGCGCTTAATGCGCGGCTTTTTTCTTTGGCGAAAGCTTGGCCCAGATCGGTGCAATCCCCTTGAGCACCACCGGGATCAAGGCCAGACCAACCCCAAGCCCAAAGATGCCATCCATTACCGCTTTGGCCAGCCACTCCGCCGCCCCAGTCGCTACGGGCACCGCATGGGCCACAGCCGCCGACCAGTCGTGAATCAGATGCCCAAGTCCGGCAAAGCCCAAGACCTCTAGCCCGTGCACAATGATCGAGCCGCCAACCCACAGCATCGCCGCCGTGCCGACCGTGGCCAAGAGCCACATCACCTTTGGCATTGCCAACACCAGCCCGCGCCCGAACACCCGCGTCGGCGCCAAGCGCCCCTTGGCCGCCAGAAACAAGCCGATGTCATCCATCTTAACAATCAGCGCCACCGCGCCATAGACACCGGCAGTGATCATGATGGCAACGATGGCAAGGGTGATCGCCTCCATCCACAGCGGGCTTTCTGGAATGGCAGCAAGTGCGATGGTCATGATCTCGGCGGATAGGATGAAGTCGGTTTTGATCGCCCCTGCCACACGCTCTTCTTCAAGGTGCATTGGGTCTTTGGTGTCAAAATCGGCCTCAATGTCGGTATCGGCATGGGGCGCAAAGATGTGGACGATCTTTTCGGCGCCCTCAAAGCACAAATAGCAGCCGCCCAGCATCAAAAGCGGCGTCACCGCTTGCGGCAGGAACGCATTCAGCGCCAAGGCCGCAGGCAACAGGATCAGCAGCTTGTTGCGGATCGAGCCAAGTGCGATTTTGCCAATGATCGGCAATTCCCGTTTGGCCGCAAAGCCGTGGATATACTTCGGCGTCACGGCGGCATCGTCAATCACCACACCCGCCGCTTTGGTCCCCGCTTTGCCTGCGGCGGCAGCGATATCGTCAAGCGAACTCGCCGCGACTTTGGCAATGGCTGCGACGTCGTCCAATAGGGCTAAAAGTCCGCTCATATCATCCTCGCTGTTTTCTCGGGTTTAACGGGTGCACACGTCACATTGCAAATGTGTGACTTGTTAGCGCGAACAAGTAAAGATTGCGCTAACATTATGAAAACATGTCGCTTTTAGGCTTTGCGATGCATTTCACCGCCCCTATATCAATTTGCAGCATCAATTGGGAAGGACGCGCCATGATCACGATCGGGATTAACGGATTTGGTCGGATTGGCCGCTGCACCCTTGGCGCATATCGCCGAAAGCGCGCGCAATGATGTGCAGGTGGTGGCGATCAATGCCACGGGGCCGATCGAAACCAACGCGCATCTGTTGAAATATGACTCGGTGCATGGGCGCTTTCCGGGCGTGGTGAAGGTCTCGGGCAACGAGCTGGATCTGGGCCGCGGGCCGATGCGGGTGATGAGCACCTACAACCCAGAGGAACTGGACTGGGAGGGCGTCGATGTCGTGCTGGAATGCACCGGACAACTTCAACGATCGCGACAAGGCAGCGGTGCATCTGGGGCGCGGCGCCAAGCGGGTTCTGGTCTCGGCCCCCGCGACAAGCGGGCGGATATGACGGTGGTTTACGGCGTGAACCACCGCCAGCTGACCGCGGATCATCATGTGGTCTCGAACGCCTCTTGCACGACGAACTGCCTCGCGCCGTTGGCCAAGGTTCTGAATGATGCCATCGGGATCGAGAGCGGCATCATGACGACGATCCACAGCTATACCGGCGATCAGCCGACGCTGGATCGCCGCCACAAGGATCTTTACCGCGCCCGCGCGGCGGCGATGGCGATGATCCCGACCTCGACCGGGGCCGCCAAGGCGATTGGCGAGGTGCTGCCGGAACTGGCGGGCATGCTGGACGGCTCGTCGCATGCGGGTGCCGACGCCAAACGTCTCGGCGGTTGATCTGACCTTTATCGCGAAGAAATCGGTGACGGTCGCCGAGGTTAACGCAGATCGTGCGCGAGGCGGCGCAGGCTATATGGGCATGGTGATGTCCTATGATCCAGAGCCAAAGGTATCTATCGACTTCAATCACACGCCGTATTCGTCTATCTTCGCGCCAGACCAGACCAAAGTTGTGGGCCGCTCGGTCCGGGTTTTGGCATGGTATGACAATGAATGGGGCTTTTCCTGCCGTATGGCCGATGTGGCTGGCGTGATGGGGCGGCTCCTCCAATAAGCGGAGGTGTCGTGACAGACCGTATTGCTTTGGTGCTTGCCCTGCTGATTTCTGGCGCGATTGGCGCAGATGTTGTGCTGAATGGCGCTGCAGGCCTCGCTCTTTTTGCTGCGAAAGCTGGACGATCTGATTCAATTATGTGTCATTCTGGCGCTAAGCGCTGCAATCTTGCCGTTGAATGTCACGCCGATTTCGTGATGTTAGCGCTAGCAAGACGCGCGTGAGTCGCGCTCATTTCAGGAGGTTTGCTATGACCGTCAAAGTCGCCATCAACGGATTTGGCCGGATCGGCCGCAACGTGCTGCGCGCGATCATCGAATTCGGGTCGCACCGATATCGAAGTGATCGCGATCAACGATCTGGGTCCAGTGGAAACCAACGCGCATTTGCTGCGCTTTGATTCGGTGCATGGCCGCTTTCCGCATGTCGTGACCACCGGCGACGACTGGATCGACGTGGGCCGTGGCCCGATGCGGGTGACCGCGTCTGCGCAATCCGGCCGAACTGCCGTGGGGCGATGTCGATATCGTGCATGGAATGCACCGGCATTTTCACCAGCAAAGAGAAATGCCTGGCGCATCTTGAGAATGGCTCCAAGCGCGTGCTGATCTCGGCCCCCGGCGATGGTGCTGACAAGACCATCGTTTACGGCGTGAACCATGAGCACGCTGACCAGCAGCGGATATCGTTGTGTCGAACGCCTCTTGCACCACCAACTGCCTGTCGCCGGTGGCCCAAGTGCTGAACGAAGCTGATCGGCATCGAAGAGCGGCATGATGACCACGATCCACAGCTATACCGGCGACCAGCCGACGCTCGATACCATGCACAAGGATCTCTACCGCGGTCGCGCTGCGGCTTTGTCGATGATCCCGACCTCGACCGGGGCTGCCAAGGCGGTGGGCCTGGTGCTGCCAGAATTGAAGGGCAAGCTGGACGGCGTTGCCATCCGCGTGCCGACGCCGAACGTCTCGGTGGTCGATCTGATGTTCGAAGCCAACGCGCGATACCACGATTGCAGAGATCAACGCCGCGATCAGCGCGGCTGCAAACGGTCGCCTGAAGGGGATTTTGGGCTTACGGATCAGCCAGAATGTCTCGTCTGACTTCAACCACGACCCGCATTCCACCATCTTCCACATGGATCAAACCAAGGTGATGGACGGCACTTCTGGTGCGTATCCTGACTTGGTATGACAACGAATGGGGCTTCTCGAACCGTATGGCGGACACCGCTGTGGCGATGGGTAAGCTGATCTGATCGCTGTAGAATTTCTGACTTTGGGGCGCCTTCGGGCGCCCTTTTGTTATCGCCCCACCCTGCTTAGTTACGGCGAATCTGCGCGAGCTATGCATTCTAGGCGTAAGCTGCACCGCAGCATTGTGCGTTGTTAGCGCCACCATTCAGGCACATATCCTCCTCATGCGAAACGGGCGAGGCCATACGGGTCGAGCCAGCGCAGAGGAAAAGGACAGAAGATGAAGAATATTATTGACCAGATCCGCGAAGCTGCTGCCAAACGCGCCCTGTATCGTCGCACCCGTGACGAGATCGCTCAGATGCCACGCCGCGTCGCACTCGATCTGGGGATCTTTCCCGAGGATGCCGAGCGCATCGCGCATCAGGCCGTCTGGGGTTAATCCCCCAAGACCTCTCTTATCGAGATATCCGCATTCTGGGGGCCGCTTGGCCCCCTTTTTATTTCACCAACTCCAAGCCCTGCGGCAAAGCGTTTGGCATTCGCTTTGATAGCTTTGCGCCGATAAGATCAGCCGCGCCTGTGCCTCCTCATCCAGCATACGCACCACTTTGCCTGGGGCGCCCATCACCAAGGCGCCGTCTGGAATGTCTTTGCCTTCGGTGATCAAAGCGCCCGCCCCAATCAGACAGCCTTTGCCGATCTTGGCGCCGTTCAGAATGGTCGCACCCATGCCGATCAGGCTGCCCTCGCCAATCGTACATCCGTGCAACATTGCCTTGTGGCCAATGGTGCAATTTGCGCCGATCACTAAAGGATAGCCCATGTCGGTATGCAGCACCGCGTTTTCTTGGATATTCGAGCCACGACCGACACGGATTTCCTCATTGTCGCCGCGCAAGACAGCGCCGAACCAGATGCTCGCCTCGGCCTCGACCACGATATGGCCAATCAGAACGGCCGTTTCGGCAATCCATGCCTCTGCTGCAACTTTGGGTGCGATGCCATCCAGCGCGTAAATCATCGGTCCTCAAACTCCGCATTAAGCCCGCGCACAAAGCCCGCCAATTCAGGCTGACGGTCGCGCCGCAGGCGTTCGGCCTCGAGTATCGTCGTAAGCTCGCCAAAAGCAACGTCGATGTCAGTGTTGACGATCACATAGTCATATTCCGCCCAATGGCTGATCTCATCACGGCTTTTGGCCATTCGCCCTGCGATGATCTCATCCGAATCCTGCGCGCGTCCCCGCAGACCGCTGTTCAAGCGCGGCAATCGACGGCGGCAGCACGAAAACGGACACGACATCGCGCCCCAGTGCCGAGTTGCGGATTTGCTGACCGCCCTGCCAATCGATATCAAACAAGGTGTCGCGGCCCTCGAGCATCGCGGCCTCGACCGGCGCGCGGGGCGAGCCGTAGAAAGTTGCCGAAAACCTCGGCGTGCTCCAGCATATCGCCCGTTTTCACCATCGTCTCAAAGTCATCGCGCGAACGGAAATAGTATTCGCGCCCATCCTCTTCGCCCGCCCGCGGCGCACGCGTGGTCGCCGAAACCGAAAACCGCACCGTTGGATCCCACTGCATCAACCGCCGCGCAAGCGTCGATTTACCAGCACCCGAGGGCGACGACAGGATAAGAAGAAGGCCACGACGCATGTTTTATTCCACATTCTGAACTTGTTCGCGCATCTGATCGATGACGGTCTTGAGGTCAAGCCCGATGCGCGTCAATCCAAGACTTTGCGATTTCGAGCACAGCGTATTGGCCTCGCGCATGAACTCTTGGGTCAGAAATTCAAACTTGCGGCCGATCTGACCCTCGGTTGTGACCAGCTGCTTGGCCGCATCGACATGGGCTGCAAGGCGGTCAAGCTCTTCGGTGATGTCGTTTTTCACCGCCAGCAATGCCAGCTCTTGCGCGATGCGGGTGGGGTCAAGGCCTTCTGACGCATCAAGAATTTTACCAAGACTTAGGCGCAGGCTGCCGCTTGCATGGGCAAGTCGCTCGGCGGCTTCGGCTTTGGCCGCGACAACCAGCGTCGCGATCTGATCAAGCTGGCCCGCAATCACCCCCTGCAACGCCGCCCCTTCCGAGGCCCGCATCGCTTGGAAATCGGCCAGCAATGGCACCAGATCGGCCAAGAGCAGCGCTCGAACCGGCCCCATGTCGGCGTCAACCGCTTGGGTATCAACGACGCCGCGCACCGCCAGCACATCGGCCCCTGTCGGCTGGCCCAAGGTCACCCCCGACGCCATCGCCGCATCCTCGACCTGTTTCAGCGCGCCAAGCACCGCCGACAGCATGACAGGATTGACCCGCAGCGCCTCGGTTGAAGCGGCATCGTCGCGCTGAACCTTGAGCGTGAGGCTGACATTGCCGCGTTGCAGCGCCCGTGTCAGCTCTGCCCGCAGCGCATGTTCCAGCCCGTCAATCCAGTCCGGCACCCGCAGCCGCACATCCAGCCCCTTGCCATTGACCGAGCGCAGGTCCCACGCCCAAGCGTATCCTTCGGCCTGCCCTTTTCGCGTGGCAAATCCTGTCATTGAAACTGTCATCGGGGGGGCTCCTGCTGGGGTGAGGTGTTTACCATTTATATAGAAACTTGCCGCAAATGGCATCGGAATGTGTATGCTTAAGAAAAGGTAAAGGGCCCTCTGACCGAGTTCGGGGGCCCGCTGTTATTTGATATAGTGCGAAAGGTGCAGTTTATGGTCGGTTTTTTTGGTCGCAGTCCCACAAAGGAAGCTGCCTCGATTGAAATGCAGCAACATCTGCAACTTGTGCGTGGCTATTGGGAGGCGTTGCGGCGCGGGCCATTCCTGCCCAAGCGGCAAGACCTTGACCCCAAGGGGCTGGCTTCGGTGCTTGACCGCGTGTTCTTGGTCGAGAGGGTTGCCAAAGGCCATGCGCGCTTTCGGATTTCGGGGATGCATTTGCATGATATTTTGGGCATGGATGCCCGCGGGATGCCGCTTGGCACGCTCTTTGAACCTGTGGCGCGGGCACGGCTTGCCGAAGAGTTGGAAGAGGTGTTTCAATCTTCGGCGGTGCTCGACATCCATCTTGAGGCCGAGCGCGCGCTTGGCAAACCTGCATTGACGGGTCGGATGCTGCTGCTGCCCTTGGTGGGCGATGCGGACGAGCAGACCTTGGCGTTGGGGTGCCTGTCAACGCATGGGTTGGTCGGGCGTCAGCCACGGCGATTTGCGATTTCACGGGTAAAGCGCGAAGATTTGACAGCGCCCAAGCTCTCGATCGTTGCACAAAATGATGCGCCAGAGATGATTGCTGATCCGCATATCCGATCAGAGGCGCCACCTGCCCTGCGCTTGGTCTCATCGCGCGACTAGGGGTCTGACAAAGCAAAATGGCGGAGGTTTCCCCCCGCCATTTGTATTTAGATCAGCCTAGCGATCAGAGCGCGACGCGGTGCGATGCGGCGCGTTGCGCAGACAGCTCTTCCGACACCAAGAATGCCAGCTCCAACGATTGCGACGCGTTCAAGCGCGGGTCGCACGCGGTGTGATAGCGGTCGGCAAGGTTCTCATCCGACACGGCGCGCAGACCGCCGGTGCATTCGGTCACGTCTTGGCCGGTCATCTCGAAGTGCACGCCACCTGGGATGGTGCCCTCGGCTTTGTGGATCTGGAAGAACTCGCGAACCTCGCGCAGCACCGAGTCAAACGGACGGGTTTTATAGCCCGACGCCGCCTTGATGGTGTTGCCATGCATCGGATCGCAAGACCAGACGACTTTGGCGCCTTCTTCTTCGACGGCTTTGATCAGACGTGGCAGGTTGTCGCCAACCTTGCCCGCACCAAAGCGCGCGATCAGCGTCAGACGGCCCGCTTCGTTTTCCGGGTTCAGCTTTGCCATCAGCACCTTGAGGTCGTCCGCCGTCGTGGTCGGACCGCACTTAAGGCCAATCGGGTTCAGCACGCCACGGCAGAATTCGACATGCGCGCCGTCGGGCTGACGGGTGCGGTCGCCGATCCAAACCATATGGCCCGAACCTGCAACGACTTTGCCGGTGATGCTGTCAACGCGGGTCAGCGCCTCTTCGTATTCCAGCAGCAGGGCTTCGTGGCTGGTGTAGAAATCAACGGCGGACAGCGCATGCGCGGTGTCCGAGTTGACGCCCGCCGCGTTCATGAAATCAAGCGCATCGGAAATGCGGTTGGAAATCTCGCGGTAACGCTCTGCCTTGTCATGCTCGGCAAAGCCAAGGGTCCAAGAGTGCACGCGGTGAATGTCGGCAAAGCCGCCTGTGGAGAACGCGCGCAGCAGGTTCAAAGACGCCGCCGCCTGCGTGTAGGCTTGCAGCATACGCTGTGGGTCGGGCACGCGGGCTTCGGTCGTGGCCTCAAAGCCGTTGATGATGTCACCGCGATAGCTTGGGTATTCCACGCCACCGATCATCTCGGTATTGGCCGAGCGCGGCTTGGCGAACTGGCCAGCCATGCGGCCCACTTTGATCACCGGCACTTTCGCGCCATAGGTCAGCACCACGGCCATCTGCAGCATCACACGGAAGGTGTCGCGGATGTTGTCAGCCGAAAACTCTGCAAAGCTCTCGGCGCAATCGCCGCCCTGCAGCAAAAACGCTTTGCCCTCAGAGGCCAGCGCCAGTTGCTTTTTCAGCTTGCGCGCTTCGCCTGCAAAAACCAAAGGCGGGTATTTGGCAAGCTGCGCCTCAACGGCGGTCAAGCCTGCGGCATCTGGATAATCAGGCATTTGCACGCGTGGTTTGCTGCGCCAATCCGATTTAGTCCAACCCATGGTCATCCGAGCTTCCCTTCCGTTAGCGATATCGTCGCGGGGTATATGAAAATTATCCTCCCTTGCAAAGGGTGAAAGGCGTCAAATCAGCGCAGATCGGCCTTGCAGAGGTTAAGTTTTCCTGTTTCCTTGGCGCAATAACGACAAAATAGGTCGCACCATGTCAGCGCCATCACCAAAAGCCACCCAAACCAAAAAAGAGACCGAGCCCCGCAGGTTCGTTTTCTTGCTTTTGGATCAGTTCACAATGATCAATTTCGCAGGGGCAATCGAGCCTTTGCGGCTGGCGAACCATGTCTTGGGCTATCCGGTTTATACGTGGGCGCTTTGTGGTGAAGGCGGCGTTGAGAAGACCTGCTCGAACGGCGCGACCTTCAAGTTGGACTTCGGTTTGGAAGAGGTCGAGCGCGACGACACCATTTTGGTTTGCGGCGGCATCGAAATTCAGAAGACGTGCACCAAGCCCGTGCTGAACTGGCTGCGCCGTGAAGCGCGGCGCGGTGTGGCGATTGGCGGGCTTTGCACCGGGTCTTATGCTTTGGCCAAAGCAGGTCTGTTGGACGGCAAGCGGGCGACCATCCATTGGGAAAACCAAGACGGGTTCTCGGAAGAATTCGAAGCGGTCAAGCTGACGAAATCGGTCTTTGTGATGGATGGCAATCGCTGGTCCACCGCGGGCGGGATCTCTTCGATCGACCTGATGCTGCGCTTGATTGCCTCGGACCATGGCGAAGATCTGGCCAATAACGTCGCCGATCTGATGATCTATTCTGCCATTCGCACCGACCAAGACACCCAGCGCCTGTCGATCCCGACGCGCATCGGCGTGCGCCATCCCAAGCTGAGCCAAGTCATCCAGATGATGGAAGGCGCGATTGAAGATCCGCTGAGCCCTGCCGATTTGGCCGAAGACGTTGGCATGAGCACGCGGCAGTTGGAACGGCTGTTCCGCCGCTATCTGAACCGCAGCCCCAAGCGCTATTACATGGAGCTGCGCCTGCAAAAAGCACGTAACCTTCTGATGCAAACGGATATGTCGGTCATTAACGTCGCTCTGGCTTGCGGTTTTGCCAGCCCGTCGCATTTCTCGAAATGCTATCGCAGCCACTATAGCACCACCCCCTACCGAGAGCGCGGCACCCAAGGCATGCCTGGAACAGCGATTGCGGGACGGCTTTCGATCTAAGCGGCCTGCCCAAAGTGACGTAACGGAAAGCCGGCTGCGGGCTTGGTCTCAATCCAACCAAGGTGCTTTTCTTTTCAAAAGAGCCACTCTAGGCTGCGGCTAGGATTTTAAATCCACTAAGGGAGAAAAGAATGAAAAAACTGCTTTTGGCGACCGCTGCTAGCGCACTGATGGTTGGCGCTGCACATGCTGAAGACGCAAAAATCGGTATCTTGCTTGGCTTTACCGGCCCGCTTGAAACCATCACCCCTGGCATGGCTTCGGGCGCTGAACTGGCGATTTCGGAAGTGAACGCTTCGGGCAAGTTCTTGGGCGGCGGCACGGTTACGTCTGTGCGCGGCGACAGCACCTGTGTTGACGCAGCAGCAGCCACCTCGGCAGCAGAGCGTTTGGTTACCGTTGAGAAAATCAACGGCTTGATGGGCGCAGATTGCTCGGGCGTCACGGGTTCGGTTCTGCAAAACGTGGCACGTCCAAACGGCCTTGGCATGATCTCGCCTTCGGCCACCTCGCCCGGTTTGTCCACCGCAGAGACTGACGGTCTGTTCTTCCGGACCTCGCCTTCGGACGCACGTCAAGGCGAAGTCATCGCTGACGTTCTGACCGAGCGTGGCGTGAAGTCGATCGCAGTGTCTTACACCAACAACGACTACGGCAAAGGTTTGTCGGATTCGATCGAAGCTGCGTTCAAGGCCAAGGGCGGCGTTGTAACTGCAAACACCTCGCACGAAGACGGCAAGGCTGACTATTCGGCAGAAGTCGCGACTTTGGCAGCAGCAGGCGGCGACGTTCTGGTTGTGGCTGGTTACGTTGACCAAGGCGGCAAGGGCGTGATCCAAGCGGCTTTGGACTCGGGCGCGTTCAGCACCTTCTACCTGCCCGACGGCATGTATGGTGAAGCGCTGATCTCGGCCTTTGGTTCGGGCCTGAACGGCAGCTATGGCGACGTCCCCGGCACTGACTCCGAAGGCTCGGCCAAGTTCAAAGAGCTGGCAACGGCTGCAGGCTTTGACCCAAGCTCGTCCTACACCGGCGAAAGCTATGACGCGGCGGCTCTGATGCTTTTGGCGATGGAGGCTGCAAAGTCGACCAACTCCAAAGACTGGACCACCAAAGTCATGGACGTGGCCAACGCACCAGGCGAGCAGATCTTCCCAGGCGAATTGGGCAAGGCGCTTGAGCTGATCGCGCAGGGTGTGGACGTGGACTATGTCGGCGCCACCGCGGTCGAGTTGGTCGGCAAAGGCGAATCGGCTGGTAACTTCCGCGAGTACACCATCACCGACGGCGTCGCGGTCACCGACAAGTTCCGCTAAGCGAAAAAACAAACGAATGCTGCGGCCCGAGGTTTTCTCGGGCCGTTGCCATATCCAAGACCCGCCGCTAAAGAGCGGGCAAGAAGCCGATAACTGGGGGAAACAGATGATAGTTGTCGACAACCTGCACCGGCATTTCGGCGGGTTCCACGCCGTTGATGGTGCATCCTTGCAGATCAAGACGGGGTCTATCACCGGTTTGATCGGGCCAAATGGCGCGGGCAAAACCACGCTGTTCAACGTCATTGCGGGTCGCTTGCCGCCGACCTCGGGTCGTGTGCTGATGGCGGGCGAAGATATCACCGGCCTGCCGCCGCACGAGCTGTTCGGCAAGGGGCTGTTGCGCACGTTTCAAATCGCGCATGAGTTCGGTTCGATGACCGTGCGCGAGAACCTGATGATGGTGCCAGCCAACCAATCGGGCGAAAGCCTGTGGAACGCCTGCTTCCGCCGAGGCGCGGTTGCCGCCGAAGAGCGCCGCATCCGAGACCGCGCCGATGAGGTGCTGGAGTTTCTGACCATCAGTCATTTGGCCGACAGCCGTGCCAGCAATATCTCGGGCGGTCAGAAAAAGCTGCTCGAGCTGGGCCGCACCATGATGGTCGATGCCAAGATGGTGTTTCTGGACGAGGTCGGCGCCGGCGTGAACCGCACGCTGCTGAATACCATCGGTGATGCTATCGTGCGCCTGAACCAAGAGCGCGGCTATACCTTCTGCGTCATCGAGCATGACATGGACTTTATCGCGCGCATTTGCGGACCCGTGATCTGCATGGCCGAGGGCAAAGTGCTGGCCGAGGGCAGCATCGACGAGGTCAAAAACAACGAGCGTGTGATTGAGGCTTATCTCGGCACGGGGCTGAAAAACAAAGTAAAGGGGGCGGCGCATGTCTGAGCCGTTTTTGAGTGGCGAGGCCATGACCGGTGGTTATGGTGCCGTCGACATCTTGCACAACTGTACGATCTCGGTAGAGCGCGGACAAATCGCGGTTATCGTCGGACCAAACGGTGCGGGCAAGTCCACGGCGATGAAGGCCGTGTTTGGTATGCTCAACCTGCGCTCGGGGCGCGTGGTGCTGGATGGCGAGGATATCACCAAACTGTCGCCGCAAGCGCGGGTGCGCAAAGGCATGGGTTTTGTGCCGCAGACCAGCAACATTTTCACGTCGATGACGGTGGAAGAAAACCTCGAGATGGGGGCTTTCATCCGCGAGGACGACATCAAGGATACGATGGCGCAGGTCTATGACCTGTTCCCGATCCTGAAGGAAAAACGCTATCAGGCGGCAGGCGAACTGTCGGGCGGTCAGCGTCAGCAAGTGGCTGTGGGGCGGGCGTTGATGACGCAGCCCAAGGTCTTGATGCTTGACGAGCCGACCGCAGGCGTGTCCCCGATCGTGATGGACGAACTTTTCGACCGCATCATCGAGGTTGCCCGCAGCGGCATCTCGATCCTGATGGTCGAGCAGAACGCACGCCAAGCGCTTGATATTGCAGACAAAGGCTATGTCTTGGTGCAGGGGACCAATCGGTTCACCGACACAGGACAAGCGCTATTGGCCGACCCCGAAGTCCGCCGTTCGTTCTTGGGGGGCTGAGATTATGGATATTTTGAACGCGCTCGTTGCATTTCTGAATTATGTGTTCATCCCTGGGTTGGCCTATGGCAGCCAGTTGGCGCTTGGCGCGCTGGGGCTGACTTTGGTGTTTGGCATTCTGCGCTTTTCGAACTTTGCGCATGGCGACACCATGGCGTTTGGTACTATGTGGGTGATTTTGTTCACGTGGCTGTTTCAGTCGATGGGGATCTCGGCGGGTGTGCTGCCGACGGCCCTGCTTGCTTTGCCCTTTGGCATCGCGGTGACCTCGGTATTTGTGCTTGCGACGGACCGTCTGGTCTATCGCTTTTACCGCGCCAAGAAGGTCGACAGCATCATTCTGGTGATCGTCTCGACTGGTGTGATGTTCGTGACCAACGGTCTGACACGGATGATCATTGGCCCCGAAGAGCAAAGCTTTGCCGATGGTGAGCGGTTTCTGATTTCGGCGCAAACCTTCAAGGCCGCAACAGGGCTGTCCGAGGCTTTGGTGATCAAATCGACAACAGCGATCACGGTGGTGACGGCGGTGCTTTGCGTGATCGCGCTGTTTTGGTTCCTGAACCGGACGCGTACGGGCAAATCGATGCGGGCGTTTTCGGACAACGAAGATCTGGCACTGTTGTCGGGCATCAACCCAGAGCGGGTCGTGATGGTGACGTGGATTTTGGCCTCGGCGCTGGCGGTGATTGCGGGCACGCTTTACGGTTTGGACAAGTCTTTCCGCCCCTATATCTATTTCCAACTGCTGTTGCCGATTGCTGCAGCGGCTGTGGTGGGCGGTCTTGGCAACCCGCTTGGCGCGATTGCGGGCGGCTTTATCATCGCGTTCTCCGAGGTTTTCGTGACCTATGCGTGGAAAAAAGTGGTGACCTATGTGGTCGAGATTGATCTTGGGCCGACCACCTTGCTGCAGCTTTTGTCGACCGACTACAAATTCGCGGTCAGCTTTGGCATCCTTGTGATCGTCCTTCTGTTCCGCCCGACCGGCATCTTTAAGGGGAAATGATATGACACGGACTCCTCTTCTCTTCGCAGGCGTCGGGATTTTGTTCTTGCTGACGGGGATGCTGCAAAGCTGGAACCTCAGCCTGCAAATCCTGAACATCGGCGTGCTTTCGGCGATCATGGCTTTGGGCGTGAACATGCAGTGGGGCTATGCGGGGCTGTTCTCGACGGGCATCATGGGCTCGGTTGCTTTGGGCGGCTTGGCGGTTGTGCTGGTGTCGAGCAATCCTGTGCCCGAAGCTTGGTCCGCAGGCGGGCCGCGCATTCTGTTGGCGATTGCCTTTGGCATTGCGGTTCTGGTGGGGGTGATTGCCACCTATCGCCGCATGAAACCGGGGCGCACGCGAGGCTGGGTCGTCACGGGTCTGCTGGTGGTTGGCTTCTTTGCCTTCCGCGAGATGTTTGACGGCGCGGCCGATGCGATCGAGGCAGTTAATCCGGCCAAGTCCGGCAACATCGGCGGCCTTGGTCTTCCGTCCTTGGTCGCATGGCCAGTGGGGGCCTTGTTCGCGGGCATTGCGGCTTGGGCGATTGGTAAAGTCGCTTTGGGCCTGCGCTCGGATTATCTGGCGATTGCCACGCTTGGTATTGCCGAGATCGTGCTGGCAGTGATGAAGAACGAGGACTGGCTGGCACGCGGCGTCAAAAACATGATCGGCCTGCCCCGCCCTTGGCCCGTCCCCTACGAGGTTGACCTGCAACAAAGCGCAGGCTTCCTGTCGGCGGCAAACTCGATTGGCATGGACCCGACGCAGGCCTCAACGATCCTTGTGAAACTGCTGTATCTGATGCTTTTCACCGCCGTTCTGCTGGTTGTCATCTTCTTTTCCGAGCGGGCATTGAACAGCCCTTGGGGTCGGATGATGCGCGCGATCCGTGACAACGAGGTCGCAGCAAGCGCGATGGGCAAGAACGTCACCCGCCGCCATTTGCAGATCTTTGTGGTCGGCTCGGCGGTTGTGGGTCTGGCAGGCGCGATGCTGACCTCGATGGAAGGGCAGCTGACGCCCAACAGCTATATCCCGCTGCGCTATACCTTTTTGATTTGGGTTATGGTGATTGTGGGCGGCTCGGGCAACAACTGGGGCGCGGTTTTGGGCGGCTTGCTGATGGGTTGGCTTTGGCTGATCGTCGAGAACGCAGGTCCGGTGGCGATGGGGTACATCACCGCGCCGCTGTCGGATGGCGTGCTTAAGGCGCATCTGATCGACGCGGCCCCGCACTTGCGCTTGGTTGTGCTGGGCCTCGTGTTGCTGCTTGTGATGCGGTTTAGCCCGAAGGGGCTTATTCCTGAGAAATAGCGCTGGCGGGCCAGAGGCCCCAGTCCTTTTCCATATAACGAAAGACCTCTTGCGGTGCTGCCGCAAGAGGAGACCCATCAACCCGACCAAAGATCACGCCTTGCGGATGCGCCACGGCCCAAACGCGCAGGCTGGCCATATCAGGGGTCAGCGCCACATTGGTCGTCAACCGTCCCAGAAAATTCACCTCGGCATGATATTCGCCATTGGTCACGGCAAGACCCTGCGGCTCTGACTGCGCCAAACGGCTGGCCAGCGCTTGACCGTCATAGGCGGGGTAAAGCCCCGTCAGCGCGATCACCAGATGCAGCCCCAAGGCGAGCCCGACACCCGCAACCGCATTGCCCGCAAGCCGCGGCGCGCGCCACAGGTATGCGGCAAGGCCCAGCAAAACGGCGCCAAAGACCGCGATCGGCCAGAGCGGCGTCAGGCTTGCCATATCCGCACCGAGTTTAACCGCCCCCGACCCAATCGCCAGCATCGCAGCCGCCAGTGGCACCAGCAGCAGGTTCGCCCAGCCGCGCCCCAGCTTTGGCCCCGCCGCCGCAAACAACAGCGCTACAGCAGGAAACGCGGGCAGCAAGTAATGCACTTGCTTGCCCGAAATCAACGAAAACAGCGCCAGCGTCGACCCCGCCCAAAGCGCACAAAAACGCAGCGCAGGCTCCATCCGCCAACGCTTGCCAATCTGACGCCAGATGCCCAGCGACCAGCCCCAAGGAAACAGGATCAACGGCAACAGCGCCGCCAAGAACCAGATCGGGCGATCATGCGCCATGCCCCCCGCAACCCGCGCCGCCGATTGCGTCCACAGCAGCTCTTTGACAAAGGCGGGCGGCGCGGTCGCCAAAGTCGGCACCAACCACAGCGCCACCAAGGCCAAAGCCACCAACAGAGCCAGTCCAAAGCCCTTGAGCATCTGCGCCAATCGCGGCGGGTTTGGCGCCCAAAGCCGAATACCGACCAGCAACGGCGCAAGATGCACCAAGATCACCGGACCTTTGGCGTAAATCCCAAAAGCCAAAGCCAATCCCAGCGCGACCCAAGGCCCCCGCCCATCTTCGCCCTGTCCGATCCGCCAAATCGCAGCCGCCCCCGCAAGCACGCCCAACCCCAACAGCGCATCAAACATCGTCGCCGAGCCATAGATCAAGAATACCGGAAAGCCGATCAGCACCACCATCGCCCGCAGCGAAAGGTCACGATCCGCAGGCCAAATCCGCCGCGCAAGCAGCCCCGTGCCCGCCACCATCGCCACCGCACACGCAGGCCCAACCAGCCGCGCCGCGAACTCGCTCACCCCCGTCACCAGCCAGACAAGGTTGATCATCACGAACAAAAGCGGCGTCTTATGCGTGTACATCTCGCCGTTTTTGGTGAGGTGCACGGGGTCGTGGCTTTGCCACATCTCCCAAGCGACGCTGAGATAGCGGGTCTCGTCGATCGGCAAAAGCGGACGCATCGCCACCAAAGCGATCAAAACCGCCGCGGTGATCGCCAAAACACCCCAAAATGAAACCCGCATGATGCTCTCCTTGCTGCGCCGCCTTGGTATCCTAGCTTTGAGCCTTGGTCTATGGCGCTTGCAACCTGCCGCCACCCCACAAAAGCGACGCTTTTTTGTCGCGCAAAGCACGACGTTTGGCGAAAAAGCCCATTACCTCTAGGGTGGCAAGAGTCACGGGCCAGTCAAACAAGGATACCCAGATGAAAACCCATACGCGTGTCGTGGTTATTGGCGGCGGAGTTGTCGGCTGTTCGGTTCTTTACCACTTGACCAAGCTTGGTTGGTCGGATGTCATGCTGATCGAGCGTTCAGAACTGACCTCGGGCTCGACGTGGCATGCGGCGGGCGGGTTTCATACGCTGAACGGCGACACCAATATGGCGGCGCTTCAGGGCTATACCATTCGCCTCTACAAAGAGTTGGAAGAGCTGACGGGCATGTCTTGCGGCCTTCACCATGTTGGCGGCATCACCTTGGCCGACACCCACGAGCGCTTTGACCAACTGAAGGCCGAGCGCGCCAAGCACCGCTATATGGGGCTTGATACCGAGATTTTGGGGCCAGAGGAAATCCGCAAATTCACTTCGGGTCTGGTCAACCTTGAGGGCATCGTCGGCGCTCTTTATGATCCGCTGGACGGTCACTTGGACCCATCGGGCACCACCCACGCCTATGCCAAAGCGGCACGGATGGGCGGGGCCGAGATCGTCTTGCACAACCGTGTGCTCGAGACCAACCCGACCGCCGAAGGCTGGGAAGTTGTCACCGAAAAAGGCACGGTCTATTGCGAGCATCTGGTCAACGCAGGCGGGCTTTGGGCGCGCGAGATCGGTGCGATGGCGGGGGTTTACCTGCCCCTTTTGCCGATGGCGCACCAGTATCTGGTCACCGATGACATCCCCGAAATCATGGACATCCTGAAAACGGGCAAAGAGTTTCCGCACGTCATGGACCCCGGTGGCGAGAGCTATTTGCGCCAAGAGGGTCGCGGCCTGTGCATCGGCTTTTACGAGAAACCCTGCGAGCCGTGGTCGATTGACGGCACGCCTTGGACCTTTGGCCACGAGCTGTTGAATGAGCAATTCGACAAGATCGAAGACTCGGTGAACTTTGCCTATCGCCGCTTCCCCGTGCTTGAAAAGTCGGGCGTCAAGCGGGTGATTCACGGGCCGTTCACCTTTGCGCCCGATGGCAACCCGCTGATTGGTCCTGTGCAGGGTCTGCGCAATTACTGGAGCGCCTGCGCCGTAATGGCGGGCTTTAGCCAAGGCGGCGGCATGGGGCTTGCACTGGCGCAATGGATGATCGAGGGCGAGGTCGAGCGCGACCCGCGCGGCTTTGACGTCTCGCGCTTTGGCACCTGGACCTCGCCGGGGTATACCGTTCCGAAAGTGATCGAGAACTATCAGATGCGCTTTTCGGTCGGTTATCCGAACGAGGAACGCCCCGCAGCGCGTCCGTTCCGCGTGACGCCGATGTATGACACATTCACCGAGATGCGCGCCGTTTGGGGCCAGCAATACGGGCTCGAGGTGCCGAACTATTACGCCCTGCCGAACGAACCCATCTACGAGACGCCTACCTTCAAACGCTCCAACGCTTGGGAGGCCACGCGCCAAGAGGTTATGGCTGTGCGCGAAGGTGTCGGCATCAACGAGGTGCAGAACTTTGGCAAATACCTGATCAAAGGACCAAACGCCCGCGCTTGGCTGGACCGCATCATGGCGGGCACCATTCCAAAGGTGGGCCGCCTGTCACTGACGCCAATGCTGGCACATTCGGGCAAAATCTTTGGCGATTTCACCGTGTCCTGCCTGTCCGAGACCGAGTTCCAACTGACCGCAAGCTATGGGGCGCAGGGTTGGCATCAGCGCTGGTTCGAGCAAAACCTGACCGAGGGCGTCAGCATCGAGAACATCTCGGACGCGCGCTCGGGCTTTCAAATTGCGGGACCAAAGGCGCGCGAGCTGCTGGCCCGCGTCACCCGTTCCGATGTCTCGGCCGAAGCGTTCAAGTTCATGGACGTCAAACGTATGACGGTGGGAATGGCCAACTGCATCGTGCAACGGGTCAGCTATACCGCCGATCTGGGCTATGAAATCTATACCGACCACATGTCCGTACGCCATCTTTGGGACGTGCTGAATGCGGCGGGGGCGGATCTTGGCCTGCGCGCCTTTGGCATGCGGGCGATGATGAGCCTGCGTCTGGACAAGTGGTTCGGGTCGTGGGGCCGCGAGTTTAGCCCTGACTACACCCCTTGCGAGACGGGTCTGGACCGCTTTATCCGCTGGAACAAAGACGCGGATTGGATCGGCAAAGCCGCCGCCACCGCCGAGAAAGCCGCGGGTCCGAAGCGTCGTCTTGTGTCCTTTATCGTCGATGCCAAGGACGCCGATGTGGTTGCATGGGAGCCGATCTGGCTGGACGGCGAGGTGGTCGGTTTCTGTACCTCGGGCGGCTATTCGCACTTTACGCAAAAGTCTTTGGCGATGGGCTTTTTGCCTGCCGATAAGATCAAGGACGGTCTGGAATGTGAGATCGAAATCCTTGGCGAGCGACGTCGCGCGGTGGTGCATCTAGAACCGCTTTGGGACGGTGATGGCGCAAGGATGCGCGGCTAAGGCGGCGGTCTTGCGCGTCATTATCCCGGCGGCGGGGTCGTCTTCGCGCATGCGCGGGGGGGATAAGCTGCTGGAACTGGTGGCGGGCGAGGCGATGCTGCGCAGGCAGGCGCGGCTTGCTTGCGCGGTCTCGGGCAATGTGGTGGTGACGCTGCGCCTGCCCGACCCATCGCGCAGGCGCTGTCTGGCAGGATTGCCGATCACGGTGATCGAGGTTGGCGATGCGTCCGAAGGTATGGCTGCGTCTTTGCGGGCGGCATGTGCGGGGGCCGCAACGGCCGTCATGGTGCTGCCCGCTGATATGCCAGAGCTGGACGCGGACGATCTGCGCCTGCTGATGGGTTGTTTCGATCAAGAGCCGCGGGCAATTTGGCGCGGAGCGGCTGCGGGCAAAGCAGGGCATCCGGTGATTTTTCCCGCCGATCTCCTGCCTGAATTTCAGACCCTTCGCGGAGACGTCGGCGCGCGCGAGGTCATCCAGCGCCATGCCGATCGCGTGCGGCTGTGCCCTCTGCCCGCCCGCCATGCGCTTACCGACCTAGACACGCCCGAAGACTGGGCCGCGTGGCGGCACAGGAATGGGAACACCACCTAAGCGTTTTCCTTACGCCGCCACCAAAACCCGAGCCTCGCGGGCGCGCAGAGTGGTGCGCGCGGCGGGATAATCCTCGCCTTGACGCAGCGCGGGGAACAGCTCGAGAATTTCATCGCGTTGCGCATCCAGCAAGCCCGCCAAACTGCCTAACCCCGGTTGAAAGCTCTCGGTCCAAGCGCCATCCGAGAGCACGATCTCGTGGTTCTCAAACATAAAGTGGATATAGCTGACGCCTTGCGGCGTGATCCGGTCAATGCCTTGCAGATCGGTCAAGTGCTTGGCGGCGACCAAGACTTCGTGCTCGGCGAACAAAAGCTCGGCACGGGCATTGGCGACCAAGACGCGGTGTTGCGGGCTGACCAGCATATCTTGTCGTGGCAAGCCCTGCCCCAAAGCCCCCGCAGCAATGCGAATGGGGTTGTATTTTGGCGTGGCGCGCAGCTCGTCCGCAGACAGATCGCGTCGGCCAAGCCACTGAATCGGTTGATACCCGTTGTCGCGTGTCAGCACCAAATCGCCAACCGCCAAATCCTCAACGCGCAGCTCGCCGCCACGGGTCGAGATCATCGTGCCCGGCGTAAAACAGGCAATCACATGCTCGATATTGGTAAATCCAAGCGTGCCTGTCACCGCGCCGCTGCTGTCCAAAAACTGCACCGTGCCGTTCTGCGGATTTGTCGGATCATAGATGATTTGCGTGCCGCTGTGGCGATAGACGCTCAGATCAAGCGTATCATAGCCCGCGCCGCCATCGACCGTATCGCCCGCGCCGCCAAAGATCAGGTCGTCAGCGTCGCCGCCGTCAAGATAATCCGAGCCGTCGCCCCCCGTAAGGGTGTCATTGCCGTCGCCGCCATAGAGAAAATCATTGCCAGCACCACCATCAAGGACGTCATTGCCCGCGCCGCTATAGAGGGTGTCATTGCCAGTGCCGCCCAAGATCGTGTCGTTGCCCGCCCCCGTAGAGACGCGGTCATTGCCAGCCCCCATATCGGCATAGTTGTTGCCGCCGGTGTCGCTTAGGCTGTCATCGCCCTCGCCGCCCAGAATGCTGTCGTTACCAAGGCCACCATAGATGGCGTCGTTTCCAAGGCCGCCGTCGACGGTGTTATTGCCCTCGGTGGCATAGATGCTATCGGCGCCGTCACCGCCAAAGATGCTGTCGTTGCCCGCGTCGCCGTACAGGACATCATTGCCCGCGCCGCCGTAAATCGTGTCATTGCCTGTGCCACCATAGACGGTGTCATTGCCAGAGCCGGACGAGATGTTGTCGTTACCGCCATAGCCATAAACGACGTCATTCAACCCGTCAGTGCCGTCGATCTGGTCACCGTTGACGTCCACATAGCCCGCGCCGATCACGTCGCTTGCGTTGGTGCCGTCCACTGGGCCCGCGTAGGTCACATGCTCGATATTGGAGAACTTGAGCGTGCCACCCGAGGCCAACGTGATAATGCCGCTTTCGTCGTTGCCGCCGCCATAGGTGATGACCGACCCCGACTCGACGATCAGAATGTCGTTGTCGACGCCGCCGGCGGTCGTGCTCTCGCCACCATCGACAGAGTCGCCAGCGCCCGCATAGATGATGTCGGCATCCGCACCGCCATAAAGGACGTCATTGCCCGCGCCGCCGTAAAGGGTATCGCTGCCCGCGCCGCCATCAAGGGTGTCGTTGCCTTCGCCGCCGTCAAGATAATCGTTGCCGTCGCCGCCGCTGATGCTGTCATTGCCAGTGCCGCCAAAGACAGAGTCATTGCCAGCCCCTGCGCTGATACTGTCACTGCCCGCGCCGCCGTAAATCGTCTCGGCTCCAGAGCCGCCAATGACCGTGTCATTGCCCGCGCCGGTGTCAAAGAGATGCGCTGTGGTGCTTGCCGAAGCGTTGATGCTGTCGGCACCGACGCCACCATAGACGTTCTCGATCTGGCTAAAGGTCGCATTGCCCGCAGCCGTGGTTGCCGTGCCCGCTTCGTTACCGGTGAAAGTGACCGTCATGCCGCCGGTGGCAAGGCTTCCGTCGATGGCGTCGCCGATGCTCTCGCCTGCTTCGCCGCCAACGATGGAATCGGTGTCGCCCGCTGTGCCGTTGCCAAGGTAGAAGACGTCGTCGCCATCGCCGCCCGACATGGTATCGGACCCCGTGCCGCCATAGAGCCGGTCATTGCCCGCGCCACCATCCAGCACATCATTGCCCGCATCGCCCGTCAGCGTGTCGTCGCCCGCGTCGCCATAGATGGTGTCGTTGCCGTCGCCGCCCGAAAGGCTATCGTTGCCGTCACCGCCATAGATCAGATCATTGCCAGCGCCACCCGAGGCCGTGTCATTGCCCAAGCCTCCAAACAGCCGATCATTGCCGTCGCCCCCGTCCAGGCTGTCATTGCCCTCGTCACCCATTAGGGTGTCGTCGCCAATGCCACCAAAGAGCGTGTCATTGCCAGTGCCGCCATAAACGCTGTCATTGCCCGATCCCGCCGAGACAATATCATCGCCCGCCCCCGCCGAGATCGTGTCGTTGTTCGACCCGTCAATCCCGTCAGAGTTATCAACGCGGTCGCCTTCAGGGTCGCTGGTATAAGCGCTGCCGATCACGTCGTTGCCCGATGTGCCCTCGACGATATAGTCCTTGAGGTTCATCACATAGCGGTCAGCCGTCATGCCATAGACGTTCGTTCCCGCCGAAGGCGAAGCCGTGCCAAGGGTGACGGACTGGATTGGTTTCGCCATCAAGGCATTGGTATAGGTCGTCGCCGTCGTGCCAGGGCTTGGCAGCAGATAGGTATTGCCATTGGTGTCTTGCATGACAATCGCAGAAACCGTGGCCGTGGTGCCATCGGTATAGCGAATGACCGTGTTGTTATAGACCATCGCCGCGTCGACGGTCTGCTCGGCGCCACCATCAAGCGTGAAGGTCTCGCTATCGTCGACATCATAAGCCGTTGAGTTCGACCCGCCCGCAAAGCCCGTGCTTCCCGGAGCAAACTTTTGCAGATGCGTCGCAATTGGATCAGTCGAGCTGCCAAAGGTCATATTCTGCAACGCGGTATGGTTCTCGGACGTCAGGTTGCCCTCGACCGTATCAATTTGAACCGTCGTACCAAGGAAAAAGACGTTAAAGGTTGTTGCCATGGTTTAGCCCCCCGTTCTTTGAACAAAGGTCAACGTGCGACACGCCATATCCGCGATTCTTTTGACAGCTTGAAAGCCCAGAGCCAAAACAGGCACGCGCATATTATCACACATTTTCAACACCTTCCGTAATTCAACCTTTCGAGACGCTTCCTGCACCGCAGAAAAAGAGATCGAAACTTGAACCAATTTTTAACGGGAGAAGGTGTTGGATCTGGGTCTCGATTGCGAAGAACCAGAGGCAGTTTTAGGCAAATTTGTGGCAAAACTTGTCAAGGCACTGGGCAGCGCATGAAAAAAGAGGCCCCGAAAACGGGACCCCTTTGCGGTGGTTTTAAACCTGTGCGGCTCTGTCTTATTTGACCAAAAGCAGCGCTTCGTGGCGCTTGAGCGTGCGCCGTGCGGCTTGATAATCCTCAAGCCCAGCATCGGTTTTCAGCTCTGGGAACAGATCGAAAATCTCGCTGCGCTGCGAATTGCCCATGCCCTTGAGGGTGTAATCCCCCGGCTGGAAGCTTTCTGTCCACGCGCCGTTCGACAGCACCACTTCGTGGCGATCGAACATAAAGTGGATATAGGACGCGCCCGCTGCATCAATGCTGCTGATGCCTTGGCTTGCCACCAAATGCTTGGCCGAGACCAGAACCTCGTGCTCGTCGAAATACAGCGCTGTGCGGTCGTTGGCCACCAAGACGCGGTGGTTTGGCGACACCATCATGTCCCGCTCTGGCAAGCCATTGCCCAAGCTGCCTTGACGGATCAGCACTGGCTTCAGGTGCGGATTGGCCGCCAGATCGTGCCAGCCCATGTCCTTGCGACCGGTCCAGCGGATCTGCTGGATGCCGTTGTCACGCGTGATCACCCGATCGCCTGCCTTGAGGTCTTCGACCGCGATCTCACCCTTTGGCGTCGCAATCAGCGTGCCAGGGGTAAAGCAAGGGATGACGTTTTCGATATTGCGGAACGTCAGCGTGCCCGAGGTATTGCCGTCGGTATCAAGGAAGCTGACGACACCATTCTCTGGATTATCAGCCGCATAGACAATGTTGAACGGGCCGGAGCCACGCAGGTCCAAGGTGTCATAGTCATCACCACCCTCGCCACCGTCGACGTATTCGGCCAAGCCATCTGTCGGCGTGTTGATAACAAACGTATCGCGGTCATTACCGCCATACATGCTATCCGCGCCTTGGCCGCCTGTCAGCGTGTCGTTGCCAGCATTGCCAAACAGGCTGTCATTGCCCGCGCCGCCAAACAGCACATCATTGCCGTTGCCGCCGTAGATGGTGTCGTTGCCCTCGTCGCCATAAAGGCTGTCATCGCCAGCATTGCCCGAGATCAGGTCTTCGTCGATGCCACCATAGATGACATCATCGCCACGGCCACCGAGCAGAGTGTCGTCATCGTCCATGCCAAAGATGGTGTCATTGCCCAAGCCACCATTGATATAATCGCGGCCGTTCCCCGGCAGAGCATCGCCATCAACGTCAGGAATATTTACCGCATCCGGCACGTTCGGCGCATAGCCCCCGTAGACAAGGTCGTCGCCTTGGCCCGCGTAGATGCTGTCGTTGCCCTCTGCACCAATGATGGTGTCATTGCCGGTGCCGCCATAGACGGTGTCGTCATCAAATCCGGCATCAATCGCATCATCGCCTTGGCCGCCATAGATCAGGTCCGCATCGTCACCGGTGGTGATGGTGTCATTGCCCAGCCCGCCATAGACGGTGTCCAGATCGTTGGTCGGATAGAGGTCCGAGTCATAAAGCCCAGGATAGCCTTGATCCGGCAGAGGGTTGGTGCCGCGCGTGTCGATGACGTCATTGCCGTTGCCACCATAAGCAAGGTCGCTGCCATCGCCGCCGGTGAGTGTGTCATTGCCTGCGCCGCCATAAAGCGTGTCATCGCCCGCGCCACCCGCCAAAGAGTCATCGCCCGAACCGCCATAAACCTCGTCATCGCCTGCACCTGACAAAACGGTGTCATTGCCCGCGCCTGCATAGACCAGATCGTCGTTCGGGGCCGCCCCCGTCAACAAGGCATCCGAGCTGTCGATCATGTCGCCATCGTTGTCGCCGGTATAGGACGCGTCGATCAAATCGCCTGCGCCCGTGCCGTAGACGATGCCGTCCCGCGTCGAAGGAACTCCATCATCGACAGTGACCGACCAAACGGCGGTATCGGTCAAACCCGAAGGGTCGGTCACGGTATAGCTGACCGAAGCCACCCCCGTGAAACCGGTCGTTGGCGTAAAGGTCAGCGTGCCGTCTGCGTTGACAACAACCGCACCATCTTCAGAGGTCGGCGTGCCAAACACGCTCAGCGTGTCGCCGTCGACATCCGTGTCATTGCCCAAAACCGCAAAGGTCACAGGCGTGTTCAGCGCGGTGCGCGAGGCATCATCCACCGCATCCGGCGCGTCATTCACTGGCGTAACCGTTACTGCAACCGTGGTCGAGCTTTGGTTGCCCGCTGGATCGGTGACGGTATAGTTAATGGTGTCCGCACCGTTGTAGTCGGCATTCGGCGTATAGGCCAAAGTGCCGTCAGCGTTGATCACCACAGTGCCATTGGCTGCCGTTGCCGTGGTCACGGTCAGTGTGGCGCCATTGGGGTCCGTGTCGTTGGCCAGCACTGCAATGGTGACTGGCGTGTCTTCTGGCGTAGTAGCCACGTCGGGATTGGCTTCTGGAGCAAAGGAATTATCAACGGTATCAGACAGTTGGAACATATCAACGCTGCCAGAGAAATGCTGGTCGATGTTGTTCAAAATGTCAGGATCAGAGTTGGCCTGCCCCGCGCCGATGATCCAAGGCTGATCGTTCGCGCCCATATCCATGGTAAGGGTGTTTGGCACGTCGCCGGTAAAGGTTGCTGCCGAAGTGACGTTATTGATGACCAGACTGCCACCCTCGCCGCCCAGATCCCAAGAATAGGACAGGTTGATGGTGTCACCTGGATTGGCAAAGCCCGCCGCAGTGCCGAAAGTCTCGGTGCCGGTCGCGGTCTCGTGGCTGATGACCACAGAGCCGTCGGCTTGAATGTCGATGTGATAGCCGCCCGCCGTTGTCCCCACCGAGTCACGCGACAGCACCGTCTGATCAGCAGTCAGGGGCGCGTCGGACAAAGAGAAGTTGATCGCAAGCGTGCCACGATCCATCTGATAGATGTCGTCGTGATAGAGTTTCACCAGATCGTTGTCGCCGTCCAGAACGGCTTGACCGCCCACCGACGTTGCACCGTTGATGTAGGATCCGGTCTGAATACCACCGACTGCCGAGCTATCAACTGCAGTGGTGCCAAGGTCATCAAAGTTAAATTGTGCAAAAACTGGCATCGTAGTTCCTCATTCACCAACAGAAACGATTTCTCGCTTCCTTATCGACCAAGCAGCCGCAGAGCCCCGAATTGGAATCCGCAGAAATTACCGCCCCGAAAGCTCGGAACGCGCATTGTCGCCTGTCGTCGTCGGTGAACACAAAAAACTAAGCCAAGCCCAAAAGGCCTCAAGGAAACTTTTCAGTAACATTGCAACACGGACAGCAGTCGTCCGCATCTTGGCAGCAATTTCTTCATGTCCATTGCGCTTCTTCACGCAACACCACTAAACGACCGCCCCCGCGGCCTTTGTCTTTCCCAGTAAGACTATGATTTGATACAACTGCTTTGGTAAATCCGAAAGCAAAAAAGTCAAAACCAAGGCAGCAAAGAGGCGGGCTGCGCGCCCAAATCGGGCCAAGCGCGCCACAATTGGGGAACAATCTGTCAACAAGGCCTGCCCAATGACTGGAATTTCACCCTAGGTCCGACGATAAATAGTATATTATTTTCAGATGGTTATGGACACATCTTCATTCACCCACAACCCTACCGCGCATGCATGTTTTGCATCTCGCCTGACCAACCGGCGCTTATTAATGAATTAACCAACAGGATAAAATTCTTGGAAATGGTCTCTGACGCCTCAGGGGATTGTCTCGATTTGCGTTTAAATCATTTCAAAAGCGCAGGATTGTCTCATCCGACGAAATAGAACGCACGAATCGCAGCGCGAAGCGCGCTGGATGTCTTCGTACAAATCTAAAAAAGAAAATTGGTGCCCGAGGCGAGACTCGAACTCGCAAGCCTTTCGGCGGAGGATTTTGAATCCTCTGCGTCTACCATTCCACCACTCGGGCAACCTGAAACGGGATTTAGCTAAGCCGCGCGGCGGCGTCAACAGGGATTTACAAATCTTTTACGCTAAACGTATCGCAGACCTGCATTTTTCCAGATTGAAGGCCTTTGAGAAACCAAGTCGAGCGCTGCTTTGACGTCCCATGCGTGAATGTATGCGGCATTGGGCGGCGGCCCGCGTTGCGTTGCAAGGTGTCATCACCGATTTGCTTGGCCGCATTGACCGCCTCTTCGATGTCCCCCGGCTCAATGGTTCCAAAGGTTTGCTGCACCTCGCGCGCCCAAATCCCGGAATAGCAGTCCGCTTGCAGCTCGATTCGCACCGAAACCGCATTGGCCTCTGCCTCGGAGACCTGCGCCCGCAATTTATTGGCAGCGGCAAGCGTGCCCATCTCGTCTTGGACGTGGTGCCCGATTTCATGGGCCACCACATAGGCCATGGCGAAATCGCCATGCGCCCCAAGCTGTTGCGACATCGTGGTGAAGAACGCGGTGTCGAGATAGACCTTCTTGTCGCTTGGACAATAAAACGGCCCCGTCGCGCCCGAAGCCGACCCGCACGGCGATTGCGTCACATCCTTATAGAGCACCAGCGTCGCGGGCGTATAGCTGCGCCGCAACTGGCTGCGAAAGGCCTTGGCCCAGACCTCTTCTGTATCGGCAAGAACCACCGACACGAAATTTCCCGCATCCTTATCCTCGGCGGTGATGGTGCTTGGTGCGCTGCTCTGGCCGCCCTCAAGCGTACTGAGCAAGGTCGCAGGATCAACGCCCAAGAACGCGCCGATCAGCACGACTGCAATCAGGCCAATCCCGCCGATGCCCCCCGCCTTGCCCGCGCGTCCCCCCGAACTTCTGCGACGGTCCTCAATGTTATTGCTGCCCCGACGTCCACGCCATTCCATGCTTTGCTCCGTAGCTTGATGGCGCAGCATAGCCCGCTTGGGCGCCGTTGCAAACGCCGCAGTCACCGCAAGATGACTTGACGGCCAAGACGCCGCGTGGCCAATAAGGCCGAAGATCGGAGATGTATAATGTTCAAGCGCCTATATTACTGGACCCTGAAATGGGCAGGCTCGCGCCACGCCCCTGCCGCGATGGGCACTGTCTCATTTGTCGAAAGCTCGGTTTTCCCCATTCCCGCCGATGTGCTGTTCATCCCGATGGTCTTGGCGCGCCCCGACCAAGCGTGGCGCTATGCGCTGATTGCAACGGTGACGTCGGTGCTGGGCGGCGTGTTTGGCTGGCTGATCGGCCACTACGCCTTTGACCTCATCGCCCTGCCCTTGCTAGAGTTTTACCACAAGACCGCCGCCTTTGATGCGCTCAAGTCCAAAACCGGCGATATGGCCGTGCTGGTGATGCTGGTGACCTCTGGGCTGACGCATTTGCCGCCGATGAAGGTTGTGACCATCCTGTCAGGTGTGGTGTCCTTTGATCTCAAATGGTTCATCGTCTCGGCGATTGTGGCGCGTGGGGGCAGGTTCTATCTGCTGGCCTATCTGCTGAAAACGCATGGCGCCAAGATGGCTGTGTTTATTGAGCGGCGGATGGCTTGGATCGTGGCCGGAGTTCTGGTCCTGCTTGCTCTGGTTTGGCTTATCATGAAAGCGATGGGATAATGACGCGCAACCATTTGATTTTACTGGCGACGGCGGGCTCGGCTGCGATGCTGCTGGGGGCTTTTGCATTCCAGTATATGGGCGGGCTTTTGCCTTGCGTGCTTTGCATCTATCAGCGTTGGCCGCATGCCCTCGCAGTCGTCGCGGGTCTGCTGGGGCTGCGGCTGGGGGGGGCGCATTGGGTTGTGCTGGGCGCGCTTGCGGCCGCGACCACGGCGGGCATCGGCTTTTACCACGCAGGGGTCGAACTTGCGTGGTGGGACGGGCTTGCAAGCTGCACCGTTGACACCTTGCAAGGTCTCAGCGGTGCAGATCTGCTCAATACCGACATCAACGCGGGTGCGCCTGTGCGCTGTGATGCGGTGCCATGGTCGCTGCTTGGCATCTCGATGGCGGGGTGGAACGCCCTTGTGTCAAGCGGGCTAAGCCTGATTTGGCTGGCCGCTTTGCGCCGTCGCTGAGGCTTCGCTTTCATCCGCTGCGGCCTCTTCGGGGGCCGCATCGGGTGGCACCAACGAAATCAACCGCGTGCCGGCCAGATTGCGCACTTTGTCGCCCTCTTGCAGCAGCCGCACCGACCCCGAAGCCGAAACCCGCACCAAAAGCTCGGCCAGAGGCCGCTTTTCCCGCCAGTCTTCAAAGCTGAACGCATCGGTCAAGCGCGAGGTGCGGATCGTCCAGCCCTCTGCCAAGCGTTTGTTGTATTCCTCGATCGAGTGACCCTGCCCCAGCATCCGCCCGCCAAGTGTCACCGGCAGAGCATGACGCGCATTGCCCGCCCGCGCCCGCCCCAGCTGCCAGACGTTTTCGCGGCCAAACTCTGGCGCAAGGTCGGTTGTCACCAGCGTGTTGTAGGCGTCGTTGTCGGTCGCAGCCAGAATGATCTTATAGCCCAGAAACGCCACATGGGTCTCGGCGGCTTCTGACAGGATATCGCCATAAAACACCGGCAGTCCCGCATTGCGCGGACGGATCAACCGCCCTGGATTGGCTTCGGTCACCAGCACCGGCACATCCAGCGCCTTGAGCGCAAGCCCAAGCTCGGTGTTGAACGGCGCACCGCCCACCAGCAAAACCCCAGGATTTTCCGAAGCCCGCAACCCCAAGGCCCGCGCCAGCGGCGTCAAGCCAAAGCCATGCAGCACCACCGTCGAGGCCACCAAAACAAAGGCGATCGGCGCGATCTTATCGCCATCCGCCACGCCCAAATCATGCAGCTTTTCACCAAAGAGCCCCGCGACCGCCATCAAAACCACTCCGCGCGGGCCGGTAAAGGCCACCAACAGCCGCTCGCGCATCGGAATATCGCTGCCAATGAGCGAGATCAGCACCGGCAAAGGCCGCGCAATGCCAATCACCACCGCCACGAACAGCGCTGTGCGCCAGTCCAAAGCCTCAAGCGCCTTCAGATCAAGCCCCGCCGCCAGCAAGATAAACACCCCTGACACCAGCAGGATCGTCGCGTGTTCCTTAAAACGGCGCAGCTCGATATAGGACGGCAACTGCGCATTCGCGATCACCAGCCCCATCACCGTCACCGCCAGCAGCCCGCTTTCATGCATCACCCAGTTCGAGCCCGCAAACACCACCAGCACCAGCACAAACAGGACCGAGACCTTCATATATTCCGGCACAAGCGCGCGCCGAAACGCCTCGGCCAGCCCGCGCCCGACCGCAAGCCCAAGCAGCGTCGCAAAGATGATGCCGATGCTGAAATGCTCGACGGCGGCGACGGCATTGGTGGTCTCGTATTGGACCTGCACAAAGGCAAAGGCCAAGACCGCGGCCAGTGCGCCGATAGGATCGTTGACGATGGCCTCCCATTGCAACAAAGCGGCGGGACGCTGCGCCAGCCGCGCTTGGCGCAGCAAGGGCGCGATCACCGTCGGACCCGTCACGATCATAATGCCGCCAAAGACGGTCGCGCTTTCCCAGCCCAAGCCCGCCCCGTAATGCAGCGCCAGTGTGGAGGCCAGCCACCCCAGCGGCGCGCCGATAACCACCAGCCGCTTGACCCCGCCCCGCGCATCCCCCAGCTCGTGCAGGTTCAGCGACAGCCCGCCTTCAAACAGAATAACCGCCACCGCAATCGAGATCATCGGCCCAAGCAGCGGCCCGATATCGCGCACAGGAATGAAAATCCCCGTCACAGGCCCCAGCAAAATCCCGCCAACCAGCATCAACACAATCGCAGGCATTTGTATCCGAAACGCCAACCACTGCGCGCCGACCCCCACAAGGCCCACAAGCGCAAGCGCAACAATAGGATCCAAGGCCGTATCAAGATGATGCATCGCATACTCCGTTTGATTTGGACCGAATGTCGCACAGCCCGCGCAGAGTTCCAAGTTGCCGATTGCGAGGATATGTTAGGCTTGGTGTTACAATCTGTGCGCTGGCCGTCAACGTTCACCAATTGTAAAGCCCGCTGGCATAAGCCATTTTAACCCGATGACAGGGATGACCAACAGATTAACTGCGGCGCTGCGGCAAGCGGGCTTTATGCTGGGCTTGGTGCGGTTGATCTTGATGCGCGCGCTGCGCTTTGTGCTGCCGCGAGGCCGCGCGCCAACCGCCGCTGCACTGGCGCAGCCGCTTTTGCCCGACCCCGATGACGACCAGACCTTCGAGGCGCTGATGAGCGGCAGCACCGCAGGGCTTTCGCTGCAAATCGCGCTTGGTCAGGACAGCTTTGGCCAGCCTTGGCTGTTCCATGCCATCGACTTTGGCACCGTCACAGCGCTTGATTGGATTTTGGCGGCACGCAAGGGGGACGATCAGGGCGCGCTCGCGCTTACAGACCGCGCGGGCCGAGGCGTGCTGCAAGCGGCAATCGAGCGCAGCCTCAGCGTCGATGAGTTTGACCCCATTGGCACCGACCAAGAGGGCGCCGCTTCGGTCGGGCAAGACATGCTCACAGTTCTGGTGGCGCGGGGGGCAAATGTGAATGCACTTGATCCGCAGGGGCTGCGGCCTTTGCATATCGCGGTGTCTTTGCAGGCCGAGGCTGCGGCGCGGCAGCTTTTGTCACTTGGGGCCGATGCGTCGCTCACCGATGCCCGAGGCTTGCGGCCGATTGATTACGCGCAGAGCGCGAAAGACGCAGCAATGGCAGAGCTTTTGGCGTAAGGCCCAACGGCGCGCTTAGAACAACGACGCCTGACGCGGTGGGTCTTTTGCGGGGTCTTGCGGTGCGGTGGTGCGGGGCTGTGCGCGCGGTTTGGCTGCGGGCCCGACAGCACAAGCCGCAAGCGCTGTCTTCACCAGAGACACCGCATCGGGGGCGGGTTGGCCCAGCAACAGATGCGTCAAAATCGGCGCATAAAGCATATCGAGCAGGGCCTCGAGCGCAAAGGGCGCTGCGATTTCCCCGTTCTGGATGGCGGCCTGCAAAGCGGTGCGACCCGCACTGCGCGGGGCTGCGAACAGGCTGTCGGCAAAGGCGCGCCCTTGTTCTGAGCCGGGCTCTGACGACAGCGCCGCCGCCGCCAGAACTTGCACAACCTGCGCGCCCCAAGGCGTCGCAAATGCCGCAACCAGCGCCGCAAGCTGCGCGGTCAGGGCGGCCTCAATCGGGCCGCTTGGGTTTGGGATTGGCTTGGCCATGGTCAGCAAGGCCTGCATCGCCAGTGCAGAGGCATTGGGCCAGCGGCGATACAGCGTCGGCTTGCCCAGCCCCGTCTTGGCGGCAACCGCCTCGATGGTCAGGCGCGCAAAGCCTTGGTTTATCAAAATTTTCTGAGCTGCCTTCAGCGCCTTTGGCGTCGCATCGACGGCGGCAGGGCGGCCTTTGGTCTTGGCTTGGGCAGGGCTGTTCTCATCCATGCATTACGTTACGCTGCGCAACGCCCTGATGCAAGCACCCTGCCCCAAGCCTTAGCCCAAAAGTCGCGCGCCTTCTTGCAGCGCAAAGCGGTCGGTCATGCCTGCAACGTAATCGGCGACGATACGGGCCAGCTCGACCTCGCTGGCGACCGCGTCGATGTCGTGGCGCCACTCAGCCGGCAGCAGCGACGGATCGGCCATGAACAGCGGGAACAGGCCGTTGACGACTTCGGTGACTTCGGCGCGCATGACGACGACCGAAGGCGCACGATACATGCGGGTAAAGAGAAAGCCGCGGATCGCCTTCAGCTCTTGGTAAAGCGGTTTCGAAAACCGGATGATGGTCAGGCCCATGTGGCGGATATCCTCGACCGACTGCGGCTGCGCGGCCTCGAGCCGGCCCTGCGCCACGGCGATCACGTCTTCAACCATGCGACCAAAGACGCGGCGCAAAGCCTCGTGGCGGCGGCGCATCGGGTCAAGGCTTGGGTAAAGGCGGTCAACCTCTTCAAAGGCAGGGCCGGTCACGGGCAACTGCATCAGGTCGTTCTCATCGAAAAGGCCCGAGCGCAGACCATCGTGCAGGTCATGGTGCGAATAGGCAACGTCGTCGGCAATCGCGGCAACTTGTGCTTCGGCAGAGGCATGGGTCGACAGTTCCAGATCCCACTGCGCATTCACCTCGGCCAAAGCATAGGGCAGCGGGCCGTCGTGCTTCGCATCGGCATTGGGGCCTGTGACGGGGCCGTTGTGCTTGGCGATGCCCTCAAGCGTCTCCCATGTCAGGTTCAGCCCGTCGAAATCGGCATAGTGCCGCTCCAGCCGCGTGACGATGCGCAGGGCTTGGGCGTTGTGGTCAAAGCCGCCAAAGGGCGCCATCAGCTCGGCAAGCGCATCCTCGCCCGTGTGGCCAAAGGGCGTGTGGCCAAGGTCATGCGCCAGCGCAATCGCCTCGGCAAGGTCGGTGTTCAGGCCCAGCACCCCCGAGATCGTCCGCGCCACCTGCGCCACTTCGATCGAGTGTGTCAGCCGCGTGCGATAGTAATCGCCCTCGTGTTCGACAAAGACCTGCGTCTTGTGCTTGAGCCTGCGAAACGCCGAGGAATGGATGATGCGGTCACGGTCGCGCTGAAAGGCAGAGCGGAACGAGGACATGCTCTCGGGATGCAAGCGGCCGCGGGATTGGTCGGGTTGGCAGGCATAAGGGGCAAGCATGTGGCCTCGAGATTGATTTCGTTGGATATGTTATAAGGAAATGTGGCGCAGATGCCAGAGATATGCCGATCTGACCGGATAAGGCGCGGGCTTTGCGTTTTGCCTTGGCGTCGCCGCCGACAATTGGCTAAAAGGACAGATAAGTAGGGGGTTGGCAGAACCGTGGCCGTGATTACCGTAGCAGTGTTTTCCTATAACCGGGGCGCCTATTTGGAGTTTTGCCTCGCCTCTTTGGCACGCAATATGCCGATGGCGAAGGTCGTGGTTTATGATGATCTCTCGGACGATCCCGAAACCATCGAGGTTCTCTCGCGGATTTCGGTGCCTTTGGTGCAACCTACGGCAGTGGAAAAAGCCCAGCATGGCGGGCTTTACCGCAATATGGCGCGGGCCTTGGCCGATGTGGATACGCCGTTTCTGATGTTCTTGCAGGATGATATGCAGATTGTGCGCCCTGTTGATGCGGCCGACATCGACACCCTGCACGCGATTTTTGCCCGCGACCCCGACTGCGGCTTTATTTCGCCCTTGTTCATGAAGGCGGGCTATGCGCGCAAGATGTGGGCGCAATATGCGCCTGACGCGCCAAGCCGCACCTATGTCTGCGCCCCACATATCGAGCGCAAGGATATGCGCTTTGCCTTCTCGGACGTTTGTCTTGCCCATGTTGGCAGGTTGCGCGCGGCTGGGTTTCAAATCCTGCAAGGCGAAGGCCACAACGAGGCCCAAGCCAAAGGCAGCTTTAGCCAGATGCCATTGATGGCCGACCCCTTTGCGTTCTACTGCCCCGAAGTGCCGACCTTTCGCAATCGCAAGCGTCCGCTGTCGGGCCGTATCGCCAAGGCTTTGCCGCGCGCGCAGGGGCTTGGCTTTGGTGACATGACGGCGGCGGAGACCATGGCCTTTCGCAAGCGTGATCTGGCGGTCTGGCCATTTGCCGAGGACTTTCTGCACCCCCAAAACCCGAAAACCCGCCGCCCCTTTGTCTATCAGGATTTCCAAGGCCCGCTTGCGCTGCGGATCATGTCACGGCTGGAATATATGGTGCTATCAGGCAAGCGGAAACTTCTCAGGCTGTGCATGAAGATTACGGGTTAAGTCGTGGGGATTGCATCGTTTTTTGGAAAAGACTGGAGCTTTACGTCCCACGGGCGCTTGCGCTTTGTGGCCCGCCACCCCATCCTGACCGAGATCGCAGAACAGCTTGCCAGCTTTGACCTTGGCGACCTAGCGCAGCAGCGCGCGGACATCTACGTCGGCGTGCATTCCTTTACCAAACGCGTTCTGCCCTTTGGCTTCAAGATCGGCCTGCAAACCGAGCATTTCTATGACGAAAAAGGTGCTGCGCTTTGGGGGCTGCCGTCGCGGGCGGCCATCCTGCGGCGCGCGTTGCAATATGATGTGCTGTTGGACCTCAGCCCGCTGAACGCCCCCGCTTATGCGTTTTTGCCCAAGGTTTTGCGCAAAAGGCTGCGCTTTGGTCCGTATATTTTCCCCGACCAACTGCCCGCCTATCGCGCCAGCCCCCCCCAAGCACCGCTGATCTTTTTTGGCGCGCTCAACCCCCGTCGCCAAGCGCTTCTGGCCGCACATCCAGAGGTGCGCGCGCTCGCCTATGGCACACATGGCCCTGCGCTTTTGGCCGAGATCGCGGCCTCGGGCGGCATTGTGAACCTACACTTCAGCGAGGGCATCTACAGCGAATATCCGCGCCTGCTGACGGCGGCGCTTGCGGGCAAGGTGGTTTGGTCTGACCCTCTCGCCGCGCCTTTGGTGGCGGGCAAGCATTACTTCAGCCTCGATCAAAAACCGACCCCAGACCAAGCCGCAGAGGTCTATGCGCAGTTTTGCCAAGACTTCGCGGCAAAGCACCGCTTCGCGTCCTTCTTGCGGTCGGCACTGGCGCGCTGACTGCCCCTTGCGGCGCGGCCCACAGCGCCCTATCTTATAGACCTGTGATCTAGGGAACTGGCCATGAATTTTCCGCCCAAAGTGACCGAGCGCGCCTTTGCGCGGCTTGCTGAAATCGCCGCGTTGACTGGCGAGGCCAAGGCCCTGCGCGTGGCTGTCGAAGGTGGCGGCTGCTCAGGCTTTCAATACGATATCAAGCTGGATGAGCCCGCCGCCGACGATCTGGTGATCCAAGGTGCAGGCCAAAGCGTGCTGATCGACCAAGTCTCGCTGCCGTTCCTATCAAACGCGGTGATCGACTTCACCGATGAGCTGATCGGCGCGCGCTTTGTGATCGAGAACCCCAATGCCAGCAGCTCTTGCGGCTGCGGAACCTCTTTCTCGATCTAACCTCAATTCCATTTGATCACTTTATTTTCTGGCAATCCAAGGACCTTGCCCTAGCTTTGGCTTGCGAAGCCGGGGGATATTGTGAGCAAAGTATTAATACTGGGGTCCGCCCCGATGGCCGTGGCCGCTGCAAATTGGCCGAGGGGTGAATTTCAAAGCATTGTGGCGATCAACAACGCTTTTCGCATCCGCCCAGATTGGGATTTTGCGATCTACCCTTGGGACTTCCCCCCCGAGCGTCACCCCGTCGCAGGCGCAGGCCAAAGGCTGGTGACAGAAACCGAGTTCGTGCCTGCGCAAAATGCCTATGGTGGCTTTGTCTACGCGGGCGCGACCATGGCCTACACGGCGGCTTATTGGGCACTGGCCCGTCTGCGTCCCAAAACCATCGCGGTTTTCGGCTGCGACATGCACTATCCCGCAGGCGAGGCCACGCATTTCTACGGCCAAGGCACGCCCGACCCGCTGCGCCAAGACATCTCGCTGCGCAGCCTCGAGGCCAAATCGGCGCGGCTGATGGTGCTGGCGGCGATGCAGGGCTGCGCGATGGTCAACCTCTCGGACGGCCCCTCGCGGCTGCTGTTTCCGCGCCACCATGCGCAACTGCCGGATTTCGACGCCGAGATGGCCAAAGCCGCCCTCGCCCGCGAAGCCGAACTGGACTACATCTCGCCCTCTGGCCGCTACTGGCAAGAGCTTGACCGCTTTGACCCCGCCGAGATCGACGCGCTGGATGCCCTCTGGCTGGCCGCGCTCTAGGCTTGCCCCTGCGCAGCCCTGCGCCTAGAACAGACCAAACTGCAGGAGCCTCGGATGAAAATCGCCACCTTTAACATCAACGGCATCAAAGCCCGCATCGACGCCCTGCCCGAATGGCTCGCCAGCGCGCAACCCGATGTGGTCTGCCTGCAAGAAATCAAATCTGTCGACGAAGCCTTCCCGCGTGAGATCTTCGAGGCGATGGGCTATCACGTCGAAACCCACGGCCAGAAAAGCTTCAACGGCGTGGCAATCCTGTCGAAACTGCCGCTCGAAGACGTGGTGCGCGGCCTGCCCGGTGATGACGAAGACACCCAAGCCCGCTGGATCGAGGCCACCGTGGTCGGCAGCCAAGCCCTGCGGATCTGCGGCCTCTACCTGCCCAACGGCAACCCAACACCTGGCCCAAAATACGACTACAAACTGGCATGGATGGCGCGGATGCAGGCCCGTGTTGAGACCTTGTTAAAACTTGAGGAACCGCTGATTTGCTGCGGCGATTATAACGTCATCCCCCAAGCCGAAGACGCCGCCAAGCCCGAAGCCTGGACCGAAGATGCGCTCTTCCTACCGCAAACCCGCGAAGCCTTCCGCCGCCTGCTGAACCTTGGCCTGACCGAAGCCTTCCGCGCCCGCACCCAAGGCCCCGGCCATTATTCTTTCTGGGACTACCAAGCCGGCGCATGGGACCGCAACAATGGCATCCGCATCGACCACTTGCTGCTGTCCCCCCAGGCCGCCGACCTGCTCCAAGACTGCCAAATCGACAAACAAACCCGCGCTGGCGAAAAGCCCTCAGACCACGTCCCCGTCTGGATCACCCTGAACGCCTAACCGCACCGCCCAGCTTTCATACTGGCCCAAATACTCAATCCGCCGCGACCCCAAGCCGCTACGGATCAAAAAATGCACGCTACCCCTTTGTCACATCAAACCCATAGAGCCAGTCAAACCGCTTCAGCGCCAACTGCGGCGCCAAGCGCCCGCCAATCCGCAAACCCGCATGGGCCACGGCGCGCGTTGCCCCAGACAAATGGAACGCCCGCGCATTGCCTGTCGCGGCATTAACAATCCGCCGGCATCGCGGTGCCCGCGCCGCTTGATAGGCCTGTAACGCCACAGCCACATCGCTATGGCGCGCCAAAAGATCCGCCAAAACCCACGCATCCTCAAGCGCCATAGATGCCCCCTGCGCCAGAAACGGCAGCGTCGGATGCGCCGCATCCCCCAGCAACGCCGCAGCCCCCCCCGCCATCGCCTTGCCCCAAACCTGCGCCACGGGATGCCGGAAGAGCCCCCACAAATACACGTCCTGCGCCTGCTCTAACCAGCCCTGCACTCTTGGCCCAAAACTCTCAAACGCAAGCCGAAGCTCCATCGGGTCATCGCGCAGCGCCCAGCTCTCTTCGACCCAGCTTTTGCGCTCCTCAACCGCGACGATGTTGCGCAACGTGCCCCCGCGCAGCGGATAGCTGACCAGATGCCGCCCCGCGCCCAGATGCGCCTCTGCCACAGCGGGCTCATTGCCCTGCGCTGGTATCGTGCAGCGCCACGCCACCTGCTGCGTAAAGCGCGCCGCCTGTGCCCCATTCAACGCCCTGCGCGTCGCCGAGTGCAATCCATCGGCGCCAATCACTATCTGCGGCGCAAGCTCTTCGCCCGTCGAGGTCACCAGCCGCGGCAAAGCCCCCGACAAATCGACGCTGTCCACCTTGGTCAAAAGCTCGATCTTCACACCCGCCGCTAGGGCCGCCTCGTGCAAGATCGCGATCAAATCCGCGCGGTGCACAAAGTAGTATCCTTGATCGGGACGCAATGCCGCCAAATCAAGCCGCAATATGGTGTCGCCGTCATAACCGTCGCGCAGCTCCACCGCTTGCGCCGCCATGGCTTTGGCCCGCAGCGCCTCACCCAAACCCAAGCCTTTCAGCACCGCCGCGCCGTTGGGCGACACTTGCAGCCCCGCGCCGATCTCGCGGATGGCATCGGCTTGCTCCAGCACTGTCACCAGCGCGCCCTTATGCGCCAGCGCCACCGCCGCCGCGAGGCCGCCGACACCTGCACCAATAACCGTGATCTTCTGGCCTGCGATGGTCATATCATGCTCCAAATAAAAAGCGCCGGCACCTCACGGTCCGGCGCTTACTGTCGTGCAAGCCTTGCTGCGGTGACGGGCCGAGCATCGCACGCCCGCCAATTTGCCGCCAGAGGCTTCGTTCTCAATCCTCGCGGTGAACCTTTTCGCGGCGTTCGTGCTTTTCTTGCGCTTCCAACGTCATGGTCGCGATCGGACGGGCATCCAGCCGCTTGAGGCTGATCGGCTCGCCCGTCATGTCACAATAGCCAAATTCACCGGATTCAATGCGGCGCAGCGCTGCATCAATTTTCGACACCAATTTACGCTGACGATCACGGGTGCGAAGCTCTAGCGCGCGGTCGGTTTCCTCCGAAGCGCGGTCAGCGATATCAGGCACGCTGCGACCGGAGTCCTGTAAGTTGTCGATGGTTTCGGCGGACTGGCCGAGAAGTTCTGCTCTCCACTGCACTAATTTACGGCGGAAATATTCGAGCTGACGTTCATTCATGAAAGGCTCGTCTTCAGCGGGTCGATAATCTTCGGGCAAAAAGATCTCGGCTTTCATCTTGGCACTCTCCAAATTCTCAGGGCGCGCATCCAGATAAGCTAATTTGATGTCGCTCTCCTGCATGGGGCTGCGTCTAAAGGAAAGATTAGGGATTGTCACTAGCGGTTGCGCGTTTTTAATCGGGCCGCTAGGCTGGCGTCTCGCCCTCTGAGGGGCCCATTGCAAGATATTGAGAACGCTATGAAATTCACCTCCACCGACAGCTACATCGTTGCCGAAGATCTGCAAATTGCGGTCAATGCGGCGGTCATCTTGCAACGACCTTTGTTGGTTAAAGGCGAGCCGGGCACCGGCAAGACCGAGCTGGCGCGGCAAGTGGCACGTGCTTTGGATATGCCTTTGATTGAATGGAACATTAAGTCGACAACCAAAGCGCAACAAGGGCTCTATGAATATGACGCGGTGAGTTGTCTGCGTGACAGTCAGTTGGGCGACGCGCGCGTGCATGAGGTGCGAAATTATATCCGCAAAGGCAAATTGTGGCAGGCCTTCGAGGCCGAGACGCGGGTCGTCCTTCTCATCGACGAGATCGACAAGGCCGACATAGAGTTCCCAAACGATCTGTTACAAGAATTGGACCAGATGCAGTTTCACGTCTACGAGACGGGGGAAACTGTGGTCGCGCGCCAGCGCCCTGTGGTGATCATCACCTCGAACAACGAAAAAGAGCTGCCGGACGCGTTTCTGCGACGCTGCTTTTTTCACTATATCCGCTTTCCCGAGCCGGAGGTTTTGGCCCAAATCGTTCAGGTGCATTATCCAAATATTAAGGCCGAGTTGCTTACAACCGCACTGACGCAGTTCTTCGAGATCCGCGACACCCCGGGCCTGAAGAAAAAGCCCTCGACATCAGAGGTATTGGATTGGTTGAAACTTCTCTTGGCCGAAGACCTGACGCCGCAGGACTTGAAGCGCGACGGCAAACACGCTTTGCCACGTCTGCACGGCGCGCTTTTGAAGAACGAGCAAGACGTTCACCTGTTCGAGCGGATGGCGTTTCTGGCGCGGCGGGATCGTTGACAGGGAATGGGAGAATCAGGCGATTCTGCCTAGGTTTGGCCACAGTCTTGACACAATGCGGTAACGGAAATGCAAATTATGAAATAAATTGAAACATTTCGCGATCAAGATGGGGCAAATATGGCGTTTTTCGACCGGTTTCTGTCCATGGGTAGCTGTTAACGATTTATACAGAATTCCTAAGATTGACATTATGACGCCCCTAAACCGACACTGTAGACCTGTTGTCTCGCCCTAAGAGTGAGTTCCTGTCTAAAGTGAGTTTAAATGCAAAACGGTCGTAACATCATGTGCTTGGCGAGGTCCGGTTTCGGACTTGAGCTGCGCGCAGGGTATGACCTCGCCCTGACGATCTGCCGTCAGTTGTGCGAGATCACGACAGGTGATGCACGTGAGGTGCCGCTGCGGCGCTTGACGAAAGCTTTCGGTTTGGCGGGACCTGCTCTGAGGGTCAGAGGCGCGATAGAGCGCGTGCTTTGGCTTTCGCCCCAATCTTGGGTTTCCAATGTCTGCTCCGGTCTGCTCCGGAACCAGACAGCGGCGACGATCAAGATCGGCGCGATGAACACGTGGGCTTTAACCGGTTGGAAACCAACGGGTGTGGCGGATGCGGGGGCATCCAAAGCACGACGTCTGGCCGGTATTTTGCAGGCGGTCTATCGCGCTTCACTGTTTGAAGGGGGGCGCTTTGTGTCCCCTCAACCCTGTATGAATGAGCTGCCAGCCCATGCAAAAAATCCCATTTATCGCTATGTTAGCGCTTTCTGCCTGTGTCGCGGCACCAACCGCACAGGTGTCCAAAACCTATTCTGAAGACAGCGTCAGCACCATAGCCTTTGGCACAGTGCAAGACTTTGGCGCGGGTCCGCGCGGGTATCAATCGCGTCCTAATGGCGTGATTGCGCGGGATTTTCTTGACCTTGAATTCCGAATGGAAAGCGGTCGGGCGAACCCTATTTTTACCCGTTTTGAGGGGCCGATTGGCGTCAAACTGCAAGGCGCTGTGCCGTCAACCGCCCCAACCGAGCTGCGGCGTGTCATCGGACGGCTGCGCAATGAGGCGGGAATTGACGTAAACTTTGCCGCAGCAAATGCCAAACCTTCGGTCACAATCGAGTTCTTGCCCCGCTCTGAGATGCGGCGCGTTGTGCCGATGGCTGCCTGCTTTACGGTGCCGCGTGTGGACTCTTGGGCGGACTACAAGGCCAGCCGCAATGGGCCCAAGGCGGACTGGACATCGCTGACCCAGCGCCAGCAGGTCGCGATCTTTATTCCGTCGGACTCGGCCCCCCAAGAGGTGCGCGACTGTCTGAACGAGGAACTGGCGCAGTCAATGGGTCCGCTGAATGACCTCTACCGTTTGCCCGACTCGATCTTTAACGACGACAACTTCAACTCGGTTTTGACCAGCTTTGATATGCTGGTGCTCAAGCTGCACTATTCGCCCGAACTGCGCAGCGGCATGAACGAAGCCGAAGTCGCCAAGCGCTTGCCGGCAATGTTGGCCAAGTATAACCCCGCCGGCAACTATGGCACCGCGACCCATACCGAGATCGCGCCGCGCGTCTGGATTGCCGAGGTCGAGAACACCTTTGGTCCTTCGGGCAATACTGCCAAGCGCCTTGCCGCATCAGAGCGGATGCTGAACATCGCGCGCGCTCAGGGCTGGCGCGACAACCGACTGGGCTTTAGCTATTACGCCAAGGGCCGCTCGCTTGCGACCACCCAACCTGTGGCTGCGGTTGCAGCACTGAGCGAGGCCGCGAAGGTCTACCGCACTCTGCCCAACACTCAGGTGCAGCTGGCCCATGTTGATATGCAGCTGGCCGCAATCGCGCTGGCCGCTGGTCAAAACGAGCAAGCCATTGCCTTTAGCAGCCGTGCGATCCCTGTGGTCAAAGCCGCCGAGAACGGTGCGCTTTTGGCGACATTGATGCTGATCAAGGCCGAAGCGCTTGAGAATACCGGCCAACTGGCCCAAGCGAAGGCGCTGCGTCTCGACAGCCAGCGTTGGGCGCGCTATGGCTTCGGCTCGGATGCTCAGGTGCGGGCGCGGATGGCAGATATTGCCTCGATCGGCGCACGCGGGGCTCGCGGGTAAGGCAAGAACGCCCTGCCCTAATCGACAAGGGGCAGGGTTTTGATCGTCATTGCAGGACTACTTTTCGGAGCAACTTTGGGCGTGATACGGGCTAAGCGCGCGGGCGGCCGCAAGCTGGATATGCTGCAGTACGGCGCGGCCCATGCGATCTTGTTCACGCTGATCGGGGTGTTTCTGACCATTATCATTGACCGGATGACCTGAGGCCACGGATGTTCCTACCCTTCTTTCAAGCATTGCGCAAAGAGGGGGTGCCGGTTTCTCTGCGCGAGTTCTTGGGATTTCTTGAAGGGCTTGCTGCAGGGCTTGTCACCTATGACGCCGAAGGGTTTTACTATCTAGCCCGCGCAATCATGGTGAAGGACGAGCGGCACATTGACCGCTTTGATCGCGCTTTCTCACAAAGTTTCAAAGGCTTAGAGGCGATACCTGAGGCGGAAGTCTTGGCGGCTCTCGACCTTCCGCCCGAATGGCTTGAACGGCTGGCGACAGAGCATTTGACCGCCGAAGAGCGCGCTGCGGTGGCTGCATTGGGTGGCTTTGAGGCGCTGATCGAGACACTCAAACAGCGTTTGGCCGAGCAAAAAGAACGGCACCAAGGGGGCAACAAGTGGATCGGCACGGCGGGCACCTCGCCGTTTGGGGCTTACGGCTATAACCCCGAGGGCGTGCGCATCGGCCAAGACCAAAGTCGACATCAGCGCGCGGTCAAGGTTTGGGACAAGCGCGAGTTTCGCAATCTGGACGATTCGGTCGAGCTTGGCACCCGCAACATCAAGGTCGCACTGCGGCGGCTGCGCAAATGGGCGCGCGACGGTGCAGGAGAAGAGCTGGATCTGGACGCCACCGTGCGGGCGACCGCGCATCAAGGCTATTTGGATGTGCAGCTGCGGCCAGAGCGGCGTAATGCGGTTAAGGTCTTGCTTTTCCTAGATATTGGCGGCTCGATGGATGGCTACGTCAAAGTGATGGAAGAGCTTTTTTCGGCGGCACGGGCTGAATTTAAGCATTTGGTTCCGTTTTACTTTCACAACTGCCTTTATGAGGGGGTTTGGCGCGACAACGCACGGCGTTGGGATGCCCAGACCCCGACTTGGGAGGTGTTGCGCAGCTATGGCTCTGACTACAAAGCGATTTTTGTCGGCGATGCCAGCATGAGCCCATACGAGGTGCTGAACGCGGGTGGCGCCAACGAGCATTGGAACCCAGAACCGGGCCAGGTTTGGCTGCAACGCGCTTGCACGCAGTGGCCCGATCATCTGTGGATTAACCCTGTGCCCGAGGCGCATTGGCGCTATACCCCGTCCATCGGGCTTATCGAGCAGATTTTCGAGCGGCGGATGGTGCCGATGACGCTTGACGGAATTTCACGCGGTATCAAGGAGTTGCGCTGATGAAGCGGCTATGGAAGCAACGGCCCGTGGTGGTCGGAACGTTTATCTTGGCAACCGTGCTGACCCTGTTTTTCGCAGGCAGACTGGTGACCAAAGCGATCTATTGGTCTGACCCTGCGCATCAGAATCAAGAGGTTCAGGGCTGGATGACGGTCGGCTATGTCGCGCGGTCTTGGGGGGTGGAGCCTTCGGACATCGACGCTTGGGCAGGGCTGCCGCGACCGGAAAAGGGGCGTCCAAAGACGCTTGCGGACATTGCCCAAGATCGTGGCGTGCCGATTGAGCAGATCATCACCGAGGTCGAAGCGGCCTTGGCGGTTTTGATCGCGCAAGAGCCGCCAAGATGACGGATTGGCTGCTTGCACTGGTTCCGACGTATGGGCTCTGGCTTTTGGCGACGGCGACGTTTTGCTCGTGCCTTGCCCTGCCCTTTCCTGCCTCGATCTTGATGCTGACGGCGGGGGGATTTGTGGCGGCGGGGGATTTGGACCTGACCGCGACCTTTGCGGCGGCGGCGGCGGGCGGAATTGCCGGCGATCAGCTTGGGTTTTGGGCGGGGCGCAAGCTGGGCGCGCCGCTGTTGACGCGAGTGCGGCGGGACCCTGCACGCGACAAGCTGGTGGGGCGCGCGGTTGCGATGATGGAAAAGCGCGGTGTCGTCGGTGTGTTTTTGACGCGGTGGCTGTTCAGCCCTCTGGGGCCTTGGGTCAATCTGACGGCGGGCAGTGCGGGATTTGGATGGCGGCGGTTTTCGCTGGCCTCGTTTGCGGGCGAGGTGGTTTGGGCGGGGCTTTATGTCGGCATGGGCTATGGCTTTGCGGGCAATATTGAGGCGGCCTCGGATATGCTTGGCTCGGTTTTGGGCTTGCTTGCGGCGGGCGCGGTGATGGTGGTCTTGGGGCTATGGCTGTTGCGGATGCTGCGCCAGCGCGAGGCCAATTGAAATGCTGACCAGCCGCCCCATATTAGCGCTATGATCTTAAAGCTTTTACCTTTGCTGCTTATGCTGGCCTATGGCTATCTGATGATGCGGTTCTCTGTATCTCAGAGCAATAAGGCATTGAAAACTCAAAGCAAACCGTTGAACGATCCCGCGCTCGAGGTTCTGACAGCACAGCTTGCCAAGGCGCTGGATGTGCCACGGATTGCGGTGAATGTTTACGATATTGATGCGGTCAACGGGCTGGCGGCAGAGGACGGGCAGATTTATCTGACCCGCGGCTTTATGGAGAGGCGCGCGCGGGGCGAGGTGAGCGATGAAGAGCTGGCCTCGGTCATCGCGCATGAGTTGGGGCACGTCGCCTTGGGCCATGCGCGGCGACGGATGATTGATTTCTCGGGACAAAACGCTGTTTTTATGATGCTTTCGGCGGTGCTCAACCGCTTTCTGCCCGGAATAGGTGTGTTTTTGGCGCGTGGGATTTCGGCCGCGTTGATGGCGCGGTTGTCGCGGCGCGATGAGTTCGAGGCGGATGCCTATGCCTCTGCGCTTTTGGTCAAGGCGGGGATTGGCGTCGCGCCTCAAGTGTCGTTGTTTCGCAAATTGGGGCGGCTGACGGGCTCTGACGGGTCGGGCGTGCCCGCTTGGGTGCGCAGCCACCCCAAGACCGACGACCGCATCGCCGCAATCGAGGCGATGGCCGCACGTTGGCAGATCTAGGCCAGCAAAGCCTTGGCCAGCTTGGGCAGTTGTGCACGCTTTAGCAGCGATTTCAACGCGATAGGATTGCCGGCCAGCCGCTCGGCAGTGGCGTGAACGGCATGGACCACCTCGGCCACAGGCTCGGGGTGAAAGGACCACAGCTCCCACAGCAGGCCATCGGGATCGCGGCGCGCGATGCCTTCTTCAGCAAGCACATGGCGCGGGAAATCTTTGGCGTTGAGGGTGACAATGCAATCAGCATGACCTGCAATCGCAATCGCGAGCACATGCAGATCGTTCTCATCCGGCAGATGCAGGCGGTGCTCGATCGCGGGTTGATCGCGGATTTGACCGCGTGGAAAAGCGGCGCGAAACATCACGGCCTCGGACTCGGCCAGTGCTTGCGCTGCAGGACCAAGCTTGGCGGTCGCTCTGGTCCATTCGCGCAGGATGCGATCAGACCAGAGCGGCTCGAACAGCCCCCGTGCTGCGACACCCGTTAGGATTTCACGCAGCACGGTGGGGTAGATGACGCAGGCGTCGAGGACAGCCTTCATCAATCCAGCCGGAAGAACAACGACTTGAGATAGCCCGTTTCTGCCAGTTGCGGCAGCATCGGGTGATCAGGCCCTGCAAAGCCCGTATGCAGAAGTTGCCCACGACGACCGCCGCGACCGATGCCGCGCCCGCAAGCGTTGCGGAAGGCCGAGAGGTCGGCGGCATGGCTGCACGAACAAAGCACAAGATAGCCCCCCGGTGCGACCAAAGGCGCCGCCAGACGCGCGATGCGCTCATAGGCGCGCAGGCCAGCCTCAAGTGCCGGTTTCGCAGGTGCAAAAGCGGGCGGATCACAGATCACCACCTCGAATTGCGCGCCCTCTTGGCCCAAAGCCTCGAGCGCGGCAAAAGCGTCGCCTTGGCGGGTCGAGAAGCGATCTGCAAAGCCAGATGCCTCAGCGCCTTGGGTCGCCAGCGCCAGCGCGGCAGCCGAAGCATCCACCGCAAGCGTCGAGACCGCACCACCCGCAAGCGCCGCAAGGCCAAAGCCGCCGACATGCGAGAACACATCCAACACCCGCGCATCCCGCGCAAGGCTGGCGGCAAAGGCGTGGTTGGGACGCTGGTCGAAGAACAGACCCGTTTTTTGGCCGCCGGTGACATCTGCAAAATAGGTCGCGCCATTCATCGGCACAGCGATCGGCGCCGCATTGGCCCCCATCAGCACGACGGTTTCCTCTGGCAGACCTTCCAGCCCACGCGAGCGACCCGTGCCGTTTTTGACAACAGTCGTGACACCCGTCACCGCGACCAATGCGGCAATCAGCGTTTCAAGATGCGCCTCGGCCCAAGCGGCGTTGGGCTGCACCACAGCCGTATCGCCAAAGCGGTCGATCACGATGCCCGGAAGGCCATCGGACTCCGCATGCACAAGGCGGTAAAACGGCGTCGCATAGAGACGGTTGCGCAGATCAAAGGCGCGACGCAGGCGGGTTTCAAACCACGCTTGGTCGATCACGGCCTCTGCATTGCGGTCCAGCATGCGCGCGATGATCTTGGAGTTGGTGTTGACGGTCACCAGCCCCAGATCGCGGCGCTCGCCGTCTTGCAAGATCGCAAGCGCCCCCGCCTCGAGGTTCGAGGTGCGGCGGTCGGTGACCAGCTCATCGGCATAAACCCAAGGAAAGCCGTGGCGGATCGCACGGGCTTCGGCTTTGGGTTTCAGCCGGACAACGGGATGGTTGCGCGAAACTTGCTCGGCGACCTCTTCAGCGGGGGTATGCGAAATGGGGGATGTCATGATGACACCCCCCTTACTGTGTTCCGGCCCGCGTGGGAAGGCCCTGCCCTTAGGTTTAGGCGTTATTCGATGAAGCTCAGCCTTACAGGCGTGCCGTCAAAGCGGCTGACCAGCATATCGGGCGCAAGGTTTTGCACCGGCACCGACAGCTCGCGGCGGATGACCTGTGCCAGACGCTCGGTCACCACGACCTTTTGGGTGCGTCCTGCGGCATCCTCGGCCATCGCTTTGGCACCGCCAGAGGCTTTGACATCGGCATTGACCAAACGGGTCGGGACAAGGATCGCGCCCGTTTCGGCATCGCGCACCGTCAACAAGAAGTGCATGCTATGCGTGCCGCCCACGGTAAAGCGGGTCTTTTCAGTCAGCGCATGAAAGCGGGTGATCTCGACCTCGACCACCACTTTGGGGCCGCGGTGCATGCTGGCCGTGCCGCGCATCATGGCGTCTTGCACGATGGCTTGGACTTGCTGATGACGGTCGCCAAGGACATCGCCGCGCCAAACGATATCGGCTGCGGGTAAGAAGGTATTGGCCTCGGAGACCCGAAGCTTGCGCGGCACCGAGACGATCACTTGCTGAACATCATACTGCGATTGCATCACAGTTTCAGCCCCAAGCGCGCTGGACGCGTCAAGCGTCGGCAGTTGGCTTGGCATCGACATAGAGCCCCGCGTGGTCTCGGGTTGAGGCGCACAAGCAGACAGGGCCAGAGCCAGAAACACAGGGGTGATCATGCGAATGTTCATTGTCTTATCCTTTGTCTTGCCCCGAGCTGCGGGCTTAAAAGATTAATGAACGGTAAATGTGGCGTGTTTTGGCGTAAATACGCACCTTTCTATGGTCAGACGTGGCATGATTGCGTCGGGCATTCGTGATTGTGTCAAAATTTAAGTATCGCCCCAGTCCTTTGGGTTGTTAGCGCTAACAACTCATGATAAGATGTCGCAAACAGATTTTGGAGGCCGCTATGTCGCTCAATTCCACCATCGACCGTGTTACGGACCGCATTCGCGAGCGCTCTGCGGCGACCCGTGGGCGATATTTGCAGCAAATGGCAGCAGCAGTGTTGGCGGGTCCGGCGCGCGCGCACCTGAGCTGCGGCAATCAGGCCCACGCCTATGCGGCAATGACCCAAGACAAGGCCGAGTTGGCCGCGACGCGCGCGCCCAACATTGGCATCATTACCGCGTTTAACGACATGCTTTCGGCGCACCAACCCTATGAGGATTATCCCAAGCTCATCCGCGAAGCCGCGCGTGTGGCGGGCGCTACGGCGCAGGTTGCGGGCGGCGTTCCGGCGATGTGTGACGGCGTCACCCAAGGCCAACCGGGGATGGAGCTGTCGCTGTTTTCGCGCGACGTGATTGCGCTGGCGGCCGGCGTGGGGCTGAGCCACAACGCCTTTGACAGCGCGATGTTCCTTGGGGTTTGCGACAAAATCGTCCCGGGCTTGGTGATGGCTGCGGCGACCTTTGGCCATATCCCTTCGATCTTTGTGCCCGCGGGGCCAATGACCTCGGGCATCCCGAATGACGAAAAATCCAAAGTCCGCAATGCCTTTGCCGAGGGCAAGGCCACCCGCGACGAGCTGATGGCAGCCGAGATGGCATCCTATCACGGCATCGGCACCTGCACCTTTTACGGCACCGCAAATACCAACCAGATGCTGATGGAGTTTATGGGCCTCCACTTGCCGGGTGCGTCGTTTGTCAATCCCAACACGCCTTTGCGCGCGGCTTTGACCACCGCTGCGGTCGAGCGGGCGGCAAGTATGACCGCGCTTGGCAATGACTTCCGCCCTGTGGGCGAGATTTTGGACGAGCGCGCCTATGTCAACGGCTTGGTCGGTTTGATGGCGACGGGCGGGTCGACCAACCTTGTGCTGCATTTGCCTGCAATGGCGCGGGCTTCGGGGATTTTGCTGGATCTTCATGACTTTGACGAGATTTCGCAGGTCGTGCCTTTGATGGCCAAGGTCTATCCCAACGGCTTGGCGGATGTGAACCACTTCCATGCTGCGGGCGGTTTGGGCTTTATGATTGGCGAGCTTTTGGACGCGGGCCTGATGCACGGGGACGCAAAATCGGTGATGGGCGAGAGCATTGCCCAGTATCGTCGCGAACCCAAGCTGGTCGACGGGCGCTTGGCTTGGACCGATGGCCCGAGCGAGACGCTGAACGACAAAATCCTGCGGCCCGCCGCGACGCCGTTCCAAGTGACGGGCGGTTTGCGGCAGTTGTCGGGCAATCTGGGGCGCGGCGTGATCAAGGTTTCGGCCGTGGCGCCAGAACGTCATATCGTCGAGGCGCCGTGCCGGATTTTCCACGATCAACCCTCGGTCAAAGCGGCGTTCCAAGCGGGAGAGTTCACCAGCGACACCGTGGTTGTTCTGCGCTTCCAAGGCCCAAGCGCCAACGGGATGCCGGAATTGCACTCGTTGACGCCCGTGCTGTCAATCTTGCAAGAGCGCGGCCTGAAGATGGCTTTGGTCACGGATGGGCGGATGTCGGGGGCTTCGGGCAAGGTGCCCGCGGCAATCCACGTCGCCCCAGAGGCGGCCAAGGGCGGACCTTTGGCCAAGTTGCGCGACGGCGATGTGGTGCGGCTTGATGCGGTCGCAGGCACGCTCAGCGTTTTGGCCGAGGGGTTTGACGCCCGCGAACCTGTGACGGCGGACCTGAGCGGCAACACCCACGGCATTGGCCGCGAGTTGTTCGAAGCCTTCCGCCGCAATGTTGGCACCTCTGAAACGGGTGCTGCTGTTATCTTGTAAACCTGCGCTTTAGGCGGTTATGGTCGGCGCCAAGAGGCGATCTCTTGGTGCCGCCTTGCGCGCCCAAAGCGATGATGCCTTTCCCCTATCCTGCCTTTGGCGAAATGGAGCCTGATATGACCCCGAGCGAACAATCCAAACTTGCCGCCGAAATCTGCCGCCTTGCGCCTGTGGTGCCGGTTTTGGTGATCGACGATATTGCCCATGCCCGTCCGCTGGCCGAGGCTTTGGTCAGGGGCGGCTTGCCCGCGCTTGAGGTGACCCTGCGCACGCCTTGCGCGCTGGACGCGATCCGCATTATGGCCGAAGTCGAAGGCGGCGTGGTGGGTGCAGGCACATTGCTGACGCCTGCCGATGTCAAAGCCGCCAAAGCTGCGGGCGCAAAATTTGGCGTCTCTCCGGGGGCGACCGAGCGACTGTTGGACGCTTGTGCAGAATATGAGCTACCCTTGTTGCCAGGCGCTGTGACCGCTTCCGAGGTGATGGCGCTGCTGGAAAAAGGCTATACCGTGCAGAAGTTCTTCCCCGCCGAGCAGTCTGGCGGCGCGGCCTTCCTGAAGTCCATCGGCTCGCCAATCCCGCAGGTCTCGTTCTGCCCCACTGGTGGCATCAGCCTAAAGAACGCCCAAGATTATCTGGGTCTGAAGAACATTCTTTGCGTCGGCGGGTCTTGGGTTGCGCCAAAAGAGGCCATGCTCAAGGGCGATTGGGACGCGATCGTGACGCTTGCGGCCGAGGCACGCGCGCTGCGCTAAGGCGCAAGGACGAAATCGAATTGGGGGCCTCGACACTGTCGGGGCCCTTTTTCTATGCTGTCACAGGTTGGCAAAACGCCCTGCCCGACCGCCCCGCCGCGTCGGATTTGCGGGGGCTGTCAGCGCTTCGGTCAGCACCTGCGTCATCGGATGCGCGGGATTGGGCAGCCCGTAATGCGCGAGCAAAGAGCGCAAGCAATCAGGCGTGTCGACCACCGCAGGCAGGCTTAGCGCCCAATCAATAAAGATCGAACGGCACTCTCCCATGGTGATGCCTTCGATGTTGTAGCTTTCGCGCACCAGCCCTTTGGGGTCTGCCTCTTTGATGTCCACCGCACGTCTCCCCATGTCTTATGCCTCCAGATGCGTCAGAATGACGGCCTCGGCAAGGGCTGTCAGTTTGGTCAGTTTCAGCGAAAGCGCCTCCGCTTCGGTTTCGGCCACCTCGCGCAGCAGGAACTTTTGCCCGCCCGAGCCGACCGCCGAAGCATCCAGCACCCGATCCGACAAAAGCTTTGAGGCCGACTGCAGCCGCCAGCAGAACCTGTAGGCATCCAGCAAAGCCGTCTGATCCGAATGCGACAGTTTGGCGGCTTTTACGCCAGCGGCCAACTGGGTCTCGACGCTGCGGGCGGGACTTGCGGCCAAAAGCGCCATGGTTTGCGCCAAGAGCTCAATATCCATCAGGCGACCCGCGCCGAATTTGGCATCCCAGCCGCCTGCATTGGGCTTGGCTTCGGCAAGGCGCTGGCGCATCTCGGCCACATCTTTAACCACGCTTGGCCCTTGCCCCTTGAGCGCGATGACCTCGCGGCGGATGGTTTCGACCTTTTGCGCAAGCTCTGGCGCACCCGACAGCACCCGCGCACGGGTCAGCGCCAGATGCTCCCACGTCCACGCCTCGGTCATCTGATACGAGATAAAGCTGGCAAGCGATGTCGCAACCGAGCCTTTGCGGCCCGAAGGACGCAAGCGCACATCGACCTCATAAAGCCGCCCTTCGGCGGTTTGGGCCGAGAGCGCGGTGACAAAGGCTTGGGTCAGGCGCGCGTAATAGGTGCGGGTGGCAAGCGGACGCGGACCTGTGGACTCCTCGACCCCATCGGCATCATAGATCACGATCAGATCAAGGTCCGACCCCGCGTTCAACCGCCCAGCCCCAAGGCTGCCCATCCCCAAACAGATCACCCCATTTCCCGGTGCCGCGCCATGTTTGCGGGCGAACTCGGCCAGCACGGCAGGCCAGAGCGCGGCGATCACCGCCTCGGCCAGATCGGCGTATTGTTTGCCCGCCTCGAACCCGTCGATCAAGCCGCGCAGGTGGTGGACGCCGATGCGAAAGTGCCATTCTTTCATCCAGCGACGCGCGGCATCAAGCTGGCGCTCGTAGTCGGGCAGATCGCCCAGCTTGCGCGCCAATTCCTGCGTCAGGCCCGATTTCCCAGGCCAGTCCGAAAAGAACGACCCGCCGATCACCGCATCAAGGACACCCGCATGGCGCGACAGATAAAGCGCCAGCGCGGGCGCCGTCGCGGCAATGTCCACGATCAGATCAACAAGGCTTGGGTTGGCTTCGAACAGCGCAAAGATCTGCACCCCCGCTGGCAGCCCCGCCATAAACCCGTCAAGCGCCACGATGGCCTCGTCTGGGTTGCCCGTCGCCATCAGCCGCGCCAAAAGCGCCGGACGCAGACGCTTAAAGATCGTCTGGGCCCGCTCGGACCGCAGCGCAGGATAGGACTGCCAGCCTTTGACAATCGCCAGCGCGTGCTCGGACAAATCGTCGGTTGCGGTCTCGGTCGGGGTGTTCGGGGCAAAGAATCCCTCGGTCAGATCATCCGTGCGCGACAGGCGTTCCAACAGATCGCGGCGGAAGTCGTCCTCGCTCTGGCCACAAAAGGCTGCGATGCGTTGGATGCCCTCGGCGCTGTTTGGCATGGTGTGGGTCTGCGCATCGCCCACCATTTGCAGGCGGTGCTCGACCTCGCGGTGTGCAACATAAAGCGCCGACAGCTCTTGAGCCACAGCAGGCGTCACCCAGTTTTTCGCCGCAAGCGCAGTCAGCCCGCCAAGCGTGGTGCGGTCGCGCAAGGATGGGTCACGCCCGCCTGCAATCAACTGGCGGGTCTGGGTGAAAAACTCGATCTCGCGGATGCCGCCTTGACCAAGCTTCATATTGTGCCCCTCCACCGTCAGTGCGCCGTTAAGGCCACGGTGCTCGCGGATGCGCAGGCGCATATCGTGGGCGTCTTGGATGGCGACAAAATCGAGATGCTTGCGCCAAACGAAGGGGGTGAGCGTGGTCAAAAACTTTGCGCCCGCCGCCAGATCACCGCCGCAGGGGCGCGCTTTGATATAGGCGGCACGCTCCCATGTGCGGCCTTGGGCCTCGTAATAGGCTTCGGCCGCGGCCATCGAGATACAGACAGGCGTGACGCTGGCATCAGGGCGCAGGCGCAAATCGGTGCGAAACACATAGCCCTGCGCGGTGATATCGGACAGCATCGTCGCCATGCGGCGGGTGACGCGGATAAAGCTTGCCCGCGCCTCGGGCCAATCCGCACCATAACGGTCCTGGTCAAAGAGGCAAATCAGGTCAATGTCCGAAGAGTAATTCAGCTCGCCCGCGCCCATCTTCCCCATGGCCAGCGCCACCATGCCGCCCGCCGTTTCGGCGTCATCAAGGCGCGCACCGGGCAGCTTGCCGCGACGGATTTCCTCGGCCACCAGTCGGCGCAGCGCCAGATCCACGGCGCGGTCAGCCAGATCGGTCAGCGCCCCCGTCACCGACAGCAGTGGCCAAACACCGCCCAGATCGGCAAGCCCCGTCAGCAGCGCAAACCGCCGCTTGGCCTCGCGCAGCGCGTCGGCAAGCCCTTCAAGCGGCACGGCTTCTAGATCGGCAAGGGTTTGCGCCGTCACATCCTCGGGCGCTTGGGTCACGGCCTTGCGCAGCCAATCAGCCTCGCGCTGCATCAGCCCCTTGAGATAGGGGCTACACGAGGCGGTATTGGCCAAAAGCGTGCGCATCGGCGCGGGCTGTTCGGCGAATTGCGCGGCAATATCGGCAGCGGCGTCGCGGTCAAATGGCAGCGGTGTGCGGGTTAGACGGGTGATGAAATCTCTGTGCATCCGCAGAGTGTGCGGCGGCGGCGTGCCAAGGTCAATTGCCGCTTTTTGGCGCAGCGACGTTTATGTAAAAAAGATTTACATCAGATCTTGAAAGCCCCCTGATGGGTCCACATCTTGGTTCATGTGAAAGACATTCACATCACACTCAAGGGAGTTTCTCTGATGTATACTGCCTCACCCGCCCCCCCGTCTGTCGGGGTCGTTTCTTGGCTTCGTCGCGCCGAAAGCTGGCTTGACGCGCGAGGTCGTGGCGCTTGGATCGCCGCAATGGTTTTGGGATTCATCTTTGCATGGCCGGTGGGGCTTTTCCTGCTGGGCTATATGATCTGGAGCAAACGCATGTTTAACCGTCATTCTTGTGCGCAACGTCGTGAAAAATTCGAACACCGCATGGGGCGGCACTGGGGCCATGCGATGCGCCCCTCGGGCAACGCCGCTTTTGACGCCTATAAGGGCGACATGCTGCGCCGGCTTGAGGACGAACAGCAAGCCTTCGAGGCCTTTATGCAGCGCTTGCGCGAGGCCAAGGACAAATCCGAGTTCGACGCCTTTATGCAAGACCGCGCGCGTGCCGCGACCACGCCAGAGCCGGAAGAAGGCCGTGGCGGATCATACTAAGACCCGAAAGCCTCCCATGAAAGTGGGGGGCTTTAAGCTTGCGGTAAGGCGTATATCTTAAGGCTTGGCGGATGCGCTTGGCCTTGTTAGGGTGAGCAACCTTAGAAAAACATAAGTTGCGATGCGCCATACACTCCCCATTGTGCCCCAGTTTTATGTCACCGCACCGCAGGCCTGCCCGTATCTCGACGGCAGGCTGGAGCGTAAGCTATTCACGGCACTGCAAGGCGATCAGGCCCAACGGCTGAACGACACCTTGTCCAAGCAGGGCTTTCGCCGCAGCCAGAATGTGCTTTATCGCCCGTCTTGCGCGGAATGTTCTGCCTGCTTGTCGGCGCGCATTCGGGTGGCCGATTTCAAACCCAACCGCAGCCAGCGCCGGATTTCCAAGGCAAACGCCCTCTTGCGGCGCAATGCCACCAGCCCTTGGGCCACCGAAGATCAATACAGCCTGTTTCGTCGCTATCTGGACGCGCGCCACGCTGATGGCGGCATGGCGGATATGGATGTCTTTGAATTTGCCGCGATGATCGAAGAGACGCCGATCAAAAGCCGCGTGGTCGAATACACCCGCCCACCAGAGCTGGGCGATAGAGAACGGCCCCTGACGCTGGTGTCGCTGACCGATGTATTCGATGACGGGCTGTCCATGGTCTATAGCTTTTATGACCCCGAGTTTAGCGGCGCGTCCTTGGGCACCTTTGCCATCCTTGACCATATCGAGATCGCGCGCGAGGCGGGCCTGCCCTATGTCTACTTGGGCTATTGGGTGCCCGGCAGCCGCAAGATGGGCTATAAGGCGGGGTTCTCGGCGCTTGAGATTTTCAAGGGCGGCGAATGGGTCGATTTGGGGGACCCAAAGGATCACCACGCCGAGCTGCACCCTCTTTCGGTGGACCCCATCGCGGAACAAGTCGCCCGCATCAATCTGCCAGAGACCCGTATTCCACGCGAATAGCGCAGCAAGATCTAGCCAAAGGAGGCGCCATTTTGTAGGAGGCATGGCGCCCCAACCCAAGATGAAAACCTTGACGGCGCCCCCCGCTTTGCCATAATTGGCTATATTTTCTTACCACCTCGCAAAGCGCGAGCCGTTGTAAACCGTCTGGAGGAGACATCCATGCAATTATTACTGGCGATTGCCCGCGCAATCGACCGACTAAGCGAGCTGATCGGCAAATCGGTCATGTGGCTGATTTTGGTCGCGGTCCTTGTCTCGGCCATCAATGCGATTGTGCGCAAGATGTTCAACATGTCGTCGAACGCTTGGCTGGAACTGCAATGGTATTTGTTTGGCGCAGCCTTCTTGCTGGCCTCGGCGAATACGCTGCAACAAAACGAGCATATCCGCATCGACATCTTTTACGGCACGCGCAGCCGTCGCACGCAGAACTGGATCGACCTGTTCGGGCATGTCTTCTTTCTGCTGCCGTTCGTGGCGATCATGACGTGGATGCTGGTGCCCTATGCGTTGCAAGCCTATCAATCGGGCCAAATCTCGAGCAACGCCGGCGGGTTGATCCTTTGGCCAGCGCGAGCCTTGTTGGCAGCGGGCTTTGTGCTTTTGCTGGCGCAGTCTTTTTCGGAAATCGTCAAGAAAATCGCAATCTTGCAGGGGCTGATTGAGGACAAACACTCGTTCGTTTCGGCGCATGAAGCGGCCGAGCTGGAAGGTCAGGCCATCGCCCAAGCGCTTGCGGCCAAAGAGCAGGAGCGCCGCTGATGTTGGAACTTATTGCGCAGAACATGGCGCCGATCATGTTCCTCAGCCTCATCGGCTTTTTGCTGTTGGGCTATCCGGTGGCGTTTTCGCTGGCCGCTAACGGTTTGGTTTTCTTTGCCATCGGTGTGTGGCTTGCGCCCTATTCCGAGGGGGCGATCACGCTTGATTGGCCGCTTTTGGGCACGATGCCGCAGCGGCTTTGGGGGGTGATGGCAAACGAGACTTTGCTGGCCATTCCGTTCTTTACCTTCATGGGGATCGTGCTTGAACGATCTGGGATGGCCGAAGATTTGCTTGATACCATTGGCCAGTTGTTCGGGCCTGTGCGTGGTGGTTTGGCCTATGCAGTCATCATCGTCGGCGCGCTTTTGGCGGCGACCACGGGGGTTGTTGCGGCATCCGTTATCGCTATGGGTCTGATTTCGTTGCCGATTATGCTGCGCTATGGCTATGATCGCCGTGTCGCGACGGGGGTAATTGCTGCCTCTGGCACTTTGGCGCAGATCATTCCGCCCTCGCTTGTGTTGATCGTGCTTGCGGACCAGTTGGGCCGTTCGGTCGGCGATATGTATAAGGGCGCGATGGTTCCGGGTCTGGTGCTGACGGGGCTCTACCTTGGCTATGTTATGGTGATCTCGCTGGTGCGTCCAAACTGGGTGCCAGCTTTGCCAAAAGAAGCGCGGACCTTGGGCAATGGCGTGACCTCGCTGTTCGTGGCCTTTGCGGCGATCTTTGCGCTGACCGTGGTGGCGCACAAGCTCTTTGCCGACGCGATTGGCAAGAACGTCGATGTCTTGGCTGTCACCATTGCGGTGGCGGTGGTCTATTTCTACACCGTGATTGATAAGGCGTTTAAGATCAACCTGATGAGCCGTCTGGCGCAGCAAGTGATCATGGTGCTTATCCCCCCGCTGGCGCTGATCTTTCTGGTGCTGGGCACGATCTTTCTTGGGATTGCGACGCCAACCGAAGGCGGTGCGATGGGGGCTGTGGGGGCGCTGTTCCTTGCCTTCTTCAAAAAGCGCCTGACCTATGAAGTGGTCAGCTCGGCTCTGGCTTCGACCACACGGCTCTCGGCTTTTGTTATGTTCATTCTGGTCGGCGCGCGGGTGTTCTCGCTGTCGTTTTACGGCGTGAACGGCCATGTGTGGGTCGAGCATCTGCTGGTTGCCGTTCCAGGCGGACAGATGGGGTTCTTGATCTTTGTCTCGTTCCTTGTGTTCTTCTTGGCGTTCTTCTTGGACTTCTTCGAGCTGGCCTTCATCATCGTGCCCCTGTTGGTGGCACCTGCGCAGGCCTTGGGGATCGATTTGATCTGGTTCGGGGTGATCTTGGGCGTCAACATGCAGACCTCGTTTATGCACCCGCCGTTTGGCTTTGCGCTGTTCTATCTGCGCTCTGTCGCGCCGCGTGTGCCCTATACCGACAAGGTGACGGGCAAGCTGACCGAAGGCGTGACAACGGCGCAGATCTATTGGGGGGCCGTGCCGTTCGTGGTGATCCAGATTGTGATGATCGGCTTGGTGATTGCCTTCCCGCAGATGGTGATGCGCTACAAAGGCGTGGTTGTGCCACCAAGCAATGCGGCGATCGTGCTGCCAAGCCTGCCGACGCTAAACGGTGGCGGCATTGGCGGCGCGCCGATCTTGGGGGCGCCGCAACTGGGCGCGCCACAGCTTGGGGCTCCGGTCTTGGGCGCACCGAAACTTGGGGCACCGGTCGTAAACCCCTAACCGGTACTGCATGCCAACAGAAAAGGCCGACAGCTCCGCGCTGTCGGCCTTTTTCATTGCCACACCCTGCCCCACGATACAGATGAAACGCAAAAGGCCCCGCAGTTTCCTGCGGGGCCTTTGCTTGGATTTCAGAGACTTACAGCTTGCCGGCTTGCTGTTGCACCATCATGAAGGTGTCATAGTTATACTCGGCAATTTGCGCCCAAAGATAAGCGTCGCGCATAAAGGCGTCTTGGCTTTCTTTGATCTTTTTGAACTCTGGGTTGGTTGCGGAAACCTCGGCGTAGGTGGTCTGAGCCGCCTCGAATGCCGCCTGCATCACGTCTTGCGGGAACGGACGCAGCTGCGCACCGCTTGCAACCAGCGACTTGAGCGCGCCTGGGTTCTTGTTGTCGTAGTTTGCCATCATGTTCGAGTTGGCAGCCTCACACGCGGTGGTCAGCACGCCCTTGTACATCTCGGGCAGCTCGTTCCACTTATCAAGGTTGACCATGGTCGCAAGCGTCGGCGCGCCTTCCCACCAGCCGGGATAGTAGTAGTAAGGTGCGACTTTTGCAAAGCCGAGCTTTTCATCATCATAGGGGCCAACCCACTCGGCCGCGTCGATGGTGCCTTTTTCCAGCGATGGATAGATGTCGCCGCCAGGGATCTGCTGTGGCACAACGCCCAGCTTCTCGATGACCTTGCCCGCAAAGCCGCCGATACGCATCTTGAGACCCTGCATATCTGCGAGGCTGTTGATTTCCTTACGATACCAGCCGCCCATCTGCACACCGGTGTTGCCGCAAGGCATGTAGTGCAGGTTTTGCTTGTGGTAGAATTCGTTCAGCATCTCGATGCCGCCGCCGTAATACAGCCAAGCGTTCATCTGGCGATAGTTCATGCCGAAAGGCACGGTACAGCCAAGCGCCCAAGTCGGATCCTTGCCCCAGAAATAGTAGGAAGCGGTGTGGCAAGCCTCGACGGTGCCCGCGGCGACGGCGTCAGCGGCCTCAAGACCTGGGACGAGTTCGCCTGCTGGGAACACCTGCAGCGTCAGGTTGCCGTCGGTCGATTCCTTGACGTATTCCGCCATGGTTTCTGCCGCGCCATAGATGGTGTCGAGCGACTTTGGAAAGGACGAGGTGACGCGCCAAGTGATCTTGGGCATCTCTTGTGCGATGGCCGGAGCGGCCAGAACCGAAGCCCCCGCAGCGGCAACACCGCCAACGCTAGCCTTGGTCAAAAATGAACGACGATCCATAGAACCTCCTCTATTTTTTCGAGCCTACGGATCGGCAGGCCCGTGATTAACAGCTTTAGACTAACCAAGGCGGGCCGCCTTGAGAATACCTATTTTCAGTCTGGCGCGATTATCTGGTAAAAATTACTTACCAAATCACCTCAATTCCACCTGCCCTAGGGATTTTGAACATGGCGGAGCGAAGCCGCGCGGAAAATACACCGCAAGGGGTTGTAAATGCGGCATTCGACCCGACATTACCGAACACATATGCGTGATTGATGGAGCTTCTATGACCTACCTGTTGTTTGTCGCCGGATTGGTGATTTTGATTGTCGGCGGCGAAGGACTGGTGCGGGGGGCAAGCGGCATTGCACGTAATTTCAAGCTCTCGCCGATGCTGATCGGATTGACGATCGTGGGCTTTGGCACCTCGGCGCCAGAGCTGTTGGTCTCGGTGCAGGCGGCCTTTGCGGGGCAACCGGGCTTGGCCTTGGGCAATGTCATCGGCTCTAACATTGCGAATATTCTGCTTATTCTGGGCGTGTCTGCGGTGATTGCGCCGCTGGTTATTCCCGGTCGGCGGATTTTGCGCGACCTTGGCTTTATGGTGGGGTCGGCCCTGCTCTGCTGGGCGATGCTGATGGATGGCATGGTCAGCCGGCTTGATGGCATCATTTTGGTTGTAGGCTTGGTCGCATTCCTGACGATGGCCTTCATGGCTGGCGGCGCAGAGCACGAAGAAGAAGGTCCCGTTCTGGCACAGCCTGTGGCTTGGGCGATGACTTTGGGGGGCTTGATCGGCTTGGTGATTGGCGCGAAACTTCTGGTGACCTCGGCCACGACGATTGCGCGCGATTTCGGCGTTTCCGAGGCAGTGATCGGCCTGACGATCGTGGCAATTGGCACGTCCCTGCCCGAGCTGGTAACCTCGATCATCGCGGCGCTGCGCAAGCACACCGAATTGGCGGTCGGCAACGTGGTCGGCTCGAACGTATTCAATATCTTGGGGATTTTGGGCACGACCGCGCTGATCAAGCCAATCCCCGCGGACCCGCGCTTTGCCCAAACGGATATGATCTGGGTGATGGTAGCGACGCTGGTTTTGATCGGTTTGGCGCTGACACTTGGCCGTTTGTCGCGGCTGTTTGGGGCGGGATTTATCCTTGCTTATGCCGTCTATATCATAGCTGCAGCATAATTCGCACGATCAATTCCTGATAATTGCGCCAAAAGCACCTAAAAAGAAATAAAACCACAAAAAAGTGAGTTTTGGCGACACTTTCTGTGTCGATTTACGGTTGACGCCCCCTTTGCGCCGCCGTAATTTCCAAACCGAAGCCAAAGGGGGGCGGAATGCTGATCATTCTAGCACTTGTCAGGAAAAGGCGCATGGAAAGCTGCGACAGCCGATAGCGGTTTGTCTTGACGCCGACCCTGCGCCCCCGTGATCCCCTCGGGGGCTTTTTGTTGACCAAACGGCTGTGGCCGAAATTAGGATGAAGCGATGACACGTCAGATGACCGGAGCGGAAATGGTGGTTCAAGCCCTGAAGGATCAGGGTGTGGACGTCGTCTTTGGATACCCCGGTGGTGCGGTGCTTCCGATCTATGACGCGATTTTTCAGCAAAACGACATTCGCCACATTTTGGTACGCCACGAGCAAGGCGCAATCCATATGGCAGAGGGCTATGCCCGCTCTACTGGTAAGGTGGGCGTGGCTTTGGTGACCAGCGGTCCGGGGGCAACCAATGCGGTGACGGGTCTGACCGACGCGCTGTTAGACAGCATTCCAATCGTGGTTCTGTCGGGACAGGTTCCAACCTTTATGATCGGCACCGATGCCTTTCAAGAGGCGGACACGGTCGGCATCACCCGTCCCTGCACCAAGCACAATTGGCTGGTGAAAGAGACCGACAAGCTGGCCGAGACCCTGCATCAGGCGTTCCATGTCTCGCGCTCGGGCCGCCCTGGTCCGGTGCTGATCGACATTCCAAAGGACGTGCAATTTGCAACCGGTGAGTATTGCCCACCTGCCAAGGCCAAAGTTTCGCACTATCAGCCCAAGGTAAAGGGTGACATCGACGCCATCACCGCCATGGTCGAGATGATGGAAACCGCCGAGCGGCCTGTGTTCTACACTGGTGGCGGCGTGATTAACTCTGGCACCGCGGCAAGCCAGCTGCTGCGCGAATTTGTAGAGGCCACAGGTTTTCCGATCACCTCGACACTGATGGGCCTTGGCGCTTATCCGGCCAGCGGCAAGTCGTGGCTGGGCATGTTGGGGATGCACGGTCTTTATGAGGCCAACCTTGCGATGCACGGTTGCGATCTGATGATTAATATCGGCGCGCGCTTTGATGACCGCATCACGGGGCGGATTGCCGATTTCAGCCCGAACTCGCGCAAGGTCCACGTTGATATCGACCCCTCGTCGATCAACAAGGTGATCCGCGTTGATGTCGGCATTGTCGGCGACATTGCCCATGTGCTTGAGGATGCGCTGCGCATCTGGAAGGCGCGTGGGCGCAAGGTCAACAAGGCCGGGCTTGCCAAATGGTGGGCGCTGATCAACGAATGGCAAGCGGTTAAGTGCTTGGGCTATAAGGGGTCTTCGTCGGTCATCAAGCCGCAATATGCGCTTGAGCGGCTTGAGGCCCTGACCAAAGGCATGGACCGCTATATCACCACCGAAGTGGGCCAGCACCAGATGTGGGCGGCGCAGTATCTTGGCTTTGAAGATCCGAACCGCTGGATGACAAGCGGCGGTTTGGGCACGATGGGGTATGGCCTGCCCGCCTCGATCGGCGTGCAAGTCGCGCATCCAGAGAGCCTTGTGATTAACGTCGCAGGCGAGGCATCTTGGCTGATGAACATGCAAGAGATGGGCACGGCGATGCAATTCCGCGCGCCCGTCAAGCAGTTCATCCTGAACAACGAGCGTCTGGGCATGGTCCGCCAGTGGCAAGAGCTGCTGCACGGCGAGCGTTACTCGCAGTCGTGGTCCGAGAGCCTGCCCGATTTTGTGAAACTGGCCGATGCTTTTGGTTGCAAGGGTATTCAGGTCTCTGACCCCAAGGATCTGGACGATGCCATCATGGAGATGATCCGCTATGACGGACCGTTCATCTTTGATTGCCGCGTTGAAAAGCATGAAAACTGCTTCCCGATGATTCCTTCGGGCAAGCCGCACAACGAGATGCTTTTGGGCGATGCCGACACCCAAGGGGTGATCGGGGCCAAAGGTGCGGTGCTGGTCTAAGTCCTTCTGCTGGGGGTTCGCCCCCAGCCTTTCCCAGATTTTCAAATGAGAGGATGACCAAAGATGTCTCCGCTAAACCTTACCAAAGGCGCGTCCAGCCATTCCGCCTATGATCTGCGCGACCCGAATGCGCCAGTGATCGAAACCCACACGCTTGCGGTTCTGGTCGACAACGAGAGCGGCGTTTTGGCGCGTGTGATCGGGCTGTTTTCAGGACGTGGCTATAACATCGAAAGCCTGACCGTGGCCGAGGTGGACCACACCAGCCACCAAAGCCGCATCACCGTGGTCACCACCGGAACGCCGCAAGTGATCGAGCAAATCAAGGCGCAACTGACCCGGATGGTGCCCGTGCACGAAGTCCACGACCTCACCGTCGAGGGGCCGTCGGTGCAACGCGAACTTGCGCTGTTCAAGGTGGCAGGCAAAGGCGATGCGCGTATCGAGGCGCTGCGTTTGGCCGAGATTTTCCGCGCCAATGTCGTCGACAGCACTCTGGAAAGCTTTGTCTTCGAGATGACTGGCACGCCCGAAAAGATTGACGCTTTTGCCGATCTGATGCGGCCTTTGGGCCTGCGAGAGATCGCCCGCACGGGTGTCGCAGCCCTGTCTCGCGGGGCATAACGTCACGGCTGCGCGACATTGCCGCGCAGCCCATTTTCTTGTGCGGTTTTCTGCCCTATACCAAGCGTAACAGGGAGCCGGATATGATTGTTGAGCTTGGACATTTTACCTTGGTGCTGGCCTTTATGGTCGCCTTGGTGCAATCCATTTTACCGATGTGGGGTGCCTATCGGCGCGACGCGCGGTTGATGGCCATCGCTGATCCCGCTGCCATTGTGCAGTTTGTGCTGATCGCGACTTCTTTTGCGGCGCTGACCTATGCCTTTGTGACCTCTGACTTTTCGGTCAAGCTGGTGGTCGATAACTCGCACACCGCCAAGATCATGCTCTATAAATTCGCGGGCGTCTGGGGCAACCACGAGGGGTCTTTGCTGCTTTGGGTGCTGATCCTTGCAGGGTTTGGCGCCTGTGCGGTGTGGTTTGGCGACAACCTGCCTGCGACGCTCAAGGCGCGGGTTTTGGCGGTGCAGGGCTCGATTGGTGTGGCGTTTTTGGCGTTTATGCTCTGGACGTCGAACCCGTTCTTGCGGCTTGAAATTCCGCCCATGAATGGCAGCGACCTGAACCCTTTGCTGCAAGACCCCGGTTTGGCTTTCCACCCGCCGTTCCTGTATCTGGGTTATGTTGGTCTCTCGATGAGCTTTTCCTTTGCCATCGCGGCCCTGCTTGAGGGGCGGATCGACGCGGCTTGGGGGCGCTGGGTGCGGCCTTGGACTTTGGCGGCATGGATTTTCCTGACCATCGGCATCGCAATGGGCTCTTGGTGGGCCTATTACGAGCTGGGCTGGGGCGGGTTCTGGTTCTGGGATCCGGTTGAAAACGCAAGCTTTATGCCTTGGTTGATCGCGGCGGCACTGTTGCACTCGGCGATCGTGGTAGAAAAGCGCGAAAGCCTGAAGGCTTGGACGATCCTGCTTGCGATCTTGGCCTTTGGCTTTAGCTTGACGGGGACGTTTATCGTGCGCTCTGGCGTGATCACCTCGGTGCATGCTTTTGCCAACGACCCAGAGCGGGGCGTGTTCATCCTGATGATCCTTGGCTTCTTTATGGGGGGGGCGCTGACGCTGTTCGCGTTCCGCGCCAATGCGTTAGAGGCCAAAGGCATGTTTTCGATGGTCAGCCGCGAGACCGCGTTGATTGCAAATAACCTGCTGCTGGCGGTTTCGGCCTTTGTGGTCTTTGTCGGCACGATCTGGCCCTTGGTGGCGGAGCTGTTGTTCAATCGCAAGCTGTCGGTTGGCGTGCCGTTCTTTGACGCAGCCTTTACGCCCTTTATGGTGCTCATCGCGATTATCCTGCCGGTCGGGGCGATGCTGCCGTGGAAGCGCGCCGAAGTCGGTCGCACCCTGCGCCAGCTTCGCGGGGCTTTGGCACTGTCGGTGGCGCTTGGGCTGCTGATTTTCGCAATGCAGACTGGCCGATCAAGCTTAGGCCCGATTGGCACGGCGCTTGGTGCTTGGGTGGTTTTGGGGGCTGTGACTGATCTTTGGGCGCGCAGCGGGCGGGGCAGCGTTGCGTCCCGTCTGGCGCGTGTCACCCGCCTGCCGCGGGCCGATTGGGGCAAGGCTTTGTCGCATTCGGGCTTGGGCATTACCATCTTTGCCGTGGCCGCGATCACTGCTTGGTCGACCGAAGACATCCGCGTGGTCAAGGTCGGCGAGACCTTCCCGCTGGGCGATTACGAGATCACCTTGCAGTCGGTCTATCCGGTTGAGGGGCCGAACTATCAGTCCACCACCGCAGATATGCTCATCACCAAAGCGGGCGCCGAAGTGACTGTGCTGCATCCCGAAAAGCGGTTCTATCCCGTCGCGGGGATGCCGACGACCGAAGCTGCGATCAGTCAGGGGTTCTCGCATGACATCTATGTGGTGATTGGGGATGCGCAGGACGCGGGCGGCTATGCGGTGCGCACCTATATCAAGCCCTTTGCCGATTGGATTTGGGGCGGCACTTTGATGATGGCGCTCGGTGGCCTGTTCAGCCTGAGCGACCGTCGCTTTCGGGTGGCCGCAGGCGCGCGCCCTACCCCGCAAGCCCAAGTAGCGGCGGAGTAGGCCATGCGTAAGCTCCTGTTTGCACTGCTGTTTGTGATTGGGACGCCCGTGTTTGCGGTGCAACCCAATGAGATGCTGTCCGATCCCGTGCTTGAGGCGCGGGCGCGGGCGATCTCGGTCAACCTGCGCTGCCCTGTCTGTCAGGGCGAGACCATCGACGATTCCAATGCACCGATCAGCCGAGATTTGCGGCTGGCGGTGCGCGAGCGGATTATGGCAGGCGACGACGACACCGAGGTGGTTGACTATATCGTTGATCGCTATGGTGAATTCGTGCTGTTCAAGCCGCGCTGGTCGGGGTCGAGCCTGATCTTGTGGCTTGCGGGGCCTGCGATGCTGTTGCTGGGCGCGGGGATTGCGGTGATGACCAGCCGCAAGCGCGCCGCCGCCCCAGAGGCAGAAAGCCTGAGCGATACCGACAAACAGCAACTGGCGGATTTGCTGAAAAAGTGACGCTGGGTTTAGCTTTGCGCCTGCGCTGCCGCTGCTAGGATATAGCGGCAACAGGAGGCCGCGATGCAGTTTGACACCATCCAATTCAATGTCACCGAAGGCGTGGCGGTTTTGACGCTGAACCGTCCCGAAGTGATGAACGCGCTGTCCTCTAAGCTGCGCGCCGAGATGCTGGCGGCGATCCAGATCGCGGTGGTCGAAGCTCGGGTCTTGGTGCTGACTGGTGCGGGGCGTGCATTTTGCTCGGGGCAGGATTTGCAAGACGCAGGCGCGCGCGGCAAGCTTGACTTGGAAAAGACCCTCAATGAGGAATATGTGCCGCTGCTCAAGGCGATTACCGATTGCCCGATCCCGACGATTTCGGCGGTGAACGGTGCTGCGGCAGGGGCTGGGGCCAATCTTGCGCTGGCGGCGGATGTGGTGATCGCGACGCAAAGCGCCAGTTTCATTCAGGCGTTTACGCGGATTGGCTTGGTGCCGGATGCGGGGGGCAGCTATTGGTTGCCGCGTCAGGTCGGCATGGCGCGGGCGATGGGATCGGTGTTGTTTGCCGATAAGATCAGCGCAGAGCAGGCGGCAGACTGGGGCATGATCTATGAGACCGTGCCGGATGCCGAGTTTACTGCGCATTGGCAGGCCCGCGCGGCACAGCTGGCCCAAGGCCCGACGCGCGCCTATCACGGCGTCAAGCAAGCGATGCGCGCCTCGTTCGACAATGATCTGGATACGCAGCTGGCGCTTGAGGCGCGGCTGCAAGGCATCTGTGGCGAGACTACCGACTTCCGCGAAGGCGTCGCCGCGTTTTTGCAAAAGCGCGCGGCCAAGTTCACGGGGCGCTGATTACAGCCGCCCCGCCTTGCGCGTCGACAGCAAAAGGTTGGTCTCCGAGGTCATAACCCCTTCCAGATTGCGGATGCGGTGGATGACCGCGTCAAGCTCTAGCAGGGTTTGCGTGGCCAGTTCCGCAATCAAATCCCAGCGACCATTGGTCGAATGCACCGCCATTACCGCCGGCATCCCCGTCAGCCGCGCCATCAATTTTTCGCCGCCCTTGCCTTCAATCCCGATCAACATCAGCGCGCGCACCGGCGTGTCGGCGACATCGCTTCGGGTCACCACGGTAAAACCCGCAATCTCGGCTTTGGCGACAAGACGCTCTATCCGGCTGCGCACGGTGGCCCGCGACAGGCCAAGCCGCTCTGCCAGATCTGAATGCGACGCCCGCCCATCGCGCCGCAACTCGGCGATCAACCTCTGGTCAACATCATCCAACATGCACACATCCTCCGACATAATGCGAAATCATTGCACATTTTGGCTGCAAATGCTGCTGGTATTTGCCACAAGACGCAAGGACAATGCCCGAAAAGGAGATTTGCATGCCCAATACCATCCTGATCGGAGCCCCCATAGACGAGGGCCAACGGCGCGCGGGCTGCGTGATGGGGCCGACGGCCTATCGCGTGGCAGGGATTGCGACCTCGATCCGAGAGCTTGGCCATGTGGTCAGCGATTGGGGCGATGTGGCTCTGCCAGAACTGCAGGACGCGCAATGCGCCAACCCTGCGGTGCATTCCTTGCCGCAGGTTTTGGGCTGGACCGAAGTGCTGGCCAACCGCGTGGAGGCCGCCCTCAGCGAAGGTGGCATGCCGATCATCATGGGCGGCGATCACAGCCTTGCGCTTGGGTCGGTTGCGGGCGCGGCAAAGTTTGCAGAGGCCCACGACCGCCCGCTGTTTCTGCTGTGGCTGGACGCGCATTCCGATTTCCACACGCCGATGACCACCACCAGCGGCAATTTGCACGGCACACCCGTCGCCTATATCGCCGGGCGCGACGGCTTTGATGCCTTTCCTGCCTTTCCCAAGGTCATCCCAGCCAAGCAGATTTGCCTCTACGGCATCCGCTCGGTGGACCCTGCGGAACATGCGGCGCTTTTGGAACATGACATTGCAATCAATGACATGCGGGTTTTGGACGAGCGGGGCGTTGTTGCGCCATTGCGCGAATTCCTTGACCAAGTGCGCGCCGCGAACGGCATGTTGCACGTGAGCTTGGACGTCGATTTCCTCGACCCCTCGATCGCGCCTGCCGTTGGCACCACGGTTCCCGGTGGTGCGACGTTTCGCGAAGCGCATCTGGTGATGGAGCTGTTGCACGAATCCGCTTTGGTCACCTCGCTTGATCTGGTCGAGCTGAACCCGTTTCTGGACGAGCGCGGCCGCACCGCCAAGCTGATGGTCGAACTGGTCGGAAGCCTGATGGGGCGCAAGGTTTTTGACCGGCCAACCCGCAGCTTCTAAGCCTTAGCGGGCAGGGTCGTCATAGCGATGCACCCTGCCCTGCCAATCGGTGATGGCAAAGCCTTCGGCTTGCGGCTTGATATATTCGGGACCAATCGGTACTTTGCCAAAGCCCCCAGGAATATCAATCACATAGGTCGGTAACCCGATCCCTGACATCCGCCCCCGCAACGCCGCCATAATGGCCTGTCCTTCGGCAATCGTGGTGCGAAAATGGCTGGTGCCGCGCGCAAGGTCGCAGTGGTGCAGATAGTAGGGCGTGACCCGATTGCGCAGCAGCTCGCGCATCAAATCCTCAAGCACCGCAGCATCGTCATTGATCCCCCGCAGCAGCACGGTTTGCGACAAAAGCGGGATACCCGCCGAGGCCAGCCGCGCCAAAGCCGCCCGTGCCGCTGGGGTGAATTCCTGCGCATGGTTGGTATGCAGCACAACATAGCTTTGCGCCCGCCCCGAAAGCGCGGCAACCATCTCTGGGCTGATGCGTTCGGGGGCGACAACTGGCACGCGCGTGTGAAAGCGGATGATCTGCACATGCCCGATCGCGTTCAGCCGCGTGACAATATCGGCAATCCGCCGCGCCGAAAGCGTCATCGGGTCGCCGCCGGTCAAGATCACTTCCCAAATTTGCGGCGTCCGCGCGATATAGGCGAGGGCCGCCTCAAGGTCAGCCTCGGGCAAAGCAGCGGTCTCGCCCACCGCCTCGCGACGAAAGCAAAAGCGGCAATAAACCTCGCAAGCATGGGTGACCGCCAGAATGACGCGGTCCGGATAGCGGTGGGTCAGGCCCTTGCACGGGCTATGCGCAAGATCGCCGATGGGGTCATAAAGCTCTTCGGGCAGAATGGTCAGCTCTGCGGTATCGGGCAGGAACTGGCGCGCAATCGGATCATCGGCTTGGGCAATCGCGCCGCGCATCTCGGCCGAGAGGCGAATGCGAAATTCTGCGGCGACTTGCTCCAGCTGGACCGATTGCTTGGCCTCTGACAGCCCCGCTTGCACAAGCTCTTGGACATTGGTCAAGGCCCGTTGATTTTGCCCGCTTTGCGCCATGCGCCCCCCTTTTTGGCCAAGGTCGCACAGGACCATACGCCATTTGCGCAAGGCTTTAGCAGGCATTTGCAAAAGAAGCCAACAGATGGGGTTTTGCCAGCCAGAGATATCATATTAATACCGTTTTATATCAATAAGTTACGGTTAAATTAGAGCAGAGCCCTGCCCCATGCCGCCTCGTCGCTTGCACCCCAAATGCGCGATGGTGTAAGGTGCGGACAACAATATCTAGACCTAAAACAGGAAGGCGCGGCCCAAGTGACCGACACTCCGGAAACCCCAGATTCGACCGAAGATCTCCCCGTTCGGATGGCCCACGACGGGCCGCAAATCGACATCACGACAGAGATGAAAACCGCCTATCTCGATTACGCGATGAGCGTGATTGTCAGCCGCGCCATCCCTGATCTGCGCGACGGGCTCAAGCCCGTGCACCGCCGCATTCTGTTCGCGATGCACGAGACGAACAACGGTCATGACAAACCCTATCGCAAGTCAGCCCGCCCCGTCGGCGACACCATGGGGAAATACCACCCGCATGGTGACAGCGCGATCTATGACGCGCTTGTGCGGATGGCGCAGCCGTTTTCGATGAGCCTCAAGCTCTTGGATGGTCAGGGTAACTTTGGTTCTATGGATGGCGATACCGCCGCCGCGATGCGCTATACCGAAGTGCGGATGGATAAGCCCGCCGCCTTCCTTTTGGCCGATATTGATAAAGAAACGGTTGATTTCCAAGACAACTACGACGGCAAAGACCGCGAACCTACGGTTTTGCCAGCGCGTTTCCCGAATATGTTGGTGAACGGTGCGGGCGGCATTGCCGTCGGCATGGCAACCAATATTCCTCCGCACAACTTGGGCGAAGTGATCGACGGCACCTTGGCGATGATCGACAACCCCGACATCAGCATCGAACAACTGATGGAAATCATCCCCGCCCCTGACTTTCCGACGGGTGCGACGATTTTGGGGCGCTCGGGTGCGCGCAAGGCCTATCTTGAGGGACGTGGCTCGGTCGTTATTCGCGCCAAAACCCGCGTCGAGGAAATCCGCAAGGACCGTTTCGCGATCATTATCGACGAGGTTCCCTATCAGGTGAACAAAGCGCGGATGATCGAGATCATCGCCGAGGCTGTGCGCGACAAGCGCATCGAAGGCATCGCGCATGTGCAAGACGAATCCGACCGCATCGGTGTGCGGGTGGTGATCGAGCTCAAGCGCGACGCAACGGCGGATGTGGTTTTGAACCAGCTTTACCGCTTTACACCGATGCAGACCTCTTTTGGCTGCAACATGCTTGCGCTTAACGGCGGCCGCCCTGAACAGCTGACGCTTGCCGATTTCCTGCGCCATTTCATCACCTTCCGCGAAGAAGTTGTCGCACGGCGCACCGCGTTCGAGCTGCGCAAAGCCCGTGAACGCAGCCATATCTTGTGCGGTTTGGCTGTGGCTGTGTCGAACGTGGATGAAGTCGTGGCGACCATTCGGTCGTCTGCCGATCCTGCCGAGGCGCGCGAGCGGTTGATGACGCGTCGCTGGCCAGCAGGGGAAATCATCCCCTATATCAAGCTGATCGACGACCCATCGCATCCGGTGAACGACGATGGCACCTATAACCTGTCGGAAATTCAGGCGCGGGCCATTTTGGAATTGCGCTTGCAACGCTTGACCGCTTTGGGTGTCAAAGAAGTTACAGACGAGCTGCAAGAGCTTGCGGCCAAGATCAAGGATTACCTTGAAATCTTGGGCTCGCGCGAGCGGATTATGTCGATCATCTCGGACGAGCTGCGCGAAGTGCGCGCCGCATTTGCCGTGCCGCGCCGCACCGAAATCGTCGATTGGGCTGGCGATATGGACGACGAGGACTTGATCGAGCGCGAGGATATGGTCGTGACCATCACCTCGGGCGGCTATATCAAGCGCACCAATCTGGCCGAATTCCGCGCGCAAAATCGCGGTGGTAAGGGGCTTTCTTCAATGGCGACCAAAGAGGACGACGTGGTCACCACGCTGTTTGTCGCCAACACCCACACCAATCTGCTGTTCTTCACCACGGACGGTATGGTTTATAAAATGAAAACTTGGCGCCTGCCGCTTTCGGGGCGGACTGCCAAAGGCAAAGCGATGGTGAACATCCTGCCAATTCAGCAGGGGATCAGCATTGCAGCCCTGATGCCCGTCGATGCGCCCGAGGAAGACTGGGACAACCTTCAGATCGTCTTTGCCACCTCGGATGGGGATGTGCGCCAGAATGATCTGTCGGACTTCGTCAACGTCAAGCGCAACGGTAAGATCGCGATGAACCTACCCGAAGGCACCACGCTGGTTAATGCTGCGATTGCCGACGAAAACGATGACATCATGTTGGTGACAGCCATGGGCCGTGCCATTCGCTTCTCAACCACCGAAATCCGCGTGTTCAAGTCGCGCGGCTCAACCGGTGTGCGCGGGATTCGTCTTGGCAACGACGATAGCGTCGTGTCGATGTCGATCATCCGCCATTTTGAAGCCGAACCCGACGAGCGCGCGCTTTATCTCAAGCAGCGTCGCCTCATGGCCGGCGTAGTTGAGGACGAGGCCGACGACGAGGAAGCCACCGCAGAAGGCCAGCTTTCACCAGAGCGGTATGCCGAGATGTCCGCGGCAGAGGATCTTATCCTGACCATTACGACCTCTGGTTCGGGCAAGCTGTCGTCAAGCCACGATTATCCAGTGCGTGGGCGGGGCGGTATGGGCGTGAAGGCGATGGATGGTGCGATGCGCGGTGGTCCGTTGGTTGCGTCCTTCCCTGTAGAGCGTTCAGATCAAATCATGTTGGCGACATCGACAGGTCAGTCGATTCGGGTGCCTGTCGATCAAATCTCCTTCCGATCGCGGTCTGCAGGCGGCGTAAGGGTATTTAACACCGCAAAAGGTGAAGAAGTCGTTTCCGTCGCCCGTGTCGCTGAACAAGAAGAGGAAGCTCAGGGTTGAATGGGCGCAGGCTTGGAACATGACCGAGCTTGAAACCCGCCTTGAGGCCCTTGCCCAGTCGCGGCAGACCCAAAGCTATGGCTCTTTGGCCAAAGATTTGGGTCTGCGGATGGCGGCTCTTACTGACGCGCTCGAGATTTTGATGGAGCAAGATGCAGAGGCTGGTCGGCCCTTGCGCGCCGCTCTGGTTGCGGCGCGCCATAGTCCTGGTGTTCCAGCCCCCGGTTTTTTCATCAAAGCTTCGGAACTTGGCGTCTATGATGGGCGCGATCCATCGGATTTTCTTGAAAAGCAGCAAAAAGCGCTTTGGCGTTAAGGTCTTGGAAAACAATCATGGGCTAACCTGACCACATCAGGAGGTGTCATGAATATCTATCACTGTATGATCGAGTTAAAGGACGATGCGCGCGCCTTGGGGTTCGCGGCTGCGGCTGAGAGCTGGATGAATTACCTTAAATCCCAAGATTTGATCGCTGACTGGCGCTTGTTGCGACGAAAGTTCCGGCTGGCTTCTGGGGCACATTGCGATTTCATTATGGAAATCAATATTTTAGGCCTTGCCGACTTGGATAGGGTATTCTCCGCTTTGGGGCATGTTGACCCAGAGGTTGAGCAGCGCTTCGACAAAATGCATAACATGATCGCCCAGATTGATGCGGGGCTCTATCGGCCCTATCCCGATCCAAATCAGCGTGAACGCATCGCCTTGATCTAACCGCGCACCAGAGCTACATCCTGCTTATGAAACAGCAATTGAACATCATCGGCGGCGGAATGGCCGGATCAGAAGCAGCATGGCAGGCCGCAGAAATGGGCGTGCACGTGGTTATCCACGAGATGCGGCCCAAAGTGGCAACCTTTGCCCACCGCACGGGTAATTTCGCAGAGATGGTCTGCTCGAACTCGTTTCGATCGGACGATCACGAGCAAAACGCGGTGGGGCTGCTGCATTGGGAAATGCGAGCCGCGCATGGTTTGATAATGGAGATGGCGCAAGAGCATCGTTTGCCGGCCGGTGGCGCGTTGGCGGTCGACCGGGACCCCTTTGCAGAAGCGGTTACAGCAAAGCTGAATGCACATCCGCTTATCTCATCTAGTTTTGAAGAGATCACGGAGCTGCCAACAGAAGGGAATTGGATCGTTGCAACGGGCCCGCTGACCTCTGGCAGACTTGCCCAAAGCATTCGCGCCGCAACCAGTGCCGACCAGCTGGCGTTTTTCGATGCAATTGCACCAATTGTTTACGCGGATTCTGTCGATATGTCCGTGGCTTGGATGCAGTCTCGCTATGACAAGGGCGAAACGCTGGAAGAACAAACCGCCTATATGAACTGCCCGATGACCAAAGACGAATACGAGGCGTTCATCGACGCCTTGCTTGCCGCCGAAAAAACCGAGTTTCACGAAGGTGAAACAGCTGGCTATTTCGACGGCTGCTTGCCGATCGAGGTGATGGCAGAGCGAGGCCGCGAAACGCTGCGGTTTGGCCCCATGAAACCCGTTGGCCTGACCAACCCGCACAATCCGATGAAGCCCTATGCGGTTGTGCAGTTGCGTCGCGATAACAAACTCGGAACGCTCTACAATATTGTTGGGTTTCAAACCAAAATGAAATACGGCGCCCAAACCGCGGTATTCAAGATGATCCCAGGATTGCAAGACGCGAGCTTTGCACGCCTCGGCGGCATTCACCGTAACACTTTCATCAACTCGCCAACACTTCTGGACGAGCAAATGCGCCTTAAAACCCGTAAAAACATTCGCTTTGCGGGCCAGATCACAGGCGTGGAAGGATATGTGGAATCCTCTGCGATGGGGCTTTTGGCGGGCCGAATGGCCGCCGCAGAAATCCTTGGGAAAACTCTGCCGCCACCGCCACCGGAAACGGCTATGGGTGCGCTGATTACCCACATCACAGGCGGCGCAGAGGCCAAGACCTTCCAGCCCATGAATGTCAACTTTGGGCTCTTTCCGCCAATCGATGCACGCGGTGGACGTAAAGGTCGCAAAGATCGTTACAAGGCCTATACCGACCGCGCAAAAGAAGCGTTCCAAGCTTGGCTTTTGTAACGCGCTTTGCCCCCTCGCCAACGGGCCCTTTGCACTTAGGGCACGCATATTCTGCCATCCTTGGCCATGACATGGCGCGCGCCGAGGGTGGCGCGTTTCTGTTGCGGATGGAGGATACCGACCTGCAACGCTGCAAGCCTGAATGGCAGGCCGCTATTGTTGATGACCTGCGCTGGCTGGGACTTGATTGGGACGGCCCTGTGCATCAGCAATCGGTGCACATCAGCAGCTATACTGAAAGGCTAAAGTCGTTGGCCAAAGCTGATCTGCTTTACCCATGTCATTGCACGCGCGGCGATATTCGAGCTGCACTCTCTGCGCCACAAGAAGGCGCGGCGCATCAGATCTATCCTGGCACCTGCCGGGGACGGCGAATGACCGACAGAGATCCAAGCGATGCGCTCCGGCTTGATGTCGCCAAGGCCCTCGCCCATCTTGACCACAACGGCCTTGTTTTCAAAGAAACTGGGCCTTTACATGGGGGAAAGCATGTCCTGGACGAAGCCACGGTTCTGCGCGAGATTGGTGATATTGTGCTCTATCGCAAAGACGAGGGTATTGTCGCCTACTTCCTAGCCTCGGCTTTTGATGATGCAGATCAGGGTATTAGCCATGTCGTTCGCGGAGAGGACCTTTTCGACTTCACCCATATTCAGGTCATCCTTCAAAGGCTGTTCGGCCTAAAGACGCCCGTTTATCATCACCACGCTCTGATCAGGGATGAGAGCGGCAAGAGGCTGGCAAAGCGCGACGATGCCCGCGCGCTTGCCAAATTTCGCTCGGAGGGCGCCACCCCTGCCGACATACGACGCCTAGTCGGCCTTTAGTGGCTGCGACAAAATCACCTCAACGCCGTCCCGCACCGCAGTGTAAAAGCAGCTGCGGCGGTTGGTGTGGCAGGCGGGCCCCTCTTGCGTCACCAGCGCCAAGAGGCAATCTCGGTCACAATCAATCCGCAGCTCGACCAAGCGCTGTACATGCCCCGAACTTTCGCCCTTCGCCCAAAATGACGACCGCGACCGTGACCAATAGGTCATTGCACCAGAAGTCAGCGTCCGATCAAGACTGGCCGCATTCATCCAGGCCATCATCAGCACCTCGCCCGTGACATGGTCCTGCGCAATGCAAGGGATCAAGCCGTTGGCATCATACTTTAGTGTGCTCGCATCGAAATTCATCGGCTTCTCCTTGGCCTTCCACGCGCTTAGGCTTATCTTGTGAGGGTGAGAAGGAAAAGCCATGAGCGACAGCGAACTTGTCAAACTCTATTCGGGACGCATTTTGGCGCTCGCCGCCGCGATTCCACATCTTGGACGCCTGCCTTCACCGACGGGAACCTGCCGCAAACGCTCGCCCCTTTGCGGGTCGACTGTCACGGTGGATGTGGAGATGAGCGATGGGCGCATCGTAAAATTTGCACAAGACGTCAAAGCTTGCGCGCTTGGGCAGGCTTCGGCCGCGATTTTTGGCGGTATCGCGATTGGCCTCACCCATGCAGAGATTGCCGTAGGCCGCGACGCTTTGCGTGCCATGTTGACGGGCGGTCCTGTGCCCGCGGCCCCGTTTGATGGCTATGAAGTCCTCATCCCTGCGCGCGATTACAAGAACCGTCACGCGTCAATCATGCTTTCGATCGACGCCTGCCTGCAAGCTACAGACCAACAGCCGTAAAAAAAAACGCCGCACATCCAAAGGGATGGCGGCGCAAAGTGGCGTTCTTTCACCGGACAGGTGGCAGGGCAGCCACGGCACAACACTTGGGGACGGATGTACAGGTCCGGATCGGCAAGACCGCAGGCAGAAACTTACAACGTGCCAGACATCCCAAGTCCGGCGAAAAGCAGCACGAAGAGCGATACAACGCCCACAGCATCAGCAGCGATAGACTTGCTAGATTGATTAAGGATCTCGGTAATCTCTTTGAGCATTGCGACCTCCGTTTGCTTTGTTCCTATATTGTTCTCACATGATTTATGTTCTGTAAAGAACTTTATGAGAACATATGCGAACAAATAGAAGTCAGCCAACCGAGAGGAGTTTTACCGCGCGATCTTGGTCCAGCAACCAAAGCAAAACCCGTGCCGCCATCCCACGCGGGCTGGTCATGTCTGGATCATCGTGAAGCAACTTGCGCGCATCGCTTTGCGCCACGGCCATAAGACCTGCTTGCCGTTCCATATCAGCGACACGGAATCGTGGCAGCCCTGACTGCGCGGTGCCGATCAGATCACCCGCGCCGCGCATCAGCATATCCTCTTCCGAGATTTTGAAGCCGTCTTCGCTATCGCGGATCACCTTGAGCCGCCGCTCGCCGCTCTCGGACAGGGGCGCTTGATAGAGCAACAAGCACGTCGATTCAGCAGCGCCACGTCCGACACGCCCACGAAGTTGATGCAACTGCGCAAGGCCAAAGATCTCGGCACGCTCGATCACCATGATTGAGGCATTAGGCACATTGACCCCGACTTCGATCACGGTGGTCGCGACCAAAACTTTGGTTTCACCCGAGACAAAGCGTGCCATCGCAGCATCTTTTTCCGCCGGAGCCAGCTGCCCGTGCACCAAGCCGACAGCCGAGCCCAAGGCGGCGCGCAGCAATGCAAAACGCGCCTCGGCGCTTGCGTAATCAAGCACTTCCGAGTCCTCGACCAAGGGGCAGACCCAATAGGCCTGCGCACCCTCGCCGACCGCTTTCGCCAGATGGCCAACCACCTCTTCCAGCCGCGCAGTCGAAATCAGCGCTGTGCGGATTGGCTTGCGACCCGCAGGTTTCTCGTCAAGGACCGAGACGTCCATATCGCCATAGCTGACTAGAGCAAGGCTGCGCGGAATGGGCGTGGCGGTCATCACCAAAACATCGACCGCTTCGCCTTTGGCACCAAGTTCCATTCGTTGCGAGACGCCAAAACGATGTTGCTCGTCCACGACCGCAAGCCTAAGATCATGAAAAAAAACATCTTTCTGAAAGACAGCATGAGTGCCAACCAGAATTCCGATCTGGCCCGCCGCAAGGTCAGCGAGTTTGCTGCGACGCTCTGCCCCCTTATCGCGGCCCGTCAGCATCTCAAGCCGCACCCCTGCCAAAGTCGCCAAAGCGGCCAGCCCCTCGTGGTGTTGGCGCGCCAGAATTTCGGTCGGCGCCATCAAAACGCCCTGCCCCCCCGCCTCGACCGCGGCCAAAAGCGCCATAAACGCGACAAGGGTTTTACCAGCGCCGACGTCACCTTGCAGCAGGCGATTCATGCGAATGGGTTGCGCCATATCCGCGGTAATCTCTGCAATGGCGCGGCTTTGAGCTGAGGTCGGTTTGTACGGAAGCGACGCCAAAACCTGCCGCTGCAATAGCTCCGTCCCCTGTGTCACCATCCCTGCGCTGCGCCGCAAAGACGCACGTGCCAAAGCGAGCGTGAGCTGATGCGCAAAAAGTTCATCATATCCAAGGCGTTGACGCGCAGGCGCCGTGAACGCGAGGTCTAACGGCTCTGTCGGGTGGTGAGCTTTGACCACAGCTTCGTGCCAGTCCGGCCAGCCCTCTCGCGCCTTCAACGACGGGTCGATCCATTCGGGCAAATCAGGTGTGCGGCCAAGCGCACCCGCCACAGCTTTGGCGATCAACCGTTGTGTCACGCCCGCAACCAGCGGATAGACAGGCTCAAATTTCGGTAAATCCTGCGCATCTTCGGGCCGCATCAGATGATCAGGATGCGCCATTTGCGCCACACCGTCAAAAAGCTCAACCCGCCCCGAGACCAGCCGACGTTCTCCGACCGGTAAAAGCCCAAGCAAATACTCACCACGCGCATGGAAAAACACCAGCTGAAACTCGACTTCGGCATCCCGCACCGTTACGCGGTAGGGGCGGCCCTTGGTCCGTGGTGGCAAATGCGCCACGATCTCGACCTCTACTGTGACAACGGCGGGCAGCACCACGTCGCGCAAAGACGCTCTGCGGTCGCGATCAACAGCAGAATGCGGCAAGACGAACAGGAGATCCTTCGGTTTTTCAACCGCTAACCCACTGAAATTCTTTGCGGTTTTGGGACCGACACCCTCAAGAGTTTCCAATCCCGCAAAGAGCGGGAACAGAATCTCGGGCCGCGTCATACCGCCCCTATCAGTTCGAGCCACGCAGCCTCATCAATCACCTTGATGCCAAGTTTCTCTGCCTCTTTTGTTTTTGTGCCCGCCCCCGGACCTGCGATCAACAGGTCTGTTTTGGCCGAAACCGAGCCAGAAACCTTGGCACCCAAAGACTCTGCGCGCGCTTTTGCTTCTGCCCGACTCATTTTCTCCAAAGTGCCGGTGAAAACGAGGATCTTGCCTGCAACTGGACTATCAATCGGACCCAGAGCGATGACAGGCGTGACTTTTAACTCGGCGACCAATGCGTCGATAGCCTGTCGTTCCACATCATTTTGCAAGGCCGCGACCAAAGATTGCGCCATCACTTTGCCAACACCGTCGATCGACATGAGATCTTCCCAAGCGGGGCTACCCTCATCGGCCTGGGTAACGGCGGCCTCGAACGCGTCCCAAGTGGAATAATGGCGCGCCAAGAGTGCCGAGCCTGCCTCGCCAACATGCCGAATGCCAAGCCCAAAAAGCAAACGATCCAGCGAAATCTCACGTTTGGCATTGATCGCAGCGAAAAGCTTTTTCACCGAAGTTTCGCCAAAACCTTCTCGATTTTTTAGTTTTTTCAAAGGGCTCAGCGCGTCGCGTCGCTCCAATGTGAAAATATCCGCGGGCGTCCGAACTGGAAGATCTGCATCCGCGAAAAACATCTCAATCTGCTTTGCGCCAAGCCCATCGATGTCAAAGGCGCCGCGTGAGACAAAATGTTTGAGCCGTTCAACAGCTTGCGCAGGACAAATGAGGCCGCCCGTGCAACGGCGGACCGCATCGCCCGCTTCGCGTAGCGCTACCGAGCCGCACTGCGGGCAGGTTTCAGGAAACTCATAGGGGATTGCCGACGAAGGCCGTTTGTCTAGATCGACGTCATTGATTTTAGGAATTACGTCACCGGCACGGAAAACCTGCACCCAGTCGCCGATCCGGATATCGCGCCCTTCACGGATCGGGCTGCCCTTGGCGTCATAGCCGGCGATATAGTCCTCGTTGTGGAGTGTCGCATTTGACACAACCACCCCACCAACGGTGACTGGCGTCAGCCGTGCAACCGGAGAAAGCGCCCCTGTGCGTCCAACTTGAATATCGATTTCTTCCAATCGGGTCCAAGCAAGCTCTGCCGGAAACTTATGGGCTACCGCCCAACGCGGCGTTGTGGACCGCAGCCCCAAACGGGTCTGCAAGGCCAAATCGTTCACCTTATAGACAACGCCGTCAATGTCATAACCCAAGGTGGCGCGCTGTGACTCGACTGCGCGATAGTGTTCGAGCATCGAGTTGGGACCAGAACAAAGCGAAGTCAAAGGGTTGGTTTTGAAACCAAAAGCGGCCAAACGTTCAATCGCCTCGAACTGGGTCCGCGCCAATGGCTCCGACACCTGACCCCAGGCATAGGCAAAGAATTTCAGCGGGCGTGCTTGGGTAATCTTTGGGTCCAACTGCCGTAGCGATCCGGCTGCTGCATTGCGTGGATTGGCAAAAGTTTTATCGCCAGCCTCGGCTTGACGCGCGTTAAGCGCGGCGAAATCTGCGTGGCTCATGTAGACTTCGCCGCGAACCTCGAGCACCGCCGGCGCGTTCTTTATCTTTTTCGGGATATCACTGATTGTAAGGGCGTTTTCGGTCACATTCTCGCCGACCTCACCGTCACCCCGTGTCGCAGCATGCACGAGCTTGCCGTTCATGTAGCGTATCGAGAGAGAGAGGCCGTCGATCTTTGGTTCTGCAGTGTAGAACAACGAGGATTGATGCCCCAAGAACTTGCGGACCCGATCGTCAAAATCAGTTACGTCTGTGTCTTCAAACGCGTTTTCCAAAGAAAGCATTGGCTTGCTATGCTTTACCTTGGCGAAACCATCGGCTGCTGGCGCGCCGACTTGCAAGGCGGGACTATCGGCGCGGCGCAATTCCGGGAAGGCCGCCTCAAGGGCGGCATTGCGTTGCTTGCTCTTATCAAAGTCTACGTCCGACATCTGCGGCGCATCTTTGCCGTGATAGGCTAAGTTGGCCGCCGTCAAGACCTTGGCAAGCTGCGCAAGCTCTGCACGCGCCTCCTCAAGGGTCATTTCCGCTATGGGCTTCTCTTGCTGCATCTCTGCCGCCTCCTTTGACTTGCGCCAAAGTTATGCTGCGGGCGCAGAATGGGCAAGGTCGACCGAAGCTTTATGCACTGGCGGCCAGTTGCGCGGGCTGCTGCGCCGAAAGCGGCACCGGATCGCGCAAGACGTAGCCACGCCCCCAGACGGTTTCGATATAGTTCTGCCCGCCAGTTGCCTCTGCCAGCTTTTTACGCAATTTGCAGATGAACACGTCAATGATCTTGAGCTCCGGCTCGTCCATTCCGCCATATAGATGGTTTAAAAACATCTCTTTGGTCAGCGTGGTTCCTTTACGCAGGCTCAGCAATTCAAGCATTTGGTACTCTTTGCCCGTCAAATGCACCGAGGCCCCCAAGACATCGACGGTCTTGGCATCAAGGTTCACATTGACGCTGCCCGTGCGAATGACTGACTGACTGTGACCTTTGGATCGGCGGATAATCGCATGAATACGCGCGACCAATTCTTCCCGATGGAACGGCTTGGTCATGTAGTCGTCGGCACCGAAACCAAAGCCTTTGATCTTGCTCTCGGTATCATCCGACCCGGAAAGAATCAAAATCGGCGTTTCGATTCGCGCCAAACGCAGCTGTCTTAGCACCTCATGGCCCGACATATCCGGCAAGTTAAGGTCCAACAGGATAAGATCGTAATCATAAAGTTTCGCCAGATCGACGCCGTCTTCGCCCATATCGGTGCAAAAAACGTTCAAATTAGCGTGTGTCAGCATCAGTTCGATGCTCCGCGACGTGGTGGCATCATCCTCGATCAACAAAAGTCTCATCTTATCCGCTCCGTCAAATGTTCTTGTTCGTTAACAGTTTTGGCTCTTAATGGTTAACTGCCCGTTACCTTGACGAAAAGAATAAAGAAAACAACTTAAAGTTGTCGGTACTTTTGTAGAGACGTCACCCGAAGCGCCTTTTCCCCATGATTTTCAACGGCCTGAACCCACAACAAAAATTCCTCTTCTGACAGGTCATAGCGTTCCAAGGCTTCACTTTGGGTGATGAGACCATACAGAACGGCCTTAACCACCACCGCCTTGCGGCTTGCAACCCATCGCCGAGTTGTCGTCAGCGGCAAATCCGCGCGCGACAGAATGCTACCATCTGGCAAAGTGACCTGACGCGGCCCGTCCACCTTTTTCAAAAACATGATCTGTTCCTTTTTCATCCTTCGCAGAATGTCGGAACACGCTTAAGCAAGCGTAAAGCGAGGGGTTGAGAGTATCGCGCATTTTCATATATTGCTGCGTATTGCGCATCTGCCGCCTTTCCGGAAAGTCCTATGTTAGATCAGCCTCTGAATTCGCTTGGTTTTGCCAAATCCCCCGCCGACACCCGCGTGGTCGTCGCGATGTCTGGCGGCGTCGATTCGTCGGTTGTGGCGGCGCAGTTGGCTGAAGAAGGCTATGATGTCATCGGCGTCACGCTGCAGCTTTACGACCACGGCGCGGCCTTGGCGAAAAAGGGCGCGTGCTGTGCTGGTCGTGACATTCACGACGCTGCACGTGTGGCCGAGACCATGGGATTTCCGCACTATGTGCTTGATTATGAAAACACTTTTCGCGAAGCCGTGATCGAAGAATTCGCAGATGCCTATCTGGCTGGCGCCACGCCCGTGCCCTGTATTCGCTGTAATGAGCGGGTTAAATTCAAGGATCTTCTTGCCACTGCGCGCGATTTGAACGCGGATTGCATGGCGACGGGGCACTACATCCAGCGCAAAGTTGGCACGGGTGCAGAGCTGCACATGGCCACCGACGCCAACCGCGATCAGAGCTATTTCCTGTTTTCGACCACGCCAGAGCAACTGGAGTATCTGCGCTTTCCACTGGGACATCTGGCCTCGAAAGCAGAGACACGGGCGCTTGCGGCGAAATACAATTTGTCCGTCGCCGACAAGCCCGACAGCCAGGACATCTGTTTTGTGCCAAACGGCAACTATGCTGCAGTGATTGAAAAGCTGCGGCCAGGGTCGGCAGAACCGGGCGATATCATTGATATGGAAGGGAATATTCTGGGCCAACACCGCGGCGTGATCCATTACACCATCGGCCAGCGCAAGGGGCTTGGCATCGGCGGCTTGGGGGATCCGCTTTATGTTGTGCGGCTTGATCCCGAGGCACGGCACGTGATCGTGGGCCCGCGAGAGGCTCTTTCGACCCGCACCATCCCTTTGCGCGAGATCAACTGGCTGGGCGACGAGCCGTTTATGTCACGCACTGAATGGCACTTGGGCGTCAAGGTGCGGTCAACCCGTCCGCCGCGCGCTGCAGTGATCCGGCCAATTTCGGCCACCGAGGCGACGGTAGAGCTGCTGGACCCCGAAGACGGCGTCTCGGCGGGACAGGCCTGCGTGTTTTACGCGACCGAAGGATCGCGGGTGTTTGGCGGCGGTTGGATCTGGAACGGTCGCTAAAGCGGCTAGGCTTTAATAAAGTCCAAAACAGATTTCGCGGCCCTCAAACCGGGGGCCTCGCCGCCCTGCCCCAAAAGCTGCATGGTTTTCGCCATCGCCGAGGCTTGCGCACCCGAATCAGCAAGCAGCCCCAAAACCGCAGGCGCGATCAGATCTGCACGGCAGCGCTCACCGATAAACTCTGGCACCACTCGGGTTTCTGAGACAAGGTTGACCAAGGTCACCGTGTCGATCAGCGCCGCCCGCCGCATCAGCCAAAGCGTCAGCGGGTGCATGTCATAGGCAATCACCATCGGACAGCCGTTTGCCGCAAGCTCGAGCGACACCGTCCCCGAAGCCGCAATCGCCACATCCGCCGCGCCAAAGGCTGCACGCTTTTGCGCTTTATCCTGAATAATCATCGGTGCGATGGGCCAGTCCTTCGACAGATCGGCCACCAAATCCGCCACACCGCGCACCGTCGGCAAAACAACCCGCGCCTGAGGATGCACCGCTTTAATCTGCGCCAGCACAGCACCGATCACAGGCGCCAAGCGCGTCACCTCGCCCCGCCGCGACCCAGGAAGCGCAAGGATCAGCGGACCCGCGCCCGCCATCGCCCCACGCTCGGCATCGGTTGCCACAGGCTCGGCCACAACCGGATGCCCGACAAAATCGCACGACATCCCCGCCGCGCGCATCAGCTCTGGCTCGAACGGCAAAAGCGCCAGCACATGATCCACCACCCGCGCCATCTTGACTGCGCGCTTGGGCCGCCACGCCCAAACCGACGGGGCGACGTAATGCACCACGGGCAGATCCGCGCGCACGGCCTTCACCAGCCCCGCCACGCGCAGGCAGAAATCGGGGCTATCAATGGTGATCAGCGCCGTGGGGGCGGCCGCGACAGCCGCCGCCGCCGTCTCTCGGATGCGCCGTTTAAGATGCAGGTATTTCGGCAAAATCTCGGCAATGCCCATCACCGACAGCTCTTCCATCGGGAAAAGACTCTCAAGCCCCTCGGCCTGCATCAACGGGCCGCCAACGCCTTGGAACGCCACCTCGGGTCGCAAAGCGCGCAGGCCCGCCATCAGCGCAGCCCCCAAACGGTCGCCCGAAGGCTCACCCGCAATCAGAAAAAACGTCAGCGCGCCCACAGGAACAGGCCCTGCGCCGTGGCCTCGGCCTGCACCTGCGCCAGATCAAGGCAGATCACCGACCCCGCCTGAATGCACACACCCGCAAGCCCCGCCGCCGCCGCTTGGCGAAGGGTCTCAACGCCAATCGTCGGTAAATCCATGCGGCGATCTTGCGCGGGCTTGGCCGCTTTGTAAAACAAACCGCCCTTGCCACGCAGCTCCGCAGGCAAAGCCGCAACCGCCGCCAGCATCGCATCGGTGCCCGACAGGGTCTCAACCCCCAAACACAAGCCCCGCGCCACAACCGCGCCTTGGCCAACATCCACCGCGCCCAAAGCCGCAACGATCTCTTCGGCACGGGCGGCGTCTGCCTCATCCGCCGTGGTCACTGCCCCCGCTAAAATGCCAGCCTGAGGCAAAAGCGCTGGCGCAATCGCCTCAACGCCGACAACCTCAAAGCCCGATTCCTCGAAAATCGCGATCACCTCGCGCAGGGTTGCATCATCGCCTGCCTGCATCGCTGTTAGCAATCGCGGCACCATCTGCGCGGTCTGCGGGTCAAACAGCGACGGATCAAGCCTTGGCCGCTGCACCGCGCCGGCAAAACAGACGCGAGTCACGCCCGCATCCTCTAGCGCGCGTAGAAAAACCGCCAAACGCTCTACCCGAAACAGCTGATCAACCAGCAACCCATCAGGCGCAAAGCCGTCCAGCGCGCAAATCATCGGCGCCTCGGACAAAGCCGCAACCAAGGCCGCAGGCAAACCGCCGCGCCCCGCGATAATCGCAAGCTTGCTCATTTGGGCGTCAAAAACGAACGGTCAGAGGCCGACAGCACAAAGTCCACCATCTCGCGGACATAGGCGCTTTGCGTTTCCTCTGCCAGCTTGCGGGCACGGTCCAAGAACGACCCGTCCCCCTGCGCCAGCATCTGAAACGCCGCCCGCATCGCAGTTATATCGCTGCGATCCACGCCGCGCCGCTTGAGCCCGACAAGGTTCAGCCCGTCCAAAACTCCGCGCGGTCCCTGCACCAAACCAAACGGCAGCACGTCATTGGTCACCATCGTCACAGCGCCGATAATCGCGCCACGCCCGATGCGCACAAACTGATGGATGCCCGACAAGCCGCCCACAATCACGTCATCGCCAATCTGGCAATGGCCCGCAATCGCAACCTGATTGGCCAAGATCACCCGATCGCCCAAGACCGCATCATGACCGACATGCGCGCCCGTCATCAGCAAGCAATCGTCGCCAACCTTGGTCAGACCGCCACCGCCCGCTGTGCCCGTGTTCAGCGTCGCGCCCTCGCGGATACGACAGCGCGCACCAACGACAAGCTGCGTGCGCTCGCCCGCGAACTTGAGATCCTGCGGCACTTCACCGACGCAGGCAAAGGGGAAAATCACCGTCTCGGGGCCGATCTGGGTCCACCCCGTCACCACCGCATGCGATTTGACCACCACACCTTCGGCCAAAGTCACCTCTGGCCCGATCAAGACAAATGGCCCGATCTCGCAGCCCGCCGCAATAACCGCACCGGGCTCAACAATCGCAGACGGATGAATCTTAGCCTGTGCGGAGATGTTCATGACTTAAACCTTTGGCACGTCAAACATGGCCATGAACTCGGCTTCACAGGCCAATTCGCCGTCCACCATCGCCTTGCCCGCGAATTTCCAAACCCGACCGCCGCCACGCAGCGCGGTCACATGCAGTTCCAGCACATCGCCGGGCACCACTTTGCGACGGAACTTCACCGCATCGACGCCCATAAAGAACACATTGGCGTTCTTATCGACCAAATCCATCGACAACCCGACCAAGATGCCCGAGGTCTGCGCCATCGCCTCGATGATCATCACCCCCGGAAACACCGGCATACCAGGGAAGTGTCCCTGAAACTGCGGCTCGTTAAAGGTGACATTCTTGATGCCAATGCAGGACTTGTTCAGGTGGATCTCGCGCACCTTATCCACCAACAGAAACGGATAGCGATGCGGAATAATCCGCTGGATCAAAGAAAGATCGGCGTCAAGCGGCGCTGCGATTTGGTCGGTCATAGGATCTCCGGTCAATCATACCCGCCCTGCGGGTTTGCTCTTGTGGTAACGAAAAGCCGCGCCCGAAACAAGACGCGGCAAGCCCCAAGCGCTTACGGCGTCGCAGCCGCGGTCCCATCGCCCAGAGTGGTATCAATCCGCGTCACCACCTCTTTGGTGATGTCGACCGAGCCCAAAGACACGATCACCGCTGATTTATCCAGCACAGCAACAGCCCCGCGTTCCAGCATATAATCGCCAATAATCGGGCCGATAGTGCGGAAAAATTCTTGGCGCTGCGTCTCGCTCAACTGATTAAGCGAGCGCGACTTGGCCTCTTGGGCGGCGCGCAGCTCGTTGGCTTTGGTGTCAAAGGCCGTCGCAAGCGGTGCGAAATCCGCGTTGTCCATGGTGGCACGGCGGCTGGTTAGGTCTCGCTCTTCGGCCTCTAGCGCGGCGTCGATCTTGCGATTCTCGGCAACCAGCGCCGCCGCCTCAGCCTCGATCTTGGCCTGCATAGCTTGACCGTATTTCGTGGCGGTAAACAGCTGCTCTTGGTCCAAAGTCATGATCGCAGCCTGAGGCGGCTCTGGCGTCTGTGCGGCCAGCCCAAAGGGCTGCACCGCCAAAACCAAAGCCAACCCAAGCGTTGCCGCCCCCCGATACATCAGAACGAGGTCGAGATGGTCAGGTCGAACTTTTGCTCGATGTCATAGGACTCTTTCTTGAGCGCTTCAGAGAAGTTAAAGCGCAACGGTCCAACGGGTGTGTCCCAAAGCAGCGACGCCCCCACGACCGAACGAATGGCCATGGAATCGGTAGACCCCGCGAAAGAATTGCCCGAATCCCACACCGAACCGACGTCAAAGAAGGCGCCACCCGAGATGCCGTATTCCTCTGGCAGACCCAGCGGGAAATCAGCCTCAAGCCGCATCACAGCATAGGAATTGCCGCCAAGTGCGTCTTCGTTGGTCGTCCCTGTCGCCCGAGGGCCAAGGCCGTTGGTCTCAAAGCCACGGATTTTGCCGTTGCCAAAGAAACGGTCGGTCACGCGAGTCGAATAGCCGCCATAGCTGTTGATCATACCAGCTTCAAAGATCGCACGAACCGCAACTTCTTCCCGCATGATCTTGGTTTCTGCCACAGCGAACAAATCGCTCTGCACGAACTTGATGTCGCCGCCCAGACCCGCAAAATCCTGACCAAAGCGGAACAGCATAAAGCTGTTGGGGTTCACACCGGTGATGCGATTGTCAAAGCTATAGGTATAGCCCAAGCCGCTGCCGGTTTTACCACCCTCTTCCGAGGTCAAAGAAGTCGAGTCACTGTCGACATCGCTGACCGTGTCGCGGAACAAACGATAGCGCACTTCAAGCCGCGTTTGCTCGCCCATCGGGAATTCCAGCGCGGGGCTCAGGTTGATTTCCTGCGTATCGTAGTTTGCGTCCGAGTTATCGGTCTGCAAATAGCCGCCGTTGAGCTTGAGCTTCAGATCGCGGCCCAAAAGCGCGGGCTCGACAAAGGCGATGCTCGAGTTCAACCGAATCCGACCCGCTGGTGATGTTCAAAGCAAAGCCCTGACCACGACCAAGGAAGTTGGTCTCCGAGAAGCCAAAAGTCAGACCAACGCCTGCCGAAGAGCCATAGCTTGCGCCGATGCTGATCGAACCGGTTGGCTTTTCTTCCACGTCGACGTTGACGATAACCTGATCGGGGTTGGTGCCTGGCGTGCCTTCGACCGACGCATCGGTGAAGAAGCCAAGGGCGCGAATACGCTCTGCGCCCTGACGGATTTCGCGGGCGCTAAAGGGGTCGCCTTCTACCGTGCGGAACTGACGACGCACCACTTGGTCAAGCGTGGTGGTGTTGCCTTCAATGTCGATCCGCTCGACGAACACACGCTCACCGCGACGGATGACATATTCCACGTCCAGCGTCTGGTTCGCGTCGTTACGGATCAAGCGCGGCTCGATGGTGACAAAGTTCAAGCCCTTGCTCACCGCCAGATTTTCCATCCGCGTGACGTTGTTTTCGATGATCGCGGGCGAATAGACCACACCCGAGCGCGCACGCTGAACAGCTGCAAATTCGGACGCATTCACGCCCTCAATCGCCGAAACGGTGCTGATCTTGCCGATCTTGAACTGTTTGCCCTCGCGGACGGTATAGCTGACAAACGTCGCATCCCGTTCGCGCGACAGCTGGCCCTTGGCATCCAAAACCTTCACGTCGATATAGCCGCGCGACAGGTAGAAATCGCTGAGCATCTGCTTATCGACCTCAAGCCGCTCTGGCACAAAGGTGTCGGCCTTAATCAACTGGCGCAGGAAACCCGCTTGTTTGGTCTGCAAAACCTGACGCAAGCGACGGTCGCTATAGGCGCGGTTGCCAACGAAAGAGATGCTCTCGTTCTCGACCACTTTGCCCTCAGAGACATCAAACACCAGATCGACGCGGTTGTTGGACCGGCGGATGATCTTTGGTTCAACCGAAGCAGCAAGGCGGCCCTGAATGCGGTAGGCCTCGGCAATCGTCGCGGCATCGGCTTCGGCTTGCGACGGCGAATAGACCAAGCGCGACTTCGACTTGATCATCTCGGTCAAAGCTTCGTCTTTGATCCGCTTGTTGCCCTGAAAATCAACCACGTTCAGCGTGGGATATTCTGTGACTTTAATCACCAGATTGCTGCCGCTTGGCACCAAATCAACGGTTTCAAACAGACCAGAGGCGACGATCCGCTGATAAGCGTCGTTCAAATCGCCCGAAGACACTGCCTGCCCGCGCTTGATTCCCGCAAAGGACAAGATCGTGGCCACATCGACCCGCTCATTGCCCTGAACGCTGACCGAGCCAAAGCTATAGCTTTGCGCGAAGGCCTGCGTCAGCAAAGGCCCAGAAACCATTGCCGTTGAAAGAAGAATGGCCACCATAGCGGGCCGAAGTCCCCCAAGGGGCTTTGCAATGAATGATTGCTTTGCGCCTGACGATTTCGCCATAGAGTAGCCCCCGAATGCACTATATCCTGTGCAAGTGCCTACCCCCAACCGCAAGCAATGTCAAAAGGATGCCCTCGCATTTTGCGCGATTTTCCCAAGCAATGGCCCGCAAGCCACGCATTGTCGCCCTTAATACGGTGCCGGAAGCGCGGCACCCATAAAGGCACTGCCCAAAAACGCCCCAGCCAAAAGCCCGACGACGATGGTGCCGACTGTAAACAGGCGATCCGAGTTGAGCCAGACCAACAAGGAAAGCCCCTTATATCCCGCCATAACCGTTTGCATCGCATTCACCCTTTCGTGCCAAGGCATTAGACCTTTGGCACGATTAGCAAGCGATTATGGCATCACTATGGCCTGAGCGCGGATCCCGCAGCCCTCAGCACAGGATATCATTGGACAGCGCAAACAGCATGAACGACAGCACGATCATCATGCCCGCCGCCATCACCACCCGCAGGAACTTCTCGGACGGAGGCTTCCCCGTCACCGCTTCAAAGGCGTAGAACATCAAATGCCCGCCGTCCAAAACCGGAATTGGGAAGAGATTGAGCAAGCCAATCCCCAGCGACAGCCCTGCCACCATCATCATAAAGGTCTGAAAGCCCGACTGCGCCGCGTCACCCGCGATCTGCGCCATGCCAATCGCACCGGACAGATTGCAAGAGCTGATCTTGCCCGCGACCATGCTGTACAGCGAAACGCCGGTCATCTTGACGCCATACCACGCCTGTTCAACCGCCGCAGTCAAAGGCTCCAACCCCGTAAGAGAGCGCAGCTGCGGCTCGAACAACAGTCCGTTGCTCAGCCCGATCACATAGCGTTTCTCAAAGGTCAGGTCCGACTTTGGCAAATCTTGTAGTTTGGGCGTCAGCTGGAAATCCATCACTTCGCCCGCGCGCCAAACTTTGAGGTCCACCGAAGCGCCCCCCTTGCCCGAAATCATCGGAATCATTTGGTCAAAGCGGTAAACCTGAGCGCCATCCACCGACAGCACCACATCGCCCGGCTTGATGTTGGCGTCAAAAGCCGCCGAACGCAGCGCCACGCCACCAACCAGCGGCGGCAAGGGATGCGGCCCTTGCACATCCATCTCGACCCCGTCGCGGCGCAGGTGATAGGTCACCTCTGGCGCTGCGGGAATAGCATCGGCAACCGTCGCATAAGCGGCAAAGTCAGGCGTTGCCTGCCCGTTGATCGCCAAAATCTCATCGCCCACCGCAAGGCTTGCGCCCTCATAGGGATAGGGGCGCAGCTCGCCCACCACGGGTTTATCCTCTGCCACGCCCGTCACCGCTGCCAAAACAGCATAGACCGCAATCGCCAAGATAAAGTTAAAAATCGGACCCGCTGCGACCGTAGCCGCCCGCGCCCAAAGCGGTGCACCATACATCGTCGCCCGCCGCTCTTTGGCGTCCAGCGCGCTCAGGGCACCGCTGTCCGGGGCCGAGGCCGCATCCTTATCACCCAGAAATTTGACATAGCCACCCAAAGGCAGCGCCGCGATCTGCCAGCGGGTGCCATGTTTGTCCACGCGGCTGTAAATCACCGGTCCAAAGCCAAGGCTGAACACCTCGGCCTTAATTCCGGTCCAACGGCCAACGATGTAATGGCCATATTCATGGATCGCCACGATGACACTCAGCGCCACAATAAACGCTGCAATCGACCAAAGCGCGTCGCCTGTGCCCGCGATCAATGAACTCATTTCCAAACCGCTAGCCCCTTATTATTTCGACAGCTTCTGCTGCACGTATCCTTGCCAGATGGTCTGCCGCAAGCACATCGTCAAGAGACAGCGGCGGATTGCTCAGCACCATTTCGCCACTGAGCCGCGCAAGCGTCGCCTCAACCACTTCGGCCATCTGCATAAAGCCCAAGCCACCCGCGATGAAATGGTCAAGCGCCACCTCTTTGGCTGCATTGAACGCAGCCCCCGCCAACCCGCGCAGCGCCATCACCTCGCGCGCCAGCCGCAAAGCCGGAAACCGCGCCATATCCGGCGCCCGAAACGTCAGCGCCCCAAGCGCCGCAAGATCAAGCCGCGCCACGGGCAAGTCCCGCCGCTGCGGCCAATTCAGCGCATAACCAATCGGATGGCGCATATCCGGCGCCCCCAAATGCGCCATCACCGCGCCATCGCGAAAACCAACCATGGAGTGGATGATCAATTCAGGGTGAATAATCACCTCGATCTGCTCTGGCTCCACACCGAAAAACTCACGGGTTTCAATGACTTCCAAGGCCTTATTGAACATAGAGGCGGAATCAATCGTGATCCTTGCCCCCATCGACCAATTCGGATGCGCCAAGGCCTCAGTCACAGTCGCCCCCGCCAGACGCTCCATCGGCCAGTCGCGCAAAGCCCCCCCGAAGCCGTCAGAATAATCCGCTCGACCGCCGAAAGATCCTCGCCCACAAGTGCTTGAAAAATCGCGGAATGCTCGCTGTCGACGGGCAGGATTGTCGCCTCGTTGCGCGCGGCTTCGGCCATCAGTAACTGCCCCGCCGTCACAAGGCTTTCCTTATTGGCCAGCGCCAGCTTGCCGCCATGACGCAGCGCTCGAAACCCTGGAACCAAGCCCGCAGCGCCGACGATCCCGCTCATCACCCAGTCAGCAGGCCGATCTGCGGCCTCGGCAATCGCGGCTTGACCTGCCGCAACCTCAATCCCTGTGCCCGCCAAAGCCTCGCGCAGCGCGGGCAAACAGTCGTCAAAGGCCGTGACCGCAACCTCGGCCCGCAGCGCTTGGGCCATCTCGGCCAGCCGCGCCACATTGCGCCCGCCCGTCAACGCGACCGTGCGATACTGCGCAGCCCCACCCTCGCGCAGCAGCAAATCAAACGTGCTTTCCCCGACCGAGCCCGTCGCCCCGAACACCGAAACCGAACGCATCTCTAGCCCCCGATCGGCAGTTCGACAAAGCGCGTCAGCAGCATCACCAAGACCATCGCCCCCGTCAGCGCATCAAAGCGGTCCAAAACCCCGCCATGCCCCGGAATAAGCCGCGAGCTGTCCTTGGCCCCGACACGGCGCTTGAGCCAGCTTTCGGCCAAATCGCCCATCTGTCCCGCAAAGGCCACCACAGGCGACAACACGATCAGCCAAAAGCTGCCATAGCCGCAGATCGCAAAACCAAAGCCCAAGACCGCAGCCCCAAGCCAACCTGCAACCGTGCCGGACCATGTTTTCTTGGGGCTGATGGCTGGCCAGAACTTTGGCCCGCCAAGGATGCGGCCGGCGAAATAGCCCATCACATCGGACACAATCACCACGCCCAACAGCCACAGCATCGCCGCCGTGCCCTGCTCGTCGCGCAACACAAAAAGCCCGTGCCCCGCCACCAAAACCACAATCGAGATCAGCCCTGCCGCTACCCGCTCTTGGCGCGGCGTCAGCCAAAACACCAAGGGCACCACCGGAAACACCAGCCAAGCCGAAACCGAGGGCCAGCCCTCATCTGCGATCAAACACACCGCCGCCAAGGCCGCAATCGCCAGCGCATGTTGCGGCTGCAAGGGCGACGTCAGCCGCGCAAGCTCCCATATCATCGCCGCGGTAAGCAGCGTCATCAGGATCAAAAACCACCAGCCGCCAAGCCAGATCTCAATAGCGCCAATCGCCACCATCACGGCCGCCGAAACGACCCGAGGCCGCAAATCGGCCCAACGATCACTTGCCCCGCTCATGCCGAGACCACGCCGCCAAAGCGCCGTTCCCGATTGCCAAAACGCGCGACAATCGTCGCAAGCTCTTCCGCTTTGAAATCAGGCCAGAGTGTCTCGGTGAATTCATATTCGGAATAGGCCGCCTGCCATGGCAGGAAATTCGAGGTCCGCGTCTCGCCCGAGGTGCGGATAACCAGATCAGGGTCTGGCAAATCCGCCGTGTCCAGCCGAGAAGAGATCAGCGCGGCATCAATCGCCGACGGATCCAAAGCCCCCGATGCCACATCCACAGCAATCTCGCGCATGCAGCGGGTCAGCTCGTCCCGGCCACCGTAGTTGATGGCAACGGTCAAATTCAGCCGCGAACAGCCCGAGGTGCGCTCTTCTATGCCCGCCATAAGCCGCTGCAACTTGGGCTCCAGCCGGCTGCGATCGCCAATAAAGCGCATCCGCACCCCTTCTGCCGCCAAGCGACCTGCCTCGCGCTCGATATAGCGCGCAAAAATTCCCATTAAACCAAGGACTTCTTCGGTCGAGCGTTTCCAGTTTTCGGTCGAAAACGCATAGATCGTCAGCCAGCGAATGCCCAAATCGGGGGCGGCACGCACAATCTCTTTGACGCGCTCGGCGCCTTTGCGGTGGCCCACCAGCCGGGGCCAACCCTTTTGGGTCGCCCAACGACCATTGCCATCCATAATGATGGCAACATGCTCGGCCAAGCGCGGCTGCTCTGCCGTGGAGTTAAGCTTTGAGCCCACGCTCTTCCTCACCAACCAAGCCCGAAACGGGCGATACCTCTAAGCACCTTACGACCAAAGAAAATGCAGGATTAAACCTGCATGATCTCGGCTTGCTTGGACTCGAGCGCCTTATCCACGGCGGCAATGGCCTTATCGGTAAGGGCCTGCACTTCGTCCGACCACATCTTTTGGTCGTCTTCGCCCATGCCAGCCGATTTGGCTTTTTTGATCTGATCCATGCCATCACGGCGCACGTTGCGGATCGAGACTTTGGAATTCTCGGCATAGCCTGCAGCGACTTTGGTCAGCTGCTTGCGACGCTCTTCGTTCAGCTCGGGGATCGGCAAGCGGATCAACGGGCCGTCGGTGACTGGGTTGATGCCGATACCGCTTTCACGGATCGCGCGCTCAACCTTGCCGATCATTGCCTTGTCCCAGACGTTGATCACCACCATGCGCGGCTCTGGCACGTTGACAGTGCCAAGCTGGTTCACAGGCGTCATGGTGCCATAGGCATCAACCATGATCGGTTCCACGATCGAAGCAGAAGCCCGCCCCGTGCGCAAAGATGCAAACTCTACCTTGAGCGAGGTCATCGCACCGTCCATGCGGCGCTGGATGTCATCAAGGTCAATTTCAAGATCGTCGGCCATGTTTCTTCCTTACGTCTGAACCGCAGCAGCGGCTTTTGTCTGTCTATATCAGCAAGCGAGCAAGCAGGTAAGCCCCGCAGCCGCGATTAGCCGTGAACCCGTGTATAGGTGCCCTCGCCCGCGAGGATGCCTTTGAAGCCGCCGGGCTCGTCAAGGCTAAAGACGATGATTGGCAGGTCGTTGTCGCGCGCCAAAGCAATTGCACTGGCATCCATGACGCCCAAGTGCTTTTGCAGCACTTCGTCATAGCTCACATTGTCATAACGCTTGGCGTCGGCGTGTTTCTTGGGGTCTTTGTCGTAGACGCCGTCGACTTTGGTGCCTTTAAAGATCGCTTGGCAGGCCATCTCATTGGCGCGCAGCGTGGCTGCGGTGTCGGTGGTGAAATAGGGGTTGCCGGTGCCTGCGGCAAAAATGCAGACGCGCTTTTTTTCAAGGTGGCGGACGGCGCGGCGGCGGATATAGGGCTCGCAGACCTGATCCATCGGGATCGCCGAGATCACCCGCGTAAACACGCCAATCGATTCCAGCGCCGACTGCATCGCCAGCGCATTCATCACCGTGGCGAGCATGCCCATATAGTCGGCAGTCGTGCGCTCCATCCCTTGGGCCGAACCTGCAAGGCCGCGAAAGATATTGCCGCCGCCGATGACCATGCAAATCTCGACACCCAGATCGCGGACCGACTTCACCTCTTGGGCGATGCGCTGCACGGTTGGCGGATGCAGGCCAAAGCCCTGATCGCCCATGAGCGCCTCGCCCGAGATTTTCAGCATAACCCGATTATAGGTCACTTTTGCTTCGCCCGCTTCGCGCATGGGTCTATCCTTGTATTCGATGATGAATTGACTAGGGCGTAAAATGTCGCAAAACGGGCGCAGGTTCAACGGAGAAGCGACGGCGGGCGTGATTTAATGGGGCGGCCCTGCGGGGGTTTCACACCCCCACGCCACAAGGCCTTTGGCCTCGCGGCTCCCCCGTGGAGTAATTGGGCCAGTGCGAAAGGGGCTAAAATGGTAAATATATCAGCGATTTCGCGCGAGGCTCCTGTTTTGATCGCGGGGCCGACGGCCAGTGGCAAGTCGGATTTGGCGATGGAGATTGCGGCACGGGATGGGCGGATTGTCGTTAACGCTGATGCTTTGCAGGTTTATGACTGTTGGCGGGTCTTGTCTGCGCGGCCATCTGAGGCGGATGAGGCGGCGCTGCCGCATGCGCTTTATGGGCATGTCGGGCGGCAGGCCAGCTATTCGGTGGGGCATTGGTTGCGCGAGGTGGTGCCTTATTTGGCGCGGCCGGTGGTGATTGTGGGCGGAACGGGGCTTTATTTCAGCGCTTTGACCGAAGGTTTGGCCGAAATTCCGCCGACGCCTGTGGAGGTGCGGTCAATTGCGGATGCGCGGCGGGTCGCGGAGGGGTTTGGTGCGCTTTTGGCCGAGATTGATCCGGTGACGGCGGCGCGGATTGATCGGGCAAACCCTGCGCGGGTGCAGCGGGCTTGGGAGGTTCAGGCGGCGACGGGGCGCGGGCTTGCGGCGTGGCAGGATGCGACGGGGGCTGCGGCTTTGCCGATTGCGCGGGCCGAGGCGATTGTGCTGCGTCCGCAGACGGCATGGCTTGATGCGCGGATTGCGCGGCGGTTCGGGAGGATGATGGCGGCGGGTGCTTTGGAGGAAGCGCGGGCGGCGCTGGCGGCGTGGGATCCGGCACTTGCGTCATCGAAGGCGATTGGCGCGCCCGAGTTGATCGCCTATTTGCGCGGCGAAACCGAGCTTGAGGCGGCGGTCACTGCGGCGACCTTGGCAAGCCGCCAATATGCCAAACGGCAGCGCACTTGGTTTCGCTCGCGCATGAAGAACTGGCGGGAACTGGCGCTGGACTAAGGCAAATTCGACTTATCCACAGGCTTGTCCACGGATTTTTGGCGGGTGAGCGCTGAGGCACGCATTTTGGGGATTTTTCCACTTGGGGAAAGCGCTATGCGGTGCTTAGATACCCCTGAGTTGAAGTGAAAGACCTGTGATGACTGTCAAAGACCCTTCGCAAATGCGTCTTGTCGCGATCCCGCGGCTTGCAGCGGCTGGCCGCTGGCGGGTTGAGGCGATGCGCACCCTGTCAGAGCCGTGTTTTTTGTGGTTCACCAAAGGGCAAGGTCGCATCACGGTTGCGGGCGTCACGCGGGGCTACACTGCGGGCAATGCGATTTTTATTCCTGCGGGTGTCATGCACGGGTTTGAGGTGGGCACGCAGGTGTTCGGCTCGGCCTTGTTCTTTGGCAAGGATAACAGCGTTGTGCTGCCGCGCGAGCCGCAGCATTTGCGCATCCGCGAAGTCCACACGCAGCAAGAATTGAACGTCATGCTGGACATGATTCAGCGGGAATTGGACAGCGACGTTGCCGCCCATGAGCGCGCTGCGCATCATTATGTGGGCCTTTTGGGCGTCTGGCTGGAGCGCCAGATCAACAAGGTTGCTGCCGATACGCCCCGCCCTGATGCGGCACGGCGGTTGGTGTCGCGGTATACCGCACTGATGGAGCTTAACTTTCGTCGCGGCATTTCGGTCGGAGAGCTTGCCTGCGAGCTTGGGGTCACAGCGACGCATTTGACGCGCTGCTGCCGCGAGACTTGCAGCCGCTCGGCCATCGAGTTGCTGCAAGACCGCCGCATCTTTGAAGCGCGCAAGCTATTGTCGGAAACCGACATGGCGATTGGGCGGATTGGCGAGAGCTTGGGCTTCACGTCGCCTGCCTATTTCACACGGGCCTTTCAGCATCGCACAGGCCAATCCCCTTCGGCGTTTCGCAGGCTGCAATAGCCGCGATTGTCACGATTCGGGGCAATGCCTCCGCTGTAGCGGAAATTAGCGAAACCCTTGCGTTTCCAAATTTATGGCGCCGAAAAACGCGGCATACATCTGTATACCTTTGATTTGCGGCCAAAAACGACGCTATTTTGCGCCGCTTTGGCGCATACAAACGTTGACCTCTGGGGCGAAAAAGTGCCGAATGGTCGCTACGAGACTGTGTCTTGTCGCTTTGTGACCCGAGAGAAAGCGCGTCACCGCCATCCTCTGGGAATAAGGCAAGCCGCAGTTCTGAACGCAATAATAAGGCTCAGCCACTCAGGGAGACGTTAATGACCGACACTCGTAATACGGCCCAAGATCTGCACCCCGCTGCTTTGATGCATGCGCAAGAAGTCCAAGACGGCAAACTCAGCCGTCGTGAATTCCTGTCTCGCACCACTTCGCTTGGGGTCTCGGCTGCAGCGGCTTATGGGCTGCTTGGCCTGAAGGCTCCGGCGATGGCTCAAGAGGCCAAGGTCGGCGGTATCATCCGTTGCGCGATGGAAGTGAAGGCGCAAAAAGATCCCCGCACCGCAGACTGGCCGCAGATCGCCAATATCTATCGCGGCTGGCTGGAGTTCCTTGTTCAGTATAACCCAGATGGCACTTTTGAAGGCCGCTTGCTGGAAAGCTGGGACGTCAACGCCGATGCGACCGAGTATACGCTGCATGTGCGTCCGGGCGTGACTTGGAACAACGGCGATGCCTTTACCGCAGATGACGTTGTGCGCATGTTCACCCGCTGGGCCGATGGCGCGGTAGAGGGCAACGCAATGGCCTCGCGCTTCCCAGGGCTGACAGAATCTGTTGCCGCCAAGAATGCGGATGGCACCGACAAGATGGACGATGCCGGCGCGCCCGTCATGGTCACCCGTCTGCGCGATGGCAGTGTCGTCAAAACCGATGACATGACCGTTACCCTCAAGATGAACGCCTCGGACATCGCGATCATTGCCTCGATTGCCGACTATCCTGCGGCGGTCGTTCACGCGTCTTATGTTGACGGTTCGGACCCAAGCGCCAGCCCGATCGGCACCGGCCCTTATATCCCGTCCGAGATGATCGTGGGCCAAAAAGCCGTTCTGGTGCGCGCGCCAAACCACACATGGTGGGGAGGCACCTCGCCGCTTGACGAGATCCACTATATCGACTTTGGCACCGATCCTTCGGCGATGGTCAACCTTGCCGCGTCGGACGAAATCGACACCAACTATGAGACCACGGGCGACTTTATCGATCAGCTTGACGGGCTGGGTTGGAACAAAATCGAAGCTGTGACGGCCTCGACCATTGTGGTTCGGATGAACTCTATCAGCAGTGATCTTTACAAAAAGAAAGAGGTTCGTCAGGCGATCCAACGCGCGGTTGATCCCAAGGTTATCCTCGACCTTGGCTATAACGGTCTGGGCACGACCGCAGAAAACCACCATGTCTGCCCAATCCACCCTGAATACGCGAAAATCCCTGCACAAGTGATCGATCCCGCTGGCCTAAAACCCGCGCTCGAAGCTGCTGGCATGGCGGATACCGAGCTGGAAATCATCTCGCTTGACGATGGCTTTGAGGCCGCAACCACCGACGCCGTTGCCGCACAGCTGCGCGACGCAGGGGCGAAAGTGAAGCGCACCGTGATGCCAGGCTCGACCTTCTGGAACGATTGGCAGAAGTATCCGTTCTCGTCGACCACATGGAACCACCGTCCTTTGGCGGTGCAGAACATGACCTACGCCTATACCACGACCGGCTCTTGGAACGAGACGGGCATGGCGAATGCGGACTTTGACGCGGCGATGGTCAAGGCGCTGTCGTTGGCAGATGCCGACGCACGGCGCGAGGTGATGATTACGCTGGAAACCATCTTGCAAGACGAAGGCTATATCATCCAGCCTTACTGGCGCTCGCTGTTCCGCCACGCCAAGGAAGGCGTCAACGTCGATATGCACCCGTCGTTCGAGCACCAGCACTATAAGTGGTCGGTGTCCTAAGCATTGAACATGTGGGGCAAGGCGCGGCTTTGCACCCTGCCCCACAAGCAAACAACCCAAGCGCTGCGGGCGCGCAACCCCCGCCCGCAGCCAAAGCTTTCGTCCGAAACCGAACCGCGTGACTACCAAACCGACTGCATAAAAACCGGCAGCGGAGCCAAGTGAATTTGGCACCAGAGGGGACCCTGAATGCTCATGTTTTTGATACGGCGCTCTAGCGTCATGATTTTGACTGCTTTTGTGCTGACCTTCGTGGTCTTTTTCCTGACCAACCTGCCACCCAACCTTGAAAAACTCGCCCGATCTGAAGGGTCGGTGCGGATGACCGATGATGCGGTTGCAAGCTGGATCGAGAACAACGGCCACGGCGGCCCATTGCTCGGGCGTTATGCGGAATGGCTTGGCGTTGCCCCCGGTTGGGTGCTGACGGATGCCAAGGGTGTCACGCGGGGCCGCTGCATCAACTTGACCACACCAGCCGACATGGCGCCCACCTATTGCGGCGTGCTGCAAGGCGACTGGGGCACCTCGACCTTCGCCAAATCTTCGGTCGCTGAGGTCTTGGGCCGCGCGCTTGGTGCGACGGGCTGGCTGATGCTTTGGGTGATGATTGTGATGGTGCCAAGCGCGCTGCTGATCGGCGTGCTTTCGGGGATGCGGGAGGGCTCGCGCACTGACCGCACGCTGTCGGTGTTCTCGATCGCCAGCACCGCAACACCTGAATATGTCTCGGGGGTAATCCTTTTGGCGATCTTTGCCTCGGTGAACGCGGGCCTGTCGCCGATCTTGCGGGAATACGGCCTGATCTCGGATCGGACGCTGTTCTACGGCTCGGCCACCTCGGCGATGGACAAGATCACCTTCTGGAACTTCGCCCTGCCTGTTGCCACCGTTGCTCTTTACGGCATTGGCTATATCTCGCGGATGACCCGCGCGTCTATGACCGAGGTCATGACGCAGCAGTACATCCGTACAGCAAGGCTCAAGGGCGTCAAGTTCCGCGACGTGGTAATCCGCCACGCCCTGCGCAACGCCTTGATCGCGCCCTTTACCGTCATCATGCTGCAATTCCCGTGGCTGCTGAACGGCGTGGTGATTACCGAGCTTTTGTTCAACTATAAGGGCTTTGGCTGGACCCTCGTCCAAGCCGCCGGCAACAACGACATCGACCTGCTTTTGGGCTGCTCGGTGGTTGCTGTCCTCGTCGTTCTGGTGACACAGCTGATCTCTGACATCGGCTATGTGTTCTTGAACCCCCGTATCCGGCTGGCATGAGGTAAATATGCAAGACGCACTCTCCTGGGGCGGCATTTTTGCCCGCATTTTGCAACAGTTTCTGCCGGTTTGGATCGCGCTGATCGTCACCTTCGGCCTGTCCTACCGCTTCAAAAGCAAACTTGGCCTATTCGGAAAACTCTTCGACAGCCGTGTTGGCCTGCTTGGCCTCGGGCTGGTGCTGTTTTGGGTCTACACGGCGGCGTTTGCGGATTGGATCATCACAATGGACCCAATCGGCCAATACGGCCGCGTGAAAAACGCAGCCCCCGGCATCGCGCTCAAGGATGTCGCGAACGCGCCCTATGACTACTTCTTGTTGGGAGGTGACCACCTCGCCCGCGACGTGTTCTCACGTGTGGTGATGGGGGCCCGCCGCGTGTTAACCATCGCCCCTGCGGCCACCGCCTTCGCCTTTATGGTCGGCGTGACGCTGGGCCTGCCCGCTGGCTATTTCGGCGGCAAACTCGATACGCTGCTCTCTTTCCTCGCCAACCTCGTGCTGGCCTTTCCGGTGATCTTGCTGTTCTACCTGCTGGTCACCCCCGAAATCCGCGACACAGGCATCCCGATCTACCTCGCGGCCTTCCTGTTCATCTTCCCCGTGATCTTCTTTTGCACCCTCTTCAACTCGCGCTTCCACACCGACCCGCGCAAACGCAACCTCTACGTCGGCCTGACACTGATCTTTGGCCTCTGGGCCTATTCGGGCCTCGCCTTCAACCTTGACCCGCTCGGCATCTGGTCGATGGAGCCCAACCTGCTCAACGTCTTCGTCTCGGTGGTCTTCGTCAACTCGCCGACGGTGTTCCGCATCGTGCGCGGCATCGTCATGGATATCAAAGCGCGCGATTACGTCGCCGCAGGCCAAACCCGCGGCGAAAGCGCTTGGTATATCATGCTCTGGGAAATCCTGCCCAACGCACGCGGGCCCTTGATCGTCGATTTCTGCCTGCGCATTGGCTATACCACTATCCTGCTTGGCACCTTGGGCTTCTTTGGCTTGGGCGTCAGCCCCGAGTCCCCCGACTGGGGCTCGACGATCAACGCAGGCCGCAAACTGCTGCTGCTCTTCCCGCACACAGCCATTGTGCCGGCCCTTGCCCTGATGAGCCTGGTCCTCGGCCTCAACCTGCTTGCAGATGGCCTGCGCGAAGAAAGCCTAAAGGACTGATGCCCACAGTGACCGCCTTTCATACTGGCCCAAATACTCGGGGGTGCGGGGGCAAAGCCCCTGCTCCCGCCCTCTCCGTCAAAGCGAGGCTGACATGACCAATACCCCTTGGGACCCATCGCAACCGATCCTTGAAATCGACACCTTGTCGATCTCGTTCTTCACCCGAAGCCATGAAATCCCCGCCGTTATGGATTTCTCCTGCACCGTCATGGCGGGCGAGGCTATGGGCCTTGTCGGCAAATCCGGCTGCGGCAAATCCACCGTCGCTTTGGGCGTGATGCGCGACTTAGGCAAGAACGGCCGCATCACGGGCGGCAGCATCCGCTTCAAAGGCCGCGACCTGACCACCATGTCCGAAGAAGAGCTGCGCCACCTGCGCGGTTCGGAAATCGCGATGATCTACCAAGAACCGATGGCCTCGCTCAATCCCGCCATGAAGATCGGCGAGCAGTTGATCGAAGTGCCGATGATCCACCAAAACATGGCCCGCGCCGAAGCGCTCAAGCTCGCGCGCCAGATCGTCTCGGACGTGCGCTTGCCCGACCCCGACCGCATCTTGCAGGCCTATCCGCATCAACTTTCGGGCGGCCAGCAACAGCGCATCGTCATCGCTATGGCGCTGATGTCGAAACCCGCGCTCCTGATCCTTGACGAGCCTACCACCGCACTGGACGTGACCGTCGAGGCGGGCATCGTCGATCTGGTCAAAGATCTGGGCAAGAAATACGGCACCTCGATGCTGTTTATCTCGCACAACCTTGGCCTTATCCTTGATGTTTGCGACCGCCTTTGCGTGATGTATTCTGGCGAGGCCGTCGAGACTGGCAATGTCATCGAAGTCTTTGACAAGATGCGCCACCCCTATACCCAAGCGCTGTTCCGCTCAATTCCGCTGCCCTCGGCCAATAAATCCTCGCGCCCGCTTGTGGCCATTCCGGGTAACTTCCCGCTGCCGCACGAGCGCCCGCCAGGTTGCAACTTTGGCCCGCGCTGCGACTACTTTTTGGCCGGCAGTTGCGACGCAGCCGCCATCCGCATGACGCCCGTGCCCGAAGGCGACCGCCACGCCTCGCGCTGCCTGCGCTGGTCCGAGATCGACTGGAACGCGCCGCTTGCCAAAGCCATCACCAAGCCGAAATCCCCGATCGGTGAGGTCGTCCTCAAGATGGAGGATCTCAAGAAATACTACTCGGTCTCTTCGGGCAGCTTTGGTGGCGGTGACGAAAAAGTGGTCAAAGCCAACGAGACCCTCTCGTTCGAGGCCCGTGCAGGCGAAACCCTTGCCATCGTCGGCGAATCCGGTTGCGGCAAATCGACCTTCGCCAAAGTGCTGATGGGGCTTGAAACCGCGACATCTGGCTCGATCCTGCTGTTTGATGAAAATGTGCAATCGACGCCGATCCAATCGCGCAACACCGACACGGTGTCTTCGGTTCAGATGGTGTTCCAGAACCCGTTTGACACTCTGAACCCCTCTATGAAGGTCGGGCGGCAGATCATCCGCGCGCTCGAGGTCTTCAAGCAAGGCAACTCTGACGCCGAACGTAACGACCGTATGCTCGAGCTGATGGACCTTGTGAAACTGCCGCGCGCCTTTGCCGACCGGATGCCGCGTCAGCTTTCGGGGGGCCAGAAACAGCGCGTCGGCATCGCCCGCGCCTTTGCGGGTGGCGCCAAAGTCGTGGTGGCAGACGAGCCCGTCTCGGCGCTTGATGTGTCGGTGCAAGCCGCCGTCACCGATCTGTTGATGGATATTCAGCGTGAGAATGGCACGACGCTGTTGTTCATCAGCCATGACCTGTCGATCGTGCGCTATCTTTCGGACCGTGTGATGGTGATGTATCTGGGCCATGTGGTCGAGCTTGGCACCACCGATCAGGTGTTCCAGCCGCCCTATCACCCCTATACCGAAGCGTTGCTGTCGGCGGTCCCCATCGCCGATACCAGCGTCATCCGCACCCGAATCGTGCTGGACGGCGATATCCCTTCGGCGATGAACCCGCCGCCAGGATGTCCGTTCCAAACGCGCTGCCGCTGGAAATCCCAAGTGCCAAACGGGCTGTGCGACCGCGAGATGCCACCTGTGCGAACTCTTGCAGGCGGGCATCAGATCAAGTGCCACCTTTCGGCCGAGATCCTCGACAGCATGGAGCCGGTGATCAAAACCGTTGAGAAATAACAAAAGCCCCTGCGGTGACGCACCGCAGGGGCTTTAGACCTTCGGCCGATTGGCCGGAAAAACTCAGCCCAGAATCGCTTTGACGTAGTTCTGCGTCTCGTCATAAGGCGGGATGCCGCCGTGCTTTTCGACTGCCCCCGGTCCGGCGTTATAGGCCGCAAGCGCCAATTGCCAGCTGCCAAAACGGTCATACATCATGCGCAAATAGCGCGCACCACCGTCCAAATTGTCTTCTGGGTCGTCAATATCCACGCCCAAATGGTTGGCCGTGTCTGGCATCAACTGCGCCAGACCCTTGGCGCCCTTGGGGGAAACAGCGCCTTTGTTCCAACCGCTTTCTTGTTGGATCAGCCGCAGGAACGTATCCTCGGGCACGCCATGTTTGTGTGCCGCACTCTTGGCGACCTGCAAATACGCGCCCTTATACGACCCGCGGAACGGCTTGGCCGAAGCTTCGGTGACGGTTTCCTTGCCCGCATTGGGCTTGAGCCGAGCCGAGTTATTATATTGCGTCGCCAAGCGCCCATCCAAAAGCGCCATCTGCGACCGCAAGGCCGCGTTTTTGCCCTTTTTAGAGCCCGACAGCACCAGCCCTTCGGCCTGCGCCGCCATAGGCACAGTCAAAGCAAGGCCGACAATCAGCCCTATTTTGCAAGCAGCAGCGTGAAACATATTCTTCCTGACAGCAGCAACATCGCGGAGACGATAGCGGGTTTCTTTGTCTCTCGCCTAGCCCCGCCCCCGATTTTGGGCTGTCGCTTGCGCATGGACGGGCCTTGGCTTGGTTGCGGGCGGGCATCACTCGGGCTATAGCTGAGCTAAGGAGAGGTCAACGCCTCTCGTCCCTCATCACAGCCCCTCAATACGGAGAGCAAAATGGCAGGCGTTAATAAGGTCATCATCGTCGGCAACCTTGGTCGTGACCCCGAAGTGCGGTCCTTCCCCAATGGCGGCAAGGTGGTCAACCTGCGCATTGCGACCTCGGAAACTTGGCGCGACAAGCAAAGCGGCGAGCGGAAAGAGCGTACCGAATGGCATTCGGTCGCGATCTTCAACGAAGCTTTGGGCAAAATCGCCGAGCAGTATCTGAAAAAGGGCTCGACCGTTTACATCGAAGGCCAGCTTGAGACCCGCAAATGGCAGGACCAGTCGGGCGCGGACCGCTATACAACCGAAGTCGTGCTGCGCCAGTATCGTGGCGAGCTGACCCTTTTGGGTGGGCGTGACGGTGGCGGTGCGGGCGGCGGTGGCGGCGATGACGACCGTGGCGGCTACGAGTCCCAAGGTGGTGGCGGCAGCTATGGCGGCGGCGGCGGCAGCAGCTCGGGCGGCGGCTATGGCGGCGGTCGCAGCAGCGGCGGCAGCACTGGTGGCGGCGGCGGCGGTCGCTCGGATATGGACGACGAAATCCCGTTCTAATCCAGTTCAACACTCAAAGACAAAAAGGGGATGGTCCAGCCATCCCCTTTTTTAGTGCGCTTAGGCAGCTTCTCGCGGCGGCAGCAGATACATGCAACTGCGCGACAGGATCGCCAAACACAGCGCGCCCAAAACCAAGGGCATCGGTGTGCCGTCAAACGCAAGCCCGATCGGAATCGCCAGCAACACCGCCGCCAAAGTGCCGATCGACCCCATGACCGAGGCCGCAAGTCCCGCCTGCGCGCCCAAAGGCTCCATCGCCAGCGCTGTCGCATTGCCGACCAGCAAACCGATCTGGAAAAACACACCCAAGGCAAAGACCAAAAACACCGCGAACTGCCCGCCCAAAGGCAAAAAGCCAAACCCCAGCAAAATCGCCGCCAGCCCCGACATAATGATCTGCGCATGCAGCATCAGCAAAATCATAAACCGCATCCCCACCCGCTTGACGACCATGGCGTTGATCGCGCCCGAACAGCCCGACAGCACCGCAATTCCCGCAAACCACAGGTGGAACTGCTCGGCACGACCAAAGGTGACGTCAAAGATCTGCTGGATCGACGAAAGCGTCGCAAAGAGCGTGCCCGCCGCAAAGGCCTGCACCGCCATCATAATCACCACCAACCGCATCGACAAAATCCCGCGCGCGCGCGTCAAGATCGAGCCAAAGCGGAACGGTATGCGCCGCTCTGGTGTCAGCGTCTCGCCTTGCCGCAAACCAAACCAGCCCGTGCCCGCCACAGCGACACCGATCAGCGCGACAAAGATAAACCGCCAATCGGCATGGGCCATCACGGCCTCCCCAAAGGTCGGAGCCATCGCAGGAAAGATGGTAAAGACCATCATGATGAACGAGGTGATCTGCGCCATTTGCCGCCCCGAATAGAGGTCGCGCACCATCGCCACACTGACCGTGCGCGTAGCCGAAGCGCCAATCCCTTGTATCACCCGACCGACCAGCAACAGCTCTAGGCTGCCTGCGCGCCAGCACAGCAATGCCCCCATCATATAGACCAAGGTGCCGCCAAGCAGCACTGGCTTGCGACCGAAATGGTCCGAAAGCGGCCCCGCAAAGATCATCCCAAGCCCCAAGCCCAGCAAGAACAGCGTCACCACCAGCTGCACGCGGTTGTGCGCCATTGGCGACAAAGCCTGCGCCATCTGCGGAAAGGCAGGCAGCATCGCATCCGTCGAAAATGCCACCAAGGCCATCATCAGCGCCATCATCGCAACGAATTCAACCACTGAAACCTGCGGCAATGGCCTTGTCACTTGCTCAGACATTACATGAGCTCCACTCTGCAACAGTCTGTAATTTCGACAAAATACAAACGGATCGTATTTTCATAAAACCTTGCATCGGTTTCTTCCTCTTCATAATTGCACGTATATAATTAGTATGCTAACATTCTAAAAACACGAAAAGGCGCGCGATGCAAACTCGAAAGTTCACACTCCACCCGCTGCTGCACTCCGCCCATCTGGTCGAGGATCGCTTGCGGCAACGGCTCGCGCAGGTTGGGCTTTTGCCGAAACAGGCGCGCGTGGTGGATGGGCTGGCGCGGATGGGCAAGACCTCGCAGGTCTCGCTTGCGCGCGAGTTCGGCGTGAGCCCTGCCAGCATGAGCACGATGACCGCGCGGCTGATCGCAGCGGGCTATATCTCGCGCGAGATTGACCCAGACGAGGCGCGCAGCAACTTGCTGGACGTGACCGACAAGGGGCGCAGGCTGCTTGACCAAATCCACGAGGCTTGGGCCGATATCGACACGTTAATCCTTGACCTGCTTGGCACCGAAAGCACCCAAGACCTGCAGAAAGTGACACGTGCGCTGCGCGACGCTTTGGGCGGCCGCGCGCCGACCCAAGGACCAAATTCCTCTTTCAAACCAAAGGGCGACTGATGACCAAATACCTGACAACTGTCTCCACGCTTGCGCTGCTGCTGCAAGCAGGCGCGGCCTATGCCGAAAACACCACCGTCTTTCGAGCAGGATTTTTGCCGACGGCCTTTGTTACGCCGCCCGAACTGGTGGATTGCACCCTGTCGGATGGCAGCAGCGGTGAGTGCTATAAAATGACCGTCAACTCGCAGCCAGACGAATTCACCATCGGGCCGTTTTGCCCTGCGACGACCGCCGATGCTGGCGGCTTGTGGCAATGGGATGGTGATGAGGCGGGGCTTTACCGGGTCGACGGCGACTTCCTCAAGATGCTAGATGCGCAGGGCTTTCACTTTTATGATGCGGACGGCAAAGTCAGCATCACCGACGTGCGCCTGGATCGCCCCAAGGGCACCAACTCTTGCCTGTCGGCCTCGCTTGACGCGGGTGTGACGATGACCATGCTGATCCCTGCCGCACCGAAAATGGCAGACACCCCCAGCGATCTTGGCACTGTGGCCAAAGTCGGTGTGGCCTTGGACGGGGTGCCGATCTTTGCGGATGCGCCAAGCGTGTTGCAAACTGGCCATATGCCTGCGCTGGACGTCTGCGGCGGCCATATTGATCCGGGCGGCTGGTATCACTGGCACGCGACCGCCAGCGATATCGAGACACCGCTGAACGCCGCCAAGGTCACCGCAGATTGCACCCTGACCCAAGCACCAAGCGCGCAGTTTGGCTATGCTTTTGACGGCTTTGCGATGTTTGGCAGCCTTGAGACCGATGGCAGCACGCCCAAAGATCTGGACCAATGCGGCGGCCACAAAGACGAGAGTGCTGCGGGATATCACTATCATTCGTCCGATAGCTTTCCCAACTTGCCCACCTGTTTGGTGGGGGTGACGGCGGAAGATAATTTCTCGACCACCGCCGCGCAGGGCATCGGAGCGGCCAATGCTGGCCCTGGTGCGGGTCACGAGATGGACTTGGACGCCGTTGCCAAAACGCTTGGCGTCGATGCCACCGCGCTGCGCGAAGCGCTTGGGCCCCAAGGCCAGCGGCCCGACTTTGCCGCCGCCGCGCAAAAGCTGGGCATATCAGAAGCCGACCTTCAGGCCGCGCTGCCTGCACCGCCACCTCAGTAATCGCACAAAGGCTGCGGGGCGCGACCACCTGCCCCGCAGCTCTCTTTAGCGCATTCCCCCCTCTGTGCGCCGCCTTTTTACCGGCGGCACTGGACCTTGGTGCGTAATTCCCTATATATTCGGTCAACAACTAAAAGAGACCGCTATAAATCAGCCGCTAAATCCGGTCGAGGGCGCGCCCCTCATCCGCCCTTCGACCACCGAGCACCCGCTTTATGAAGCCGTGGTCGATGCCTGCCGCACGGTCTATGATCCGGAAATTCCGGTGAATATCTACGACCTTGGCTTGGTCTATACCATTGAAATCAATGCGGAAAACGAAGTCGAGATCATGATGACGCTGACCGCGCCCGGCTGTCCGGTTGCGGGCGAGATGCCAGGCTGGTTGCAAGACGCGGTAGAGCCGGTTGCAGGCGTGAAGCAAGTCAATGTCGGCATGACGTTTGATCCGCCTTGGGGCATGGAAATGATGTCGGATGAGGCGCGGCTTGAAATGGGTTTCATGTAAGCCCTTGAGAATGCCGCAGCGCAGACTTATGTTTTGCTTGTCGCCAGAAGGAACCACACCATGTTCGGCATTCCCGGCAAAGCCGCCGTCACCCTGACCCCCATCGCTGCCAAGCACATCGCCAAGCTGATGGACAAACAAGGCTCGCAAGGGCTGCGCATCGGCGTCAAAAAAGGCGGTTGCGCAGGCATGGAATACACCATGGACTATGTGTCCGAGGTCAATCCGATGGACGAAGTGGTCGAGCAAGATGGCGCGCGGGTGATGATTGCACCGATGGCGCAGATGTTCTTGTTCGGCACAGAGATCGACTATGAGGTCGAGCTGCTGCACGCGGGTTTTAAATTCAACAACCCCAATGTCGCCGAGGCCTGTGGCTGTGGCGAGTCGATTAAATTCAAAGACGCCTGATCGCCCTGACTTGATCCCATGGATCCAGCGGCGCGGCTGCGCCGCAAGCGATAAGCGCTTCGCGCGGTGGGTGGCCTCCATTGACTGCACGCAGACCAATCCCTCTTCCCCTTGGGTCCGACGCAGGCTAGCTTGCCGCAAACTCTAGGAGGATCTGATGAAAAAACTCGCTGCTGGCAACTGGAAGATGAATGGCACGATGGCTGCGCTTGCAGAAGTCGAGGCGCTGATCGCAGCGCATCCTTCGCCCAACTGTGACATGCTGCTGTGCCCGCCTGCGACGTTGATTGCCGCCATGGCAGATCGTGCCAAAGGCAGCGCTTTGGCTGTTGGGGCGCAGGACTGTCATACCGCGACGTCGGGGGCGCATACGGGCGATCTGTCGGCGGCGATGGTCAAGGATGCGGGCGCGCGGTCGGTTATCTTGGGTCATTCAGAGCGGCGCGCCGATCACGGTGAAACCTCTGAGCTGGTGCGTCAGAAAGCCGAAGCGGCGCTTGCGGCGGGGATGATGGCCATTGTCTGCATTGGCGAGACCGAAGCCGAGCGCGATGCGGGTCAAACCCTTGATGTCATTGGCGCACAACTGGATGCGTCTTTGCCAAAGGGTGCCACGGCGGCCAACCTTGTGGTGGCTTATGAGCCGGTTTGGGCGATTGGCACCGGTCGCACGCCGACGCTGGAGCAGATCACCGAAGTGCACAGCTTTTTGCGCGCGCGCTTGACGGGGGTGATCGGGGCAGAAGCGGCTGGCACGCGTCTGCTGTATGGCGGTTCGGTCAAGCCGTCGAATGCGGCTGAGATCTTTGCGCTGGCCGATGTGGATGGCGCGCTGGTGGGCGGTGCAAGCCTGAAGGCTGCCGATTTTGGCGCCATTGTTGCGGCACTTTCCGCCGCCTAAAGCCGCTTGCCCGACACGAGATGTCGGCTTTGTTCGCGAAACCCTTGCCTTTTGCCCTAGCCTCTGGGGCAAAAGGAAGCCCGCATGACTGACCCTTCTGTAAAATCTGCTGTGACCGCCAACTTGATTTGCTCGGCGTCTATGTTGCTTTGGGCGGCAGGTCTGCCCGCCGCGCAAGAGCTGATCCCGTTTGTGCCGCCGCTTTTGCTGGCAGCGGCGCGCATGGCGCTTTCGGCGCTGTTTTTGCTGCCGATCTGGATTTATTTTGACGGACGTCGCGCGGTTTTGGGCGCGAATTGGGTGCATGGCTGTTTGGTCGGGGGCAGCGGGTTTGCGCTGGGGGCCTATCTGATGACCAAGGGGCAGAGCTTGACGGGCCCTGTGACGGTTGCGGTGATCTCAGCCAGCATGCCGGTGATCGGCATTGCAATTGAGGTGATTGCGGATGGGCGGCGCATCTCTCGCGGGTTGTTTTTGGGGATGGTGCTGTCGCTTGCGGGTGGGTTTATGGTGGTGCATGGCGCCCCTGGTGAGGCTGGCGTGGGGCTTGGGCTTGGCGCGCTTTATTGCTTTGGTTCGGTGGTGGCCTTTACGCTGGGGTCGCGTTGGTCTGTCACCTATTTCCCTGCGCTGTCTTCGGTCGGGCGGACCACGGTGACGCTGACGGGGGCCGCGATTTGCATCAATGTGGTGGCCTTGGCATCTCTGGCGCTTGGCGGCGACGGGCCGGATTGGCAGAGCCTTGGCTGGTCGCACGCGGCAGCATTGGGGTTCTATGCGGTCAGCGGCATGGCGATCTCGCAGCTCTTGTGGATCTTTGCGGTGGGGCGGTTGGGGATTGGTTTGTCGTCCTTGCATATCAACGCCACCCCGTTCTATGTCATGTTGATCGTCTTTGCCTTTGGTGGCGCATGGAGCTGGGCACAGGCCGCTTCTGCCGCGATCGTGGGTCTTGGCGTGCTGATCGCCCAAGGCCTTATCCCCCTTCCCAAACCTCGAAAGCCTGCGAATACAAGCCTATGAAATCTTTTACACAATCGCCGAATGATCCTGCCTTCGTGCAAGACCCCTATCCGTTTTATGAGGCCGCGCGTGCTGCGGGGCCGTTCTTTCACTGGACAGATTACAACACCACCGCCACCGGCAATGCCGCAGCGTGTCATGCGATCTTTCGCGACCGCCGCTTTGGCCGCGAAACCCCACCCGAGCGGGTGCAGCCGATCCCGCCGCATCTTGCGCCGTTTTACGCGGTTGAGGCCCATTCGATGCTGGAGCTGGAGCCGCCGCGCCACACGCGCCTGCGAGGATTGGTGCTGCGGGCCTTTACCTCGCGCCGCATCGCCGCGCTTGCGCCCGAAATTGAGGCCCTGACCCATGAGCTGATCGACGCGTTTCCAGAGGGTGAGTTTGATCTGCTAAAGCACTTTGGCCAAAAGCTGCCTGTGACGATTATTGCGCGGCTTTTGGGCGTGCCAGAGGAGATGTCGGACGAACTTTTGGCGTGGTCGAATGCGATGGTCGGCATGTATATGTCGGGGCGTGATCGCGCGCGCGAGGATCGTGCTGTTGCGGCGACCGAGGCCTTTGTCGGCTTTATGCGGTCCTATGTTGAGGCGCGACGGCAGGACCCGCGAGGCAGCACCTTGATGAGTGCCAGAGCGCTCCGCAGCTGGTCTGCCCGGCTGCCGTTGCCTCCCAGGGCCCGGCCACCCTGCACTAGCTCCTGAGCGCCCATGGCCGCCACTCGTGGCTCTGTGGCGGCATGCACCAGGGCCTCCAGCTGGACGTCCAGGGCCAGATTCTGCGTCCATGCCCGCCACACCTCCTCGGACATGCCCAGCTCCTGGAACGCTGGCTCTGTGTCGACAGACTGCATTGCAAGCCGCATCATTCTACCCAGTCGGCGCTCATGGAGCTCGCCTGAATGGACAGCTTCGTCAGGCGGCGAGGCCCCGTTGCCGTTGCTGCTGTTCTGCTCGGCGCTAGCAGCTGTGGAGGGTGTGGCGGCGCCAGGAGGGGGTCCATGAGGTTGGCCCGCGCGGCGGGAGTAGATGTCCAGGAGCAGATGCAGCAGGAACTCGACATCGAAGCCGACGTACATGCGGGTGCGGTCCACAACCAGCATGCTGCGCTCGCGCAGCGTGCAACGTGCGCATGTGCAGGTACGTGCTGCGGACGTTGGGGCCATGCACTGGAACGAGCCCCATGCCCTTCAGGTAGTCGTTGCCGCTGCTCATGATTGCCAGCATCGCCACGTCCTGCAATGCGGCCACACAACTGCTCCCCGACGTGGCACCGCACGGCTGCAAGCGTGGCCACCCACCTCCACACCGGATTCCGCTGGCTAGCGCTCACGCCTCGTCCCTCGGGCTGGCATGGCCATCAAGTCATGCAGGCACAGCATCAGACTATGGGATGTGGCTAGGGGGCATCCAAGTGCCCGAGAAGCTGCAGGCAGGAGCACACATGTGCAGCGCTGTGCTGGTGCTTCAATAGCAGGCTCCCGGCATCTCTGGAGACTTCAAGGCTGCGGATGTGCAGCCATTTGCGCCGCAGGGCTGCAGCACTGACAAAGCCATGCGGGCTACCAAAGTCGACGATCAGGTTGATCTCCGGGTCCATCATGAGGGCCATGACAGCAGCATCGGAGTCAGCACAAATCACACAGTGTGTGCTGCTGCTGCTGCTGTTGGGGTCGCGGTGGCGCACAACGAAGGGCGCTGAACACCTTCACCTCCGCCTCGCCCTACACACAACGCCTGTCAGCCCGCATGCATGCGCAGCATGCCGTTCACACCCCGCCTGCTCAAATCAGCTGCACCACCCTCACGCCCGGCATGCCACCGCTCTTCCGAGCCGCCCATTCTGCACCGGGGGTCCCTCAGCCACTGCGTGCGGTGGCAGCGCATTTGCATGCATGCGCTGCTCCTGGCGAGCGGAGTGCCTCCATGCATGGCCTGCTCTTGTGTTGGTATTCGTTGCACGGTGCATGATACACTGACACTCCATGCAGGGTGCAGCTCTGCAGGGGCTGCCACAGACCGCTCACAGGTACACACAGGCACGTGCACAAGCGGAGCTCGTGAGGACCTCAGCGTGGTTGAGGCGCACTGGCACATTGGAGTCCGACAGTATGAACTCGCGCCCATTGCAGCTCTTCGAGAGCCACCGGTCGCCGGCCATGCGCGCTGCATCATGCAAGGCGGCAATCAACTGCATTCCAGGGGTGATGCCCATCGTGTCCAGTGCCTGCCTCCTTGCCTTGTCACTGCCTGCATGCTCCAGACGCATGGTGGCCACCCAGCTGCTGTGATGAGCCGGCCAGCTACCGTCTGCCATGCCGCCTAGGACGGTGTGCTGCGCAGCACAGCGAACGAAGCCTTGGGTGTGTATGGCATGCACAGAGGCAGAGCTACACGCGGCCCACAGCACGCATGCATGCTCAGCATGCTGTTCACACACAGCACAAACGCAGTGTGACACTCTACCGCATGATCGCCAGCCAAGCGCGTGGTATGTGTACTGCGGACGCTCGCACCTGACAACTCCTTGTCACGGCGCTTCTCCTGCAGTGCAGCTTTCGCGAGCGGTGCAGGTCCATCGAAGGCTATGCAAAGCGAGCGCCTGGGTCTCATACGCTTGATAATGTGCGTCAGCTGCCTGTCTAGTGCATGAGCTGTACGTTTTGGATTACCTCTGTAGCGACCTGCGCATATCTTGGTGGCGTGTCACAATGGTGGCGACTGTGCTGGGCCAGCACGACCTGACGTGGTGCTCAGGAGACGAGCACAGTCTATGCAGACGGGATGCACAAGCCACAAAATATGTGCTGATGCCTCAATCATGCATGTGTTCGCGCTAATCTTCGGTTGAGGACCCGTACCCGCCTGCTTGTGGAGCTCCCCGGCCACATCAATGTATAGGTGGTCGCACTCGGGTGTGGGCCCGCGATTTAACAGTCCTTGATTCTTGAGAACCGTCATAAGACCTAAATGATGTGTTTTCAAGGACATTCAGTGTTCGGCTGGTGCCTGTACAAACATAATTTCATGCTCGCTGGGTGGGCTGCTGCCAGACAGAAGCACACCTGGGATGCCCATGTTGCGAAGTAAGAATCCGTTCGAAATAGACTGAACAGAAGCGATTTACATACTGCACCCGTGCGTGCACTCCTAGCAGTTCCTGTAAATTGAGAATGCTGTGAAGCGGCGGGGCATCCGACGACTCATCAACTGCAAAAGGTGATCATGCAAGAGGGTACGGCTGTAACCCTCATACAGGAGTACACACTTTAAGCTGCTAAAGGAGCTGCGCAGGCGGAGCTGTTACGCTGTATGTAGTTGCTGCTCATTTGTGCTCGAGCGGCGGAAAGTGCCACAGCCACCATGACGAGTCTGTTGGTCGGCCGCGCGAGTGTTTGCAGTTCGCATACAGGGCCCACCGCACCAGGGACACGCAAACTCGTTTCACATTGGTCCAGGAACGCACAGGGAGCCCCTGCGTTGTGTCGTGAGGTTGTGCCGTGTTCGAACACCACTTGTCACCTTTGTGCACCCCTCAGTGAAGCTCGCCCACTGCATTTGCACAGCCAGCAGCGCTGAATCAGCGCTAAGAAGTCGCTGCCATGGCAGATTCTGTGCGTGAAGAGCAGCTTGAGCAGTTCATAGCTGTTACGCATGCATCTGAAGAGACAGCACGGATGTTTGTGTCCGGTGCGGACGGTGACCTTCAAACGGCGGTCGCAATGTACTTCGCAGGTGTCAATCATCCCATTGAGTGCCTCGTGTTCACCTGCGTGTGTAATGTGATCGGAGGAGAGCTGCGTGGCACCTCTCACGGCCATTCGCGACAGGCCAGTCAACGGCGCATCTGCAACTGCAGCTGGACATGGAGAAACGTCGGCACAGCCAAGTCAAGCTGATCGATCACGGCCGGAGCCTGAGCCAGTCTCGCGAGGCGCTGGCGATCACGCTCCTCGGTCCGCGACCTCTGGCCCTCGATCGAATCCGCAGCGGCGAAGGATGGGGGCGGTTGGCATATTTTTCAGAGCGATAGGAGCGATATTTTCTACGGCTTTTCGGACCGCGGACTGGGTCATCAGTCTCATTCTTCCAGTTCAAGCATACAGATCATGGCGAGGTGCGCGGCGATCAGCAGTCACATGCACCGCACAACACAGGCCTTTCACGTGCCACGGTTCGGTTGGTCACAAATTTACTGGTGGTTCAGGCATCCTTGCACGCATTCTTGGAGGCGGCTCGATGCCAGGGAACCAGCAACCAGTATCCAGAATACTGGCCCAGGCCTATGGGGATGCAATTCTCCGATTTCGGGATGGCAGGTGGCAGCAGCGTAGACGTTGCATGCCAGCAACGTCGGCCACTCCTCGTGTACATTCACTCTGAAGAGAGCCCGGTGCGCCCACCTCCCGCAACAGCTGATCGTGCAGAGGCAGCCACAGTTGCAGCAAGTGCTTGCGCACAGCAATTGCGACAGCGCACGAGGCAACGACAGTCGGTAGCAAGCACCGCTGCTCCAGCAGCTACAGCGTGGGAGGCTCCGCAGCTCGGCAGAGTGCCTCGGCGATGATGCAGTCAGCGGCAGGGCGTGGTGCAGGGCACGGCGAGGTTCTGTGAGGAGGGCTTGTGCGATGAGGAGGTGGTGGCGTACGCAAGTGCGCACTTTGTGTGCTGGGGGGCGAGGCAGGACAGCGCGGAGGCGGCGCAGTTCGCGCGCCTCATGCAGGTCACCGCCTACCCGTTCCTCGCAGCGCTCGGGCCGGAGGCGCAGCCCTCCACCTCGGACGCTCTCGGCAGCCACCCGATGGACGCCGCCCAGCGCCTGCGCGTGCTAGCCCGGCTGCAGGGAGCCCTGGAGCCCCCACGGCGCCGCAGCTGCTCGCGATGCTGCAGGCGGCCACCGAGGCGGCGCAGGCCCTTCAGTCGGAGGCGCGGCGGCGGCAGGCGGTGGCGGCAGAGGCCGCTGCAGAGGCCCGTAGCCTGCGCGAGGAGCAGGACGCCGCGCTGGCGGCGTCCATGGCCGAGGACCGGCGGCGGGCGGCGGCTGCCGAGGCTGCGGCGCGCGATGCCGCTGCTGCGCTGCAGGCTGAGGAGCACGCTGCACGAACCCTTAGGTGCGGCTAGCCGCTGCTCCAGGCTGGCGGCTCGGCAGTGCAGGGCTGCATTGCCGCTGCCCACGCTGGCCTCTGCGCGCATGCGCTGCATGTGTGTCTGCATGTGGCGTGGCACGCGTGTAGCCACGCTTGGCCCCGCCAACACGTGCTGTGCTCTCGGGGACTCAGTTGTGCGGTTGCAAGCAGAGCGGTCGAGCAGAGCGACTGGAGTTACTGGGTGAAGTGCTCGCTCATGCAGCCGGGGATAATGGCATCTGAGAGGTGCGGTTGGTGCAGAGAAGAGCAGGAGCGCAAGCTGCAAGAAATCGAGGACCGGCGCAACGCCATCGCAGCGCGGAGAGTGGCCAAGCGCACACAGCTGGCCCCGGAGCCGGCCGCGCCAGTTGACGGCGAGGACACGCCTGTAACCACGCTCATCCGCGTGCGCCTTCCACATGGTGGGAGTGCCCAGCGGCGCTTCCCCGAGGACGTGGGGCTTACAGCGGTGTATGACTGGGTGGATTCGCTAGAGGAGCTGGGACGTGTGGGAGTATGTGCTGACAAGCACGTTCCCGCGGCGGGAGTTTGCCCGAGATGAAGGCTCTATGGCGCTCCGAGAGGCTGGGCTCACCCCCAACGCAGCCATCATGGTTATCGCTCTAGACAACTAGCCGCTGATTGCTCCTTCAGCTGCCCTTTAGCTGGGGTGCAGTGGCCCTGCCTTCCACCACTAGTGAGGTGGCCACAGCTGGCACAGACCAGCACTGCATCCCTGCGGAATCCTCTACTAGCGATGGCGAATCTGTGTTGCAGATTTTAAGTTCGGATCCGCACTCACGAAATCAATGATTTTTGCCATACACGTGAGGACTGTGCAAACACGCACAATCACACTTCAACTACATACGTCATCGCTCGTTTTCACGTCACTTGGGACAACAGGGAAAGACCTTCTTGAAGCCAACGTGAGTGATTTTGGGATGCAATGTGTGTTACAAAACACCTGGTAAGAAGTAAGTCGTAAGTAAGTCGTCAACGCTGGGTCGTCCTTACGGCCCTCGAACACGTCACCGCGTATGCCGTGGAACCCAGCGTATTCTGTTTTATTATCACTGCTTCGAGTTCCTTGACCCGTCTCGCTGCTCGGTATCCTTGTACCGCTCGCGTGGGAGCGTGATCGGAAAAACCCGAAACCCGCTCGCCTGGACGTCTCGACGCCCATCCACGGGGGCTGTCGCATTTGTACATTAAAACTGCGTTGTAGTATCCCCGTCTCGAGTCCTGGCGTGGCTAGGCCGCCAGGTATTCCTCGATCTCACGGGATCGTATAGGCCAGGCCGTACTTCGCCTGGATGCCTCAACGCCTCTGGCGCTTTGGCAGTAGGTTAGTGTTTGCAAAATAATCGTTTAAGTCTAGTAAGTGCCATGACAGAGCGCGCAGCGGGCGGTCAACCGTTCACTGCGCAGCGGCCGCCACTAGTCTGCCCGTTCCCGTCCTGCACGACCAGGAGCGCTGGGTTCGAGTACGCCTCCCTGATGGGAGTTAAAACTCACATCCATACGTACCATCGCGGCCGTGCGCCCCCTCGGGCGTGGCTTTCTGCACACAATGCCCGGGCATGCGACAAGTGCTGCAGGGTGCTGCTGGGTGGGTCCAACAGGCACAGGTGTGAGCCCGCAGTGGCCACAGCCACCCCCACCACCCCTGTAGTTGCCTGTGTTCCCGCTGTGGGCAAACGAGCATCCGCACCCACCAGCACGCCCCCGTCCCCGCCCACCAAGGCCAGGAGGCTGGTGCAGGACTCCCTGCCCCCCCACGAGCCGGTCCCCACACCGCCTCTGGAGCCGGACCCTCCACCAGCTCCCCCACCCGTCCGCATCCGCCCACCTACTCGGCTGACACCACAGCCAGACAGACCCCACAGCCCCAGCGGCACACCCCCCTCCGCCACCCCTGACGCCTCCTCCAGCCCTTCGCCCCCTCGGCCCCCAGCCCTCCGTCACCCACCCTCCCCGCCCTCGCGAGGAGCCCACCAGCCCTCCGTCACCCACCCTCCCCGCCCTCGCGTCGGATGTGGAGCCCACCAGCCCTCCCTCACCCATCCTCCCCGCCCTCGCGTCGGATGTGGAGCCCACCAGCCCTCCCTCACCCATCCTCCCCGCCCTCCAACCGGCCGAAGAACCAGCAGCCGCAACACCCTCCTCAGCACCCCCTGCGGAACCCCCTGCAGCACCCCCCGCGGAACCCCCGGCAGCAGCAGTGGACCCCCCACGTGCCCACCGGCGCTCCGCACCCCGCCCCCGGGCCCCTTTCCGGTCTCCCAACCGCGCCGCAGCCCCAGCGGCACAACCCCCCGGTACGCCCCCGGCCCCCGCACCCGCGGCCCCGGCCGGTACACCCGCCCCATCCCCCGCCCCGCCCCCCTCCTCCCTGCAGTTCATCTGCCCCACCGTGCCCTTTGGAGCGCACGACGCCTTCGGCAGCCGGATGGCCGAAGGCCTTGAGCACTTCCTCGCCGCCGTAGACGCTCACGCAACGCAGCCTGCCATGGCGACTGCCTTTGAGGGCGTCTTTGCCCTGCCGTCGCAGGTGCTTGCAGATTCACGCTCCTCCAGAGGGCGGGAGCGACGGGTCATCAAGCGCCTGCAGCTGCTACACGAAGGTGTTGTGCCCGAAACCTGCTCCCCAGTGCAGCATCGGCGCAAGCAGCACGACGAGCGGCGAGCCCTCGCGCGTGCCATTCATCGCGAAATGTGTGCGGGCAATCTCGGGAAGGCTGCTCGGCGCCTGGACGCCGAGCCTCTCGCCGTACCCACACCGGAGGTGATGGCCGCTCTGGAGCAGCTCCACCCTGCTGCGCCGGCCCCCACCATCCCGCCGACACAAGCGCCCCCTGCGCTCATCACCGCTGACACCCTCCGGAACGTCCTCCGCCGCGTCCCCCGGAACTCGGCTGCAGGTCCCTCGGGCTGGACGTATGAGCATGTGCGGGCAGCAGTCAATGGCAGCGAGGCTGCCTTCGAATCGCTGCTGAGATTTGTCCAGTATGCCGTGGCGGGGAAACTACCACACCTACCTGCGCTGATGGCCAGCCGCCTTGTGCCGCTCCAGAAGCGCCAGGGCGGCGTCAGGCCGATCGCGGTGGGGGAGGTGTTGCTACGCCTGGCAGCGCTCTGCGCTACCGCAGCCAGCCACGAGGTGGGCCCTGGCCTTGCCCCCCTGCAGCTCGGGGTCGGGGTGCCTGGTGGCGCCCAGTGCGTCGGCCAGGCGCTCCACGCAGGCATCCTGTCGCACCCTGGCGACGTAACCATCCAGCTAGACTGGAAAAATGCGTTCAATAGTGTGTCACGACAGGTGATGATCGACGCGGTGGCCGCGCGTGCACCCGCGCTCCTGCCGTTTGCAGCATGGGCGTACCGTGAGCCAGCGGCTCTGTGGGTCCGTGACGCCCCGCCTTCCAGCCCGCTCATCATGTCCCGCGCTGGGGTTCGCCAGGGGGACCCCTGTGGCCCCTTGCTCTTCGCGCTGACGCTCCAAGCAACGCTGGAGCACGTGCAGGACGCCTACCCGGAGGTAGGCGTCATCGCCTTTGCCGATGACACCTTCCTTCAGGGCCCGGCTCACGTGGTAGCAGCTGCCTTTCGGCTCCTCTGCAGGCTAGGTGCCGACATCGGCCTCGAAGTGCAGGAGCACAAGTGTTCCGTGTTCTCCCCTGAGCACGCATCAGCCG
>CAWJOY010000067.1:0-27787 GCA_963844505.1 uncultured Alphaproteobacteria bacterium
GCAGTCGGGCAACTCGCGCGACAAGCACATCGACAGCCTGCGGTCGTACATGCAGGGCAAGTCGGCCTGGTTCTCGCTGGGCGGCTGAGCCCGGGTCTACACCGCCGTTGCGGGCCTGCGTGCCGACGGCCCGCCATCGCGATGCCCATCGACCACACCCGCGGTGTGACGCACCGCGGGATTCGCCTTCGGCCAGCCCGGCGGCTCAGGCGCTGCGGGTCTTGCGCTTGTCCGGCTCGAAGATCTGGCGCATGGCCTCGGCCGTCGCCGAAATGTGCCGGTCCATCAGTTCGGAGGCCAGCGCCACGTAGCCCTTCAGCACGGCGTCAGTGATGGCCCGTGTTCGGCCACCACGTCACGCACCTGCGCCGCGGCTTCCTGGTGGTGCAGGATGCGAAGGGTCCGGTAGCGCTCGATCTGGTCCACCAGCTGGTTGTGCAGCCGCATCAGCCAATGCGAGCCGCAACCGGCGATCAGCGCGCGGTGAAACGCGCGATGCCGTTCCTCCCACAAGCGCGCGGCGGCCAGGTCGGTGGCATCCTTCGGCAAGGGTGTGCGCGCCAGCAGGTGGTTGGCCGCCATCACCTGGGCTTCCCAGTCGGCGTCGCCCTGCGCCATCGATTGCGTGAGTGCAGCGATGTCCAGGCACTTGCGCGCCACGGTCTGGTCCTGCAACTCCGCCAGCGACACCGGCGCCACCGCAAAACCGCGCTGGCCCTGGGCCGCCACAGCCCTTCGCTGGACAGCCGCAGCAAGGCCTCACGCAGCGGGCTGAGCCCCAGGCCATAACGCTGCTGCAGCAGGTTGATGGCAGCAGTGACCCGGCGCGGGCGCGTTGATGTCGTCGCGCACCAGGCGAAACGCGCGTTCGGCCAGCGTACAAATTCGGAGTTGTCGTCCGCCGGATCCGTGTCCTCGTTTCGCGCAGGGGCCGGTGCGGAGCCGACAAACGGCACCGCGGCAGTGCGCTTCGGGGTCCGTTGCGGTGCGACTTTCGACTTGTTCATGGCGTGTGCACCAAATTATATGCAGGCAACAAATTTATATTGACACCGATATTTTATTTTTATAACCTGCAGCTTCTCCGGTGCTCACGCGCCAACCTCCCCATTTCAGCAAAGGACCCTTCCATGCCAAACCGCAGAACCCTGATTGCCCAAACCCTTCTCGTCGCAGGCCTGATCCGCGGTAAGAAAGTAGCTAACGCTCTTTCCGACCTGACGTTCTCCAAGCGCCGCATCGCGGGTGACGTGAAGAAGTGTCTGCAGTCGGCTATCGCCAACGCAGAGAACAACCACAACCTCGACGTCGACAACCTGATCGTTGCCGAAGCTTGGGTCGGTAAGAACCTCGTGATGAAACGCGGTCGTCCACGTGCCCGTGGCCGTTTCGGCAAGATCATGAAGCCGTTCTCTGAGATCACGATCAAGGTCCGTCAAACCGGGGAGTCCGCATAATGGGTCAGAAGGTAAATCCGATCGGTATGCGTCTCCAGGTCAACCGTACCTGGGACAGCCGCTGGTTTGCAGAGTCGAAAGACTACGGCAACCTGTTGCTCGAAGACCTCAAAATGCGCGAATTCGTGCATGAAGAGTGCAAGCAAGCTGGCATTTCGCGCGTCATCATCGAGCGTCCGCACAAGAAGTGCCGTGTGACCATTCACACTGCGCGTCCTGGCGTGATCATCGGCAAAAAAGGCGCCGATATCGAAACGCTGCGCAAAAAGCTCGCTGCTTTCACCAAGTCGGACCTGCACCTCAACATCGTTGAAGTGCGCAAGCCCGAAGTGGACGCTCAGCTGGTTGCCGAGTCGATCGCTCAGCAAATGGAACGTCGTGTTTCCTTCCGTCGCGCTATGAAGCGTGGCGTTCAGAACGCGATGCGCCTTGGTGCGCTTGGTATCCGTGTGAACGTGGCAGGCCGTCTTGGCGGCGCCGAAATCGCACGCACCGAGTGGTATCGTGAAGGTCGTGTGCCATTGCACACCCTGCGCGCTGACATCGACTATGCTCTGTCCGAAGCCATGACGCCATACGGCATCATCGGTGTTAAGGTCTGGATCTTCAAAGGCGAAATCCTCGAGCATGATCCGCAAGCCCATGATCGCCGTCTTGCCGAAGCGCAAGAAGGTGCTGCCCCGCGTTCGCCTCGCCGCGACCGCGAACGCGCGTAAGGGAGTAGAAGAAGATGCTGCAACCTAAACGGACTAAGTTCCGCAAGATGCACAAGGGCCGCATTCACGGCGAAGCTAAAGGCGGCTTCCTGTTGAACTTCGGCTCCTTTGCTCTCAAAGCAACCGAGCCAGAGCGTGTGACGGCTCGTCAGATCGAAGCGGCTCGCCGCGCGATCACCCGTCACATGAAGCGTCAGGGCCGTGTCTGGATCCGTATTTTCCCAGATACTCCTGTTTCGTCGAAGCCAACCGAAGTGCGGATGGGTAAAGGTAAGGGTTCTGTCGACTATTGGGCAGCCCGCGTCAAACCCGGTCGTATCATGTTTGAAATCGACGGCGTTTCCGAAGTGATCGCACGTGAAGCTCTGCGTCTTGGCGCAAACAAGCTTCCCGTCATGACTCGCATCGTGGCTAAAGAAGACTGGTAATTTCTGCCTTCTGGCAGAGGCTGGATGCGGTCTTGCGTTATGCAATCCGATTTCTAGTCAAAACAAAGCCCCCGCTGGTGACAGCGGGGGCTTTGCTATTTACAGACGCCTGAATGGGTTGGAGCATATCTATTCCGCATCCACCCAAGAGGAACCGCGCGCCGATGGCCTTTGATTTTCAACCTACGCTGATCGGCTCCCTGCTGACGCTGCGCCCACTTCTGCGTGAGGATCAGGTGGGGCTACGCACTGCCGCTGCGGACCCGATGGTTTGGGCGGGGCATCCAGCCAAGACGCGTCACCTTGCAGAGGCGTTTGATCCCTACTTTGAGGTGCTGCTGGCGGGTGGGGGAACCTTGGTTGTGACGGAGACCGCATCGGCGCGGATCATCGGCTGCTCGCGTTATTACGTGGCGCCAGATGTGCCTGACGCCGTGTCGATCGGCTTCACCTTTTTGACCTGTGACCACTGGGGAGGGGAGACCAACCTAGAGCTCAAGCGCTTGATGGTGGGGCATGTCTTTGACGCGGGCAAAGAGGTCTGGTTTCACATCGCGCCGTCAAACATCCGATCGCAAAAGGCGACGGCGAAATTGGGCGCGCGCCACGCCTCTGATGCACGGATCGATCTCGGGTCCGGGGCGACCGATTGGATGTGTTTTCACCTTACTGCACAGGACTGGCAAGCGGCCGGTCACTAAGCGCAATCGCCCCCCGCGCAATCTTCTTGCTTGCTATCTCAGGCCCTCAAGCCTATACGCACCTATCCACGGCTCCGAGGCGACTCGGAATCGGTGGTATGTCATTGATCCACTAGATCAACGGTCACCCATTCTCGGGGCCGTCTGGTGATTGAAAAAAGGAAAAGGCGCATGAACGCCAAGGAACTTTTGGGCCAAACGCCCGAACAGCTGCGCGAAGCTCTGGTTTCGCTGAAAAAAGAAGCCTTCAATCTGCGCTTCCAAGCTGCGACCAACCAACTCGAAAACACTGCTCGTATGCGCGACGTTCGTCGTGATGCTGCGCGCGTTTTGACCGTGTTGAACCAGAAAGCCGCGCAAGCGGCTGCAAACTAAGGAGCCGACCCGTGCCAAAACGTATCCTGCAAGGCGTCGTGACCTCCGACAAAAACGAGCAAACCATCACTGTTCTGGTGGAACGCCGTTTTAAGCACCCGTTGCTTCAGAAAACCGTTCGTAAGTCGAAAAAATATCGCGCTCACGACGAACTGAACACCTACAAGACCGGCGATAGCGTTCGCATTGAAGAATGCGCTCCTATTTCCAAAACCAAACGTTGGACGGTTGTCGTCGAAGCGTAAGCACGATTTCTGTTCAATCATGAACGAAACCCTGGGGAATGAGCCCCAAAGGTCGGGAGATACCTAAATGATCCAGATGCAGACCAACCTAGATGTTGCTGACAACTCCGGCGCTCGCCGCGTTCAGTGCATCAAGGTGCTCGGCGGTTCGCACCGTCGTTATGCATCCGTTGGCGACATTATTGTAGTGTCCGTCAAGGAAGCAATTCCAAAAGGCCGTGTGAAAAAAGGCGACGTCCGTAAGGCCGTAGTTGTTCGCACTGCAAAAGAAGTTTTCCGTGAAGATGGCACTGCCATCCGTTTTGACCGCAATGCTGCTGTCATCCTGAATAACCAGGGTGAGCCAGTGGGCACGCGTATTTTCGGGCCAGTTGTTCGTGAGCTTCGCGCTAAGAACTTCATGAAAATCATCTCGTTGGCTCCGGAGGTGCTCTGATGGCTGCGAAGCTTAAAAAAGGCGACACCGTCGTCATCTTGACTGGCAAAGATGCTGGCTCCAAGGGCGAAATCACTTCGGTGAACCCTTCGGCCAACAAGGCCATCGTCGAGGGCGCCAACATGGCGATCCGTCACACCAAGCAGACCCAGACTTCGCAGGGCGGCCGTATTGCTAAAGCAATGCCGATCGATCTGTCGAACCTTGCTCTCTTGGACAAAAACGGCAAAGCAACCCGCGTTGGCTTCCGTATGGAAGACGACAAAAAGGTTCGTTATGCCAAGACCACAGGGGAGGCGATCTAATGCTTGATCAAGCCAAATACACCCCGCGTCTGAAAGCGGAATACCTCAACACTTTGCGCGCCGCTCTGAAAGCCGAACATGGCTATAAGAACGACATGCAGATCCCTAAGCTCGACAAAATCGTGCTGAACATGGGTGTTGGTGATGCCGTCAAGGACACCAAGAAGGTCAAAAAAGCTGCTGAAGAACTGACAGCGATTGCTGGTCAGAAGGCTGTCATCACCATCGCTAAGAAGTCCATCGCTGGCTTCCGCGTGCGTGAAGAGATGCCTCTCGGCTGCAAAGTCACCCTTCGCGGCGACAAGATGTATGAATTTCTTGACCGTCTGATCACGATCGCTTTGCCTCGCGTCCGCGACTTCCGTGGCGTGAATCCAAAGTCTTTTGATGGCCGTGGCAACTATGCCATGGGCTTGAAAGAACAGCTCGTGTTCCCAGAGATTGAATTCGACAAGGTCGAAGACACTCATGGTATGGACATCATCATCTGCACCACCGCCAAAACCGATGCCGAAGCCAAGAGCCTGTTGAAGCTTTTCAACATGCCCTTCACGTCGTAATCGCGCGAGGACCCTGACAATGGCAAAAAAATCCATGGTGAACCGCGAAGTTAAGCGCGCCAAGCTCGTGCAACAGCACGCGACCAAGCGCGCCGCTTTGAATGCGGTGATCAAAGACCAGTCGAAGCCCGTTGAAGAGCGCTTTAAAGCGACCATCAAATTGGCTGAGATGCCCCGTAACTCGTCCGCAGTCCGCTTGCACAACCGTTGCCAGCTGACCGGTCGTCCGCATGCGTTCTATCGCAAGCTCAAACTCTCGCGGATCATGCTTCGTGAACTGGCCTCGTTCGGTCAGATCCCAGGCATGGTTAAGTCGAGCTGGTAAGGAGGTTCTAAAAATGATGATGAACGATCCTATCGGCGATATGCTTACCCGCATCCGGAACGCACAAATGCGTGGCAAGTCGACCGTGTCGACTCCTGCCTCGAAGCTGCGTGCCTGGGTTCTGGAAGTTCTCGCAAGCGAAGGCTACATCCGTGGGTTCGAGCGCGTTGCGTCCGACAATCCACAGGGCGAGCTTGTAATCAGCCTCAAGTACTTTGAAGGCGTGCCTGTGATCCGCGAAGTAAAGCGCGTCTCCAAGCCCGGCCGTCGTGTGTACATGGCAGTCAAGGATATTCCGTCGGTCCGCAACGGCCTCGGTATCTCCATCGTTTCGACGCCTAAGGGCGTCATGTCAGATGCAAACGCGCGCGCAGCCAATGTTGGCGGCGAAGTGCTTTGCACCGTGTTCTAAGGAGGGTAGTATGTCTCGTATTGGCAAAAAGCCCGTAAACTTGGTCACGGGTGTGACGGCAACGATCTCTGGCCAAACCGTTGAAGTGAAGGGTCCGAAAGGCACCCGTAGCTTCACCGCAACTGATGACGTAACGCTGTCGATCGAAGAGGGTTCTGTAAAGATCACTCCTCGTGGCACTTCCAAGCGCGCACGTCAGCAGTGGGGTATGGCCCGCTCGATGGTAGAAAACCTTGTCACCGGCGTTTCGACCGGTTTCAAGAAAGAGCTTGAAATCCAGGGTGTTGGTTATCGCGCAGCGATGAACGGCACCAACCTCAAGCTGTCCCTCGGCTATAGCCACGAAGTTAACTTCGAGGTTCCTGCCGGTGTCACCGTTTCGGCTCCGAAGCAAACTGAAATCGTTGTGGAAGGCATTGACCAACAGCTTGTTGGCCAAGTAGCTGCGAATATCCGCGAGTGGCGCAAGCCCGAGCCCTATAAGGGCAAAGGCATCCGCTACAAGGGTGAATTCATTTTCCGCAAGGAAGGTAAGAAGAAGTAAGGACCGCAATCATGGCGAACACCAAGAGAGACCTGTTCCTCAAGCGCCGCCAGCGCGTCCGGAACAAAATCAAAGCAACATCCCACGGGCGCTTGCGTCTGTCGGTTCACCGCTCGTCCAAAAACATCAGCGTCCAGCTGATCGACGACGTCAAAGGCGTGACCTTGGCTGCGGCATCCACTCTCGAAAAAGAGCTGGGTTTCGTTGGCAAGAACAACGTCGAAGCAGCGACCAAAGTCGGTGCGGCGATCGCAGAACGGGCTAAAAAGGCCGGCGTCGAAGAATGCTACTTCGACCGCGGTGGTTTCCTCTTTCACGGTAAGATCAAGGCTTTGGCCGACGCTGCCCGTGAAGGTGGACTTAAGTTCTGAGGAGTTGAAAAATGGCAGAACGTGAAAACCGTCGCGACAACCGTGGCAACGACCGTCGTGATAACCGCCCGGAAGAGACACCTGAGTTCGCAGACCGCTTGGTCGCGATCAACCGTGTGTCGAAAACCGTCAAGGGTGGTAAGCGCTTTGGCTTCGCAGCTTTGGTCGTCGTTGGCGACCAAAAGGGCCGCGTAGGCTTCGGCAAAGGCAAGGCGAAAGAGGTTCCGGAAGCGATCCGCAAGGCGACTGAGCAGGCCAAGCGCCAGCTCATCCGCGTGCCGCTGAAGGATGCTCGCACCTTGCACCACGATATGGAAGGCCGTCATGGCGCCGGTAAAGTTGTGATGCGGTCGGCAGTAGCCGGTACCGGTATCATCGCTGGTGGTCCAATGCGTGCCGTCTTCGAAATGTTGGGTCTTCAAGACGTCGTGGCGAAGTCCATCGGCACCTCGAACCCCTACAACATGATCCGTGCAACCATCGACGGCCTCAAGTCCGAGACCTCGCCACGCCTTGTTGCCGCACGTCGCGGTAAAAAAGTCGCCGAGATCTTGAACAAGCCAGCCGCTGAAACTGTGGAGGCATAATCATGACCGCGAAGAAAACCATCGTGGTAAAGCAGGTAGCTTCGGCTGCTCGCCGCCCAGCGATCCAGACCGCGACCCTCAAGGGTCTCGGCCTGAACAAAATGAACCGCACCCGTGAACTTGAAGATACGCCTTCGGTTCGTGGTATGGTCAACAAAATCAGTCACCTCGTCGAGATCATCGAAGAGCGCGGCTAAGAGTTAGGTGCGCTCCGGCGCGCCCTACGCTTAACGCAAACGCCCCGCCGAAAGGCGGGGCGTTTTGCGTTTATGTGGCTTGGAGTGATGCATCGATGCCTGTAACGTTAACCATTACTAATTTTTGCTAAGGAATTTTGATGCGTCTAGTTTTAATCTGCGCGATCGTGGGTGTGGCATCCCCTGCTGTTGCTCAGGCCCCTGTGGTCTCGTCTCCATCGTGGTTTGCTGTGACGCCCGAGCACGGCGGCGGCTGTCGCAAGAGTTCCCCTCCCGGGCAATGCTGCCATTTGGAAACCGCGACAGGCATGGTGCACTGTCACTAGGGCAGGGGGCCGAACTAAATAGGGCGGGCACTCAAGGCTCCGCCTCACTCCCGTTGAAAGCGAAACGCTTCGCAAAACTCGACCATCTTTGGGTTGTCCGACTGCGCCTGTGCTGCGGCGAAGGCCATGTCGAGTACCTTGAGCGCCGCGATCATCAACCGCTCTTCTCGTTCAGAATGGGCGTGAATGTCGCCGTGGAATAGGTTGTTTCGCACATCTTTGACGACCAAAAACCAGTCGGCCACCGAATTGATCGCGCGCGCTTTCTTCCACGAAGTTTCTTCGCCTTGATCGACCTTCAAGAGCATGGGCGGGTTGGTGAAGAGCTTTTCCAACTCGGGCTCTGCGCGGCAACGATCAAGAAAACCAGCGCCGAGATCGGTGGCAAATCCCGCCCAACCTGCTTCGGCGGTCACGCCCGTCTTGCCGTGCTTGAGGTAGGGTGCTTTGATCAGCGCATGTTCGAATCGTGCGAAGACCGCAAAAAATGCGACCCAATCCCGATGAAACTGCTGCTCTAGGCCGGCGCGATAGGTGGTGTCCGTCGTCATGGTGGTCCGATCTTTCATATCAAGGCGCACACACTTGCAGTATTTGCCGCAACTGTCTATACGCCGCCAATGGCCTGTTTGGGTCATAAGAATCATCAACGCCGTGTTTGCCTCCGCCGTCGCAGCGAGGGCAGTTCCGGCATAGGAGAATGCGACATGAAACTTCATGAATTGGCCGACAACGACGGCGCAACCAAAAAACGCAAGCGCGTCGCACGTGGCCCAGGTTCGGGTTCGGGTAAGACCGCTGGTCGTGGTATCAAAGGTCAGAAATCGCGTTCGGGCGTCGCTATTGGCGGCTACGAAGGCGGCCAGATGCCTCTGTATCGCCGTTTGCCAAAGCGCGGCTTCTCGAAGCCAAACCAACAGCGTTTCGCCGTGATCAACCTCGGCCTGATCGAGAAATTTATCGGCCTCGGCAAGCTCGACGTGAAAGTCGAAATCACCGAAGACATGCTGGTTGATGCTGGCCTCACCGGTCACAAGCGCGACGGTATCCGTATCCTGAACAAGGGCGAGATTAAGTCGGCTGTTAAACTCAGCGTTTCGGGCGCTTCGGCTGCTGCTGTTGAGGCCGTTGCGGCTGCTGGCGGCACGTTGACTGTCGCTCCAACCCTCGAGCCACACGGCAAGTCGGTCCGCAAAGCGTAAAAGAGGTTGTGAGCGGGCAATAGACCGCTTACATAACTCACAGTTTCCCGCGCCGCCGACCGGAAACGGTTCGGCGGCGCATCCCATAATGGGCCTACGCAGAAAGATTTGAGCATGGCATCTGCTGCAGAGCAAATGGCCGCGAACCTCAGCTGGGGTACGCTAGGCAAGGCAACCGATCTTCGGAGCCGGATTTTCTTCACCATCGGTTTGCTGATGGTTTACCGCCTTGGCACTTATGTGCCCGTGCCCGGCATTGACGGCACCGCGCTGCGGAACTTCATGGAGAACGCGGGGCAGGGGATCGGCGGCATGCTGTCGATGTTCACCGGCGGCGCGATCACCCGTATGGGGATCTTCGCGCTTGGCATTATGCCCTACATTTCCGCCTCGATCATCATTCAGCTTTTGGCATCTATGGTGCCTGCGCTGGAGCAGATGAAAAAGGAAGGCGATGCTGGTCGTAAAAAGATGAACCAGTGGACGCGCTATGGCACCGTTGCTTTGGCTGTGTTCCAAGGTCTCGGTATCGCAAAGTCGATTGAAGCAGGCGGCTTGGCGCATAGCCCGGGCATGTTCTTTGTCATCTCTTGCGTCATCACGCTTGTCGGCGGCACCATGCTGCTGATGTGGCTGGGCGAGCAGATCACGGCGCGCGGCATCGGCAACGGTGTTTCGTTGATCATCTTCACTGGTATCGTTGCTGAAATTCCACGCGCTTTGGCCCAGTTCTTTAGCCAAGGCCGCGCTGGTGTGATTTCGACACCGGTTATCCTTGGGGTATTGGTCATGGTTGTTGCGGTTATCGCCGCCGTGGTGTTCATGGAGCGCGCTTTGCGCAAGATCCATATCCAATACCCGCGTCGCCAAGTTGGCATGAAGGTTTATGATGGCGGTTCTTCGCATTTGCCGATCAAGGTAAACCCAGCTGGCGTAATCCCTGCGATCTTTGCGTCGTCGCTGCTGCTGTTGCCGACCACGATCGCGACCTTCTCTGGGACCAACACGGGTCCGATCATGTCGACCGTGCTTGCGTATTTCGGTCCAGGTCAGCCGCTGTATCTTGCCTTCTTTGTGGGTATGATTGTCTTCTTTGCCTATTTTTACACGACCAACGTCGCGTTCAAAACGGATGAAGTCGCGGACAACCTCAAGAACCAGAACGGCTTCATTCCAGGTATCCGCCCAGGCAAAAAGACTGAAGAGTATCTCGATTACGTGGTGAATCGTGTGCTTGTGGTCGGTGCGGCTTATCTTGCGGCAATTTGTTTGCTGCCGGAAGTGTTGCGCGACACCTTTGCTGTGCCGTTCTATTTTGGCGGCACGTCGGTTCTGATCGTGGTTTCTGTGACCATGGACACAATCCAGCAGATCCAGTCGCACCTTTTGGCGCACCAGTACGAAGGCTTGATCGAGAAATCGCAACTGCGTGGTAAAAAGCGGACAACCGCAAATCGGCCGCCAGCGCGCCGCTAAGCCTCATCCTGTGAAGGCCCGTCTTGCGGCGGGCCTTTTGCATCCTGACCCTTCGCGAAAGTAGAGACTCATGGCAAATATCATCCTCCTCGGCCCACCCGGCGCCGGTAAAGGCACTCAGGCCAAGCGTTTGGTAGACGAGCGCGCCATGGTTCAGCTTTCGACCGGCGACATGCTGCGCGAGGCCAAGACGTCTGGCACCGAGATGGGCCGTCTGGTCGCTGAGGTGATGGATAAGGGGCATCTTGTCACGGACGAGATCGTTGTCGGTCTGATCGAAGAAAAGCTGACCTCGGGCAGTGCTGGTGGCGGCTATATCTTTGACGGCTTTCCACGGACGCTGAAGCAAGCTGATGCGCTGACCGAGTTGATGGCGCGGATTGGCCAGCCGCTTGATGCCGTGATCGAGATCCGGGTGGATGACGCTGCCCTCGAAGCCCGTATTGTGGGCCGCTTTACCTGTGGCAACTGTGGCGCCGTGTATCACGACGTGAACCGCCCGACCGCCAAAGAGGGCACCTGTGACGCCTGTGGCTCGACCAACCTCAAGCGCCGCGCGGATGATACTGCAGAGGCTCTGCGCACGCGGATGCTGTCTTATTACCGTGATACCTCGCCGCTGATCGGCTATTACTATGCCAAGGGTCAGCTCTCGACCGTTGATGGTTTGGCGGAAATGGACGCTGTAGGCGCTGCAATCGCCTCTGTTCTTGACAAAGCGTGAATTTAGCGGCCTCTGCCCTTGACGCTCAGGCCAAAAAAACATAAAGCACGGCGTCCCGCAGCGGAATCGCTTGCGGGTTTCCGTATTTCGGAAAATCGAATCGCCTCCTGAAAGGGCGGTGTTGTGAAAAAAGGTTCTGGCGCTACGGAACCGCAACTATGAAGGAATAACGTTTGGCACGTATTGCTGGCGTAAACATCCCGACCCAAAAGCGGGTCCCGATCGCCCTAACCTATATCGCTGGTGTTGGCCCTGCGACCGCAGAGCAAATCTGCGAAGCAACCAACATCGACCGCACCCGCCGCGTAAATCAGCTCTCTGATGCTGAAGTGCTGGCGATCCGCGAGTTCATCGACGCGAACGTCACCGTGGAAGGCGACCTTCGTCGCGAGACCTCGATGAACATCAAGCGTTTGATGGATCTCGGTTGCTACCGTGGCCTGCGTCACCGTAAGAACCTGCCGGTTCGTGGTCAGCGCACTCACACGAACGCTCGTACCCGTAAGGGCCCCGCAAAAGCCATCGCTGGCAAGAAGAAATAAGGGGAGCGCTTAGATATGGCACGCGATACCAAAGCACGTACGAAGAAAAAAGAACGCAAGAACATCGCCGCAGGCGTTGTCCACGTGAACTCTTCGTTCAACAACACCAAAATCCTGATCTCCGACGTTCAGGGCAACGCGATTTCTTGGTCGTCCTCGGGCACCATGGGCTTCAAAGGCTCGCGGAAATCCACTCCTTATGCAGCTCAGATGGCTGCTGAGGACGCGGCTCGCAAGGCACAAGAGCATGGCATGAAGACTGTTGAAGTCGAAGTGCAAGGTCCAGGTTCGGGCCGTGAATCCGCTCTGCGCGCTCTTGCTGCTGCTGGCCTGAATGTGACGTCGATCCGTGACGTGACGCCTTTGGCTCACAACGGCTGCCGTCCGCCAAAACGCCGCCGCGTTTAAGGCATTTATTCTTGGTCGGGCTGCGCAATGTTGCGCGGCCCGATTTCGTCATTTCTGAACCTCGGGCGTCGTCTGCTTTGGACATGAGCAGAGGACTAGTATGGAGGCGGTCACATGATCCACAAAAATTGGCTTGAATTGATTAAACCGACGCAGTTGGTTGTCAAAGCAGGGGCAGATGCACAGCGCACCGCCACTGCGATTGCAGAACCGCTGGAGCGCGGCTTTGGTTTGACCTTGGGCAACGCTTTGCGTCGTGTGCTCATGTCGTCGCTGCAAGGCGCTGCGATCACTTCTGTTCAGATCGACAACGTTCTGCACGAGTTCTCTTCGGTCGCTGGTGTACGTGAAGACGTCACCGATATCGTGCTGAACCTCAAGGGCGTCAGCATCAAAATGGACGTCGAAGGTCCAAAGCGCATTTCGATCTCGGCTAAGGGTCCAGGCGTTGTCACTGCTGGCGACATCTCGGAAACCAACGGCATTGAGATCCTGAACAAAGACCACGTGATCTGCCATCTCGACGACGGCGCTGACGTGTTCATGGAACTCACCGTCAACACCGGCAAGGGCTATGTCGCGGCTGACAAGAACCGTCCGGAAGATGCGCCAATTGGCCTGATTCCAATCGACGCGATCTATTCGCCGGTTAAAAAAGTGTCCTACGAAGTCACCCCGACCCGCGAAGGTCAGGTGCTCGACTATGACAAACTGACCATGCGGATTGAGACCGACGGCTCGCTGACCCCAGAAGACGCGATCGCTTATGCGGCGCGCATTCTGCAGGACCAACTTGCAGTCTTCGTGAACTTTGACGAGCCAGAAGCAGCCGGCAAAGGCGCCGAAGACGCTGGCCTCGAGTTCAACCCGCTCTTGCTCAAGAAAGTCGACGAGCTGGAGCTTTCGGTGCGTTCGGCAAATTGCCTCAAGAACGACAACATCGTTTACATCGGCGATCTGATCCAGAAAACCGAAGCAGAGATGCTGCGCACGCCAAACTTTGGCCGCAAGTCCTTGAACGAAATCAAGGAAGTGCTGTCGGGCATGGCTCTGCACCTCGGCATGGAAGTCGAAGATTGGCCGCCAGAGAACATCGAAGATCTGGCCAAGCGCTTCGAAGACCAGTTCTAAGAATTTGGTGCGCTGAGGCCTGTTACGCAGCAGGCCTCGGCGCGCTATCCTGTTAAAATGCCCAGAATGCTGGGGAATTGGTGCCAAGAAACTTGGCACTCGGGCAGCGCGCCCCAAGGTGAGCGGACCGCAAGTAGGTTCGCCGGACAAAGTAAAACACGCGAATAGGAGATCTCCATGCGTCACTCTAATGGCTACCGTAAACTGAACCGCACCCACGAGCACCGCAAAGCGATGTTCGCGAACATGGCTGGTTCGCTGATCGAGCACGAGCAGATCAAAACCACTTTGCCAAAAGCAAAAGAACTGCGCCCGATCGTTGAAAAGCTGATCACCTTGGCAAAGCGCGGCGATCTGCACGCCCGTCGTCAGGCGCACTCGCAGCTCAAGCAAGACATCCACACTGCGCGCCTGTTTGAAATCCTCGGGCCACGCTACAAGGACCGTCAGGGTGGTTACATCCGCGTTCTGAAGGCTGGCTTCCGCTATGGCGACATGGCGCCAATGGCGATCATCGAGTTTGTTGACCGCGACGTAAATGCAAAGGGCGCAGCAGACCACGCGCGCACTGCAGCAGAAGACCTGATCGAGGTTTAATCCTTGCTGATTGGTTCACGGAATTCCCGTTAACCATATCATGAAATAGTTAACGGCCCGCCCTCTGTGGCGGGCCTTTTTCTTTCGCATTTTTCCAAGATTAGTGGTTAACAGGAAATTGGCTGTTCTCGAATGAGAGCTAGTCTCCTCCGCCATAGCCCCCTAAGGTTGTGCAATAATCGAGAAGAATAGAATTCTATGACTGTTAAGCTAGGTATCGATGTCGAGTTACATCAGCTGTCTTTGCTGGCCCCACAGGGCTACTTCGTCGGCCTGCATATCCGCTTTACGGCGCCTCTATTCACCTTCCAGACCTACAGACAAGACTGGCTCGATCACTACACCGAACGCGGATTTGTTTTGCGCGACCCTATGGTGGCATGGGGCTTTAGCACGACAGGGACGGCGCGGTGGAGTGATGTAGCTTTGCTTGACCCCTTTGGCCTGTTCAAGGAGGCCGCTCTTTTCGGTCTCTTGTACGGGGCGACGGTGGCCTGTGGTCCGGTGAGGTCTCGCAGTATCGCCTCATTCGCGCGGTCTGACCGCGAGTTTGAGGACAGTGAGATTGTAGCCATCGAGACGATTGTCCGCCGGCTGCATGACACGACAGAGCCTCCGGAAGCGCTGACCCAAGCGCAGATCGAGGCACTGCGATGCATTGCTGGGGGAGACCGGTTTGCAGCCGCTGCGGCGAAACTGGGCATATCAGAAAGCGCCCTAAAGGCGCGTATCACCTCTGCGCGCACAAGGTTGATGGCTCGCACCACTGCCGAGGCAATCCAACGTGCAAAGGACTACCGCCTGATCTGAATTTCCTCCTGCAAGGGTCCGACTGCCATCTGAACCTTGGAGGCTAACATGCTTACGACGACACTTTCTTTTGCCAATATTCACAACCATGGCGAGCTTTTCGCCAACATGCTTCGCGCACGGCGCGAGCTGTTTATTGTCCATAATAAATGGGATCTGCCCGAAGCGATGGGTATGGAGTATGACCAATACGACACCCCCGCAAGCCGCTGGGTGGTGGTCCATGATGCCGATGGTCGCGTGCTTGCGGGCAATCGGTTGACGCCGACCACGACCAAGTGTGGGATTTATTCCTATATGATCCGGGATGCGCAGCGGGGGCTCTTGGACACCATTCCGGCGAACCTCTTGGATGCCGAAGCGCCGGTTGGCGCACATATCTGGGAATCGAGCCGTTTGTTCGTGGCGCACGACGTGCCCGCCGCTATCCGGCGGCGCGTGCATGCCCAGCTTATCCAACAGCTTGGCGAATCGGTACGCAGCCTGAATGCCACGCATTGCCTGACCCTGCTGGCCGCCACATGGCCGCGTTGGGCGGACCGTGTTGGCGTCAAGATGCGCGCGATGGGACCGGTGATGGAGATCGACGGCATTGACAACCAAGTGGTCGAGATGGATTTCTCGCTCAAGGTTCACTAACGCCCAATACCTGCCTGTGCCCCGCACGCGGCGGGGGCAGGCAACTCTTTGCCTGCAGAATCGTTCTCGCTATACTATGGGCGCGTGATGACCCTATTGTTAGCGCGTTAATGATAAGTCCCATACGGGGCATTGCCGAGCTTGGGGTGTGTTGATTGGAGCCTAACGCCAGTCGTTTCAATGTTTTTTCGGCCTTTGCCCCCGCTGGCTATGCGGTGGGCCTGCACATGGGTTTCAATGCAGCGCGGGTTGCAGCGACGACCTATCCAGAGGCTTGGATCGACGCTTATACCGCTGATGGGATGGCTTTGGACGACCCCGTTATGCTTTGGGCCTTTGCGAACTTTGGCACTATCCGGTGGAGCGCGCTGGCCAACGATGACCCGAAGCAGGTGCTGTGCAGAGCGCGGGCTTGGGGTTTGAACTTTGGCGCTGTCGTCAGTTGTGGTACGCCAAAAGTGCGCAGTATTGCCGGTTTTTCCCGCAGTGATCGCGAGTTCACCGATACAGAGCTGTCGGACATGCAGCACTTGTTCCAAGGCTTGCACGACGATTTGTCGCCCGACGATGCTCTGTCCGAGATGCAGATTGAGGCGTTGCGGCTGATTGCGCAGGGCCACCGTTATGCTGTTGCTGCCGAGATTGCTGGGATATCGCAAAGTGCTCTGAATGCGCGGCTCAAATCCGTTCGCACCAAGCTGGGCTGCAAGACCACCGCCGCCGCCATTCAGCGCGCCGCACAACTGCGCCTGCTCTGAGCGCAACAGGGCTTCCCCCGCGCCACGCCGCAGCCTATCTTGCGCCTATGAGCGATCTTTTCGACAGCCCCGCCGCCACTCCGCCCCAAGGTCCGCGCCCGCTTGCGGACCGCTTGCGTCCGCGCAGCCTGTCCGAGGTGATCGGCCAAAGCCATGTGCTCAGCGCCAATGGCCCGCTTGGTGCGATGCTGGCGGCACATAGCCTGTCGTCGCTGATCCTCTGGGGGCCGCCGGGGGTGGGTAAGACCACCATCGCGCGGCTATTAGCGCATGAGTCCGATCTTGCTTTTGTGCAGATATCGGCGATCTTTACCGGCGTTCCTGACCTGCGCAAGGTGTTCGAGTCCGCCAAAATCCGCCGCCAAAATGGTCAAGGCACGCTGTTGTTCGTGGACGAAATTCACCGTTTTAACAAAGCACAGCAGGATGGTTTCTTGCCCTATATGGAGGACGGGACCATTCTTTTGGTTGGGGCGACCACCGAAAATCCAAGCTTTGAGTTGAATGCCGCTGTGCTGTCGCGGGCTCAGGTGATTGTGCTCGAGCGTCTGACGCTGGCCGATCTAGAGCTGATGACACAGCGCGCCGAAAAGGAGCTGGGCCGCGCGCTGCCGCTGGATGGTGAGGCACGCGAGGCGATCATCGAGATGGCCGATGGCGACGGTCGGGCGCTTTTGAACCTGATCGAGCAGGTCGCGGCGTGGAAGCTGGATAAACCGCTGACCCGTGATGCGCTTGCCACCCGCTTGACCCGCCGCGCCAGCAAATACGATAAATCGGGTGAAGAGCATTACAACCTGATTTCGGCGCTGCACAAATCTGTGCGCGGCTCTGACCCTGATGCCGCACTTTACTGGTTTGCGCAGCGCCGAAATCAGGTTGTAATGCTCTTCACCTATCGTATTTGTGGCACGGCGCAAGCGCATCACGGGTCAGCGGTTTATCCAGCTTCCACGCCGCGACCTGCTCGATCAGGTTCAAAAGCGCCGAACCGCGCCATCGGCCATCTCGATGATCGCCTCGCGTGCCTCACCATGGCCTGGCGCGGCCGCTCCTTTTCGGCGCGCTGTGTCATCAGCTCTAGATCGGCCAGCGTCAGACGCTCGAGCACGATCGCCTGAGCCCGCGACAGCGCGGCGGCATTCAACTCAAAGCTTGGATTTTCGGTGGTCGCCCCAACCAAAAGAATGGTCCCATCCTCCATATAGGGCGAGAAAACCATCCTGCTGCGCTTTGTAAAACGGTGAATTTCGTCCACGAACAACAGCGTGCCTTGACCATTTTGGCGGCGGATTTTGGCGGGACTCTCGAACACTTTGCGCAGGTCAGGAACACCGGTAAAGATCGCCGATATCTGCACGAAAGCAAGAAATCGGATTTCATGCGCTAATAGCCGCGCGATGGTGGTCTTACCCACCCCAGCAGCCCAGAGGATCAGCGACGACAGGCTATGTGCCGCCAGCATCGCCCCAAGCGGGCCGCTGGCACTGAGCACATGGCTTTGGCCGATCACCTCGGATACACGGAGCGCAAGCGGTCCGCAAGCGGCGCGGCTTCGGGGCGGAGTGGCGGCGGGTGTCGAAAAGATCGCTCATAGGCGCAAGATAGGCTGCGGCATGGCGCGGGAGACCCTGTTGCGCTCAGAGCAGGCGCAGTTGTGCGGCGCGCTGAATGGCGGCGGCGGTGGTCTTGCAGCCCAGTTGCAGTTGCGAACGGATTTGAGCCGCGCATTCAGAGCGGCTTCTATCCCAGCAATCTCGGCAGCGACGGCGGCGGTTGGTGGCCCTGCGCAATCGGCGCAACGCCTCGATCTGCATCTCGGACAGACATCGTCGGGCGACAAATCGTCGTGCAAGCCTTGGAACAAGTGCTGCATGTCCGACAGCTCTGTATCGGTGAACTCGCGATCACTGCGGAAAAACCGGCAATACTGCGCACTTTTGGCGTACACACAACTGACGACAGCGCCAAAGTTCAAACCCCAAGCCCGCGCTCTGCACAGCACCTGCTTCGGGTCATCGTTGGCCAGCGCGCTCCACCGGATAGTCCAAGTTCGCAAAGGCCGAACCGTAACGGGGTCGTCCAAAGCCATCCCATCAGCGGTATAAGCGTCAATTAGAGACCATCTGGATAGGTCGTCGCGACCCGCGCTGCATTGAAACCCATGTGCAGGCCCACCGCATAGCCAGCGGGGGCAAAGGCCGAAAAAACATTGAAACAACTAGTTATGCAATTGACACACCCCAAGCTCGGCAATGCCCCGTATGGGACTTCCTCGTTAACACATAACAATCAGGTCTCGTCACGCACCCATAGGTGTAGCAAGAAGCGGAACCTACAGGCGGAGGAGTTGCGTCCCCCGCCGCGTGCGGGGCACGGCAGGTATTGGGCGTTAGTGAACCTTGAGCGAGAAATCCATCTCGACCACTGGTTGTCAATGCCGTCGACCATCACCGGTCCCATCGCGCATCTTGACGCCAACACGGTCCGCCCAACGCGGCCATGTGGCGGCCAGCAGGGTCAGGCAATGCGTGGTCGGACTACGTACGAATTCGCCAAGCTGTTGGATAAGCTGGGCATGCACGCGCCGCCGTCAGCGGCACGTGCATGCGCCGCGCGAACAAACGGCTCAAATTGCCAGATATGCTGCACCAACCGGCGCTTTTCCGCATGAGAGAGGTTCGGCCCGGAATGTGCCTAAGAGCCCCCGCTGCGCATCCAGATCATATAGGAATAAATCCCACACTTGGTCATCATGGCGTCAACCGATTGCCCGCAAGCACGCGACCATCGGCATCATGGACCACCACCCAGCGGGGGTGTCGTATTGGTCATACTCCATACCCACGGGCAGATCCCATTTATTATGGACAATCAACGGCTCCGCGCCTATGCCCAACTGTGAGGAAAAAGCTCGGCCATGGTTGTGAATATTGGCAAAGAGAAAGTGTCGTCGTCACGTCTAGCCTCCAAGGTTCAGATGGCAGTCGGACCCTTGCAGGAGGAAGTTGGGATCAAGTGTTTGGCGTTTGGTCCCCCTCGGCGGGTGCGAGCCATCAACCTTGTGCGCGCAGAGGTGATACGCGCCTTTAGGGCGCTTTCTGATATGCCCACTTTTTCGCCGCAGCGGCTGTAAACCGGTCTCCCCAGCAATGCATCGCAGTGCCTCGATCTGCGCTTGGGTCAGCGCTTCGGAGGCTCTGTCGTGTCATGGCGCGGACAATCGTCTCGATCGCTACGATCCCACTGTCCTCAAACTCGCGGTCAGACCGCGCGAATGAGGCGATACTGCGAGACCTCACCGGACCACAGGCCACCGTCGCCCCGTACAACCGAAAGAGCGGCCTCCTTGGACCCCAAAGGGGTCGAGCAAAGCTGCATCAGCTCCACCAGCGCGTCCCTGTCGTGCTAAAGCCCGCCACCATAGGGTCGCGCAAAACAAATCCGCGTTCGGTGTAGTGATCGAGCCAGTCTTGTCTGTAGGTCTGGAAGGTGAATAGAGGCGCGTCAACAAATACAACGAAGTAGCCCTGTGGGGCCAGCAAAGACAGCTGATGTAACTCGACATCGATACCTAGCTTAACAGTCATAGAATTCTATTCTTCTCGATTATTGCACAACCTTAGGGGGCTATGGCGGAGGAGACTAGCTCTCATTCGAGAGCGGGCCAAATTCCTGTTAACCACTAATCTTGAAAATACAAAAGAAAAAGGCCCGCCACAGAGGGCGGGCCGTTAACTATTTCATGATATGGTTAACGGGAATTCCGTGAACCAATCAGCAAGGATTAAACCTCGAATCAGGTCTTCTGCTGCAGTGCGCGCGTCGTCTGCTGCGCCCTTTGCATTTACGTCGCGGTCAACAAACTCGATGATCGCCATTGGGCCGTGTCCGCCATAGCGGAAGCCAGCCTTCAGAACGCGGATGTAACCACCCTGACGGTCCTTGTAGCGTGGCCCGAGGATTTCAAACAGGCGCCGCAGTGTGGATGTCTTGCTTGAGCTGCGAGTGCGCCTGACGACGGGCGTGCAGATCGCCGCGTTTTGCCGAGGTGATCAGCTTCAACGATCGGGCGCAGTTGTTTTTGTTTTTGGCAAAAGTGGTTTTGATCTGCTCGTGTCGAATAGCGAACCACCATGTTCGCGAACATCGCTTGCGGTGCTCGTGGGTGCGGTTCAGTTTACGGTAGCCATTAGAGTGGGACACAGATTAGAGATCCTATTCGCGTGTTTTTACTTTGTCGGCGGAACCTATTTGCGGTCCGTTCGCCTTTGGGCGCGCTGCCCGAGTGCCAAGTTCTTTGCACCGATTCCCAGCATTCTGGGCATTTTAACAGGATAGCGCGCCAAGAGCCTGCTGCGTAACAGGCCTCGCGCCGCCAAAGCCTTAGAACTGGTCTTCGAAGCGCTTGGCCAGATCTTCGAATATTTATCTGGCGGCCAATCTTCGACTTCCGTGCCGAGGTGCAGTATGCCCGACAGCACTTCCTTGATTTCGTTCGAGGACTTGCACCAACGTTCGTGCGCAGCATCCTCTGCTTCGGTTTTCTGGATCAGATCGCCGATGCGAACGATGTTGTGCTTGAGGCAATTTCAAACGCACCGAAAGCTTCCAGCTCGTCGACTTTCTTGAGCAAGAGCGGGTTGAACTCGAGGCCAGCGTCATCGGCGCCTTTGCCGCTGCTTCTGGCTCAGCAAAGTTCACGAAGCTCAAGTTGGTCCTGCAAATCGGCGCCGCATAAGCGATCGCGTCTTCTGGGTCAGCGAGCCGTGTACAATCCGCATGGTCGGTTTCCTCATAGTCGAGCACCTGAGCCTTCACGGTAGGGGTGACTTTCGTAGGACACTTTTTTAACCGGCGGTCATTCAGCATCAATCGGAATGAGCCAATTGCGCATCTTCCGGACGGTTCTTGTCAGCCGCGACATAGCCCTTGCCGTAGACGGTGAGTTCCATGAACACGTCAGCGCCGTCGTCGAGATGGCAGATCACGTGGTCTTTGTTCAGGATCTCAATGCCGTTGGCTTCCGATGTCGCCAGCAGTGACAACGCGGCCAATTTCTTAGCCAATGCAAAAAATGCGCTTTGAAACATTCAGACGTCCATTTTGATGCTGACGCCCTTGAGGTTCAGCACGATATCGGTGACGTCTTCACGTACACCAGCGACCGAAGAAGAGAACTCGTGCAGAACGTTGTCGATCAGAGGCGATTGCAGCACCTACAGCGTCCATTTCCGCCAAACCATCAACGGTCGAGAGCTGACCCTTGGCATAGTAATAGCCGATCAGCGGCGAGGTATCACGGTAATAAGACAGCATCCGCGTGCGCAGAGCCTCTGCAGTATCATCCGCGCGGCGCTTGAGGTTGGTCGAGCCACAGGCGTCACAGGTGCCCTCTTTGGCCGTCGGGCGGTTCACGTCGTGATACACGGCGCCACAGTTGCCACAGGTAAAGCGGCCAACAATACGGGCTTCGAGGGCCGCGTCATCAACCCGGATCTCGATCACGGCATCAAGCGGCTGGCCAATCCGCGCCATCAACTCAGTCAGCGCATCAGCTTGCTTCAGCGTCCGTGGAAAGCCGTCAAAGATATAGCCGCCACCAGCACTGCCCGAGGTCAGCTTTTCTTCGATCAGACCGACAACGATCTCATCCGTGACAAGATGCCCCTTATCCATCACCTCAGCGACCAGACGGCCCATCTCGGTGCCAGACGTCTTGGCCTCGCGCAGCATGTCGCCGGTCGAAAGCTGAACCATGGCGCGCTCGTCTACCAAACGCTTGGCCTGAGTGCCTTTACCGGCGCCGGGTGGGCCGAGGAGGATGATGTTTGCCATGATTCTTACTTTCGCGAAGGGTCAGGATGAAAGGCCCGCCGCAAGACGGGCCTTCACAGGATGAGGCTTAGCGGCGCGCTGGCGGCCGATTTGCGGTTGTCCGCTTTTTACCACGCAGTTGCGATCTTCCTCGATCAAGCCTTCGTACTGGTGCGCCAAAAGGTGCGACTGGATCTGCTGGATTGTGTCCATGGTCACAGAAACCACGATCAGAACCGACGTGCCGCCAAAATAGAACGGCACAGCAAGGGGTGTTGCGACACTTCCGGCAGCAAACAAATTGCCGCAAGATAAGCCGCACCGACCACAAGCACACGATTCACCACGTAATCGAGATACTCTTCAGTCTTTTTCGCCGGGCGGATACCTGGAATGAAGCCGTTCTGGTTCTTGAGGTTGTCCGCGACTTCATCCGTTTTGAACGCGACGTTGGTCGTGTAAAAATAGGCAAAGAAGACAATCATACCCACAAAGAAGGCAAGATACAGCGGCTGACCTGGACCGAAATACGCAAGCACGGTCGACATGATCGGACCCGTGTTGGTCCCAGAGAAGGTCGCGATCGTGGTCGGCAACAGCAGCAGCGACGACGCAAAGATCGCAGGGATTACGCCAGCTGGGTTTACCTTGATCGGGGGAATGTGAAGAACCGCCATCATAAACCTTCATGCCAACTTGGCGACGCGGGTATTGGATATGGATCTTGCGCAAAGCGCGCTCCATGAACACGACCGCGGCGATGACCACAACCACCATGACCAACACCCCAAGGATGACCGGTGTCGAAATCACACCAGCGCGGCCTTGGCTAAAAGAACTGGGCCAAAGCGCGTGGAATTTCCGCAACGATACCGGTGAAGATGATCAGCGAAACACCGTTACCGATGCCGCGCGCAGTGATCTGCTCGCCCAGCCACATCAGCAGCATGGTGCCGCCGACAAGCGTGATGACGCAAGAGATGACAAAGAACATGCCCGGGCTATGCGCCAAGCCGCCTGCTTCAATCGACTTTGCGATACCGAGACCTTGGAACACAGCCAAAGCAACGGTGCCATAGCGCGTCCACTGGTTCATCTTTTTACGACCAGCATCGCCTTCCTTTTTCATCTGCTCCAGCGTATAAGCGCATAGATGCCAAAAGCTGAATGATGATCGAGGCGGAGATGTAGGGCATAATGCCAAGCGCGAAGATCCCCATACGGGTGATCGCGCCGCCGGTGAACATCGACAGCATGCCGCCGATCCCCTGCCCCGCGTTCTCCATGAAGTTCCGCAGCGCGGTGCCGTCAATGCCGGGCACGGGCACATAAGTGCCAAGGCGGTAAACCATCAGCAAACCGATGGTGAAGAAAATCCGGCTCCGAAGATCGGTTGCCTTGCCTAGCGTACCCCAGCTGAGGTTCGCGGCCATTTGCTCTGCAGCAGATGCCATGCTCAAATCTTTCTGCGTAGGCCCATTATGGGATGCGCCGCCGAACCGTTTCCGGTCGGCGGCGCGGGAAACTGTGAGTTATGTAAGCGGTCTATTGCCCGCTCACAACCTCTTTTACGCTTTGCGGACCGACTTGCCGGTGCGGCCTGAGGGTTGGAGCGACAGTCAACGTGCCGCCAGCAGCCGCAACGGCCTCAACAGCAGCAGCCGAAGCACCAGAAACGCTGAGTTTAACAGCCGACTTAATCTCGCCCTTGTTCAGGATACGGATACCGTCGCGCTTGTGACCGGTGAGGCCAGCATCAACCAGCATGTCTTCGGTGATTTCGACTTTCACGTCGAGCTTGCCGAGGCCGATAAATTTCTCGATCAGGCCGAGGTTGATCACGGCGAAACGCTGTTGGTTTGGCTTCGAGAAGCCGCGCTTTGGCAAACGGCGATACAGAGGCATCTGCTGCCTTCGTAGCCGCCGATAGCGACGCCCGAACGCGATTTCTGACCTTTGATACCACGACCAGCGGTCTTACCCGAACCCGAACCGGGCCACGTGCGACGCGCTTGCGTTTTTTGGTTGCGCCGTCGTTGTCGGCCAATTCATGAAGCTTCATGTCGCATTCTCCTATGCCGGAACTGCCCTCGCTGCGACGGCGGAGGCAAGCACGGCGTTGATGATTCTTATGACCCAAACAGGCCATTGGCGGCGTATAGACAGTTGCGGCAAATACTGCAAGTGTGTGCGCCTTAATATGAAAGATCGGACCACCATGACGACGGACACCACCTATCGCGCCGGCCTAGAGCAGCAGTTTCATCGGGATTGGATTGCATTTTTTGCGGTCTCTTCACCATCTTGAACATGCGCTGATCAAAGCACCCTACCTCAAGCACGGCAAGACGGGCGTGACCGCCGAAGCAGGTTGGGCGGGATTTGCCACCGATCTCGGCGCTGGTTTTCTTGATCGTTGCCGCGCAGAGCCCGAGTTGGAAAGCTCTTCACCAACCCGCCCATGCTCTTGAAGGTCGATCAAGGCGAAGAAACTTCGTGGAAGAAAGCACGCGCGATCAATTCGGTGGCTGACTGGTTTTGGTCGTCAAAGATGTGCGCAACAACCTATTCCACGGCGACATTCACGCCCATTCTGAACGAGAAGAGCGGTTGATGATCGCGGCGCTCAAGGTTCTAGACATGGCCTTCGCTGCGGCACAGGCGCAGTCGGACAACCCAAAGATGGCCGAGTTTTGCGAAGCGTTTCGTTTTCAACGGGAGTGAGGCGGAGCCTTGAGTGCCCGCCCTATTTAGTTCGGCCCCCTGCCCTAGTGACAGTGCACCATGCCTGTCGCGGTTTCCATATGGCCACATTGCCCGGGAGGGGAACTCTCGCGACAGCCGCCGCCGTGCTCGGGCGTCACAGCAAACCACGATGGAGACGAGACCACAGGGGCCTGAGCAACAGCAGGGGATGCCACGCCCACGATCACGCAGATTAAAACTAGACGCATCAAAATTCCTTAGCAAAAATTAGTAATGGTTAACGTTACAGGCATCGATGCATCACTCCAAGCCACATAAACGCAAAACGCCCCGCCTTTCGGCGGGGCGTTTGCGTTAAGCGTAGGTCGCGCCGGAGCGCACCTAACTCTTAGCCGCGTCTTCGATGATCTCTACGAGGTGGCTGATCTTGTTGACCATACCACGAACCGAAGGCGTATCTTCAAGTTCACGGGTGCGGTTCATTTTGTTCAGGCCGAGACCCTTGAGGGTCGCGGTCTGGATCGCTGGGCGGCGGGCAGCCGAAGCTACCTGCTTTACCACGATGGTTTTCTTCGCGGTCATGATTATGCCTCCACAGTTTCAGCGGCTGGCTTGTTCAGGATCTCGGCGACTTTTTTACCGCGACGTGCGGCAACAAGGCGGGGCGAGGTCTCGGACTTGAGGCCGTCGATGGTTGCACGGATCATGTTGTAGGGGTTCGAGGTGCCGATGGATTTCGCCACGACGTCCTGAAGACCCAACATTTCGAAGACGGCACGCATTGGACCACCAGCGATGATACCGGTACCGGCAACTGCCGACCGCATCACAACTTTACCGGCGCCATGACGGCCTTCCATATCGTGGTGCAAGGTGCGAGCGTCTTTCAGCGGCACGCGGATAAGCTGGCGCTTGGCCTGCTCGGTCGCCTTGCGGATCGCTTCTGGAACCTCTTTAGCCTTGCCTTTGCCGAAGCCTACGCGGCCTTTTTGGTCGCCAACGACGACCAAAGCTGCGAAGCCAAAGCGCTTACCACCCTTGACGGTTTCGACACCGTTGATCGCGACGAAGCGGTCTGCGAACTCAGGTGTCTCTTCCGGGCGGTTATCACGACGGTCGTTGCCACGGTTGTCGCGACGGTTTTCACGTCTTGCCATTTTTCAACTCCTCAGAACTTAAGTCCACCTTCACGGGCAGCGTCGGCCAAAGCCTTGATCTTACCGTGAAAGAGGAAACCACCGCGGTCGAAGGGCATGTTTCTTTGACGCCGGCCTTTTTAGCCCGTTCTGCGATCGCCGCACCGACTTTGGTCGCTGCTTCGACGTTGTTCTTGCCAACGAAACCCAGCTCTTTTTCGAGAGTGGATGCCGCAGCCAAGGTCACGCCTTTGACGTCGTCGATCAGCTGGACGCTGATGTTTTTGGACGAGCGGTGAACCGACAGACGCAAGCGCCCGTGGGATGTTGCTTTGATTTTGTTCCGGACGCGCTGGCGGCGCTTGAGGAACAGGTTTCTTGGTGTTCGCCATGATTGCGGTCCTTACTTCTTCTTACCTTCCTTGCGGAAAATGAATTCACCCTTGTAGCGGATGCCTTTGCCCTTATAGGGCTCGGGCTTGCGCCACTCGCGGATATTCGCAGCTACTTGGCCAACAAGCTGTTGGTCAATGCCTTCCACAACGATTTCAGTTTGCTTCGGAGCCGAAACGGTGACACCGGCAGGAACCTCGAAAGTGAACTTCGTGGCTATAGCCGAGGGACAGCTTGAGGTTGGTGCCGTTCATCGCTGCGCGATAACCAACACCCTGGATTTCAAGCTCTTTCTTGAAACCGGTCGAAACGCCGGTGACAAGGTTTTCTACCATCGAGCGGGCCATACCCCACTGCTGACGTGCGCGCTTGGAAGTGCCACGAGGAGTGATCTTTACAGAACCCTCTTCGATCGACAGCGTTACGTCATCAGTTGCGGTGAAGCTACGGGTGCCTTTCGGACCCTTCACTTCAACGGTTTGGCCAGAAGATCGTTGCCGTCACACCCGTGACCCGGCTCCACGGGCTTTTTGCCAATACGAGACATACTACCCTCCTTAGAACACGGTGCAAAGCACTTCGCCGCCAACATTGGCTGCGCGCGCGTTTGCATCTGACATGACGCCCTTAGGCGTCGAAACGATGGAGATACGAGGCCGTTGCGGACGAACGGAATATCCTTGACTGCCATGTACACCGACGGCCGGGCTTGGAGACGCGCTTTACTTCGCGGTCACAGGCACGCCTTCAAAGTACTTGAGGCTGATTACAAGCTCGCCCTGTGGATTGTCGGACGCAACGCGCTCGAACCCACGGATGTAGCCTTCGCTTGCGAGAACTTCCAGAACCCAGGCACGCAGCTTCGAGGCAGGAGTTGACACGGTCGACTTGCCACGCATTTGTGCGTTCCGGATGCGGGTAAGCATATCGCCGATAGGATCGTTCATCATCATTTTTAGAACCTCCTTACCAGCTCGACTTAACGATGCCTGGGATCTGACCGAACGAGGCCAGTTCACGAAGCATGATCCGCGAGAGTTTGAGCTTGCGATAGAACGCATGCGGGGACCACCGGTCAGCTGGCAACGGTTGTGCAAGCGGACTGCGGACGAGTTACGGGGCATTCTTCAGCCAATTCGATGGTCGCTTTAAAGCGCTCTTCAACGGGCTTCGACTGGTCTTTGATCACCGCATTCAAAGCGGCGCGCTTGGTCGCGTGCTGTTGCACGAGCTTGGCGCGCTTAACTTCGCGGTTCACCATGGATTTTTTTGCCATTGTCAGGGTCCTCGCGCGATTACGACGTGAAGGGCATGTTGAAAAGCTTCAACAGGCTCTTGGCTTCGGCATCGGTTTTGGCGGTGGTGCAGATGATGATGTCCATACCATGAGTGTCTTCGACCTTGTCGAATTCAATCTCTGGGAACACGAGCTAGCAATATGCTGAAGCCGAAGAACAAGGACA
>CAWJOY010000068.1:0-87635 GCA_963844505.1 uncultured Alphaproteobacteria bacterium
GATGTACTCGACGATCGCGGCGCGGTCGCGCTCACCGTCGGACGCCATCAGGACGTGGCGCTCGAACGTGTCGACCCGAGCGCCCTCGTGGCGGAGGTTGGTGACGGTGTGGAGGCCCTTCGACGCCTGCAACCTGGACAACGCCCAGCCCTTCGGCTTGAGCGACACCCGGGTCGCGTACGGCCGGTGCCACAGGTGCGGCACGACGACCGAGGTCGAGAAGCACGACAGGAGGTTCGACGACAGGGTCAACGCCGCGAATTCGCGGGTCGCCGGGTCGGAGTCGCCGAGGCGGACGCGGGCGCGATCGAGGAGGTCTTCGAACCCGATCGCTTCGGGGCGGCTGCGGTACAGCTCGACGAGGGCGGCCTTCACGAGCGGGCTCTCGCTGGTGATCTCGACCGATTCCGGCGTCCGGAACGTCTCGGTCACCCCGGGCGTGAAGTCGGGCTCGGCGTTCACCGGGATCGCGCGGGTGGTGAACCGGAACTGGCGTACGCGGCTCGCTTCGATGCGGCGATCGACGGGAGCGCCCTTCTTGACGAGCAGGCTCTGCCGGAACATCCGGCACCGCACGTAGTCGAGGTACTGCTCGGTGCGGACGAGCTCGCCGCCGAGGCCCGCGAGGACCTCCTTGACGTTTGACGGGAAGTTGTCGAGCAACATCGTCGAGAACATCGAGTCGGCCAGGTACTCGAGACCGGCGGCCTCCGCCGACGCGGCGAACTGGTGGAACCAGAACGCCTCGTTGTCCGCCGAGAGATTGTCGTGGTAGATGTACCAGTCCGACAGATCGGCCATCCGGTCGTGCTCGACGCGGAGGACCTTGCCCCAGTCGCTGTTCTCGTTCGTCGATTTGACGAGGAAGTCGAGGATCGCGCGCGCCTGGGCGGTGCGCTCGACGGGCTCGGTCCAATCGCGGGTGTGGTACAGCATCACGTCGCGGACCACGCCGCGAAGGGCCCACCCGGGCAGGCAGTTGTAGCTGATGTAGGCCACGCCGGTCGGGGTCAGGTTCTCGTTGGCGATCCGCAGGATCGCCTCACGAACGAACGCCGGGACCCACGAGTACACGCCGTGGCACAGGATGTAGTCGAACGCGCCGAACGACGCGTCGACGTCGGCGATGCTCATCGCGCGCAGGTCGATGTTCGTCAGGCCGAGGTCTTTCGCGACGTCCTTCGCATGCGCGATCGACGTCGGCGAGAGATCGATGCCCACGAACGTCGCGTTCGGCATCATCGCCGCCATCGGGAGCAGGTTCCCGCCGGCGCCGCAGCCGAGCTCGAGCACGCGCGCCGTCTCCGGCAGCGGGGACTCCATGCCCATCACCCTCGCCATCACGGCGAGGTGATCCGGGTGGGTCACCGCGTAGGGGTTCGACTTGTAGGGGACCTTGTCGTATTCGGTTTCGTCCATGGTGCCCGACGTTACCGCAGAAACGGCCGCGGAGCGATCCCCTCGGTCGCGCGATGCGGCCCGCATGTGGTACGAACCCGACATGTCCGCCAACGAACCGAAGATCACCGACAAGAAGACGCTCGACCAGGCGCTCGAGAAGCGGCTGAACCGGCGAACGCGCGTGAAAGGGGAGCTTTCGATGCCGGCGGCGCCGGCGTTGATCCCGCTCTACCTGCGGCGCCTCGCCGTGATGTTCGGCGCGATGGGCAAGAGCTTCTCGCAGGAGGAGCTCAAGACCCTCAACGATCTGCTGCGGCCGCGGGTCGACGTGACGTGGGCCGCGTCCCCGCACGGTCGCCTGTTCCTGTCGTGGGAGTCGGAGGCCGCGCCGAGCACCGGCATCGACTACCTCGTGTGGCACGAGATCGGCACCACCGAGGAGCAGTACGCGTGGTGGGTCTCGAACCGCGAGCCGCCGCTGTTCGGCAAGAACCCCGACGCGCGGCTGATGGACGTGCTCGCCACGTACTTCGATCCGCCCGGCGAGCACCGCGTGCTCGACATCGGCGCGGGCGTGGGGCGCAACTCGTTTCCGGTGGCGCGCCGCGGACACCCGACCGACGTGCTCGAGCTGACCCCGGAATTCGGCGACATCATCCGCCAGTCGGCGTCCGATCAGGGCCTGCCGATCGAGGTCACCGTCGGCGACGTGCTCGCTGAGGACCTCGTGGTCGAGCCGCACCGGTACTCGCTCGTGTTCTGCAGCGAGGTCACCTCGCACTTCCGCGGTCCGCACCACCTGCGGATCCTGTTCGAGCGCGCGCACAAGTGGCTGCGCCCCGGCGGGCTGTTCCTCGTCAACGCGTTCGTGACGATCCCCGGCTACCAGCCGGACGAATTCGCGCGGCAGCTGTCGCAGGTGTTCTGGAGCACGCTGTTCACGCCCGAAGACATCGCGGCGGCGGCGGCGGGGCTGACGTTCGTGAAGGTCTCCGACGAGTGCGTCCACGACTACGAACTCGAGCACCAGGCGGCCGAGGGGTGGCCTCCGACCGGGTCGGTTCGAGGACTGGTCGCGCGGGTTCGACGCCTTCGGCTTGAAAGAAGGCTATCCGCCGGTCGAATTGCGCTGGCTTCTTTTCCGAAAGGAAGGCGTCTGACCGGGGACTGCGCGTTTTGCGCGATCGTCGCCGGCGCCGAAGCGAGGCGGGTGCTCGACGCCGGTCCGATCGTGGCGTTCCTGGACCGGTACCCGCTCGCGGCGGGGCACGTGCTGGTGATCCCGCGGGTGCACTACGAGACGCTCGGCGATCTCCCGGAAGATCTCGCCGCTCCGCTGTTCCTCGCCGCCCAGCGGATCGCGACCGCGCTCGTGGCGTGCGGCGCGCAGGGGACTCTACGTCGGCGCGAACAACCGGGTCAGCCCGTCGGTTCCGCACCTCCACATGCACGTCGTGCCGCGCAACCCGGGCGACGGTCGGACCGGGTTCTTCCAGGCGCGGTACCGCTACCACGAGGGTGAAGCGGAGCAATGGCAGAAGCGCATCACCGAGGCGTTGGCGGTCGGCGGTTAGCGGTCAGCTCTGGCGGGGCGGACCAGACTCGCTGGCGATCGCCCGAGTCCGAGCCTGCTCGCTCACTCCTCGTCCTCCGGCGGCTCCCCTTTGTACACCCAGGGCGGCGGCGCGTCCTCGTAGCGGACGGACATCAGGCACAGACCGCACGCCGGCGCGGTGCGGCCGCCCCTGGTGCGGTCGCGACCGGAGAGGACGTCGGCCACCCACTCGGGTTCCCGCTTCCCGACGCCCACGTCGACGAGCGTGCCGGCGATGATCCGCACCATGTGCCGCAAGAAGCCCTGCCCGTGCACGTCGATGCGGATCTCGTCGCCGTCGCGGGTCACCGAGGCCGCGTCGAGCACGCGCTCCGGCGTGCGCGCGTTGCAGGCGGCGTGGCGGAACGCGGAGAAGTCGTGCCGACCGACGAGGTGGACCACGCCGGCGGCCATCCGATCGGCGTCGACGCCGCGCAGATGCCACGCCTGTCGGCGCCGGAGCGGGCTCCGCGCTGGCCGATCGACGATCGTGTACCGGTAGTGCTTCGCCCACGCCCAGTGGCGCGGATCGAACGCGTCGCTCACCGGCTCGGCGGTGACGATCGCGACGTCCTCGGGCAGGAAGTGGGTCAGGCCGACGCGCATCTCGTGCGCCGTGCGGCTCGAGGTCGTCTCGAACGACGCGACCTGGCCGCGCGCGTGCACGCCGGCGTCGGTCCGCCCGCTCGCGGTGAGGACCACCTCGTGGAGGACGAGCTTCGCGATCGCCCGTTCGACGACCTCCTGCACGGTGCGACCGCGATCCTGGCGCTGCCAGCCGTTGAAGTCGGTGCCGTCGTACTCGAGGGTGATCCGCCACCGCATCTTAAAAGTCGAGCTTGATGCCCGCGGTCACCATCGTGCCGGAGAAGTCGAGGCCCATCGCATCGGTGCCGACGGCGTTGTTGATGGTCTGGTCGCGCCACTCGATGATCAGGTAGGTGTCGTTGATGCCGGACTGGGCTTCGAGCAGGCTCGCGCGCGCCGGGGACAGGCCGTCGAGCAGGAACGCCACGCCCGCGCCGTAGTGGATGCCGGTCTTGGCGCCGCTCACCTTGTCCTTGCCGCCCGATCCGTTGTCCGATCGGTCGTCCCACAGCACGTAGTCGCCGCCCGCGCGGACGAACGGGACGATCAGCTGCTCGTCGACGAGCTGAGCGCGGATCGTACCGTCGAGGGAGAACGGCCACAGCGTGAGCATCGTGCGATCGCCGGACGCCGTCCCGTCGGCGGCGACCTTGAACGCGAGCTCCTGGAAGAACCCCATCCCAGCGTCGATCTCGAAGAACCCGAGCGGGTTGGGGATGCGGTCGAAGCTCTGTCCCTCGCTGATCAGGCGGCTGCGGTGGCTCGACGCGAGCGCGTTGAACGGCTGCACGCCGAATTCCATCTGGAGCACCTGGTTGCCGGAGGTGCCGTACACGTCGGTGATCGCCTTGTCGACCAGCTGCACGCCGCCGTAGCGGAGCTCGAAGTCGCCGTGGGCGAGGGTCATGTCGCGGCGGGGGCGGGCGGCGTCGGCGGCGCGGACCTCGCTCGCCGTGTCCTGGGCCGACGCGGCGGACGACGCGGTCAGACCGACGAACAGCGCGGTGGACAGGCGTCGGCGGCGGGCAACGGCCGCGAAGGCGGCGAGCGCAGCGGCTCCGAAGGACGCGGCGGGCCCGGTCGCGCACAGCGGACCGCCCAGGTCGCCCGCGAGGTCGGCGGCGGACGAGCCCTGACGCGGACTGTTCGAGATGACATCGCTCATCGGCCCCATCTTGCCTCCCTGATCGATGGCTCGTACGGCCACATAATATGTCGTTCCGTTCGTCAGCGGCGCGATGCGGTACGAAACGGCATCGCCGCCGGCCCATTCGAGGGCGATCGGCGAGGTGATCGCGTCGGTTCCGTCGAACGCCGGCCCGCCGGTGGGCCAGTCCACGCCGTCGAACGGCGTCGTGGTCACGTACACGTCGTACCGCGCGAGGTCGAGATCGGGGATCCCATCGAACTGAAGGATCAACGCGCTGTCTGACCACGCGAGGTTCCCCTCGGTGAGCGTCGGCGCGCCCGGCGGGTTGTCGACGTGGACGGTCGCGCGATCGTGCCCGGAAGCGCCGTTCGCCGTGGCGATCACGTACACGCGGTTGTCGCCCTCGCTGAACTTCGTGTCGACGGTCGCGGTGGCCTCGACCGATCCGGCGGCCGAGTGCCCGGACGCGACGGTGGTACCGCTGCCGGTGCGATCCCCGCCGACGTGCACCGACCAGTCGGCCGCGCGATCGAGCACGAACGGCACGGTGACGACGTCGCCGTTGACGGCGGTGGTCGGGCTCGTGGCGCCGGCGACGACCCACGGGTTGCTGGTCCACACGGACAGGCCGGACCCGCCTGCGTAGGCGTAGCCCGCGTCGTCGGTGACGATGTCGAGCACGCCCGGACCGACGTCGAACGAGTTCGTGGGCAGGGTGGCATCGAGGTGATCGGCGACGAGCCACAGGTTCGCGGTCGATCCGCTTACGACCGTGATCCATCCGCCGCTCTTCGACGCGCCGACGGCGATCGGCGTGACCAGCCCGGTCATCTTCAGGTTCCAGCGCAGGTACTGCGCGTCGAACTCGTACAGGGCGCCGCTCGACAGCGTGTAGATGCTGTCGTTCACGCTCAGGCAGACGTCGCCCGGGGAGACGCCCACCCGCTCGATGTTCACGGTCGCGGCGCCGCCGTTGAGCGGCACGCGGGTGACCTGATCGGTGCCGTGCACCACGTACAGGAAGTCGCCGGCGAGCACGCTGTCGAGGTAGCCGGGGTAGGGGAGCACGACCGCAGCGGTCGCATCGGCGGTGCTCGTCGCGATGTCGATCGGCGTGAGCGTGACCGTCTGAATCCCGGTCCCCGACGGCTGGGTGAGCGCCCACACCTTGTCGGTGTGGACGACGAGACCGACGACCGGGTTGTCGGAGACGGTGATCGCCGCGTCCGCGCTGCCCACGCCAGCGTCGGTCACGGGGGTCCGGATGACCGTTCCGTCGCTGCACCCCGACCAAACCGCGTCGTTGACGGCGGCGACCGCGGTCACGGGGCACGGGGTGGTCGTCGAGGCCGTCCACGCATCGGTCGACGCGATGAACGCGCGCCGGCTCGACACGCCCGCGACGATGGCGCTGTCCGGCGAGACGGACAGCTGATCCACGAGGTCGTCGACGCTGCCCAGCAGGGCAACGTCGCGGTCGGGAGGGGCGGCGAGTGCTGTAGCGACGAGCCACATGCCCGCCACTGTAGCAAGGACCGCGCCACGGTGTGCGCGGCGCGACCTCACCCGAGATCCGCGGTTGCAGGCCGCTCGGGTGCGATGACAGATTGTCCAGGTCGCGCTTCCCGCGCCTGGCGGCTCGACAGCGTGTCACGGGGGCGCGGTCCGCCGGTTAACCGTGCGTATGGCGCAACCCTCGCGACTCCCGCCAGCCCTCGGGTCGATCGTCGCCGCCGCGCTCGCGGGCGTCGCAATCGGCGAGCGCATGGACGCCAGCGGCAATCCGTGGCCTCCGTACGCGCCCGTGTACACCGATGTCGCGCCCTCGGTCGTGACCGTCGGCCTCGACGGTCCCTCTCCCCGCGCCGGGAGCGGGTTCGCGGTCGCGAAGGATCGCGTGGTGACCGCGCGTCACCTCGTCGTCGGCGTGGACGAGGTCACGGTGACCGACATCGACGGGCGATCGTTCCCGGCTCGGGTCGTCGGGACCGACGCGCGCGACCGATCTCGCCCTGCTCGAGATCGACGGCGGCGCGCTCCCACCGGTGGATCTCGGGGCGTCCAACCTGCGCGTCGGCGACACGGTCCTCGCGATCGGGAACCCGTTCGGCCTCGGCCACTCGCTGTCGGTCGGCGTGGTGGGCTCGACGAACCGGCGGATCCTCGGCGCGGACGGCGTGCCGTTCGGCCCCGCCCAGGGGTTCCTCCAGCTGTCGATCCCGCTGAATCCGGGCAACTCGGGCGGGCCGGTGTTCGATCGGTTCGGCAAGGTCGTCGCGATCCTGTCCGGCACCCACGCGCAGGGGCAGGCGATCGCGTTCGCCGTCCCCGTCGAGGCGCTGATCGAGGACATGCCGCTCCTCGAGCAGGGCGAGCGCCTGTCGCGCGCGTTCATCGGGGTGCGCACCGAGGAGATCGACGGTCACGTCGAGGTCGCCGCGGTGACCGCCGCCGGTCCGGCCGATCGCGCCGGGGTTCGCGCCGGGGATCGCATCGCGACGGTCGACGGGAACGCGGTCGGCTCGCCCGAGGCGTTCCACGCGATGCTCGATCACATGACCGCCGGGACCCTCGCCAAGGTCGGCATCGAGCGGGACGGTCAGACCCAGGTGATCAACGTCGAGCTGTCCGACTGGGCCGAGCACACCATCGTGGTCGCGGGCATGACCCTCGAACCGTCCGCCGGCGCCGGCGGCAAGGTGGTCGCGGTTCGGCCGCGCTCACGCGCTGAGGCCGCTGGAATCCACATCGGCGACGTCGTGCGATCCGTGGGTGGCCTGCCGGTGCAGGCCCCGGCCGACGTTCAGCAGGCGATCGCGATGGGGCGCGGGCCGATCGAGGTGCTGCGCGACGGCGCGCCGCTGGTGCTGACGCTGCCGGAGGCGGGGTAGGCGGTCAGCGCGGTGCGGCCTACTGCCACGTGTAGGTCTGCACGCTCGAGTGCCCGGAGGCGCTGATCGGCTCGCCGGGCGTGCCATCGGTGATCTTCGTCGTCTCGACCGCCTGCACCTGCCACGGGCGGAGGGTCGCCGGCTCGGCGACGATCTCGTAGTGAACGGTGAATTCGACGTGCTGATCGGCGCCGACCGCGGGGAACGCCTTTCGGAACGCGTCGGTCACCTCGGCGCGATCGCCGGGGACGTCGATCACGAGCCGCACGCAGCCGGCGGCGTCACCGCCCGCGGTGCACGCGACGCGCTCGGCGACGGTCCAGGTGATCGGCGCGTACACGGTCGCGCCGCCGAACGGCAGGCGGGCGCGCCCTGGCTCGGTGTGCGATACGCCGATCTTCTGCTTTCCACGGGGCACGTAGGGCATCCACCACGACGCCGCGCTCGCGTCCGCGATCGCCTCGGGGCGGGTGACCGTGTCGAGGATCGGCCCGACGACCTCCTGCATCGCGGCGTCGGCGTCGACGAGCCACGCCGCGATCTGCTCGCGCAGCCGCTTCGACTCGGCCTGCGCGTCCTCGACCCCCACGAACGCACCGGACGGATCGACGACATACGTCGCGGGACTCGCGAGGACCTGGGCCTCCATGGCGGCGAAGTCGGCCGCGGGGTTGCCGCTCGGCGCGGCGACGACCCGCCCGCCGGTCGCGAACACGCGGATACCTGCGGTGGCGGGCTCGGTGGCGATCTGAAACGCGACCTGAATCGACGACGACGTCGATGCGTGGCCGCGCGCCGACGAGAAGTCGGTCACCTTTTCGGCGACGGAGGCCTTCCAGTCGGGCCTCCAGGCGAACTCGAGGTCGACTTTGTCGGCGGCGAGGGCGCTGGAGAGCATGAAGACCGAGATCATGGGACTCCTACTGCCGTTCGAGGCGACGCATCTCGCGCTCGGCGCGGCGCATCTCGGAGGGATCGTCGTCGACGCCGGGATCGCGGGCCGGGACGACCTGATCCGGAGCGGGCGGCTGCGGCGTGCTCGCGAGGAGGCCGCCGATCGCCGCGATGACCCCGCCGCCGTGCACGTCGCACGCCTTCCCGGGGACCGCGCCGGCCGGGAACACCTCGTTGTACCGCATCGGACAGGCGTCGCGCGCCGGCATCTCGCTCTGCGGGCACACGGCCGCGGTCACGACGCCCGCCGGCAGCTTGAAGTCGCCGCGCACGGGGCCCGTCGCCACCATGTACCGGGCCCAGGTCGGCAGCGCCGCGCGGCTACCGGACAGGCCGAGCAGGCCGTCGCGGTCGCGTCCGACCCACACCGCGGTCACGATCTCCGGGGTGAACCCGATCATCCACGCGTCGCGGTAGTCGTTGGTCGTGCCGGTCTTCGCGCCGACCGGCCCGGAGACGCCGTACTCGCGGGCGCGGGCGCCGGTTCCATCGGTGATCACGCCCTCGAGGATGCTCACCGCGAGCGCCGTGGCCCGCGCGCTGGCGATCGACGCCGATTCCGGCTCGATGACGAGCACGTCCTTCCCCGTCGCGTCCGAGATCCCGCGGACCAGGTACGCCGGGTGCGTCGTTCCACCGCCTGGGAACGCGGTGTACGCGCTCGCCATCTCCCACGGCGTCGCCGCGAACGCGCCGAGCGCGACCGATGGCCAGTTGGTGGCCCGATCGAGTCCGGCCGACCGAAGGAATTTCTGCGTGCCCGGCAGCCCGACCATCTCGGACAGGCGGATCGCCGGGATGTTGTAGCTCGCCTCGATCGCCGTCCGAACGGTGACTTCGCCGTGGTAGACGCCGTCGTAGTTCTGCGGATTCCACGTCTTGCCATCGACCTCGCGGGCGATCGGGCTGTCCCACACGCGCGACAGCGGCGTGAGCGTCGGATCGCCGTCGAACGCGGCGAGGAGGACGAGCGGCTTCGCCGTCGATCCGACCTCCCGCCACGCGTCTGTCGCCCGATCGAACGGGCTCTTCGCGTAGTCGCGCCCGCCGACAAGGGCCACGACGGATCCGTCGCGTTTCAGGGAGATCAGCGCTGCCTCCGCGCCCTTCGCCTTCGGAAACGCGGTGTCGACCTCGGCCATTCCGTCGCGCACCGAACGCTCGGCTGCGCGCTGGTCGAGCGGCTGGATCGTCGTGTACACGGAGTATCCACCGGTGGCGAGAACCCCGTCCCCAAGGGCCTGTTCGGCGTAGGCGACGGCCTCGTCCACGGCCCACGGAGCCCGGCGGACCGCGCCCGGCAGCACCCCGTCGATGACGAGGTCGACCTTCTTCGCGGTCGCAGCGTCGTCTGCGGTGATCGCACCGACGGCGACCATCCGATCCAGCGCCAGATCGCGGCGCGTCCGCGCGACGTCCGGGTGCTTGAGCGGCGAGTACGCGTTCGGAGACGAGATGACCCCCGCGATCGTCGCGGCCTGGCCGAGCGACAGCGACTTCGCGGACACGCCAAACCACGCGCGAGCGGCCTCTTCGACCCCGTACACCGGCACGCCGCCGGCCTGACCGAGGTACACCTCGCGCTCAACAACAATGGAAATGGGTTGAGCACCGCAATGGTGCAAGGCGGGGAGCTCATCGATAGTTGTGAATTAACAGAAGCCCAGAACAATGGGAACGTGAACGATTTCATGCAACGGCCGGACGAGTCATGAATTGCCGTCTCGTCTTGAGTTTTGGATCCATGTCTGGCGCGGGTATCCGACTCTCAACATCTCAAAAGGCGGCTGTCGGCAACATGATTTCGCTGGGATCGGGAAAAAATGCCGTCATTGTCGGGTCAGGCTCAACTGCATGTTCTGTCATCGGCAATGTGAGCAATGGCTCGACGATCCTGCTTGAGCTTAATGCAAATAGCGCGGTTGTGGTCGGTAATAGTTTGGTTGTCGTTACCAACAACAGCGGCACGGGCACCAATCAAATCGCGAACAACACCTAATTTCGGGAGGAGTATTTTATGGCCATTCTTGAGTCACTACTTTCACAGCAGGTTCTAGGAAATCTCGCGGCGGACATTCTCGCGCCAAAGCCGCCCATTCTCGGACTTATTCAGGCGCTCCAATTTGTCGACGGGCCGACACCTAAAGGGAAAACGCGCATCACATTAAATTGGACGGCTCCCACCCGCAACGAAATCATCGGCGGCGAACTCCTCAAGAACCCCGACAACACGCCGGACTTGGCCGAAGGCACCAACGGCGCGGTTCATGAAATCCAATTTGATCCCATCGTCGCGGGATCGTTTACTGTCTACGAATGGCCGCGATGCTTCCAGCAGGAAAACTTGCGCCCGCCGATCTCCAGATAACCGGGGCAATAGACGGTGGTGTTCTCGTCGATCACGCCTTCTGACAGAGCCGCCAGCGCCGTCACCATCTTGAAGGTTGACCCCGGAGGATACGCGCCCTGCACCACCTTATTGGCAAGCGGGCGGTGGTCATGCTCGGTCAGCGCAGAGTAATCCTTTTGGCTGATGCCACGCACAAACAGGTTCGGGTCAAACGAGGGCGAAGACACCGCTGCGATGATGTCGCCGTTGGTCACATCCATCACCACGCAGGCCGCACTTTCCTCGCCCATGCGGGCTTGGACAAAATTCTGCACGTCGGCGTTGATGGTCAGGCGGATGTCTTTGCCCTTTTGGCCTTCTTCGCGGCTGAGCTCGCGCATGACGCGGCCCACGGCGTTGACCTCGATCCGCTTGGTGCCAGCAGAGCCACGCAGCGTGTCCTCCATCCAACGCTCGACCCCGATTTTGCCGATCTGGAATTTCGGGATGCGCAACAGCGGGTCAACGGTTTCCTGCGCGGCTATATCGCGTTCAGACACGGGGCCGACATAGCCGACCACATGCGCAAAATCAAAACCGCGCGGATAGCTGCGGCTGAGTCCCACCTCGGGCGAAACCCCCGGCAGGGCAGGACCGTTGATCGAGATATGCGACAGCTCGGTCCAGTTCAAACGCTCGGCCACGATGATCGGCACGAAGGGGCTGTTGCGCTTCATGTCCTTCATGGTCGAGGCCAGATCTTCGCGGGTCATCGGGATAAGATAGCTGAGACGGTTCAGCACCTCTTCGACCTCTTGGTCGTTCGATCCTGCATCCTCACGGGTGATGACCACGCGGTAGTTTTGCTCGTTGCCCGCGATCAATTTGCCGTTGCGGTCCTCGATCAGGCCACGCGCGGGCGGGATCAGGCGGATGTTGACGCGGTTTTCCTCGGCCAGCAGGCGAAACTCGTCGGCTTGCTCGACGCCCAGATAGCGCATCCTCGCCCCCAGCGCCATGACCATCGCCGACATGCCCGCACCCATAATCAGCGCGCGGCGGGTTACGCTGCGCGAGGTGGCTTCGGTATCACGGGGCGTGCGTCTCATCTTGCGGCAAACTCCCTAAAGACGCCGACCAAAGGCATCAACTTCACCCATCGCGGGCTTGTGCAAATCCAAGACCACACGCGACAGATATACGACAACAGGATAGCACAGCGCCGACCAGAACAGCTGCATCAAAGCAAAGCCGATCCCCGTCTGCGGCAAAAGCACCATCGCGAACACCAGCCGATAGATCGCCACAATGGCAAGCATCAGCCCTGTCACAACTAACCATTCAACGGCAAAATTCAATTCACGAGTCAGTGCAACACGGCCGCGCACGAATTCTGACGCCAGCAAAACCAACGCCGTCCACAGCCCCGGAGGCCGCATCAAAAGCATGTCTTCCAGCAAAAGCACCACCGCAATCAGCAGCACAGGCAAGTAATCCGGCCGCCGCGTCGTCCAAGCAAAGATGATGCACAGCAGCAAATCCGGCCCCGGCATCCGGGCCAGCCAGACCTGCGCAAGACAAAAGCTTGCATCCGGCGCACAGGCTGCCCGATCCGCAAGCGGCAGAGGCAGCAGCCGCCAGAACAGCAAAGCCAGCGCAATCGCCACAAACAAAATGCGGTGCAGCCAGACTTGCCGTGTTGCGCCGTCGATCATCGCGCCACCCCGTCAGCCATTGCTGCCGCCTTCGGGCGCGGGCTCGGTTTCGGGCAGCACAGGCGGAGGCGGCGGGCCTTGCAACGGCGGCTCGGCCAGCAGAGCCCCCGTATCGGTGATTGGCACCAGCTCGTGGCTGCGCAGGACGCGCAGGAACTCAAGGCGCTGATAGTCTGCCGCCAACACGACCCGCAACCGCTTGTCGGTGCCCAACACGACCGTGCCGACCAACAGCCCCGACGGGAACATGCCACCATCGCTGGAACTGATCACGCGGTCACCGGGGCTGACTTTGTCAGGGGATTCGATGAATTCAAGCGGCGGCAGGTCAGAGTTATCGCCAGACAAAATGGCTTGCTGGCCCGATGGCTGAATGGTCACGGGAATGCGGCTGTTGCTGTCGTTGAGCAAGATCACGCGGCTGGTTTGCAAGCCAACGCCCGAAATCCGCCCGACCAAGCCGATGCCGTCCATCGTTGCCCAGCCGTCCTTGATGCCATCGCGCGCGCCGACATTCAGCAGCACAGATTGGCGGAACGGGCTGCCGCTGTCGGCCAAAACCACGCCGGTCACATGCGTCAGCTTGGGGTCAAGCCGCACTTGGTTCAAATCCAGCAGGCGCGCGTTTTTCTGTTCCAGCTGGAGCGCGGCTTCTTTCCACGCCTTCATCTGGCGCAGCTCTTCGCGCAGTTGCTGGTTTTGTTCATAGAGGCGGGCGTAGGACTGAAAGTCGTCCACGACCTCAAGCCCCCAAGTTACCGGTGCCATAGCCCATTGAAACGACGGCACAAAGCGATCGACCAAAGCCGAACGGAACCGCTCAACCCGCGGGCTGTCGATGCGCCACAAAAAGAACAGCGCCAGCATCGCCATGATAAGCAATGCCACCAAAACCCGCCGCAAGGGCCGGTGGAACTCGTCTGGATCAATGCGATTTCTTGCCATGCTCGGCCCGTTTCAACTTAAATTCCGAAGGCCAGCGGTTCAGATCAGCTGTCGTAGTCGATCACGTGGCGCAGTTGCTTTTCATACTCCAACGCCTTGCCTGTGCCCAAAGCCACACAGTTCAGAGGCTCGTTGGCGACCGAAATGGACAGGCCGGTTTGCTCGCGCAGCGACAGGTCCAGATCGCCCAGCAAAGCGCCGCCGCCCGTCAGCATCACGCCACGGTCAACGATGTCTGCCGCCAAATCGGGTGGCGTGGTCTCAAGCGCCTGCATCACCGCGTCGCAGATCTGCTGCACGGGCTCGGACAGAGCCTCGGCGACCTGCGCTTGGTTGATCTCGGTTTCCTTCGGCACACCGTTAAGCAAATCGCGGCCACGGATGGTCATCGACGAGCCACGGCCATCGTCAGGCATACGGGCGGTGCCGATGCTGGTCTTGATGCGTTCGGCGGTGGATTCACCGATCAATAGGTTCTGATGGCGGCGCAGATAGCTGATGATCGCCTCGTCCATGCGGTCACCGCCCACGCGGACAGAACGTGCATAAACGATATCGCCCAGCGACAGCACGGCCACTTCGGTGGTGCCGCCGCCGATGTCGACGACCATGTTACCGGTTGGGTCGGTGATCGGCATGCCTGCACCAATCGCGGCGGCAATCGGCTCTGCAATCAAGCCGGCGCGACGGGCGCCTGCCGAAAGAACCGACTGACGGATCGCGCGCTTTTCAACGGGGGTTGCGCCATGCGGCACGCAAACGATGATCTTGGGTTTGGAGAAGGTGGTGCGCTTGTGGACCTTGCGGATGAAGTGCTTGATCATCTCTTCGGCCGCTTCAAAGTCGGCAATCACGCCGTCTCGCATTGGGCGGATCGCTTCGATCGACCCAGGGGTGCGGCCCAGCATCAGCTTGGCATCTTCGCCCACGGCCAGAACCTGCTTTTTGCCGTCCTTGGTGTGGTAGGCGACGACCGAGGGCTCGTTCAGAACAATGCCCTTGCCGCGCACATAAACCAAGGTGTTGGCGGTACCGAGGTCGATCGCCATATCAGACGAAAAGATGCTCTTTAGAACTGACATTGTGCAGGGATCCTCGATCGCAAAATAATTCAGCCCCGCGACTCATCGAAAGCGGGGCAGGCACCTTCATATAAGGACAGGCGCAGCGCGGGGAAAGGCCCGATCCAAAATCCCCGCGCCTTTCCGCCATACCTGCAAAAATCGGAGGGTTCAGAGGGCAAAGTCGCGCAAACGGGCTGAGAAATTGTAGTTTTTCAACCTTTGGGCGCAGGCAAGCCGCCGCAGGCGTCAAAATCCCGCCCTTTGTGCCGCCAATTTAGGGAAAAAAGGGCCGTCGCGCCCGCATCTGTGTCCAGCAAAGCTGTCAAAGGCAGGCGCGACGACCCAATCGGGGTTACTGGTCTTTGTAGTTTACCGACTTTTTGTCACTGTCGGGGGCAGATTTTTGCCGCCGCACCAACAGTTTGTTGAGCGCGTTGACGTAAGCCTTGACGCTGGCCACGATGGTATCGGTATCGGCGGACTGACCCGTGACGATGCGGCCTTCTTCTTCCATCCGTACCGAAACGGTCGCTTGGGCATCGGTGCCTTCGGTCACAGCCGACACCTGATACAGCTGCAAACGCGCCTCATGCGGGAACAGCATTTTCACCGCGTTAAAGGCGGCATCCACTGGACCATCGCCCGTCGCGTCGATTGCGTGATCCACGCCGTCGATGGTCAGCGTCAGCTCGGCTTCTTGTGGGCCATCGGTGCCGCAGACCACGCGCAGGCGCTTGACCTGAAGCGTGTCATGCGCGTCCATCGTCGCCTCGTCGGCAATCAGCGCGACCAGATCGTCATCGTAGACTTCTTTCTTGCGGTCGGCCAAAGCCTTGAAGCGCACAAAGACGTCGTTGAGCTGATTGTCGGCCAGATCATAGCCCAGCTCGTGCAGCTTCGAGCGCAGAGCAGCGCGGCCCGAGTGCTTGCCCATGGTCAGATTTTTCTGGTGCAGGCCGATGTCTTCGGGGCGCATGATCTCAAACGTCTCGACGTTTTTCAGCACGCCGTCTTGGTGGATGCCGCTTTCATGCAGGAAGGCGTTTTTGCCGACGATGGCCTTGTTGAACTGCACCGCAAAGCCCGAAACCGTGGCGACACGGCGCGACAGGTTCATGATCTTGGTGGTGTCGATGCGGGTTTGGAACGGCATGATGTCATTGCGCACACGCATCGCCATCACGACTTCTTCCAGTGCGGTATTGCCCGCGCGCTCGCCCAAGCCGTTGATCGTGCATTCGATTTGGCGGGCACCTGCTTCGACCGCAGCCAAAGCGTTGGCGGTCGCCATGCCAAGGTCATTGTGGCAATGGGTGGCAAAGATGATGCTGTCCGCGCCGGGCACACGTTCCAGCAACATGCGGATCAGGGCAGCGGATTCGCGCGGCGCGGTATAGCCGACTGTATCCGGAATGTTGATCGTGGTCGCACCCGCTTTGATCGCGATTTCAACGACGCGGCAGAGGTAGTCATGCTCGGTGCGGGTGGCGTCCATCGGCGACCATTGCACGTTGTCGCACAGGTTGCGCGCATGGCTGACGGTGTCGTGGATGCGCTGCGCCATCTCGTCCATGGTCAGGTTCGGAATGGCGCGGTGCAGCGGCGAGGTGCCGATAAAGGTGTGAATGCGCGGCGAGGGCGCGTATTTCACGGCCTCCCAGCAGCGGTCGATGTCTTTGTAGTTGGCGCGCGCAAGGCCGCAGATCGTCGAGTTCTTCGAGCGTTTGGAGATCTCGGAGACGGCAGCAAAATCGCCCTCAGAGGCGATCGGAAAGCCAGCCTCGATCACATCAACGCCCATCTCGTCCAGCAGGCCCGCAATCTCGAGCTTTTCATCATGGGTCATCGTTGCGCCGGGCGATTGTTCGCCATCACGCAGGGTCGTGTCGAAAATCATCACGCGGGGTTGCGAGGTCTTGTCGGTCATCGTGTTAATCCTTGGAGAGTTTTCTGCATCTTTGGGCGCTGGTCACTTCCGAGCGGTCGCGCCCAATGGCACGCTCAGAAGCGGCTAAGAAGAAGCAGAAGCCCAAGCGCAACCGGCCCATAGCAAAGCAACGCCGGAATGGCGTGAGGGGCTTTGAGGCTGATGGTTTGGCTTTTCATGGGTCCGACTATACGGAGGAATTTCGGCAAGGGAAGAGGCTTTTGCAAAAATCTCTGCAAGCGGGGGATGGTCGTGCGGCGCGGGCGCTCTAGCTTTGCAGAGACAACTGTAGGGGGCGAAGATGCGGTCACTGGTTATCGGGGCGTCAGGCGGGATTGGCGCGGCTATGGTCACGGCATTGGCGACCCAAGGCGAGGTGGTCGGCCTGTCGCGCAGTGGCAACGGTCTGGATCTGACGGATGAGGCTTCGGTTGCCGCGCATCTGGGCGCGTTGGACGGCGCGTTCGATCGCATTTTCGTGGCGACGGGGGCTTTGGCAGGGCAAGGGCAGCGGCCCGAAAAGGCGCTGCGGGCGCTAGAGCCTGCGCAGGCACTGGCGCAGTTTGCGCTGAACGCGGTGGGCCCGATGCTGGTGGTGAAACATGCGTTGCGGCTGATGCCGCGGGACCGAGTGTCGCGGTTTGGGGTGCTGTCGGCGCGGGTTGGCTCGATTGGCGACAATGCCTTGGGGGGCTGGTATTCCTATCGTGCGTCAAAGGCGGCGCTGAACCAATTCCTGCATACCGCCGCCATCGAAGTGGCGCGCACACATCCGATGACGGTGCTGGCGTGCCTGCATCCGGGTACGGTGGCGACGGGGTTTTCCGCGGATTACAAGGCCGAGAAGTTCCCGCCAGACACCGCCGCGCGTCAGTTGATAGACGTGCTTGACGGACTTGAACCCGCCCAAAGCGGCGGCTTTTACGACTGGGCGGGGGCGCAGGTCGCGTGGTAGCTTAGGGCGTCGTGGGGGGCGCCGCCGCATCCCCCTCTGGGGCAGGTGCTGCGGGTATTTCTGGCACAGGTGGCAAAGGGCCGACCATCACGCCGGCCTTCCACATCCCCTCGGAGACGTCCTTGTTCTTGGCATAGGTCAGCTTGCCTGCGCCGTCGCGCTTACCAGCCAAAAAGCTGCCCTCATAGCTGTCGCCATTGGGATAATCGGCGCGGCCAATGCCGGAAATCTGGCCTGCCATCCAAGCGCCCGTGTAGGTAAAGCCATCGGGCTGAACCAAAGCGCCCTTGACCCTCGCGCAGATCGGCCTTGAAACCGCCGCGATAGGTGGTGCCATCTGGCCACGTGGCAAAGCCCTCGCCCTCGCGCTTGCCCGCCTTCCAGCTGCCTTGATAGACGAAGCCGTCGGGATAGGTCATCGTGCCCGTGCCTTCGGGCCGCGCCGAGACAAAGGCGCCCTCATAAGCGGTGCCATTGGGATAGGTCGCCTTACCCGTGCCCGGTGATCGCCCCCGCCCGCCAAGCGCCCTCATAGCCCGTAGCCGTCGGCATAGGTGATCTTGCCCTGGCCGTCGGGTTGGTCGGCCTTGAAGCCGCCGACATAGACCGAGCCGTCGGGATAGGTCATGCGTGCCTTGGCCCTGCATCTTGCCGCCAACCCAGTCGCCGTCATAGATGCGTGCCATCTTTGGCGGTGAACTTGCCATTGCCTTCGCGCTTGTCGGCCTTGAACGCGCCCTTGAAGATATCGCCATTGGCATAGGTCAGCGTGCCTTTGCCTTCGCGCAGACCCTCGACGAAATCACCGACATAGACGTCGCCATTCGGCTGGGTCAGCTTGCCCAGACCGTTGATCTGACCCGCGCGCCACGCGCCGACATAAATCAAGCCGTTCGGCATGGTCAGGGTGCCTTTGCCTTCGCGCGCGCCGTTGACCAGACTGCCTTCAAACATGGTGCCATCGGCATAGGTGATCTTGCCCAAGCCCTGCTTTTCACCCAGCACCCAAGCCCCGTCATAGCGATAGCCCGAGGCATCGACGATCACGCCCTGACCGTCTTGCATTGCCGTCCTTGAAGGTTCCGGTATAGACCGCACCATTGGCATAGCGTGCGACGCCTTCGCCTGTGCGCTTGCCCGACTGCCATTTGCCCTCATAGCTGCCGCCATCGGCAAAGGTGATCTTGCCGCGACCATTGGGCAGGCCCTTGGTGAACTCGCCCTCATAGACCGAACCGTTGGGATAGCGCGCACGGCCCAAGCCTTTGATCTCGCCGCCGACCCATTCGCCCGAATACTCGAAACCGTTGGGCAGGGTGTAGGTGCCTTTGCCCTCTTGCTTGCCGCTGACGAAGGTGCCGACATAGACCGAGCCGTCGTCATATTGCTTGGTGGTGACCGCGCCGTAATCGCGCCCCGCCTCCAGTGCAGAGCGCGGCGCGTTCGGGTTCAGCGGGGCCGAGCTTTCTTGCGCCAAAAGCGCAGAGCCCACAGTCATCGCGGCCAACATAATCAAGCATTGGGTCTTGCGCATAATCTCTTCCCTCGTGTCGGGGCCACTCTATGCGCGCAACGCGGCATCTGACAAGCGCTTGCCCCTGCGACTGGCGTATCATTGCAGACGGCTTGGCCTTTCCCTCGGCGGTGAACCTGCTAAAACATCTGCGAACAGGTAGCCCTCTGCGCAAAGTTGGCTGAAACCACAAACGGAGAGCCCCGCATGGCCGCGACATTCCGCCTGACCTTGGCACAACTGAACCCTACCGTCGGTGCAATCGAGGCCAATAGCGCGCTTGCCTACGACGCCTGGACCCAAGGCCGCGATGCGGGGGCGCAGATGGTGGCGCTGACCGAGATGTTTATCACCGGCTATCAGACCCAAGACCTTGTGATGAAGCCCGCGTTTTATGCCGCAGCGATGGCGGCCGTCGAGGCCTTGGCGCTGCGCATCACCGACGGGCCTGCTTTGGGCGTGGGCGCACCCTGCCTGCGCGATGGCAAGCTTTATAACGCTTATTACATCCTGCAAGACGGCAAGGTCATGGCAACCGTTTTGAAGCACGATCTGCCCAACGACGGCGTGTTCGACGAAAAGCGCATCTTTGCCTCGTCACCGCCACAAGGGCCCTACCGTATCGGGCCGCTGCGGATTGGCTCGCCGATCTGCGAAGACGCGTGGCACCCAGAGGTCAGTGAGACCCTTGCCGAAAGCGGCGCGCAAATCCTGCTGGTGCCGAACGGCTCGCCCTATCATCGCGGCAAGCCCGCGGTGCGCACCAATCTGATGGTGTCGCGCGTGGTCGAGACGGGGCTGCCGCTGGTGTATCTGAACATGATCGGCGGCCAAGACGATCAGGTGTTTGACGGCGCGTCTTTTGTGCTGAACCCTGGCGGAGCGCTGGTGGCGCAGTTGCCGCAGTTCCTGCCCGCGATCCGCCATATCGACTTTGTCGAGGGCGATGACGGCTGGCGGGCGCTGCCTGCAGAGCTGACACTGCTGCCGAATTCCTACGAGGCCGACTATCACGCGATGGTGCTGTCGCTGCGCGATTACCTTGGCAAGACCGGTTTCAAAAAGGTGCTGCTCGGCCTGTCGGGTGGCATTGATAGCGCCATTGTCGCCACGATTGCCGCCGACGCGATCGGGCCACAAAACGTGCGCTGCGTGATGCTGCCGTCGCGCTATACCTCGCAAGCCTCGCTTGACGATGCCGAAGCTGTGGCGCGGGCGCTGGGTTGCCGCTTGGACACTGTGTCGATCATCGCACCGCAAGACGCCGCAGGCGAAGCGCTGGCGCATCTGTTCGAGGGCACCAAGCCTGACGTCACCGAAGAGAACCTGCAATCGCGCTTGCGCGGCCTGTTGCTGATGGCGATGTCGAACAAATTCGGCGAGATGCTTTTGACCACAGGCAATAAGTCCGAGATGGCCGTGGGGTATTGCACCATCTATGGCGATATGAACGGCGGCTATAACCCGCTGAAAGACCTCTATAAAACTCGCGTGTTCGAGACCTGCCGCTGGCGCAATGCCAACCACCGCGACTGGATGCAGGGTCCGGCAGGCGAGATGATCCCGCCGCGCGTTATCGACAAGCCACCAAGTGCCGAGCTGCGCCCTGACCAAAAAGACGAAGACAGCTTGCCGCCCTATCCGGTGCTGGACGCGATCCTTGACGGGCTTGTGGAAAACGAGCTGTCCGTGGCTGACCTTGTCACCCGCGGGTTTGATCGGGACACCGTCAAGAAGGTCGAACATTTGCTCTATATCAGCGAATACAAACGCTTTCAGTCAGCGCCTGGCACCCGCCTGACGCGGCGGGCGTTCTGGATGGACCGCCGTTATCCCATCGCCAACCGCTGGCGCGACACGACCTAAGCGCGGCTACTCGGTCAGCTCGATTTCGTTCTGAAACGTGCCGGTCTTGTTCGAGTTCTTGTCGCGCAAGGTGGTCTCAAGGATATAGATGCCCGCCGGAATCCCCGCGAGGCTATAGGTCAAATTCGCCTGAAACTCGCGCAGCTTATAGCGCGACGTCAAATCGAGCGCCGCGACATCCGTGACCTCGCCCATCAACTCGCCCTTGCTGGAAATTACGCGCAAATCAAAGGCGAAGTTGATCGTGTAAAGCCCTTCCCCCCCGAGCCATAGGCAAAACCGAACGGCTCGGCATAGACATAGACGGGCTCGCCGGATTTATACTTGTTGTCAGGACGCGGGTTATAAAGCCCAAAGGCCGCCGCAGGTTCGCTGACCAGCAAAGTGTCGCGGATGCCGATGTCGTTGCTGGCGTCCCAAATCTGCGCCACCAAGTCGCTTGCCACACCCAAAGCGCCTGCCGTATCGCCAACTTCGACGCGTTTCTCAGCCTGCGTCGCCAGATCCACAATCGGCCCTGCGACACCCGCCTGCACAGAAAAGCCAAGGCACAAAGCGGCTAAGGTGCTGTTTTTGTAAATATTCATTCGTAAATCGCTCTACCCTATCGTCGCATCACAGCTGGCTCAATTCTGCACAATAGGCGTAAACCGGCATCCTGTCCAAGTCTGAAACCAAAAATGCCGAACTGGACAATTCCCGCCCCCTGTGACAGGGAAGGGGCGTTGCAGGAGAGCCATTGCATGACCATCAAGCCGATCACCACCCGTTTCGCCCCGTCGCCGACTGGATATATCCACGTTGGGAACCTTCGGACGGCCCTTATGAACTATATGATCGCCCGGAAAACCGGCGGCACGTTCATTCTGCGCCTCGATGATACCGATCAGGAACGCTCGAAGCAGGAATACATCGACGGCCTGAAAACCGATCTGGAATGGCTTGGCCTGACGTGGGACCGGATGGAGCGCCAGTCGCTGCGCTTTGACCGATATCATGCCGCTGCGGACGAGCTGCGCGCCGCCGGCCGCTTTTACGAGTGCTTCGAGTCGCCCGTTGAACTCGACCTCAAGCGCAAGAAACAACTCAACATGCACAAGCCGCCGGTCTATGACCGCGCGTCCTTGCACCTGACTGACGCCGAAAAAGAAGCCGCCCGCGCAGAAGGCCGCCCAGGCTATTGGCGCTTCATGCTCGACCTGGAGCGTATCGAATGGAATGACGGCATCGTTGGCCCGATCTCGATCGATGCGGCTTCGGTCTCTGACCCCGTGCTGATCCGCGGCGATGGCCAGATCCTTTACACCTTTGCCTCCTCTGTCGATGACATCGACATGGGCGTGGGCTTCATCGTGCGCGGTGCGGACCACGTCACCAATACCGCGACGCAAATCCAGATCATGAAAGCAATGGGCGGCACCCCGCCCGATTTCGCCCACCACTCGCTGCTGTCCAATATCACGGGCGAGAAATTCTCCAAGCGTATGGGCTCAGGCTCGCTGCGCGACCTGCGCGAAGCAGGGGTTGAACCGCTGGCCCTGCTGTCGCTTATGGCCCGCCTTGGCTCGTCGAAACCAGTCGAACTCGCAAGCTCGATGCAAGACCTGATCGACGGCTTTGACATCGGCGATTTCGGCGCGGCCCCGACCAAATTCGACGCCGAAGACCTGTTCCCTCTGACCCGTGCGCATGTCCAAAGCCTGCCACTGCCGACCGTCGCCGACCGCATCAAAGCCCTTGGCGTGCCAGATGACCAAGCCGAGGCCTTCTGGAATGTCGCCAAAGCCAATATCACCGTGCTCGCCGACCTCGAAGGCTGGTGGACCCTGTTCCGCGACGGCGCCACGCCAGTGGTTGCCGACGAAGACCGCGACTTCATCGCCCAAGCCTTCGCGCTTTTGCCCGAAGGCCCCTTCACCCATGCCACTTGGGGCGAATGGACGTCGATCGTCAAAGAGGCGACAGGCCGCAAAGGTAAAACCCTGTTCCGCCCGCTGCGCCTCGCTGTCACAGGCCTTGATGCAGGTCCAGAAATGGCCGACGTCCTGCCCCTGTTGCAAAAGCGCCCAAGCCTCTAAGGCTTTCATACTGGCCTAAATACTCGGGGGTCGGGGGCACAGCCCCCGTCTTCTGCCTCAAAGCGAAGCCGACAATACCACCCAGCCCGCGATCTCGGCAAGCTGCTGCATTGCGCCCAAAACGTCCCCGCTCTGCCCGCCAATCTGCCGCAGCGCGATCCGACCAAATCCGATCAGCACCAGCGCAATCGCCAAGATCGCCCAAGCCTGCCCCAGCCACAACAGCGCCAATGCCCCCAAGCCAGCCGCGATCACCGCCCGCACAGCATCCGCATCCGCCGCCGCTTTGCCCATGCCATCCGCGCGCGCCGCAGGCATCAGCCACAACGCTGCCGCAAGCCCCGACCGACTGGCCACCCCCAATCCGACCAAGGCCATCGCCGCAAAATGTGCATCCGCCGCCGCCAGCAGTGCCAAGCCCTGCCAGCGCAGCCCAAACGCCAAAACCAAAGCCAGCGCGCCATAGCTGCCAATCCGGCTGTCGCGCATGATCTCTAACTTGCGCGCCCGATCCCGCCCACCGCCAAATCCGTCGGCGACGTCGGCCAGCCCGTCTTCGTGCAGCCCCCCTGTCGCCAAAGCGCCCGCCGCCAAAGCCAACCCTGCCGCAAGTGACGGCGCCACGCCCGCCCAAAGCGCTGCTAACATCACTGCCGCCGAAAGACCGCCGACCAAGGCACCCACCAGCGGAAACGCCCAAGACGCCGCCCCGATGGGGGGCACCACCCGCAGCTGTCCTGCGGGCAGCCGCGTCAGCAGCATCAGCGCCAGTTGCGCTTCGGTCAGGCGGGCACGCATCATGCCTCGGAAACTCCGGCCTCGCCAAAGGTCGCCATGCCGTTATGCACCGCCAAAGCCGAGCGCAAGATGCCAAGCGCCAGCGCAGCCCCCGACCCTTCGCCAAGCCGCATATCAAAATCCAACACCGCTTTTTTGCCCAAAGCGCCGAGCAGTTTGCGATGGCCAGGCTCGGCCGAGCAATGCCCGACAAGGCAGTGGTCCAACAACCGCGCATCCGCCGCAAACAGCGCCGAAGCCGCCGCCGTGCAGATAAACCCGTCCAAAATCACCGGAATCCGTGCCGCGCGCGCCGCCAGAACCGCGCCGCAAATCGCCGCTTGCTCGCGCCCGCCCAATGCAGCCAAAACGCCCATCGCGCCCAAGCCCTGATGCCGCACAAGCCCTGCCTCGATCGCCGCAATCTTGCGCCCGATGCCCGCATGGTCCGACCCTGTGCCCGCGCCGACCCAGTCCTTGACCTCGCCGCCAAACAGGGCCGAGGTCATCGCCGCGGCAATGGTCGAATTGCCAATGCCCATCTCGCCCAGAATCAGCACATCTGCGGTCACATCTACCGCATCTGCACCCGCTTGCATCGCGGCCAGACACTCGGCCTCGCTCATCGCGGGCGCTTGGGTGAAATCTGCGGTCGGGCGGTCCAGCTCCAGCGCGATCACCGACAGCTCTGCGCCATTCGCGCGGCAAAGCTGGTTGATCGCCGCGCCGCCCGCCTGAAAGTTGCCGACCATCTGCGACGTCACTTCTTGCGGATAGGGGTTCACACCCTGCGCACAAATGCCGTGGTTGCCTGCAAAGACCAGCGCTTGCGCCCGCGTGATTTCGGGGCGGGCAGTGCCGCGCCATGCGGCCATGAACGCGGCCAGTTCCTCAAGCCGACCCAAAGACCCAAGCGGCTTGGTCAGGCTGTTTTGCCGCGCAACTGCGGCGTGCTCTGCGGCCTCGTCGGCACGTGGAAGGCTGTCGGCAAGGTCCGCAATCGCAGCCAGTGACGCAAATTTCATCTTATTTCACTTTCAGTGGTAGGCCCGAGACAGCAAGGATGACTTCATCCGCCGCCGCTGCGACCCATTGGTTCAAGGTTCCAGCCGCGTCTCGAAAGGCGCGCGCCAAGGCATTGTCCGGCACAATACCCATGCCAACTTCATTGGTTACAAACACAATCGGGCTGCGTTGATCGGGCAAAGCCGCCAGCAGGTCGCGTGCGGCCTGTTGCCAATCGGCCTCGGCCAGCATCAGGTTGGTCAGCCACAGCGTCAGGCAATCAACCAAGCGCGGCCCCGCGCCGTCGCTGCGCTGCAAGGCCGACAAAAGCGCCATCGGCTCGGCGATCGTCACCCACTCGGGCCCGCGCCGCGATTGGTGCAGAGCGATGCGCGCCCGCATCTCATCGTCCCAAGCTTGCGCCGTGGCGATATAGGTGGCGGGACGGCCAAACTTGAGGCAAAGGTCTTCGGCGATCTGACTTTTGCCAGACCGCGCCCCGCCTGTGACAAGAATGCAATTCTTCATTCTGGGCCTTGCTCCTTGGCGTTTGTCAAAGCAGAAACGGACGCAGCGTGAAAGGAGAAATACGACCGTGCCAGCATTAGCCGCGACAGAGATCTTTCTGATCCGCCACGCCCCCGCTTTGACCGAGGGGCGGATGGCTGGCAAGCGCGATGTTGCCGCCGATTGCAGCAATTCTGCCGGTTTCGCCGCCTTGCGGGCCAAACTGCCGCTGGATGCGCGCCGCTTGATCAGCCCCGCGCTGCGCTGTCGCCAGACCGCAGCGGCGCTTTGGCCCGATCTGCCGCAACCCGAACTCGACCCAAGCCTGTGGGAGCAGGACTTTGGCGCTTGGGAAAATGCGCCCTTTGCCGATCTTCCCGACCTTGGCGCGCTGACTTTGCCCGAGCTTGCCGCCCATCGTCCGCCCGAGGGCGAGAGCTTTCTGGACCTATGCACCCGCAGCCAAGCCGCACTGACCAAGGCCGATGGCGGGCGGGTTGTGATCGTCGCCCATGCGGGCATTGTTCGCGCGGCCTTGGGGGCTGCGCTGGGTCAGCCGCATCTTGGGCTGGCGTTCCAAATCGCGCCGCTGTCGCTCACCCGCCTGCTGGTCCTGCCGCAAGCGGACGGCCGCGTCGCATGGTCCATCGCCGCCGTGAACGAGCCCGCCGTATGATCCGTGTCGCGGGGCATTTTGGCGAGCTGTTGCAAGGGCGTCTGGGTCCGCAGGGGCCTATCGGCTTGATAACGCTGCCATGTCCCGCGCTTGGCGTCACCGCAGCGCAGCACCCAAGCCGCCATTTCACCCTGCATAACGTGGGACAACGCTTGCTGACACCGCAGCGGGCGCGGATGTTTTTGGCGCGGCTTGGTCTGCCTGCTTGCGATGCTGTTCGCCTATGCGCGCAGATGCCCGCAGGGGGCGGGGCAGGGGCCTCGACCGCAGCTTTGGTGGCTTTGGCGCTGTTGCAAGGCTGGACAGGAGCGCCTGAAACACTGGCAAGGGCTTGCCTTGCCGCCGAGGGTGCGACTGACCCGCTGATGTTTGCAAACGCGGGGCAGATGCTCTGGGCCTCGCGGCGTGCAGAGTGTTTGGCGGTCCTGCCACCCCTGCCACGCTTTGAGGTGATCGGCGGGTTTTTCGGAGCCGTCAACGCGCACCGACCCCAAGGACACCCATTTTCCGGACATCTCGGACCTGATCCCGCAGTGGGTCGAGGCTGCGGGCGATTTGCCTCGGCTGGCGGCCATCGCCAGCCAATCGGCAGAGCGCTGTCAAAGCCTTCGCGGGACGCAAACCCCGCGCTTTGCGTCGCTTGCGGCGGATCTGGGCGCGCTTGGCCATGTCATTGCCCATACCGGAGCGGCCCGAGGTTTGATCTATCCGCAAGGCCAAGTGCCGCCCCAAGCCCGCGCCGCGCTGATTGACGCAGGGGCCAAAACCGTGGTGCAATTCAGCGCAGGAGGAACCCGATGAACTTTGCGCTGATGATGGTGATGGCGATGACCATCGACCTCGCCATAGGCTGGCCTGCGCGGCTTTATGCGGTGATTGGGCATCCGGTGACTTGGCTTGGCGCGCTGATCAGCGGGCTTGATCGGTGGATAAACCGCGATGGCGATAGCCCGCGCACCCGCCGCATTGCAGGGGGTGTGACGCTGGTGATCGTGACGGCGGCGGCGGCGCTGCCGATGATCGCGCTGCAAATGCTGCTGCCAGAGGGGATGATGGGCGTTGTGCTGGGCGGTGTCTTGGCGTGGCCGTTGGTGGCGCTGCGCTCTATGCACAGCCATGTCGCCGCTGTCGCCAAGCCGTTGAGCGAAAACGACCTTCCTGCCGCGCGCTTTGCCGTTTCAATGATCGTGGGGCGCGATACCACACAGCTTGATGGTGCAGGCGTTGCGCGTGCGGGGATTGAATCGCTTGCCGAGAACACGTCGGACGGAGTGGTTGCACCGTTGTTTTGGGGCGCGCTTTTGGGCCTTCCGGGGATTGCGGCCTATAAGGCGGTCAACACGCTCGAACTCTATGATTGGCCACCGCACGCCGCGCTTTAACGACTTTGGCTGGGCCTCGGCGCGGTTTGATGATCTGGTCAACCTTGCGCCTGCGCGGCTGACGGGAGTGCTGTTTGCGCTGACCTCGGCGCGGCCAAGATTGGCACTGCGGGTGATGGCGCGGGATGCGGCGCTGCACCGCTCGCCCAACGCGGGCTGGCCCGAAGCGGCGATGGCGGCGGGGCTGGGCGTGCGTCTGTCTGGCCCGCGCGTCTATCACGACCACATCGCAAACGAGCCGTGGGTCAATGCCGAAGCCCCCGATCCCACCGCCCGCGATCTGGACAAGGGCCTGCGCCTTTATGCCCGCGCCATGAGCGCCCTTGCCGCAAGCCTTGGCCTCTGCGCCCTTATCTGGAGCCTGCTATGACCCGCGATCACGGTGGCAATATTGACGGCGCGATCGCCCGCTTTGGCGGCACGGATTGGATTGACCTGTCCACTGGCATCAACCGTGCGCCCTATCCTTTGCCCGCGTTGCAGCCCGAAGACTGGACCATGCTGCCGACCAAAGCCGCCAAAGCCGCGCTGATTGAGGTCGCCCGCAAAGCCTATGGCACGGATGCGCCGATGCTGGCCACCGCAGGGGCGCAGGCGGCCATTCAGATGATCCCAAGGCTGGGGCAGCCGGGGCGCGCCCGCGTGCTTGGCCCCACCTATAACGAACATGCCGCTTGCCTGCGCGCTGCGGGGTGGCAGGTGCAAGAGGTCAGCCGCTTTAACCAACTGGCGGGCGCGGATCTTGCGGTCGTGGTCAATCCCAACAATCCCGACGGCAAATCCTATGCCAAGGCGGATTTGCTGGCGCTTGCGGCGCAAGTGGGGCGGCTGGTGGTGGACGAAAGCTTTGCCGACCCGCAGCCCGCGCTGTCGCTTGCGGCGCAGGCGGGCGGTAACCTTTTGGTGCTGCGGTCTTTTGGCAAGTTCTACGGATTGGCGGGGGTGCGCCTTGGCTTTGTGATCGGCGCGCAATCCGAGATTGAGGCGCTGGATGCGATGGCAGGTCCGTGGCCCGTGAATGGTGCAGCCTTGCGAATTGGCACCCATGCGCTTGCCGATACGGCTTGGGCCGAGGCGACGACCGCCCGTCTGCGCCACGAAGCGACCGAGGCCGACGCGCTGGCACAGGCGGCGGGGTGGCAGCCTCTGGGCGGCACAGAACTGTTCCGATTGTATGAAACGCCAGACGCTTCGACCGCCCAAAACCATCTCGCACAGCATCACATCTGGTCGCGGATTTTCCCTTATTCAAACCGCTGGCTCAGGCTTGGCCTGCCCGCGGGTGCCGCCGAATGGTCCCGCTTTGCCGCAGCATTGGAAGCATAATGCAGTTCACCCCCGAAGAATCCGAAACCCTTCTCAGCATCCTGCACTGGCGTCGCGATGTGCGCCACTTTCGCCGCGATCCTGTGGATGAGGCGATGTTGGAGCGTTTGCGCACGACGATGGACCGCGCGCCCTCGGTCGGTAATGCGCGGCCGTGGCGGGTGATGCGGGTGCAATCGTCCGAGCTGCGGGCCGAGGTGCGCGCGAATTTCCAACGCTGCAACGATGAGGCCGCCAAGCTTTACAGCGGCGAGAAACATGCCGAATATCTTGCGCTGAAACTTGCAGGCCTTGATGCCGCCCCCGTGCAACTGGCGGTCTTTACCGAGATGAACCCCGATGCGGGCCACGGCTTGGGGCGCCAAACCGTGCCCGAAGCCTTGCGGCAATCGACAGCTATGGCAATCTTCAGCCTTTGGCTGGCCGCGCGCGCCGAGAACCTTGGCCTCGGCATGGTTTCGATCCTGAACCCCACCGAAATCGAGACGCTGTTCAACGTGCCCAAAGGTTGGGAGTTCGCAGCCTACCTCTGTATCGGCCACCCCGAGTTCACCGATGACACGCCGCTTTTGCATCGCAGCGGCTGGCAGGAAAACGCCCCAACCGAATGGCAAATCCGCTAGCGCGCCAAAGCGAGCAGGCCCTCTACGTCCACATGCGCCTCAAGATGGGCCGCAAGCGCATCCAAGGTCGCATCGACGCCAGCGCCATAGCTGAGCGTCGAGGATTGCGCCCCAATTTGCGCTAAAAAGCCCGCCCGAAAGCGGTCATTGGCAAACATGCCATGCAGATAGCTGCCCATCACCCGCCCATCAGCAGAGACCGCGCCCTCTGGCCCCCCAGCGACCATAGCGAAGGGCCGCTGACGGTCCACGCCTTCCGTGCGCCCGATGTGGATTTCATAGGCCTGCATCGGCAAGCCCGTCGCAGCATGAACCGCCTCGGTGCGCGTGAGACGCTTGTCTGGCGTCATCTCGGTTTCAACGGCCAGATGCCCCAGACCAAGTGTCTCTCCCGCAGAACCTTCAATGCCGTCGGGGTCACGCACCAGCGATCCAAGCATCTGATAGCCGCCACAGATCCCCAAAACCCGCCCGCCGCGTCGCAGATGCGCGGCAAGATCGATGTCCCAGCCCTGCGCGCGCAAGAACGCCAAATCCCCCCGCGTCGATTTCGACCCTGGAATGATGACCAAATCGGCGTCCGCGGGAATAACCTCGCCCGCCCGCACCATGGTTAGGCTCACCCCAGGCTCCTGCGCCAAAGGGTCCAAATCGTCAAAGTTGGCAATCCGTGACAAAGTCAAAGCCGCAATGCGATAGCCCCCAGAGCCACCCCCCTTGGGCAGATCCAAAGCATCCTCAGCAGGCAACCGATGCGCCCCGTCAAAGAACGGCACCACCCCAAACCCGCGCCAACCGGTCCGCGCCTCGATCAAGCGGTAACCGTCATCGAACAGACGCGGATCGCCGCGAAACTTGTTGATGAGAAACCCCGCAATCATCGCGTTGTCATCGGCCTCTAAAACCGTCTGAGTGCCGACAATTTGTGCAATGACCCCGCCCCGATCAATGTCGCCAGTCAGAATGACGGGGCAAGCGGCGGCCCGTGCAAACCCCATATTGGCAATGTCCCCAGCCCGAAGGTTTACCTCAGCAGGCGAGCCCGCACCCTCAACGATCACCAAATCATGCCGCGTTTTAAGCCGAGAAAAGCTCTCCAACACAGGCGCCATCAACGATGGCTTCAACGCGGCATAATCGCGCGCGCGCACAGTTGCGACACGCCGGCCCTGGACAACAACCTGCGAGCCCGTCTCGCTCTCGGGCTTGAGCAAAACAGGATTCATGTCCGTGTGCGGCTCCAACCCGCATGCCAAAGCCTGCAGCGCCTGCGCCCGCCCTATTTCACCACCGTCCGTGGTCACGGCGGCGTTGTTGGACATGTTCTGAGGCTTGAACGGCGCAACCGAATACCCGCGCAACTTCGCGGCGCGGCAAAGCCCCGCCACCAAAAGCGACTTGCCAACGTTCGAGCCCGCGCCCTGAATCATGAATGATTTCATCGAAAACCAACCTTGCGATTGTAGATAAAGCAGGAGCCTCCGGCGGGAGTATTTTTCGCCAGTATGAAAGCCGACAAGAGTCTGCGCCGCGCCTCGGGCCGAAAAATCGGGGGAGGCGCGGCGCTTTCACACTGGACGGTCATCGAGGCTCCCCTCTGTACCGTAGCTTGATCTGACCAGAATAAGATTAACACTTCGTTGCTTTCATACTGGTCCAAATACTCCGGGGGTGAGCGCCAAAGGCGCGAGGGGGCTGGCCCCCTTTTCTGGCTCTAAAACTCGACGCCCGGTTGAGCTTTGATGCCCGAGCGGAAGGGGTGCTTGACCAAGGTCATCTCGGTAACCAAGTCGGCAGCCTCAATGAGTTCTGGTTTTGCGTTGCGCCCCGTCATGACCACATGTGTCAGAGGTGGCTTTTCTGCGGCCAGAAATGCCAGAACTTCGTGGATGTCGAGGTAGTCATAGCGCAGGGCAATGTTGATTTCATCCAAAAGGATAAGGCGATTGCTTGGGTCGCGGATTAGTTCTTTGGCTTTTTCCCAGCCTTTGGCGGCCATTGCGACGTCGCGTTCGCGGTCTTGGGTTTCCCAAGTAAAGCCTTCGCCCATAGCATGAAACTCGCAGAGGTCGGCGAAGTTCTCTTCGATGATCCGGCGCTCGCCCGTATCCCAAGCGCCTTTGATGAATTGCACCACGGCGCAGGGCATTTCATGGGCAATGCAGCGCAGAATCATGCCGAACCCGCTGGAGGATTTGCCCTTACCTGCGCCCGTGTGTACGATCAGCAGGCCTTTATCGCCTGCTTTTCCGGACATGATTTTATCTCGCGCGGCTTTTTTCTTGGCCATTTTGCGGGCATGGCGGGCGTTTTCGTCTTCTGATGGGTCGGTCTTGGGAACTTGGTTCTCGGAAGGGGGGGCCTCGGTCACGGTGAAGATACCTCTGCTTTGCTTGACAAGGGCGCGCTTTCTGCCACAGGTGAGCCTGCGCTGGTTCCTGTTTATGACAGGCGAAGAGGGAATGCGAAAGGGGGCAACCCCCAAAGCTGCCGCCCCCGCGACCGTGACCGGAGAGGTCGCCCAAGCCACTGGCCGCAAGGTTCGGGAAGGCGGGTGATCGTTGGCCCTTTGCATTGGGGTCTGTATCCGCAAGCCGGGAGACCTGCCAGCGCTTGGACTGAACGGGCGGACGGGGTGTTCCGCGACCAGCAGGCGCTTGGCATTTGGCCTTCGCTCTGGCTAGCCCCGTCACCCCTATAATTATAGGCTGGGTAGGATGAGCGTTACACTTTACGTCTGCACCACATGTAAGGCGGATTTACCTGTACCTGAGGGGGAACTCTCGACGGGTGCCAAGCTTTTCGCTGCTTTGACCGCAGAGCCTGCACCCGAGGGCGTGCGGGTTGTGGGGGTGGAGTGTCTTTCCGCCTGTAGCCAAGGTGCGGCTGTTGGTCTTTCGGCGCCGAACCGTTGGTCATATGTTTATGGCCGCATGACCAAATCCGATGCCGCTGAAATCCTTACCGGAGCCGAGGCTTATGCCAAAACCACCGATGGTTTGGTGCCTTGGCGCGAGCGACCTGTTATCTTCCGCAAGCAAAGTCTTGCCCGACTTCCCCCAATGGAGAGCTAAATGACCGATCTGGCAAAAATCCCCGTCACCGTTATCACCGGCTTTCTTGGTTCGGGCAAAACCACACTTATCCGCCACCTGATGCAGAACCCGCAGGGCAAGCGTTTGGCGATTTTGGTCAATGAGTTTGGCACTGTTGGCGTCGATGGCGATATTTTGAAGTCCTGTGCCGATGAGAGCTGCCCTGCCGAGAACATCGTCGAGCTGGCCAATGGCTGCATCTGCTGCACCGTTGCGGACGACTTCATTCCGACCATTGAGGCGCTGATGGCGCTGCCGGTGCGTCCGGATCACATCTTGATCGAGACTTCGGGTTTGGCGCTGCCCAAACCGTTGCTCAAGGCCTTTGACTGGCCTGCGATCCGGTCCAAGATCACCGTTGATGGTGTGATTGCTTTGGCGGATGCCGAGGCTGTGGCTGCGGGCCGCTTTGCGCCTGACGTGGCGGCAGTGGATGCGCAGCGTTTGGCGGACGACAGCATCGACCACGAGACGCCGCTGTCCGAAGTGTTTGAAGACCAGCTTGCCTGTGCCGACATCATCTTGATGACCAAGGCTGATCTGGCAGGTGAGGCGGGGCTTGCGGCCGCGCGCGCGGTGATCGTCGCTGAAAGCCCGCGTCCAATTCCGATCCTGTCGATGTCAGAGGGCATCATTGACCCCTCGCTGATCCTTGGCCTCAAGGCCGCGGCCGAAGACGATCTTGCGGCGCGTCCGTCGCATCACGATGGCCATGATGACCACGAGCATGATGACTTTGACACCGTAGTGATCGACCTGCCAGAGATTGACGATGTTGACGCTTTGGTTGCCGCCATTCAGCGGCTTGCGGCCGAGCAGAACATCCTGCGCGTCAAAGGCTATGTTGCCGTCACGGGCAAACCGATGCGGCTTTTGGTGCAGGCGGTTGGCGCGCGCGTGCGGCATCAGTTCGACAAGCCATGGGGTTCCAATCCGCGCAAGGGCCAGCTTGTGGTGATCGCCGAGCATGACCACATCGACCTTGCCGCCATTCGTGCGGTGTTGGGGGCCTGAACCATGCACGTCGTCTTTCGCGAGAGCCACGGGCTAGAGGACACCGAAGCGCCGTTCGATCTGGGGCAAACGCCTGCAGATCTTGTGGTGCTGTCGTTTTCCGATAGCGATCTGGGGGCTTTCGCGGCGGGCTGGCATCGCGCAGGCGGGCGGTTGCCCAGCCTGCGGCTTGCCAATCTTGTGGCGCTGAAACATCCGATGTCGGTGGATGCCTATGTCGAGCGCACGCTTGTCGGCGTCAAAGGCATCTTGGTGCGGGTGATCGGGGGCGAGAATTACTGGCCCTATGGCTTGATGCAGCTGCAAGATCATGCGCGCCGCAATGGCGTTGCGCTGGCGGTGTTGCCTGCGGATGGCCGTGAAGATCGGGCGCTGGACGGGTATTCGACGCTGCCGGTTTCGACCCTGCGCAGGCTGTCGGCGCTCTGTGATGCGGGGGGGGCTGTGGCGGCGCAGGCGGCTTTGGCGCAGTTGTCGCTGGCGGCGGGGCTTTACGCTGGTCCTGTGGTCGGCGATAAAACCATGCCCGATTGTGGCTGGTATGACCCTGATCGCGGCGTGATTGCCCAGCCAGAGGCGGTCGAGGCGCCCGTTCTCATCAGCTTTTATCGCAGCTATCTGACCGCTGCGGACACCGCGCCGATTGACGCGTTGATCCAAGCGTTCCGCGCCAAGGGGATTGCGGCTTACGGTCTGTTTGTGCCCTCGCTCAAGGCCACCGGCGCGCCTGCGTTTTTGGCCGAGGCTCTGGCTGCGGTGCCGCCTGCCGCGATCATCAACGCGACGGCTTTTTCGGGACGTGGCGCCGATGGTGCGACGCCGCTGGATGCGCCGAACTGCCCCGTGTTCCAAGTCGCCCTGTCAACCGCCCGCAAGCGTGACTGGCTTGGGGCCGAGCGCGGCCTGTCGCCCGCCGATTTGGCCATGCATGTTGTGCTGCCCGAAGTGGATGGGCGCATCTTTGCGGGGCTGGTCAGCTTTAAATCCCCTGGCCGCCGCGATGCTGATCTGCAATTCTCGCGCTTTGCCCATCGGGCCGATGCGGGGCGGATAGAGCAAGTGGTGGCGCGGGTTATCGGCTGGCTGCGCTTGGGGCAGACCCCCGCGCCAAGCCGCCGCACTGCGATTGTGCTGTCGACCTATCCCGGGCGGCCTGACCAAATCGCCCATGCTGTGGGACTTGATGCGCTGGCCTCGACCCAAGCGATCTTGGGCCAGCTTGTCGCCGACGGCTATGATGCGGCAGCGGTCCCTGACCTTGCCAGTCATTTGCTGCAAGACCGCTTGTGCTGGCCGCTGGCGGCCTATCGCCAAGCGCTGGCCCATTTGCCCCAAACGCTGCAAGCCCGCTTGACCGAGGCTTGGGGCGACCCTGCATCCGACCCCGCGCTGCACGAGGGTCAGTTTCAGTTTGCGGCCATTCGCGCAGGCGCAAGCCTGATCGCGCTGCAACCCGAGCGCGGCCATGTGGACGCCCGCGATGCCGATTATCACGACCTTGCCCGCATTCCGCGCCATGCCTATGTCGCCTTTTACCTGTGGCTGCGGGCGCAGGGGCTGCATGCGCTGATCCACATCGGCGCGCATGGCACCCTTGAATGGCTGCCGGGGAAATCGGTGGCGCTGTCTGAAGAGTGTTGGCCCGAAGCCTTGCTGGGCGATCTGCCCGTGATCTATCCGTTTATCGTCAATGACCCCGGTGAGGCCGCACAAGCCAAGCGCCGCATTGGGGCGGTGACGCTTGGCCATGTGCCGCCGCCGCTTGCGCAATCTGCGGTGCCCGAGGGATTGCTGCGGCTAGAGCGATTGCTGGATGAATACTCGACCGCTGACGGGCTTGACCCCTCGCGCCGCGACCGTTTGATCGCCAACATCCGTCAAGAGGCGCAGGCTTCGGGCGTCGAGGCCGATCTGGACTTGCCAGCGGACGCCTCTGCCGCCGAGGCGATGACCCGCATCGACCGTTTTGTCTGTGACATCAAGGAAAGCCAGTTCGGCGACGGGCTACATATCTATGGCCAAGCGGCGGGCGAGGCCGAGGGGCTGCGTGCCGCGCTTGCGGGGCGCCGCGTTGCCGCTGGTCCTTCGGGAAGCCCGTGGCGCGGGCGCAGTGATGTGCTGCCAACGGGGCGCAACCTTTATTCAGTCGACCCGCGTTCGGTGCCGTCGCGGGCGGCGCATGTTCAGGGGGTCAAGCTGGCCGAGGAACTGCTGCGCCGTCATTTGCAGGATAAGGGCGACTGGCCGCGGGGTCTGGTGATCGACCTTTGGGGCTCTGCGACCATGCGTACGGCGGGGGAAGAGCTGGCGATGGCGCTGCATCTGGCAGGGCTTGCGCCGAAATGGGACGAGGGGTCAGAGCGCGTTTCAGGCTTTGAGATCGTGCCGCTGGCGCTGTTGGACCGCCCGCGCATTGATGTGACGCTGCGGGTGTCGGGGCTGTTCCGCGATGTCTTTGGCGGGCTTGCGCAGCTGTTCGAGGCAGGCGCGCAGGCTCTGTCGCAGCGCGACGAGGCGGCGGATATGAACCCCTATCTTGCCCGCGCGCCGCGTGTGTTCGGCCCGAAACCCGGGCTTTACGGCATGGGGATGGAGCCCGCGCTCGAGGATTACTCCGATCAAGGCCGTGCGGACGCGGGCGAGGCTTGGCTTGCGGGATCCGATTGGGCGATTGATGCCAAGGGCGCGATCACCCAAGACCGCGAGGCCCTGACCGCCCGCCTGCAAAGCGCGGACGGCTATGCGCATGTGCAGGATTTGGTGGAGACCGACATCCTGCTTGCTCCCGATTACGCCGCGCATGAGGGCGGTTTTGCCGCCGCAATGGCGGCGATTGGCGCGGCGGAACCTGCGCTTTATCACATCGACGCCAGCCGCCCCGATGCCCCCCGCGCGCGTTCGGTCGCCGAGGAAGTCGGTCGCGTGGTCCGTGCGCGCGCCGCCAATCCCGATTGGGCCAGCGGCATGATGCGCCACGGCTTTCGAGGTGGTGCCGAGATTGCCGCCACGCTCGATAACCTTGCCGCCTATGCACATTTGACCCGCAAAGTGCCTGCGCAGCTGTTTGATCTTTATCACGAGGCCACCTTGGGCCGCGACGATCTGGTGGCCTTTCTCGCGCGCGAGAACCCCGCCGCGCTGGCTGCATTGCAGGCGCGGTTCGAGGCCTTGCACAAGGCGGGGCTTTGGCTGACGCGGCGCAACTCGATTGCGGCGCAGATCGGGGGGCTTGATGACTAGAGCCGCCCCCATCGTCCAAGGCTGGTGCCCCGGCGCTTTGCGGCCGATGGCTTCGGGCGATGGTTTGGTCGTGCGGGTACGGCCGCAGGGCGGGCGGCTGACGCAGGCCCAAGCGCTTGGGATTGCCGACCTTGCCCGCAGCCATGGCAACGGGCTGATTGACCTGTCCAACCGCGCCAATGTGCAGCTGCGGGGCGTGACCGAGGCAAGCCATCCGCCGCTGATCGACGGCCTGCGGGCGCTGGGTCTGATTGACCAAAGCCCAGAGGTGGAGTCGCGCCGTAACATCATCGTCACCCCGCTTTGGGCCACCGATGACGCCACCCAAGCGCTTGCGGCCGAGTTGACCCACGCGCTTGCGGCCCAGGATGCGCCCGCGCTGCCTGCCAAGTTCGGCTTTGTGATTGATACCGCAACACCCTGTTTGCGCGATGTTTCTGCCGATATCTGGATTGAGACTGGCCCCGCGGGGGTGCTGTTGGCGACGGCCCATGGCGCGAAACCCGTGACCGCGCAAACCGCTGTGGCCGAGGCAATCGGTCTTGCGCGCTGGTTTATCGCCCAAGGTGGCGTGACCGAGGGTAGGGGGCGGATGGCGCAGCTTTTGGCGCGGGTTCCGCTGCCGCAAGGATTTACCGCCGCCCGTGCCCCCGCGTCTGTGCCGCAGATCGGCCCGCAGCCCCAAGGCCAGCTTGTCGGCTTTGAGTTTGGCCAGATGCAGGCCGAAACGCTTGCCGAACTGGCGCGTCATGGGGCTGTGCGGGTGACGCCTTGGCGGATGCTGTTGGTCGAAACCGCGACGCCTTTGCCCAAGATCGACGGCGTGATTGACCGTGCCGATGACCCGATGCTGCGGGTGATTGCCTGTTCGGGCGCGCCTGCCTGCACCCAAGCTCTTGCCGCGACCCGTCCCCTTGCGCGCGCACTCGCGCCGTTCATTGAGGGGGCGCTGCATGTCTCGGGCTGCGCCAAAGGGTGTGCCCATCCTGCTGCCATGCGCACCTTGACGGCCACGCCTGTCGGTTTCGATCTGATCTGCGACGGTCCTGCATCTGGCGTTCCGGCGCGTGTCGGGTTATCCGCCTTAGACCTCATCCGCGACCCCTCACTTTTGTCAAAGGCCCCCTGATGCCGCATACCTACATCACCGATGGCGCCGAGATCTATCGCCAGTCCTTTGCGATGATCCGTGCCGAGGCCGATCTTGCCCGCTTTACGCCCGAAGAAGAAATCGTGGCCGTGCGGATGATCCACGCGGCTGGGATGGTCGGGCTTGAGGCGCATGTCCAGTTTTCCGAGGGCATGGCGATTGCCGCGCGCGCGGCGCTGGAGGCTGGCGCTCCGATCCTATGCGATGCGCGCATGGTGTCCGAAGGCGTCACCCGTGGCCGTTTGCCTGCGGGCAACGAGGTGGTCTGCACGCTGCATGATGCGGCAGTGATCGGCCTTGCCAAAGAGATGGGCAACACCCGTTCTGCCGCCGCGCTAGAGCTGTGGCGCCCCAAGCTTGCGGGGGCGGTGGTGGCGATTGGCAATGCGCCAACTGCGCTTTTTCACCTGCTGAACATGCTCGAAGACCCAAGCTGCCCGCGTCCGGCTGCGATCATCGGCTGTCCTGTTGGCTTTATCGGGGCTGCCGAATCCAAAGCGGCGTTGATGGAGGTTGTGCCCGTGCCGTCGCTGATCGTGCAGGGGCGTTTGGGTGGCTCTGCCATCACTGTCGCCGCGATCAACGCTCTGGCCAGTCGGATTGAATGATGGGCAAGATTATTTGCACAGGCCTTGGCCCCGGTGATCCTGACCTGATGTCGGTGAAATCCGATCGTCTGGTCCGCGCCGCGACCCATGTCGCCTATTTCCGCAAGGCAGGCCGTGCAGGCCAAGCCCGCCGCATCGTCGAGGGGATGCTGGCCCAAGGCGTCACCGAATACCCGATGGAATACCCCGTCACCACCGAGCTGCACTTCAACAGCCCAGAATATAACGAGGCTTTGGCGCGGTTTTATGACGACTGGGCCGACCGCTTGGCGCTTTTGGCGCAAACGCAAGAGGTCGTGGTTCTGTGCGAGGGTGACCCGCTGTTTTACGGCTCGTTTATGCATCTGCACACGCGGCTTGAGGGCCGCGCCGAGGTCGAAATCGTCGCGGGCATCACGGGTATGACAGGGTGCTGGAACGCGATTGGCGCGCCGTTTACGTGGGGCGATGACGTGGTCTCGATTCTGATGGCGACGCTTTCAGAAGAAGATCTGACCGCGCATATGGCCAGATCTGACGCGATGGTGGTGATGAAAACTGGCCGCAACCTGCCCAAAGTCCGCCGCGCCCTTGCCGCCGTTGGCAGGCTCGAGGATGCGTGGCTGGTCGAGCGCGGCACCATGCCGACCCAGCGGATTGCGCGGCTTGCCGATGTGGACCCCGCCGATTGCCCCTATTTCGCTATCGTCTTGGTGCATGGCAATGGCCGCCGCCCCGAGTTGGAGGCCGCAGAATGACCGGCTGGCTGTGCGTCGCAGGCCTTGGGCCGGGCGATGAGGACATGGTCACGCCCGAAGTCCGCGCCGCTTTGGCAGAGGCGACGGATGTGATCGGCTATTTTCCCTATGTCGCGCGCGTAGCGCCTCGGGACGGGCTGACGTTACACGGGTCGGACAACCGCGTCGAGATTGACCGCGCCGACCACGCGCTGGCCCTTGCCGCAGCAGGCGGGCGGGTGGTGATCGTGTCTTCGGGCGATCCGGGGGTGTTCGCGATGGCCTCGGCGCTGTTCGAGGCGCTGGAAAACCACCCAGAGCTGCACCATCTGGATATTCGCATCCTGCCGGGGATTACGGCGATGCTGGCAGCGGCGGCCCATGCGGGCGCGCCCTTGGGGCACGATTTTTGCGCCATTAACCTAAGCGATAACCTCAAGCCGTGGGAGTTGGTCGAACATCGCCTGCGCCTTGCCGCCCAAGCCGATTTCGCGATGGGGTTCTATAATCCCCGCTCGGCCAGCCGCCCGCACCAATTTGCCCGCGCGCTTGACATCTTGCGCGAGGAATGTGGGCCCGAGCGGCTGATTATTTTTGCCCGTGCTGTCTCGACCCCCGAAGAGCGTATCACCACCGTCACCCTTGGCGAGGCCACCCCAGAGATGGCTGATATGCGCACGGTTGTGCTGGTCGGCAACTCTGCGACCCGCCGCGTCGGGCGCTTTGTCTACACCCCGCGCTCGGCATGACCCAGGCGCGCCATCACCTTGGCCACAGTTGCCACCACTTGCCGTTCGGGCAGGGCGGGGCGGTCGATCAAGATCACCGGAAGGCCGAGATTTCGGGCCGCGGTCAGCTTGGCCTCGGCGCCAGCGCCACCGGCGTTTTTGGCGACGATATGGGTGATGCGGTGATCGCGCAGCAGGGCCAGATCGCCCGCGACATCAAACGGACCGCGTGCCAAGATCACCGTGCAATCGGGCAGCGGCAAGGCTTTGGGCGCATCCACCAAGCGCAGCAGATAGTGGTTCGCCTTGGCCGCAAAGCCGTCAAGGTTCTGCTTGCCGATGGCCAAGAACACCCGCGCACCCGCCTCGGGCAGAGCCGCCAGCGCCTCTGCGAAATCCGCCACATGCTGCCAGTTGTCGCCGGCCTGTGCGCGCCACGCCGCCCGCTCCAACCCCAGCAAGGGCACGCCAGCAATCGCGCAGGCCGTGATTGCGTTGCGGCTCATCTGGGCGGCAAAAGGATGGGTGGCATCGACCACAAAGCCGATCTTTTCGGCTTGCAGATAGTCCACCAGCCCCGCCACACCGCCAAAGCCACCGACCCGCGTCGGCAAGGGTTGGGCTACGGGCGCGTCGGTGCGCCCTGCATAGGAAAACACCGCATCGGCCCCCACTTCGGCCAAAGCCCGCGCCAAAGTGCTGGCCTCGGTGGTTCCGCCCAAGATAAGGCTGCGCGTCATGTCTGATCCTTGGGTTGCAATCATCGGCTTGGGCGAAGATGGACTGGCGGGCCTCACTGATGCAAGCCGCAGCGCCCTTGCGCAAGCTGAAATCATCTTTGGCGGGCCGCGTCATCTGGACTTGGTGGCCGCGGGGGCAAAGGGTCGCGCCTGGCCCGTGCCGTTCTCGGTCGATCCGCTGCTTGCTTGCCGTGGCCGCCGCGTTGTCTGCCTTGCCTCGGGCGATCCGTTCTGGTTCGGCGCGGGGGGCAGTCTTTCGGTGCATCTGACGCCTGACGAATGGCAGGTCTTTCCAGCGCCTTCGACCTTTTCACTGGCAGCGGCGCGGATGGGGTGGCGGCTGGAAGAGATCACGTGCCATGGTTTGCACGCCGCCCCCTTCGCCCGATTGCGCCCCGTGCTTGGCAAGGGAGCCCGCGCGATTTGCCTGTTGCGCGATGCGGCTGCGCCTGCCGCTCTGGCGCAATGGCTTTGTGACCAAGACCTGACCGCGACGCTGACCGTCCTTGAGGCTCTTGGCGGCCCGCAAGAGCGCATCCGCACCGCCCCCGCCGCAGGCTTTGCGCTGACCGACACTGCGCCGCTGGTGGCTGTGGCGATTGAGGTAACGGCGGGAAAGGGCCTGTCGCGGGCCTCTGGGCTGGAGGATGCACTGTTCGCCAGCGACGGGCAGATCACCAAGCGCCCTGTCCGCGCGCTGACGCTTTCGGCGCTGGCACCGCGTCAGAACGAACTGCTCTGGGATATCGGCGCGGGGTCTGGCTCGATTTCGATTGAATGGTGCCTTGCAGGCGGGCGCGCCGTCGCATTCGAGCTGCGCGAAGATCGCACTGCCAATATTCGCGCAAACATCAGCGGCTTTGGCCTCGATCACCGCATGGTCGTCACAACTGGCGACGCCGCGCGCGCCCTGACCGATCAGCCTCTGCCCGATGCGGTGTTTGTCGGCGGTGGCGGCTCTGCGGCCCTGTTCGATCAGCTTTGGGCGCTGTTGCCAGAGGGCACGCGGCTTGTTGCCAATGGGGTGACGCTGGAAACCGAAAGCCTGCTGGCGCAGCAACAGGCGCAGCGCGGCGGCAACCTGTTGCGCATTGATCTTGCACAAGCTGTGCCGTTGGGGCGGATGCGCGGCTGGCAAGCCTCTCGTCCCGTTGTGCAATGGAGCGTGGTCCGATGATCGTCGCGGGGTTTGGCTTTCGCACTTCGGCGGATATCGCGTCGCTGCGCTCGGCCTTTGCAGCGGCAGGGGGCGCGCGGGCGAGTGCGCTTGCCACCGCTGACGACAAAGCCTCTGCGCCCGTGTTTGTGCAATTCGCCGCCGAATGTGGCCTGCCAATCCATGCGATTGCCGCGGCGGACCTTGCTTTGTTGCCCACCCTGACCACATCCGCCCGCGTGCAATCGCTTTACGGCACAGGCTCGCTTGCCGAAGCCAGCGCGCTTGCCGCAGCGGGCCCAAGTGCCCGACTGATCGCCCCGCGCGCCATATCACAAGACGGCAAGGCCACCGCAGCCCTTGCCGAAAGGAGCCTACCATGACCGTCCATTTCATCGGCGCAGGCCCAGGGGCCGCCGATCTGATCACCCTGCGCGGCGCGAAGCTGATCGCGCAAAGCCCCGTTTGTCTTTATGCGGGCTCTTTGGTGCCGCAAGCGCTGCTAGAGCATTGCCCAGAGGGCGCGCATATCGTCAATACTGCGCCCATGTCGCTGGACGAGATTATGGCCGAGATCAGCGCCGCCCATGCCAAGGGGCAAGACATTGCGCGGCTGCACTCGGGCGATTTGTCGGTTTGGTCGGCGATGGGCGAGCAGCTGCGGCGGCTGCGGGCGCTGGATATTCCCTATGATGTGACGCCGGGCGTGCCGTCGTTTGCCGCCGCCGCCGCCGCTTTGGGGGCCGAGCTGACGCTGCCGGGGCTGGCGCAATCGGTGGTGCTGACGCGGACTTCGGGGCGCGCGACGGCCATGCCCGAGGGCGAAAACCTGAGCGCCTTTGCCGCAACGGGCGCGACTTTGGCGATCCATCTGTCGGTGCATGTGCTGGAAAAGGTGATCGACGACTTGACGCCGCACTATGGTCCCGACTGCCCCGTTGCCGTGGTGTGGCGTGCGACTTGGCCCGATCAGCGGATAGTGCGCGCCACGCTTTCAACCCTGCAAACGGCGCTAAGCACCGAGATGCAGCGCACCGCGCTTATCCTTGTCGGCCCCGCACTTGGCGCGCAAGACTTTGAGGAAAGCCGCCTTTATGCTGGCGATTACGACCGCCGCTTCCGCCCTGTCGGCACCGAGCCGCGCTTTCCGGAGGCAGAATGATCCCGCGTGGCCTGCTGATTTCGGCCCCTGCCTCGGGCACGGGCAAGACCACCTTGATGCTTGGCCTGCTGGCGGCGCTGCGGGCGCGCGGGCTGGATGTGCAGCCGTTCAAATCGGGGCCGGACTATATCGACCCCGCCTTTCACGCGGCGGCCTCGGGGCGGCCTTCGGTCAATCTGGACAGTTGGGCGATGTCGCCCGAGCGGCTGCACGGGTTGGTGTCGAATGCGCAAGGGGCGGATCTGATCTTGGCCGAAGGCTCGATGGGGCTGTTTGATGGCGTCGCCACGGCGGGTGCCACGGGCACAGGCGCCAGCGCGGATATTGCCGCGATGATGGGCTGGCCTGTGGTTTTGGTGATCGACGTGTCCGGCCAAGCGCAATCCGCCGCTGCTGTCGCCAAGGGCTTTGCGCTGATGCGGCCCGATGTAACGATCGCGGGTGTGGTGCTGAACCGTGTCGCCTCGCCACGCCACGAGGCTTTGGTGCGCGTGGGCATGGAGTCGGTGGGCATCCCCGTGTTGGCCGCCTTGCCGCGCAACCCGACCATCGCGATGCCAGAGCGCCACCTAGGCCTTGTCCAAGCCGAAGAGCAGCCCGAGCTTGCCGCGCTTTTGGCCGAGGCGGGACGCTTTATCGCGCAACATATGGATTTGGACGCGCTGATCGCTGTCGCAGGGGGCGGGGCTGCGATGCCGCAACCGATGGCGGTTCGCCCACCCGCAGGTCGCATTGCATTGGCGCGCGACCAAGCCTTTTCCTTCGTCTACCCGCATATCTTGCAAGGCTGGCGGGATGCGGGGGCGGAAATCCTGCCCTTTTCGCCGCTTGCGGATGAGGCCCCCGACCCAAGCGCTGATCTTTGCTGGCTTCCGGGGGGGTATCCCGAGCTTCATGCGGGCAAGCTCGCCAGCAGTCCCCGTTTTCTGACGGGCACACGCGCGTTTGCCACCACAAAGCCCGTCCATGGCGAGTGCGGCGGCTATATGGCGATGGGCGCTGGGTTGGTCGATGCGGCTGGTGCACGGCACCAAATGCTGGGGCTTTTGGGGCTTGAGACCTCTTTCGCCAAACGAAAAATGCACCTTGGCTACCGGTTGGCGAAGCCTTTGCTGCCACAGGCGGACGGCGCGCCTGCTGATCTGCGCGGGCACGAGTTTCACTACGCCACCATCCTGACGCAGCCCGATGCGCCGCTTGCGACTGTGACCGATGCGACGGGGGCCGAAGTGCCAGAGACCGGCTCGTATCGTCGCCACGCCGAGGGCGGGCTTGCCACCGGAACTTTCTTCCATTTGATCGCAGAGGCGCAATGACTGGCTTCGTTTCCTTCGTTTCCTCGGGTCCGGGTGATCCTGAATTGCTGACCGTGAAGGCCGCAGCGCGTTTGGCGCAGGCCGAGGTGATCTTGTTTGACGACCTCTCGGCGGGGCCGATCCTGACGCTTGCGGCCAAATCCGCCGATCTGATTGCCGTGGGCAAGCGCGCGGGCCGTCCGTCGCCCAAGCAAGACCACGTAAGCCAACTGCTGGTCGATCACGCGATGACGGGGCAGCGGGTGGTGCGGCTCAAGTCGGGCGATTGCGGCATGTTTGGTCGGCTTGAGGAAGAGATCTTGGCGCTTCGGGCGGCGGGCATTGGCTATGAGATTATTCCGGGGGTGACTTCGGCCTCTGCGGCGGCGGCGGCGGCGGGGATTCCGCTGACGCGCAGGCTGTCGGCGCGGCGGGTTCAATTTGTGACGGGGGCGGATGTGACGGGGGGGCTGCCCTCGGCAACCAATATGGCTGCCCTTGCCGACCCAATGGCGACGACCGTGGTCTATATGGGGCGGCGCACGTTTGCGGCTCTGGCAGAGCAGTTGATCGCGGCGGGTCTGCCGCCAGACACGCCCGCGCTTTTGGCCGAAGCCGTCTCGACGCCCGAACAAACCCTGTCGCGCCATACCGTTTCGGGGCTTGTTGCGCATTTGGCGACGACGACCAGCCCGCTGCCCGCGTTGATTTTTTATGGCCCCCTTGCCGAGTTCGACCAGTGAACGTCTTTGTCTGCACCTCTTGTCGCAAGGGGGGCGAGGGCTTTGCCGAGGCGCTGCGCCATAGCTTGCGCGCTTGGGCCGAGGTGCGCGACATCGACTGTATGTCGGGATGCAGCCGCGACCAGACCGTCGCCTTTCGAGATCAGGGCAAAACGGCCTATCTCTTTGGCGAGCTGACCTGCGCGGACTTGCCCGAGCTTGAGAATTTTGCGCGTCTTTACGCGGCATCGCCGGATGGCATCTTTGCGGATGCGCGGGTGCTGGGCAATCTGCGCACCAAGGCCTTGGCGCGCATTCCAGACGCAGGATCTGTCGCTGCCAAGGCGTCAAAGGACGCAAATCCGCTTGACCAAGACGCGCCGCTGCGAGACAACCAAAGCTAAGCAAGGCCGTCGGGTTCGGCGGTCAGACCAAGACATAGGGCCGTCATTTCTGACGGATGGGAGAAGAACATGACGACTCAGACGCTTGTAACGGCAAAATCTTCGGCGCTGCTTTCAACGGTTTTCGTGGCAATGCTTGGGGGCGCGCTGGTGTTCCTTGCAGGTCACGCACAGTCGCAAACCCTGCATGACGCGGCACATGACGTGCGTCATGCAACCGGCTTCCCCTGCCACTAAGGCAATGATGAAACACATGTTGACCAGCGCGGTTGTCGCTGGTTTTGCAGCGGGGTTGCTGGCAGCCCTGTTGCATTTCGCATTTGTCCAAAAGCTTATCCTTGTGGGTGAACAGTACGAGTCTGGCGCGATTGTGCATTTTGCCGGACTTGCGGATCTGGCCGCTGAGGCGGGTCACGACCATGACGCCCATTCCCATGACGCTACCGCTGCGATGGACGCCCCTGCCGAGGCAGGCCATGATCACACCCATTCGCATGAGGCATCCGAGGCCAGCACGACCACGCGCAACATTTTGACGAGCCTGTTTTACGGCCTTACTTATGTCGCCTATGCGCTGATTCTGGTGGCAGGCTTTAACCTTGCGACAAGCAACGGCTATGCCATCGACGCGCCCCGCGGGATGCTTTGGGGGCTTGCGGGTTTTGCTGTATTTCAGATGGCGCCGGCGATGGGGCTTGCGCCAGAGCTGCCCGGAACCATGGCGGCTGATCTCTTTGCGCGCCAGATGTGGTGGCTTGGTACGGCGGCCTCGACGGCTGTGGGGCTTGGGTTGCTTGGTTATGGTCGAAGCGCCTTGGCGATCGCGGCGGGGCTGGTGCTTTTGGTGGCGCCGCATGTCGTTGGCGCGCCGACGCCAGAGGGCTATTCGGGCATCGCCCCCCCAGAGCTTGCCTCGGCTTTTGCCGCGCGCGCGCTTGGCGTGGGGTTGATCGCTTGGGTGTTTCTGGGCGGACTTGCTGCGCGGCTTTGGGCGACAAAGCCGATGAACTCTGCCGTTTACTAAGGAAGCCCAATGTTCGACCTCAGCCTGATCGGCATTGGCACGGGAAACCCCGACCATCTGACGCTGCAAGCGATTCGCGCCATTAACGGCGCGGATGTCATTCTTGTGCCGCGCAAAGGCGAGGGGAAATCCGACCTTGCCGAGCTGCGGCGCGCGATCTTGGCCGAGGTTCTGCGCAATCCGAACACGCGCGTTGTCGAGTTCGATTTGCCCGTTCGGGATGAGGCGATTGCGGATTACGTGGCGCGGGTCGAGGATTGGCACGACCGCATCGCCGAGGTGTGGCGCCTTGCCATCGGGCTGGCGCAAACCGTGGCGCTGCTGGTTTGGGGCGACCCAAGCCTTTACGACAGCACCCTGCGCATTGCCGCGCGACTGGTCCCTGCCGAGCGCGTCCGTGTGATCGCGGGCATCACCTCGATTCATGCGCTGACGGCGGCGCATGGTATCGCTTTGAACGAGATCGGCGCGCCCTTTGTGGTGACGACGGGGCGACGGTTGCGGGCCGAGGGCTTTCCGCAGGGCGTTGATACCGCTGTGATCATGCTGGATGGCGAATGTTCCTTTCAAGCGATTGATCCGGCTGGGATTACGATCTTTTGGGGCGGCTATGTGGGGATGAAGGAAGAGATCATCCTATCAGGGCCTCTGGCAGAGGTCGGGCCGCAGATCATCAAGATGCGGGCGCAGGCGCGGGCAGCACATGGCTGGATCATGGATATCTATCTGCTGCGTCGGCAGGGCTGATTCGGCGCGCATCCCGCAAGCAGCGGGGGGCGTTGTTTAGAGAAGGCCGCTTTTGCCCCGCGGCTGTTAAGTGCAGCTGATCAGACGAAATATCGGCGCCACGGCGCTGGTTTCTTGACCCTGAATGCAATCTCCTCTTTCATCTTTGCGAGAAAATTCTACTTATGCAGCAAGTCTATCGCGGTGCGAAAGCTGCGCGCCGCACGAGTGCAACTCGGTTCGAAATGTGTCTATACTCCTAAGGGGTGGCCCTGCGGGGTGTCTCTGTGTTCGGGCCTGAAAGGTTAACGTCGTCGCTATGCTGGCAAAGTTACGTCCCAAGTTTTTGAATGATAGTATGTTGTGGCGCTTGCTGAGCGAAAGCGTGAGCGAGCATAAAACCAAGTATATGCTTGCCGCCGTCGCGATGGTTTTGGTGGCGGTGACAACCGCACTCTCCGCCTGGGTGATGGGCGAGATCATCGACACGATGGCCGACAAAGCCCATCCAAGCCGCGTTTATTGGGTGGCCGTTGGCGTCGTTTTGATCTTTTTCGTCAAGGGGATCGCAAGTTTTGCCCAAGCCGTGCTGATGGCGCGCGCAGGCAATCGGGTGGTCGCGCAAAAGCAAGTGCAACTGTTCCAGCGTCTTTTGCAGCAGGGCATGGGCTTTTTTAACACCCAAGAATTGTCGGACCTGCTGATGCGCGTAACCCAGAGCGCGCAGATGGCGCGGGGGGTTATCGACACGATCGTTACCTCTTTTGTTCGCGATGCGCTGACGTTGGGCAGCCTTGTCGCCGTGATGATTTACCAGCAGCCTGTGCTGTCGATGGTCTGTTTGCTGGTTGGGCCTGTGTCGCTTTATGGCGTTCGGCTGATCTTGGCGCGGGTGCGCGATGTGATGGCTCAAGAAATGGAAGGGCTGGCCGAAATCATCAAGGTGATTCAGGAAAGCTCTACCGGCGCGCGCGTGATCAAAGCGTTTTCGCTGGAAGACGTGATGGCGACGCGGATGGATCGCGCAGTTCGCTCGGTTGAACAGCGCGCCAATAAGATGGTGCGGCTGGAGTCCGCGACCTCGCCGCTGATGGATACCATTACCGGCCTGTCGATTGCGGCGATCGTGGTGTTCAGCCATGTGAACCTCTTTGGCCAATCCGCCGGCAGCCCAGGTCAGTTGATGTCCTTTGTGACCGCGTTTTTGATGGCCTATGAGCCTGCAAAGCGGCTGTCCAAAATGCGGGTCTCGATTGAGGCAGGCATGGTGGGGGTACGGATGATGTACAGCCTGCTGGATCAAAAGATTTCCATCGTGGACGCCCCTGATGCCAAGGATTTCGTCAATGGTCCGGGTGAGATCGAATTGCGCGATGTGTCGTTTTCGTATGTTGGCGGCAAGGGCGTTTTGAACGGGCTTTCGGTGGTGTTTCCTGCGGGCAAGACGACGGCGCTTGTTGGGCCGTCGGGGGGGGGCAAGTCTACCCTGCTGAACTTGCTTTTGCGGCTTTACGATCCGGACTCGGGCGTAGTCGCCGTTGATGGTCAGGACATTAAGAACATTCGCGCGCAGTCGCTCCGTCGCCACATCGCCTATGTCGGGCAGGATACGTTCTTGTTCTCGGCGTCAGTGTTGGAAAACATCAAGATGGCACGGCCTGACGCCACCGAGCAAGAAGTGATCGACGCGGCGAAAACTGCGCATGCGCATGAGTTCATCGAGGCTTTGCCCAAGGGCTATAATACTCCGATTGGCGAGAACGGCGCGTTCTTGTCTGGCGGTCAGCGTCAACGGCTTTCGATTGCGCGGGCTGTGCTGCGCAATGCGACGATTTTGCTGCTGGACGAGGCCACCAGCGCCTTGGACACGCACTCTGAAGTGCTGGTCCGCGACGCGCTGGAAAAGGTGACCAAAGGCGCGACAACCATCGTGATTGCCCACCGCCTGTCGACGATCATGAACGCTGATAACGTCTGCTATGTCGAAGCAGGCACCATCGCCGAGCAAGGCACAGTGGCGGACTTGATTGTCCAAGAGGGCAAGTTCAATGCGCTTTATACCGCGCAATTTGGCGGCTCGGTCAGCGCGCCGCGCTAACCTCATCTCGGGGGCGTTCGGTATGAAAACTGGACACCCCCGTGGAAACACGCCATCCTCATCCCCATATCTGCCGTAAGAGCAGAGTGAATGATGCAAAACAGCGGCCTCTGGTTTTGGGGCCCAAAAGCTGGCGGCACATAAACGGCGGGGGGATCATGACAACATTGCAATCCATTTATGGGCCGATCTCGGTTCCCGATTGGGAAGACGATTTGATCGTAAAGTCGCTTCGGGCGCATGGCGAGTGGGCCTATTGCGAGCCGATGCTTTTGGCGCCGCTGTTGCGGGAAACCGATCGGTTTTGGGATGTCGGCGCGTTCTTGGGGACCTTTGGGTTAGGCGCGGCGCAGCTTGCCCAGAAGCCGCCTGCCAAACTGTTGGCGGTTGACCCTGGCCCCGAGCTGCAACCCTTCTTGGCTGAAAACCTAAAGAACGCGCCTTGCCCAACCGAGATTGCCCCCTTCGCGGTCGGCCAGAGCGATGGTTGGTTGCGGCCGCAAGGCGGGGCAGGGGCCAATGCTGGCGCGATTGCCTATGAGGCCAGCGACAGTGGCGAGGGCGCGATTGCCTGTCGCTCGCTTGCCAGTTTGCGGGCAGAGTTTGGCGATTACGATGTTCTCAAACTTGACGTCGAGGGCATGGAAAACGAAGCCGTTCGCGGCGATTTCGAGTTCCTGCAACGCCATCGGCCAGTCATTTGGGCGGAATGTAACGAGGATCTGTCGAGCATTCTCTTGCTCGAAGCTTTGGTGGCCTTGAATTACGAGCCGGTCTACGTGGCCTTTCCTGCCTTTCGTGCGCGCAACCACAACGGCTCGGATGAGGTCATCTATCCGATGGCCTATGAGGCGGCGCTTTTGGCAGCGCCACCAGAGCGGCTTGCTGCGTTCACGGGAAAGATCGCGGGCGAAGAGATCATCGTCAGGCCAGTGAAGACGTCGTTCGATCTGCGCTGCGCCATGTGGGAGACCCCGCGTTGGTCCATGGCTGAATGGACGACGCTGACACGGCCACAGTTGATTGCTTTGTTGGGGCGGCACATGAGCAAAGTAGACTTGGTCGATTTCCTGAACGACGCGCCACAATAGGCGCGTCGTATCGGCCTATCGGCGCAAAAGCCGCTGCTCGAAGAAATGCCATGATGCCGAAGCCAAGATCAGGGTGATGCCTAGAACTACGGCCAAGGCGAGCTCTGGCGTGATGCCCTCGATCTTTTTGACAAGCAGGATCACGATCAGATGCCAGAGATAAATGCCATAAGAGATGGTGCCAAGATAGCGCAGCGGTGCAGTTGCGCGCATCAAGACAGGATTTGCATAGCAACACGCTGCCAGCACTACAGCGCCAAAGGCGAGTGAGATCAAGCTGCGCCAGAAGACCATTAGGCTTACCGTTTCCCAAAAGGGGCCGAGCGACCAAAAAAGCGACAGCGAAAGCCAGACCAAGCCGGTGGCGACAAGGGTGATCGTCCAAGGTTGGCGGCGCAGAAACGCAAAGAACGTGGCGCATTGGGGTGCGCGCACAAATCGCGCCAACAGGATGCCGACCGCGAATTGATCAAGCGTTCCGGGCAATTGGGTGCTGACCAAGAACCGCATGAACGGTCCCAGATCGCCATCAATCGGAACTTGGAGGAACACGCCGTAGCGCCACGCCCAAGCAATGCTGACGGCCACTAGCGGGATAAGCCACCACGTGCATGTGCGCAAAATGGGCGCAAGTAAAAAGATCAACAGATAGAACTGCATTTCGACGCCAATTGACCAGTTGACCCCGTTGATCGCGCCATGCCAGCGCCAGTCCATGTTGTGAAAGAACCCCAAGTGGCTGACAAGGTTCATGAAAAGGCCGCTTGTCCCGATCCCTATGGCGACGATAAAGACCAGGCAGGTCAGGTAATGCAGCGGTAAAATCCGTGAAACCCGTCGCCGCACGAAAGGCATCCGAAACTCTTTGTCGCCAAGCTTGTCGATCAAACTAAAGGCCGACAGCGCGATCACAAAACCGGAAATCACAAAGAACAGATCAACGCCCATCCAACCAATCCGGAACCAGAGCAGCGCGCCGGTTCCAGGAAATGTCGACCAGCCCATATGCTCTATGACATGGTAGACGACCACAGACAGCGCCGCAAAACCCCGCAGCAGATCAATCGCTGGGAAGATGAGCGGCGTGGTGGGGACGGCTCTGGATTGGGTCATAGGTGGGTCTTTCGAGGCTGGGGCGGCTGATCACAGCTGTGGGGACGTGCCTGAAGCTTAACCGTTTCCGCCAGTCTGGATGAACCACTCGAACAGACTATATCCTTCAGCTTTGAAAGGATCAGGGAAGGCATCGCGCAAATCGGTGCGCACACGGTAAAGCTCTCGCAAGCGCTTCTCGATACGGACGCCATTGTCAAAGGTGCCATAGTGCCACCAACCCTTTGGAATCGCGGGGTCGGTGTTGCGGATGACGTCTTGCCGATACCACCACCACAGCTCGTAGATCTCGGTGTTGTCGGCGGCATAGCGGCGCGTCATGGTGTCGCCGATCGGTCCCAGCTTGGTGAAATGGTAAAACCGCAGCGGTTCACCGTTGATCAGCGCACGGCCTTGGTCATCAAAGCTCATTGTCCGCTGGCTCAGGTTCCAGCTTGCGACGTTATAGCCGGGATCACGCAGCACTTTGACGTCGTCAAAGAAGCAAGGGATCAGGTTGCACCACTTTTGGTCAACAAAGACGCCAATGTCTTGGCGGTCGTGGCAATAGCTGTACAAGCGATCCGCCCACCACTGGGCAAAACGGTGGGCCTCGGGGGCTTGGCTGACGGCGATAAAGCCCAGATTGAAGACGCCGTAATTCAGCGACCCGATTTCATTGTCCATAATGGCGAGGACATCGTCCGCGGGTTCAGGATCAAGCTGATGCGGGGTCAAAACGATCGCATGGGTGTCCAGCAGGTCGATCACCGGCTGCATCGAGTTGAAAACAGCAATGTCCGGGTCGAAATAGACCACCTTCTCGGCGGTGGGGTCCGCCATAATGTGCTGAAGCGCATGACCTTTGACGGCGGTGCAAGCCTCGACAATATCATGTCCGAACAGCCAGCGGTCGGTAAGATCGCCAAACAGATCTTCTGCGGTGATAACCTTGTCAAAGTCCTCGGACGCAAGGTCAAAGGTAAAGCCCTCGGGCTCTTTGTCGGTCATCACGGCCCAAATCACCCAATCAGGGTGCTGACGCCGCAAGGAAGAAGCAAGAACGCGCGCGCGATTGAGGTAGCTGTATGAAAAACTCGTAAAGGCATGAATAGCCATATCAATCATTCCTACCAATCAAAGAGAGCGACATCTCGCTGTAGCGGGCCGAGACCGAAACGGCCTGTGCGGCAGCCCTGCGTGTGTCGGCCAAAGATTTGGCGCGCCCGTCGGTAAAGAAGGCCTCCAGATCCTGCAGGTCATCCAAGATCACGCCGCGACCGGTTTGCGCGACGATACGGGCGACGTTGCCGGAATTGCGGTGCGTGATCACATAGGCGGAACCTGCCAAGGCCTCGAATGTGGTGAACGAGAATGTCTCGCGTGCTGTTGTCCAATGGAGCACGAAATCCACGTCCTCATGCGCAACCGCGTCGGACATTGCGGTCGGATTGGCGGTCGTCACATGCACCGAGAGCCATGCGTCTTCGCCCTGTTTTGGCTCTTCCTTTGACATCACCACAAAGCGGTAGGCACCTTGATCTTGGTGGGCCCGCATAAGGCTTTGAAATTCGGCCCAGCCCTTGAGCGCGGCCAATGACCCCAAGAAAGCCACCGTAACAGGGCGGTTCTCGGGCTTGGGGGCGCTTGGGGTTTTGGCGATTTCGGTCAGTTCCATGTGCGGAACAACAGTGAGGGCGCCATGGGGCAGGTTGGTTTTTGCCTGCCAAAACTCTGCGGTAACAGCAGAGGGGGCCGCGATATCCATTTTCACCGCTTCGAACAGCGTTTGCATCCGTTGCAGGTGGCTCGCGCGTTCTTGCCCGTAAACGCAAAGCATACAGGCGTTAGAGCTCAGGTTAGGGGCGCCACAAAAGGCGACGTCGTTTCGCTGCAAGGCATAGCTTGGGCACAGCGAAAAGAAGTCATGCAGCCAAAAGATCGCAGGCGCTTCGCCTGCTGCGCGCACCAGTTCGGCCACTTGCTCTGGCAGCTGGCCCATAAGGTGGTGAATGATGACGCGGGTTTGCTCCGACGTCGGAGCGATTGTCTTCGTCGCGTCGATCAGCGTCGACATCCGGCAGTCCCCAAGCGCAGCGCCGTTTAAGAGCAACGAGACGATGGTGTCGGGTTCTTCTGCGACATGAGCAAGTCGTGGCAGCGCGTGATAGGGGTGCGCTTGCAAATAGGTCGCGCCTTGCTCCGTCGCCAAAGCCTGCTCGCGTTGCAAACAAAGCTGCACGCCGCCCGGAACTTGGGTGTAGTTGTCGTGGCTCAGCGCGATGAGCAAGCGCGACGGCGCAGGCGTCAACTTGGCCATCAGGTCGTCAAGGCTGAGCAAGCTGGCAGGCTCTGGCCGCCAGCGCCACTTGGTCGCGGTCTCTTCCAAGGGGGCCAACTTCGACAAAATCAATTCTTGTGGCCGCAGATCCAGGGGATGCTCTACAATGCCCTGAGGCGCGTTGACTTGGCCGTCACTACCTTGCGACCCGCCCTTATCTTTTGGGATCCAATTCATAAAATGCGGCCGCATTTGGCCGCCCTTTTTATGGACAATACGACGCAGTGCCGAACGAGCAACCATGTCTTTCTTGAACAACACAAAAAACAGCCACTTACGTGGTTGCCCGCTGTGATGAAACGCAACTTTGTAGAGAATTTTTCTCATTTGAAACTTATCGAAAGAGGGTTGCTCGCAATCACGGTCTTATAACTTGTGCGTGAGCTCTTCTCAACCGCTTATAATTAGGCGAGAGCTGGCCAGAGGGCTCTGCGCCGCAAACCAATCAATTCACGACAGGGCGCCGCCTGATAGGTCAATATGAGACGAACAGGCGGCGCGATATTGCCAGAAGGGCGAGCTTAGACGTCAAGCTCTTCTACAAAGCGGGCGTTTTCTTGAATATATTGGAACCGCAGTTCCGGCTTTTTGCCCATCAGCCGCTCGACCAGATCGCCGGTCTCGCCAGGTGCGTCTTCGTCGATGGTGACGCGGATCAGTTTGCGGGAGGCTGGGTTCATCGTGGTGTCTTTCAGGTCTTTGGCGTCCATCTCGCCCAAGCCCTTGAAGCGTTGCACGTCGATTTTACCCTTGCCGCCCAAGCCCTTGGCCAGCCACAGCTCTTTCTCGGCATCGTCGGCGACATAAAGACGCCGCGCGCCTTGGGTCAGGCGATAAAGCGGCGGGCAGGCGAGATAGAGGTGGCCCTTTGTCGATCAGCGGGCGCATTTGGGTGAAGAAGAAGGTCATCAGCAGGCTGGCGATATGCGCGCCGTCGACGTCAGCGTCGGTCATGATGACGATTTTATCGTAGCGCAGGTCATCGACCTTGAAGCGGGTGCCCATTTGCACGCCCAAAGCCTCGCATATATCGCGGATTTCCGAGTTGTCGTTGCAGCTTTGCCGGAGGCAGCGCCCAGCACGTTGAGGATTTTACCCTTCAGCGGCATGATGGCTTGGGTTTCACGGTCGCGCGCGCCTTTGGCCGAGCCGCCTGCCGAGTCACCCTCGACGATGAACAATTCGGTATTGTCGCGGGTTTTGGACGAGCAATCGGTGAGTTTACCCGGCAGGCGCAGCTTTTTGGTGGCGGTCTTGCGCTGGGTTTCTTTCTCTTGCTTGCGTTTCAGGCGTTCTTCGGCGCGCAGCACAAGGAAATCGAGGATCGCGCCGGCGGATTTGGAATCCGACACCAGCCAGTTGTCAAAATGGTCGCGCACGGCGCCTTCGACGTAGCGGGCGGCTTCTTCGGTGGCGAGGCGGTCTTTGGTTTGGCCGACGAATTGCGGCTCTCGGATAAAGACCGATATCAAGGCGCAGCCGCCGGCGAGCATGTCGTCGCGGGTGATCAGTTCGGCTTTGCGGTTCTTGGTCAGCTCGCCGTAAGCGCGGATGCCTTTGAGGATCGCGCTCCAGAAGCCGAATTCGTGGGTGCCGCCTTCGGGGGTGGGGACGGTGTTGGTGTAGGATTGGATGAAGCCGTCGCGCACGGGCTCCAGTTGATCGCCCATTCGACCGAGCCGGGGACCTGGTATTTCTCTTGAAAGCTGACTTTGCCGGCAAAGGGGCGGTCGGCGTAGGTGGTTGTTTTCTCTAGCGTATCGGACAGGTAGTCGGCAAGGCCGCCGGGGAAGTGGAAGGTGGCCTCCATCGGGGTGTCGCCGTCGGGGATGGCGGATTTCCAGCGGATTTCGACGCCCGAAAACAGGTAGGCCTTTGAGCGGACCATGCGCAGCAGGCGTGAGGGGCGGAAGTGGTGCGAGCCGAAGATCTGCGCATCGGGGTGGAAGGTGACGGAGGTGCCGCGACGGTTGGGGGCGGCGCCGATTTTCTCGATCGGGCCAAGCGGTTTGCCGCGCGAGAAGTTTTGGCGCGTAGAGCTCCTTGTTGCGGGCGACCTCGACATCCAGGCGGTCCGACAGCGCGTTGACCACCGAGGAGCCGACGCCGTGCAGGCCGCCCGCAGGTCTCATAGGCTTTGCCGTTGAACTTGCCGCCCGAGTGCAGGGTGCAGAGGATGACTTCGAGCGCGGATTTGTCGGGGAATTTCGGGTGCGGATCGACGGGAATGCCGCGGCCGTTGTCGCGCACGGTCAGGGAGCCGTCGGCGTGAAGTTCGATCTCGATCCGGTTGGCGTGGCCTGCGACGGCTTCGTCCATCGAGTTGTCGATGATCTCGGCGGCAAGGTGGTGGTAGGCGCGCTCGTCAATGCCGCCGATATACATACCGGGGCGCAGGCGGACGGCTTCTAGCGGCTCCAGCACCTCGATGGAGGAGGCGTTATAGGTGTCAGGCGTGCCAGAGAGGAGGTCGGAGGCCATGGATGCTCGATTCTTGTTATGCGGCTTTGAAGGGGTCATCAGACCCGTGGCGGCGGGCGCGCAAGATGTTGGGGTGTTGCTGAGGCGATACGGGGGCTGGCGCTAGGGTGCGTGCAAAATGGAGGATGAGCGATGCGGGTTTTGTTTACGGGCGGGACGGGCAAAGCGGGGCGGCATGTGGTGGCCTATCTGGCGGCTGCGGGGCACAAGGTGCTGAACGTCGACCGGGTGCCGTTGCGGCATCCAGGCGTGGCGGATCTGATCGGCGGATATGACGGATGCGGGCTCAGGTGTTCAACGCGATGACAACGCATGTGGATATGGCCGAGATGGAAGCCGGGGCCGCGCCAGCCGTTTGACGCGGTGGTGCATTTCGCCGCCGTGCCGTCGCTGATGTTGCAGCCCGAGAACGAGACCTACCGCGTCAATGTGATCGGCACCTATAACGTGCTTGAGGCGGCGGCCAAGCTGGGCATTCAGAAGGTGATTATTGCCAGTTCCGAGACGACGTATGGTGTTTGCTTTTCCAATGGCACCGTAGATCCCAAGGTTCTGCCGCTGGAAGAGGATTACGAGATTGATCCGATGGACAGCTATGGCATGTCGAAGAAGGTCAATGAGACCACGGCGGCAGGCTTTTCAGCGGCGGACGGGGGCGGATATCTATGCGCTGCGGATTGGCAATGTGATCGAGCCGCACGAATACCGCCAAAACTTCCCGAGCTATTTCGTTGACCCAGCCGCAGCGGCGGCGCGATCACGTTCAGCTATATCGACGCGCGGGATTTGGGGCAGATCGTTGACTTGGCGCTGCACAAGGATGGGCTGGGATTTCAGGTGTTTAACGCCACCAATGACACCAATTCGGTCTGTCAGAGCAATCAGGAGTTGCTGGCGCGGTTCTTCCCGAAGGTGCCCTTGTCACGGCCGGTAGAAGCGCACGAGAGCCTGTTGTCGAACCGCAAGATCCGCGAGGTTCTGGGGTTCAAGGAGGCGCACAACTGGCGCCAATTATGTGGATGACCCGACGACGGTCTAAGCGCGACTTAGTCCCCCCGCCCGCGCCATCTGCACGGGCGGGGGGCGCCGGTTTTAAGGACGTGGCGGGCGGGCAGAGGCGTCACACATCTGGCCTGGCGTTTCCGAAGAGCAGCCCGCTTCGGCGTGCAAGCAAGCAAGGATCTCATTCCCGCCGGCAGCACCCACATGATAGTGATAGCCCAGACCTTCGGTCTCGTGGCCGTTGCATTTATCCAGATCCGCAGGGGCGCTGCCGTCCTTGAGCAGGTGGCTAAAGATGCCATAGCCGTCCATCGCGATGCCGATCTCTGCGGCATCATCGGTTGCTGGTGCGGCTTCGGCGGTTACGGGAGCACCGGGCAGGCAATCGGTGACGGCATGATAGTGATAGCCGACATGCAGGTTCACATGGCCGCCGCAGTCATCAAAGGGCGCGATCGTGTGCGCGGCAAGGATGTCCTCGACGGGGGCAGGGCCGTCAAGACGGATGCCATTATACGCAAGACCCGCGCCCGTTCGGTTGGTCGGTGTGGTCCGCCATGTGCGTTGGGGTTCAAGCGGGATGGTATAGGTGACGCTTGCATCATCCTCCATATACTCGGGCAGGCACTGGACGCAGTAGTTGTTGTATTCGGGGTCCACGTCCGGACGCGCAGCGGCGTCGCATTTGGCCTTGGTGTCGGTGACACGGATTTTGCCGGTCTCTTTGTCAAAAAGCTGCCAGGTCGCATCGTCATAGGTGGTGGCAAGGTTCTTCACGAAGTTGCCGTCGACGTTGTTCACTTCGCCATCCTTCAGCCAGATGCCGCCATTCGCGTCGGTGTCCGTGATCGAGCTCGGGCACCACGGGCCGGGCTTGTAGGCCTTGGGTTCGGCCTTGACGGTGATCGAAAAGCACTTGGTCTCGGTGCCGGATGACAGAGTGCAGTCGACCAGCGTTGGACCTGTGATGACATTTGCCTCGGCGAAAAAGGCGGTGATCTCTGTCATGCGCGCGGAGGTGTCTTGGGCGAAAGCCGCGGCAGGGGCACAGGCAAGCCCGCACAGAGCCAGAGGAATGAAGGAAGAGCGCATGGGAAGGCCTTTCAAAATGAATACAACTATTCTTTGCCGGCACGGGAGGCTCCGATGGGCTGGAGGTATAACGCGCGACGGATCACTTTCCGTCGCGCGAACGTGATCTAGGCCGGTTCTTTTTCGCGCGCGGCCCACATGGCTTGGAACGCGGGGCGAGACTGGCAGCGTTTGAGCCAAGCCGCCACGGCTGGGAATTCGTCGATCAGCGTCGGGTGCGATTGGGCATAGCGCAGGCATTCGGCCATATTGATGTCGGCCACGGTAAAGCGCGCGCCCAGCAGATAGGCGCTTTGGCCAAGGTCGGTGTTCAGGCGGGCCAGCGGGCGGCGCAGCTTTTCGGCTTGGATGGCGATATTGGCTTGGCCCTCGGGCGTGCTTGCATCGGTGTAGAGCATCTCAAGCGCGGGGGCTTCGATCGCGGTGGCGGCAAGCAGGGTGTATTGGTCCAGCTCTGCGCTTTCAGTCGGGGATTGCGGTGCGAGATCGCCGCCATGGGTGCGGGCGATATGATGGGTGATCGCAAGGCTTTCGGTCAGCATCAGGTCACCCTCGCGGTAGGCGGGGATTTGGCCTTGGGGATTGATCGCAAGAAACGCGGGCGAGGCGGTGTTCAGCGGCGCGTCCGAGGCCAGAGGATTTGTACTGAGGCGATAGGCTTGGATCACCGGCACATGGGTGAAGGGCAGGTCAAGCTCGGCCAAGAGCCAGAGCGGGCGCGAGGCGCGTGAGCGGTAGACGCCGTAGAGCGTAATCATGGGGCATGCCTTTGGTTATGTGCGCCAAGGATAGGGGGCGCGGGAACTGTTGGGAAGTGGGCCCGTGGGAAGTGGGCCTGTGGGGCAGAGTTCTTTTGGGCGGGCAGAAGTTGTTGTCTTGATTTGATCATATGGTCAGCTTACTCCTAACACATGAAGCAAAGAATTTCTTATTTTAGCCATGCGCGGGCGACCTTGACGCTTGGCGTGCCGTTGATCGGCAGCCATCTGGCGCAGATGTCCTTACACGTGACCGATACCGTGCTTTTAGGCTGGTATGGGGTCGAATGAATTGGCGGCGGTGGTGCTTGCGGCCTCGTCGTTTTTTGTCATTTTCATCTTTGGATCGGGGTTTGCGCAGGCGGTGATGCCGATGGTCGCAAGCGCTGTCGGGCGCGGCGATGAAGTGCAGGTGCGGCGCGATACGCGGATGGGGTTGTGGCTGTCGATTGGTTTTGGCGTGCTGACCTATCCGTTGTTTTGGAATGCGCGGGCGGTGTTTATGGCACTGGGGCAGCAAGAGGTTGTGGCGGGGCTGGCGCAGGACTTTTTGCGGATCGGCGGGCTTGGCATGGTGCCTGCGCTGTTGGTGATGACGCTCAAGAGCTATTTGGCGGCACTTGAGCGGACGCAGGTGGTGCTTTGGACGACGCTGGCGGCGGTGGGGGTGAACCTTGTCTTGGCCTATGCGCTGATTTTCGGGCATTGGGGCGCGCCAGAGCTGGGGGTTCGGGGGGCCGCGATTGCCAGCCTTGCCGTGCAGATTTTGACCTTTGTGATCTTGGTCGTTTATGCAGGATGGTTGCCGCAGTTGCGCCATTACAACTTGTTTCAGCGGTTCTGGCGGCCGGATTGGCAAGCGATGGGGCTGGTGTTCCGTTTGGGCTGGCCGATTGGGGTGACGGGGTTGGCTGAGAGCGGGCTGTTTCAGGCGACGGCGCTGATGATGGGCTGGATTGGCACGGTCGAGCTTGCAGCGCATGGCATTGCGATGGAGGTCGCGGCACTGGCATTTATGGTGCATTTGGGCCTGTCGAACGCGGCGACGGTGCGGGCCGGGCGGGCGGATGGCGCGGGGGATCGGCAGTCGTTGCGCGATGGTGGCAAGGTTGCGATTGCGCTTTCGGCGGGGTTTGGGGTGGCGATTGTGGCCTTGTTTCTGATCATGCCTGAGGTTTTGATCGCGGCGTTCTTGGATGAAGCGAACCCTGCGAGCGCCGCGATTTTGGCGTTCGGCACCAAGCTTTTGGCGGTGGCGGCGCTGTTTCAGATGGCGGATGCGATGCAGGTGATGGCGCTGGGATTGCTGCGCGGGGTGAAGGATACGCGGGTGCCGATGGTGGCGGCTGCGGTGAGCTATTGGGTGATCGGCATCCCTTGCGCCTATGTGTTCGGCTTTGTCTTTGGGCTTGGCGGCGTTGGGCTTTGGTTGGGGTTGGTCGTAGGGTTGACCATCGCGGCGCTGACGATGATGTATCGGTTCTGGAGCCGCGCTTAGGCGGCTGAGGTTTAAAGGGGGTTTCACACCCCCTTGGACCCCCGTGGAGTATTTTCGCCAGTATGAAAGCGGGCGTTAGTCTTGGGGGGAGGCGGCGAGCAAGCGCTCGGCTTTTTTGCGGACGAGGACGGTGCGCAGGTCGTGCATCGACATCAGCAGGTGGTCGGTGACCTGTTCCAGTTGCGCATTCGTCGCGCGGGTTTGGGCCCATTGCGCGGTCAGGTTCATATGGTCTACGGCGCGCAGGATGTCGTCGATGTCGCGGGCGGCGAGGGTGTTTTGACGCTCGGCAATCCAGTCGGCGATGAGTTTGGTTTCCTCGGGCGACAGCTTGCGGTCGCCATGAGGTTTGATATTGCCGTTCTTGACGTTGGCGACGGCGATTTCTTCCATCTCGATCCGGCGCTGGCGGTTTTCGGAATCAATCCGAAACACCACCGCGCCGTTATCGCGGATGCGAAAGAAATACTCGGGCAAATCGCCGGACATTGGGCCTCTTAGGTCAGTGTTGCGCAGAAATTCTGGATGCGTGTACAGGCTTCGCGCAGAACGTCGTTGGCGGTAGCGTAGCTGACACGGAAGTTTGGCGATAGGCCAAAGGCTGCGCCAAAGACCACGGCGACGCCAGTTTCTTCGAGCAAGGCGGTGGCGAAGGCCTCGTCATCGGTGATTTTCGTGCCTGCGGCGGTGGTTTTGCCGATGCAGCCAGAGATGTCGGGATAGACGTAGAAGGCGCCTTCGGGTTTCGGGCAGGTGACGCCTTTGGCCGCGTTAAGCATGGAGACCACCAGATCGCGGCGCGTTTGAAAGAGCTTGCGGTTGGGGGCGAGGAAGTCTTGGGGGCCAGTGAGGGCTTCGAGTGCTGCGTATTGCGACACCGACGAGGGGTTCGAGGTCGATTGCGACTGGATCGTGCTCATGGCTTTGATCAGCGGCACGGGGCCGCCTGCATAGCCAATGCGCCAGCCTGTCATGGCATAGGATTTGGACACGCCATTGCAGGTGAGGGTGCGGTCATAGAGCGCGGGTTCGATCTGGGCGGGGGTTGTGAACTCGAAATCGTCAAACACGAGGTGTTCGTACATATCGTCGGACATAATCCAGACATGCGGGTGTTTTAGCAGCACATCGCAGAGCGCGCGCAGCTCGGCGCGGGTGTAGCCTGCGCCCGTTGGGTTTGAGGGCGAGTTGAAGATGAACCACTTGGTTTTGGGCGTAATAGCGGCGTCAAGCTGTTCTGGTGTCAGTTTGAAGTCGGTCTCAATCGTCGCCACGACGGGCACGGGCGTGCCGCCAGCGAGCAGCACCATATCGGGATAAGAGACCCAGTAGGGCGCCGGAATGATGACTTCGTCGCCGGGATTACAGGTCGCCATCAGCGCGTTGTAGAGAATTTGCTTGCCGCCGGTGCCGACGCTGATTTGGTTGGGCTGATAGGTCAGGCCATTCTCGGCGAGGAATTTGGCGCAGATCGCCTTTTTCAGCTCGGGGATACCATCGACGGCGGTGTAGCGGGTTTTGCCTGCGTCAATCGCGCGCTTGGCGGCTTCGCGGATGTTCTCGGGCGTGTCAAAATCAGGCTCGCCCGCGCCGAGGCCAATGACGTCGCGGCCCGCGGCCTTGAGCTCTTGGGCTTTGGTGGTGACGGCAATGGTTGGGGAGGGTTTGACGCGAGAGAGAGTATCGGAAAGAAAAGCCATATGCGGATCCAGTCGACAGTTTGCGATTTTCTTCTATTTGGCATAGGAAGAGGCAGCAAGCAATCAAGCGATATCAGAATTGGGAGAAGCAGGATGGCTCAAAGCAGTGCAAGTGAGTGGTTTGGGGAAGACGTGGCGACCTTTGGCGACCGTTTGGCGGCGGCTCGGGAAGCGGCGAACCTGAGCCAAGACGATCTGGCGCAGCGGCTTGGCGTGCGCGACGAGACGATTGTCGCCTGGGAAGCTGATGAATGGGAGCCGCGCGGCAATCGTTTGCAGATGCTTGCGGGGATGCTCAACGTCAGTCTGATGTGGCTGATGACGGGACGCGGCGCGGGGCTTGGTGGCCCGATTGACGAGGGCGCTTTGCCTTTGGGCGCGCGCTTGGCTTTGGCCGAAATCGCAGAGCTGCGGGGCGCGATGCAGGATTTGACCGAAAAGCTGCGGCGTGCAGAAGAAAAGCTTGAGACCGAAATGCGGAGTGTGGAATGAGCGAGACCCAAGAAGCACGGCTAAAGCGCATGGCGATGCGGTCGTGGCGGCGTGGCACCAAAGAGATGGACTTGATCCTTGGCCCCTACGCAGATGCGCATTTGGCGACGATGAGCGAGCCGCGCTTGGTGATTTATGACCAAATGTTGGAAGAAAACGATCAAGATTTGTTGCCTTGGGTTTTGGGGCAAAATCCTGCGCCCGCGTACGTGGCTGAATTGATTGGGGAAATTGGCGTATTTGCGCGGGGGCGTTTGGCGCCGCGCTAATTTTTCGCCAAAATCGTGCCGAGTTTACGTTATGTTTGTCTTTATTGCCGATTCTAGGGGCCTGTGAACTGGTCTCGGAGAAAAAGGATGACGGCATTTGACCCCCTGCTGGATGGCTCGCAAAAGCTGATGATGGCGGGCTATCTGGACAATATCGCTCTGTTGGAGCGGATGCATCGGCTGTTGCTGGATGTGATCAAGGACGAATTTGAGCGCTTGGCGATTTTAGAAATCAACTCGGTGCAAGCCCTGTTGCTGTTTAATATCGGTGAGAACGAGGTGACGGCGGGCGAGCTGAAATCGCGCGGCTATTACCAAGGCTCTAATGTGTCCTATAACCTAAAGAAGTTGGTGGAGCTTGGCTTCATGCACCACCAACGCTCGGAAATCGACCGCCGCTCGGTGCGGGTCAGATTGACGGAATCGGGCCGCGCGGTGCGCAGTCAGTTGACCGATTTGTTTGGCCGTCATGCTGAAGGTTTGGCCAAGCGAAATTTGGTCAATGCCGAAGGGATGGAGCATATGAACCAGTCGCTCAAGCGGATGGAACGCTATTGGACCGAGCAAATTCGCTATATTTACTAACGCCACAAACGGGCATGGGTCGCAAAGCGGCCTTGTAACTTTGCCAGAAGGCGAAGGCCAAGCCCGCGTGGGGCGTCAGTGCCAGTCGCGAGGCGTTCGATAACGACCTCTGGCGGGCAGGGGCGACGGCTTTGCGGGTCATAATAGCGCGGATAGGCAATCAAAGCGGCATGAACGAGGGCAAGCAAGCTTGGGCGGGGCAGCGGATGACCGTCTGGCGCCCTTAGACGGCGTTCGGGCACAGGCCCATGATCCGTGGTCAGGCCCCACCCCGCGTAAAAGGGGGCGCCAAAGCAGGTGACAGGCTTGCTGCGCAACAGCGCCTCAAAGCCAAGCAGCGAGGTCATGGTGACCACAGCATCGCAGTTTTCGATCAGGTAAATAGGATCGGCATTGGCGGCGACATAAACGGACAGATCGGTAAGGATTTCGGGGGCGATTGCCCCTTGGCGCAGGCCCGCTTCGACATCAGGATGCGGTTTGTAGATGATCTGCGCGTGGGGAAAGGCGGCGCGCGCGGCCTGCAGTAACGCAAGATTGGTCGCGATCTTATCCGTGCCCGCGCGAATAGAGGCGTCGTCTTCGACCTGACCCGGCACGAGGACTTTGACACCTTTTGGAAGCGGGGTGCTTTCTGCAGCCAGATTATATTTCGTAAGCCGTGCGGCGATCAGGCTGTGCAAGAGCTTTTCGGCCCGCAAGAGCCCGCCTGCCGGAACTTGGCCAAGGATAAGGCGTTCGAGCCTGCTTTCCTGTCGCGGGTCATAGTAAATCCCGAGATCGTCCGTCACGAGGCTCAGAGGGGCAACAAGGTCCGCGCCAAGGCCGCGCGATCGTAGGAAGCCATCCTCGACGCGCAGCAGGTTCAGGTCTGCAGGGGCGGTATGCGGGGCTTGGTTCGCCCAGACCATCAGACTGCGGCGGGTTTTACGGGCGCGGTTGACTGCCTTGGGAAATTTATCAATGAAGATCAGAGGTTTGCTTTGACCAAAAACCGCTTGCAGGCGACCGCGTTTCCACAGCCGCATTGCCGTGGCGACATGCCCGTCGCGGTCCTCGCGAAAGCTGCGAAGCTCGGCTTCAAGCTGGTCAACGGCTTCTTCAAAGCTGCACAGACGGTCGCGACACGGGTCATACCAGATCGGCGCAAGGATCATGGCGGCGGCAAAAAGCTGCGTTCGGGTCAGACTGCGATTGCGGCGTGGCAGAGGGAAGACATCATCGGTCAGCCCCCAGCCGATATAGAACGGCTGGCCAAACACGCGGGGACGGTGGCCTGCAAGGATGGCTTCGAACCCCAGCTGAGATGAAACGGTGTAAACCGCCGTCGCCCCTTCAAGCAGCGCCCAAGGCGAGACGGCATCGGCCAAAAGCGTGCTTCTGCTGTCGGTGTCGGCCGCAGTAAAGTGGCCCTTGCGCAGCCCTCGGGCGGTCTCGGGATGGGTTTTGATGATGATGCGCGCGTTGGGGTGTTCGAGCTTTGCCGCAGTCAGCATCTCGTGAAAGCGCGCGGCGTTGGCGCCTGAATGTTGGATTGAGGCATCCCCGAAAGTTTGGTCGATCACCAAAACATAACCCGCTGGGGGCGGGGGGGCATCGCTGCGGTGCAGGTTGTATTTGGACATGTCCAGCTTGCGCAATCGGGCGATGCCGTCGCGCGCCCGTGCCAAAAGCTGTGCATCATCAAGGGGATGACTTGCCAAAATTCGCTCGAGCCCAGAAACTGCTTTGCTGTTATAATGCATGGCAGTGGCATCAATCATCAGCCCTATCGGCGGATCGCCCATGCGGCCGGGCTTTATCGAGCGTAAAAAAGCATCCTCAACGCGGATCAGGGGCAGAGTGTTGCGGGCGGCGACGACCTCTCCCCGATGGGCATAGGGCGAGTGCCCCCACACGACGACAGCGTCTTGTGCCTTTGGCCGTCCGATACAAAGCTCATGTCCCGCCAGTTCTAACATCCGGCGCAGACGCTTTTGGCGCAAAAAGCCTGCGTTGTAATAGAAAAGCCGCCGAGGGATGCCCTCGGCGGATTGTTTTGGTTTTATGCCATCGGGCAAGGGATCTTAGCCGCCGATGGAGGTCAGAGTATCCGCTGTCGAAGAGGTGCCGGTAACGGCAGACAGGGCCTTGTTCCATTGGACATATGGCGCTTCGGTCACGTAAACCGTATCGCCATCGCGCACCAGAAAATCGCGGGCTTCAAACATGCCCGTCGGCTGGGTCAGGTCCAAAACATAGACCATCCGCTGATCACCTTGCAGATCGGTTCGGCCAAGAACGGCATTCGCGATGGCGGCAGGCTCGTTGCGGAAGACGAAGACACCGGTTGGGTCAGCGGAACTTGTGCTCAGGCCGCCGACGGTGGCAATCGCCTCAATCGCGGACAGAGTTTGGCTGGTAAAGGTCACACGGTTTTGCGTGCCAGTCGCACCAAGTGCGGTAAACGCGCGGGAATCCCGATCAACAAAGATTTTGTCGCCGTTGCGCAGGGCGATGTCCAGCGCAGGATTGGTGTTCAGGTCTTGCAACCAAACTTGACCGGTTTTGTTGCCCCGGGTGACGCGGATGATTGCGACCTCTGGTTCGATCGTCACGCCGCCCGCTTTGGCGATCATTGCCATCAATGTGCGCGTTGGACGGTCAATCGGCAGGATGCCTTGCGCGCCCGCAAATCCAGAAATCGCCACGGTCGCCCCGTCGCCCGCAACCCGCTGCACCAAGACTTGTGGGTCAGGTGTTTGGGTGTCGAGCTTTTTGGTGATGACCGCACGCAGCGAATCTGGCGACTGGCCCGCGGCTTTGATTTTGCCCGCATAGGGGACAAAAATGAAGCCGTTGCCATCAACCTGAATTTCGGTAAGCGCCGAAACCCGCTGGCCGGTGTTGCCAAGCAGGGGGTCGTCTTTGACGTTTTCAAAGATTGTGAGGCCCAACACGTCACCTGCCGCGATTTGATCGGATCCGATCACACCTGCGCGCAAGAACTCGGAGCTGAACCCAAGTGCCGGCACGACAGAGGTCGCACGGGTGACGCGAGAATTCACGGTCACAATAAAGGCGTCGCCCTGTTTCAGGACGGAACCCTTGTAGATTTCTGCCTTGTTGGGCCCTGAACGCGGTAGGCCACAAGCCCCAACCACGCCAATAAGCGCCAAAAGGGCAAGGGCCTTAGCCCCCCTCGATCCGGTAATTTTCACTGCCCGGGCTCCTTTAACTGGATTTGCCTCAAGTTTTGACTGTAACGCTACTGAATGATGAAACAAAATGCCAGTCTTGCTTTGATTGTTCAGTTCACCAGCCGCAACTGTTGCCTTGGTGCCGCTTTTCCAGAAGTGAGGGCGTCATAAGGGTCCTCAGCCTGAAGCATCATATCAACCACTTGCCGCAGCAATTCCCGCCGCCCGCGCGCGCTGTAAAAACCACCGGGCACTTGGCTGGTTTCAAGCAAATAGTGACGGTAATCACGATAAGCGCGGCTGTCGGGACGGTTCGGTTGGATGAAAAACTCGTGCAGGGGCTGGGTCGAGACAAATTCTGGCTTGGCATAGACCGCTGCGCCAAAGGTTTTCAGCGGCAACCCGCGCCACAGAACTTGTTGGGCGGCAGTCGAGTTGACCGTCACCGCCGAACGGGCATGGTTCAACAGTCCCGCCAATTTACCACCGCGCACGAAATGCACCCGCGCCGAGACGCCGTGCTCTGCCGCAAGCCTCCGAATCTCTCGCGCGACGGGAACGCGGCCATCTTCCAGCGGGTGCGCCTTGAACACGATATGGTGGTGCGGTGCCGCGCCTTTGGCAAACCCCTCCATCACGACCTTTAGAAAATCGGTCATGGATTTGAATGGGGAATGCATCTGAAAGCTGCTGTCGTGTTCCAGTTGCAGCAGCACAAGATGATAGGGAAAACCGCCATGTTTTATCCGAAACGTCGCGGCAATCCTTTCCCATCGGTGCAGTGGCAAAAGGGCAAGGCGCTTGACGTAAAGCCAAAACTCTTGCCGGACGCTGAGCGCGCGATGCGGGCGAAAGTTGCGGTAGTTCCAAAACCCGAGCATCACAAACCAATGGTAAATTGCGCCCCAAAACATATGTTGGCGCATGTCCCCCCAGCGGGCGGGGGCATCGGGCAGGTCCATATCAAGCGAGGCCAAGGCCCGCTGCATTTCTGGCACGCCAAGGTCCATCAACCGCGAATTGCCGTTCGAGCCCCCCCGCTCATAGGTGACCCAATAGGGGCGCATGTAGCCTTCTTCGAACACATGCACTGTAATCCCACGGGCGCGGGCGGCTGTCACCGCCTCAGCATGGATCGGGCGTGTGTCGCCATAGAGAACGATATCGGTGATGCGATGCGTTTCCAGCATCGCGGCCAAAGCATCGGGCCATTCCGTCTGGTTGCCCTTAAAGGCAATATAGCTGACGGGATCGCGCCAAAAAGCACGGTCGCCTTGGTTGAACCCGACCCGCCACACCTGCGCGCCCGCCGCCCGCAACAGCGTGCTGAGGCGCAGGAAAAACGGCCCATGCGGACCTTGGAGCAAAAGAAAGCGGCGATCTTGGCCAGAAATTTGCATAAAACTCTTACACGACAGGGGGCTTTGGCCAAAATAGGTCAAGCCGGATACCAATCGGTTAACGCTAAAAGCAAAGCGCGGCAACATTTAGACAAATTCAAGAAGCCTGCGGCGGCTGGTTTTTAGGGGGCTGGCGGGGTAAGCTGTGCGCAAGTTAACGGAGCAAACCTGATGAATGACGTCCCCGACACCCTTGCGCCACCGGTTTTTGACAGACCGGTGAAGGTTCTGATCGTGGCCGCGGGGGGCGGCGCTGCGGTGCAGGCGACCCTGAGCGCCGCGCAGACGGCGCTTGCGGATGCGACGGTCGAGGTGGTTTGGATGCCGTCGGTGGCCGAGATCGCTTGCGCGATTTCGCTGGCCGAACGGATGGCGGACTTCGATGGATATGTGGCGATTGGCCTGATTTGCGGCGACGGTCTGACGGCCGAAGTGGAGGCGCGCGAGGTGACGGGCGCGCTGACTTCGCTCGGTCTTCGCGGGGCGATGGTGGGCAATGGTGTGTTGATTGACGAAGATTCTGTGCATTTGATCAAGAATGCGACGACTAAAGGCGCTCAAGCGGGCGCTGCGGCCTTGCACTTGATCGCATTGTCCCGCAAATGGGCGACCGACACCAAGGGGATCGGTTTTCGTCCATGAGCAAGCCTGACAAGAAACAGATGAAATCGGCAGCACGTCTTTATGCTGTGCAAGCGCTGTTCCAGATGGAGGCCTCTGGGCAAACCGTTGAAGCGATTGTGCGCGAATTCGAGACCCACCGCTTTGGCGCGATCTATGAGGGCGACGAGATGGCCGAAGGCGATTCGGTGCACTTTCGCGCGGTCATCGACAAGGCTGTGAACTTTCAGGCCCGTATTGACCAGATGACCGACCGCGCTTTGGTGGCGAAATGGCCGATCGACCGGATCGATCCGGTGATCCGCGCGCTGTTCCGTGCCGCTGGGGCCGAGCTGACCGAGATGGTGACGCCGCCAAAGGTGACGATCACCGAATATGTCGACGTGGCCAAAGCGTTCTTTCCCGAAGGCAAAGAGTCCAAGTTCGTGAATGCCGTGCTGGACCACATGGCGCGCGAGGCCAAGCCCGAGGCGTTTCCAGCCCAGTAACAGCGCGAAATTCGTAACAAATCTCACGGCTTGATAGGCTTTTGGGATGACCCTAGACCCGCTTCGGCGGGTTTTCGTCATTTTGGGCCTGTCAGGACGGCATTAACATGTTCGTGAGTTGGAAGTTGTGAGAACTCGACCAAGAGGATGCTTCGTATGCTTGGGTATAGCAGGAGTAGCTTATGGATCTGGCTTTGATCAAAACGTTTCTGGAGGTGTCAGAGACGGGGTCTTTTGTCGCAGCGTCGGAACGGCTTTTCGTGACGCAATCTGCGGTAAGCCTGCGCATCCATCGGCTTGAGGAACTGCTTGGGCATCCGCTTTTTGTGCGATCGAAAGCGGGGGCCGAGATTACACCCAGCGGGCGCGAATTTGTGGTCTTTGCCAAATCGCTGCTGCGCACATGGGAACAAGCCCGCCAGCAGATCGCAATTCCTTCGGGGTTCAGCCAAAGCCTGACCATCGGTGCGCAGATTTCGCTCTGGCCACGGCTGGGCTGGCGCTGGGTCGATGGCTTGCGCCTGGCTATGCCGGATTTGGGGATCAGGGCCGAACTTGGGATGCCCGAGACTTTGACGCGCGCGATGACCGAAGGGGTGATGCAGATTTCGCTGACCTATCAGCCCAGCTTTCACCCAGGGCTGCGGATTGAAAAGGTGATGCAGGACGAGCTGGTGCTTGTGGCGCCTTGGCAGGGCGCGAAGGTCGAGGACTTGATGGGGAAATACGCTTTCATCGACTGGGGCGCCGATTTCATGCAATTCCACAATCAACACATGCCGCAGCTGACCAATCCGGGTCTGACGCTGGTGATGGGGTCGTTGTCGGCGGGCTATGTGATGAGCCGCGGGCTTGCGGGATACCTGCCCGCGCGCGTGGTCGACGGCCATCTGGCCGCCGGAGAGCTGCATCTGGTCGAGGGCGCGCCCACCTTCACCCGCACGGCATGGTCGGTTTGGCGCGACGATTTGGACGTAGATTTGGCCGCTGTTGCGCGAAAGGCACTGTTTCAAGTGGCAGAGATGGCCGCAGGCGAGACCGAGGCGATTGTGCATCAAATTTAGGCTTTGGCTTTACCTGTATTTCACATTTAAAATCAGAGTCTTAAGGCCCGCTTCCCCTCGCGGGCCTTTGTTTTGGCCCCGCTCGGATTTCAAGACGAGCAAGCCTGAGTAATACTTGAGGATGAAACAAGTATTTGAAATTTTCCTATTTCATCCACGTTTCGTAAACAGTGTTCAAGGCAATCGGCCTTCAGGATCTCTGCGATCTTTGACTGCTATCCGTGAAAGGAAAATGCACATGAACATGAAATTGACAGCCAGCGTTTCGGCTTTGGTTCTTGCTCTGACTTCGGGCGTTGCGCTCGCTCAGACCTCGCTGACCGGTATCACCGAGCTCAACGACACGCTTGACGATCAAGAGCGCGCTGTGGCCAAAGATATGGCCCGTTCGAATGATGCAAACCGTTTTGGCAACCAAGAAGGCCGTATGGGTCTCTCGGGCAGCGCCTCGCTTGGGTACACCGGCCAGACCGGCAACAGCGAATCGCAAGAGTTTGATGCAGGCGCTCGTCTTCGCTACGCACAGGGCCAGTGGGTCCAGTCGCTTGGCGCGGCACTCAGCTTTGCTGACACCGCTGGCGTGACCACCAAGGACGAAGTCTTTGCGGTCTATGACGCGAACTACTACTTCAACGACAAGGTTTACGGCTTTGTCTTGGGCCGCGTCACCTCCGACAGCACGGCGACCACCGTTGATGACTCCAAGCTCACCGGCTTCTTGGGCTTTGGTCCTGGTTACCGCGTGATCAACAGCGATCAGATGACATGGCGCGTTCAGGCAGGTCTGGGCATCGACTATAACGAAGATGGCCTTGGTGCGACCGACCGTTCGACCGGTTACATCGTTTCGTCGCGCTTCTTCTATGCGTTCAACGACAACCTGTTTGCGACCATGGACACGGACATCCTGACCTCGGACGCTGCGCTGAAGATCAACAACGATCTTGGCCTGAACGTGAAGATGACCGATGCGTTCTCGACCCGCATCTCGTATCTGACCGAGTACAACGACAGCCGCGCGATCGACACCGACAACAAGTTGGGCGTATCGCTGGTCTACGGCTTCTAATCCAAGCCTGGAAGAATCTTTCATAAAACTTGGGCAGGGAAACCTGCCCATTTTTTTTGGCGTTGGCGGCGGGGATGCGGCAATTGGCCGGTTTTCTTTTAACCAATGACTGCTATCTTTGAGGGATAGGAGGCTGACATGCCAAAACTTATCAAGCTTTATATCGTCAATGTTGCCTATGGATTCCTGCTTTCGGCGGCGTTTTTGGGGCTTTTGCTTTGGGCAGATGTCGCGGGCGTGCGTCGGCTGATCTTTGGGTCAGACATCGGCATGATCGCAGCGTTTATGCTGTTTGTCATGAATGGCGTGGTGTTTGCGGGCGTGCAATTCGCCATCGCGGTGATGCGGCTTGCCGAGGATCCCGAAGGCCCGACAGGCGGCAACCGTGCGCCGGACGTGTCGCGTCCGATCAGGGTAGAGGCTACGGTGAAAAAGGTGGCGGGCCCGCAGCGGCCGTGACGACGTGAATTTCCCGAGAGCCTGAGTGTTCAGGTTGGTCACCAGGTAGCAAGACCAGGATCTTGCCAGAGCCAGCTCCCTCGGAGATGCTTATCGGCCACTGGAAAAGGGTCATTCACGAGAAGAGCAGCACCCGCCACTCTTGAATGTAGGGACTGCAAGGGCGCTGCGCAAGGGGCATGACGGGCTTGCGCGGTGTTCTGCTTTGGTTCAGGGTTGGCGCATGGATTTGACCTCGCCTCTTTTGGATGAAGACACGAGCCTTATGGCCGGCCAGCGCTTGGCGCGTGGTGTGGCGCGGGGGCTGTTGCAGTTCGATTTCGTCTCGGTTGAAGAGTTGGTGCCGGCTTCTGGCCTGCGTGTCGATGTCATGGCGCTGGGGCCAAAAGGCGAGATTTGGGTGATCGAATGCAAATCCAGCCGCGCGGACTTTATGGCGGACCAAAAGTGGCGCGGCTATCTGCCGTGGTGTGATCGGTTCTTTTGGGCGGTAGATCCCGCGTTTCCGACCGAAATTTTGCCGCAAGACACGGGGCTGATTTTGGCGGATGCCTTTGGTGCCGAGATCGTGCGGATGGGCCCAGAGACGCCGCTGGCGGCAGCGCGGCGCAAGGTGATGGTGCAAAAGTTTGCCCGCCACGCGGCTTTGAGGTTGCAAGCCTATCGCGACCCCAAGCTGGGCGGGCTGATGCCTTAGCGCTTTTTCGGCGGCTTGGTGCCAGAGCTGAGCGAGCGTGCCGCTTCGGCTGCGGTGCGCAGCTCTTCTGCGATTTCGTCCGCCTCATCTGGGTCGAAATCCAGGGGCAGTTCGACGCCGCCTTCAGCCTCGATATAGATGCGCACCATACCTTGATCGGTCGGGCCGATTTGAATGTCGGCAGAGATGTCGCTTTGCTTGTCGATGCCCATTTTGGCCTCTATTCCTAAGTTTCTTTGCCGTGGGTAGCGTTTCAGGCCCAGCCGTGCAAGCTAGTTTGCACGGATAGTCGAATTAGCGGCATTCCGGCTCTTGCAATCCTGCAAGAGGGGGGGTAAACGCGCCCCAAGTGCCGATGTAGCTCAGTTGGTTAGAGCACTAGATTGTGGATCTAGGGGTCGCCCGTTCGAGCCGGGCCATCGGTACCATTTCTCCGCTTAGTGATAGTTTCCGGCCCTTGGCCTTGCCACAGCCAAGCTGTATGGTCAGTCTTCCAAGTGAAGGAAGATCAGATGACCCCCGAAGCTATCCGTCGTATCCCCCTTGTAATTGCTAGCGAAATCGCGGCGACACCTGCGCAGGTGGCCTCGGCGATCGGGCTGTTGGATGAGGGCGCGACGGTGCCCTTCATCGCGCGCTATCGCAAAGAGGCGACGGGCGGGCTGGACGATACGCAGCTGCGGAACTTGGCCGAGCGGCTGGTCTATCTGCGCGAGCTTGAGGCGCGGCGGGCGGCAATTCTGGGCTCGATCACCGATCAGGGCAAGCTGACGGATGTGCTGTCCGGGGCCATCGGCAAGGCGACCACCAAAGCCGAGCTGGAAGATATTTACCTGCCCTATAAGCCCAAGCGGCGCACGCGTGCGATGATTGCGCGCGAGAACGGATTGGGGCCTTTGGTCGAGGCAATCTTGGCCGACCGCAACGCCGATCCTGCGGTTTTGGCGCAGGTCTATGTCAGCGAGGCGGTGGCAGATGTGAAAGCCGCGCTTGAGGGCGCGCGCGATATTGTCGCCGAGGGGCTGTCCGAAGACGCCAGCCTGCTGGGGCGTTTGCGCAGTCATATGAAGCAAGTGGCGCGGTTGGCGTCGAAGGGCGTCGCGGGCAAAGAGGCCGAGGGCGCTAAGTTCTCTGACTATTTCGACCATAACGAGGCTTGGGCCGGTGCGCCAAGCCACCGCGTTTTGGCGATGCTGCGCGGCCAGAATGAGGGGTTTTTGTCGATTGATCTGGCGATTGACCCCGATGCGCCAAAGGGCGAAAGCCCCGCAGAACGTGCGGCGGCGGCTTCGTTGGGCGCGGGCGGGCGTGGCGCGGGCGATGTCTGGCTGCGCGAGGCGGCGGCTTGGGCGTGGCGGGTGAAGCTGAAGACCTCGCTGACCTTGGACCTGATGGGCGATCTGCGCGAACGGGCCGAGGCCGACGCGATAGCCGTATTTGCGCGCAATTTGAAGGATTTGCTGCTTGCGGCTCCTGCTGGCGGTAAGGCTACTATGGGTCTTGATCCGGGGATTCGCACAGGGGTGAAGGTCGCCGTGGTGGATGCCACGGGCAAGGTTTTGGGCACAGAGACGGTCTATCCGTTCCAGCCAAAGAATGATTTGCGCGGCGCTCAGGTGGTGATTGCGCAATTGATCGCCAAGCACGGCGTCAAGTTGATTGCGATTGGCAACGGCACAGCCAGCCGCGAGACGGAAAAGATGGTTGCGGATTTGCTTGCGGTTTTGCCGGGGACGGAAAAGCCGGTGAAGGTGATCGTGTCCGAGGCGGGGGCTTCGGTCTATTCGGCGAGCGAGTTGGCGGCCAAAGAGTTCCCCGAGTTGGACGTCAGTCTGCGCGGCGCGGTGTCGATTGCGCGGCGTTTGCAGGATCCTCTGGCAGAGTTGGTCAAGATCGAGCCGAAAGCGATCGGCGTTGGTCAGTATCAGCATGACGTTGACCAATATCGCTTGGGCCGTTCGCTCGAGGCGGTGGTAGAAGACGCGGTAAACGCGGTTGGTGTCGACCTTAACACGGCGTCGGCACCGCTTTTGGCGCGGGTGTCGGGCGTTGGTGCGGGTTTGGCAGAGGCCATCGTTAACCACCGTGACATCAATGGGCCGTTCGCCTCGCGCCGCGAGTTGCTGAAGGTGGCGCGCTTGGGGCCGAAGGCGTTTGAGCAAGCGGCGGGGTTCCTGCGTATCTCGGGGGGCAAGGAGCCATTGGATGCAAGCTCGGTGCACCCCGAAGCCTATGACGTGGCACGCAAGATTGTTGCCGCCTGTGGTCGCGATATTCGGGCGCTGATGGCAGACCCTTCGGCGCTCAAGTCCCTGGACGCTAAGGCTTTTGTGGATGAGAAATTCGGTCTGCCCACCGTGCGCGACATTCTGGCCGAGCTGGAAAAGCCCGCGCGCGACCCACGGCCAAGCTTTAAAACTGCGACCTTTACCGATGGGGTCGAGGATATCAGAGACCTCAAGCCAGGGATGATGCTGGAAGGCACGGTCACCAACGTCGCGGCGTTTGGGGCCTTTGTCGATATCGGTGTGCACCAGGATGGTTTGGTGCATGTGAGCCAGCTTGCCGACAAATTCGTTAAGGATGCGCATGAGGTGGTCAAGGCGGGCGATGTGGTCAAGGTGCGGGTGGTTGAGGTCGATGTGCCGCGCAAGCGTATTGGTTTGACGATGAAATCCGACAGTGGCGAGGCCCGAGAGCAAGCCCGTGAACGTGGGGCTGATCGCGCCCCTGCACCGTCGCGCGGCAAGCCTTTGCCAACCTCGGCGGCCCCCAAAGCGGCAGCGTCGACAGAGAACAATGCCTTTGCCGACGCGCTCAAGGCCAAGTTCGGGCGCTAGTTCGCGCGCAGCCGCGCCGAGAAATTCTGATCAGCGTCAAGGGTTTGCGCCTTGGCGCTGATCCGTGCGTTTGCGCGACGCTGTGCCATGGGCATCTCGCCGACAAGGCCGCCAAGGTCGTTCAGATACTCGGGCAGGCGGCCCGACAACAGCAGGCTCGCATCAAGCGGCATGTCGGGTTTGATCGCTTGCACAAGGCCGTAAACCACCGAGGTGCAGTTGGCGGTCACGGTGTTATAGAACTCGGGCTTGGCGGCAAGTTGGTTGCCAAAGGCGAGATATTTCAGGAACAACACGCGGGCCTGCTCGGGGTTAAGGTTAACGGGATAGAGCGCCACGTCCTCGCCTCGGTGTTGCGCACGCACGGCGACGATGTCTTGTTCGGTGGCGGCGATCAGAGACAGCTCGAACTGGCGAAAGAAGCCGCCGACGGTCGAGAACTCTTCCCCCAGCTCTTTGCGGATTTCCACAGAGAAGGCGATCTGCTCGCCCGTCCTGAACCCAAAACTGACAATCAGATGCGCGATTTCGGGGCTGTCCCATGTCGAGGTGATCATGTCGACGCTTTGCAGATCATCAAGATTGACGGTCAAATCTTGCCAGCGCGGGGTGGCCTCTGTCGCCGAAGTCCAAGCAAAGTCGCGCAGGTTGTGCAGGGTGACGATCGAGCCGTTCACCTCGCCCGAGATGCCATGCGCCACATCCGGCGCCCAGTTGCGCGTTTGGCTGGGGGTGAGGGTCTGGTACCAACCGCCAACGATCAGCGCGGTTGCTGCGATGACGGCCCAAGCGGCACGGCGGCGCTGGAAATGCAGGACAGTTGCGGCAAGGCTGGCCGCACCAAGCCCGGCCCAAAGCAGCAAGAGCAAGGGCTGCGGGATATGCACCCAAAGCGCGGTTGCGGCCCATGCTGTGGCGAGGCCGAGGGCGAAGACGAACAGAATATGGCTGAGGATGCGGAGCATGGGATGTCCTTGGGCTTTGGGCCGCACGCGGGGTGCGGCCCTATTAAGATTAGCTGCGCGGGTTGGCGGTTTCCATCAGCAGGCGTTCGGTGCGGGCTTCGTCGATCTTGTGGTGCAGGCGCTGCGATTCTTCGGCGTCGCGGAGGGATTTGCTGATCGCGGCGGTGGAGCTGACCAGCATCAGTGCGGCCATAGCGTAGAAGCCTTTCGCGGCAAAAGAGGCTTCGAGGAAATAGATGCCACCCGCCATCATCGCGGCTGCAACGCCAAAGTTGAGATAGGTGAACAGGTTCCAAGCGGCAGAGGTTTTGATTGGAAGGTTTTCCATGTGAGTGTCCTTTAAGAGATTTGGCGCGGATTTGCGCGGGGTTTTAAGAGGTTAGGCGGATTTGGCGCGCAGGCGGTCCAAAACGGACACCGCATCAGGGCGCAGTGGCGCGCCACAGCCCGCGGCGGCAAGACGGTCGCGCATCGCATCGGCAGAGCCTGCGGCGGACAGCTCGAACAAGGCGGCGCGGGTGGCCTCGGTCTTGGCTTGGCCTTGTTGCAGGCGTGACAGAGTGGCTTCGGCGTCGTCAAGCGTTGCAGTCGAGGCAACCGGAGTCCGCAGCTTTTGCGTCTGGTTGGTGGCAAAGGCGAGGTGGTGGCCGCGTTGCAGATCGCGCAGGCGGCTCTCGGATTTGGCGACAACCACCCGCAGTTGCGCGATCTCGGTTTGATAAGTGGCAAGGGCGCGAGCGGTGGTGGTGGCCTCGGCCTCAAGCTGGGCGATGGCGCCTGCGGCCTCTGTGGCAAGGTCGTCGCGCCCCTTGGCCAGCGCATCCAGCGCGCGGGTTTCAAGATCGGCAAGCTGACGAGCGATGCGGGCCGCGGTGGCCTTTTCGCAAGTCTCATAGGCCATCACCATCGCCACAGAGCGGCGGGCGGTTTCAATCGCGGCGGCACAGTCGCGCAGCTGTTGGCGCAGCACGGGCAGGGCGGTCGCATCTGCTAGGCTTTCGGCGGCATCGGCGTTTTTACCGCGCATCAGGGTCACAAACAGTTTGAACATCTTCGTCTCCGTTGTTATGAACCGTGTTCATGTGGCTTGTATTGCACGAGCATGAACGCCGTTCAAGTCTTATTTTGAACATCGTTCACAATTCTTTTTGGAGGCAAGATGGCGGGCAAACGCGAAGAGATGCGGGACGATCTGCGCAAGCGGCTGATTGATGCGGCAGAAGCGCGTATTGTTTCGCAGGGCTTGGATGGGCTCAAGGCGCGCGAGGTGACGGCGGATGCGGGCTGTGCGCTGGGGGCGCTCTATAATGCGTTCGAGGATTTGGACCGGCTGGTGCTGCATGTGAACTCGCGCAGCTTGGCGCGGTTGGGCGAGGCTTTGGCCGCAGCGGTGCCAGAGGGGGCTGCCCCGCGCGAGGTGCTTTTGGCCTTGGCGCAGGGCTATGTTGATTTTGCTTTGGCGAATTATCAGCTGTGGTCGGCGATGTTTAACCACCGCTTGCCCGAGGGGGTCGCTGCGCCCGAATGGCACCGCGAAGAGCACCGTGTGTTGATCGCGCAGATCATCAAGCCGCTGTCGCTGATGCGGCCCGATCTTGCGCCTGCCGATCTGGTGCGCCGTGCCAAGACGGTATTCGCAGCCGTGCATGGGGTGGTCTATCTGGGGTTAACCGCGCGCTTTGTCGGCACGCCAAGCGATGTGCTTCCCACCGAGGTGCGCGCATTGGTCGAGGCGATGACGCGGGGGCTGGCGCGCTAACGCGTGCCAACCCATGTCAGTGCGGCGCGCAGCAGCGCAAAGATCGCAACCCCAAGGCCAATCAGCAGCGGCGAGCCGATCAGCAGGCCAAGTCCTGCGCCCGTGCCCGCCCCCAGCACTATCGCGGGCATCCAACCGAACCAGCCGCGATCCATCAAAATCGCGACGATCGGCGCGGCAGGAAGCAGCGCAAACCAGCTTGTCATCGGTGAAAGCAGCAGCATGAGCGAAAGCGACCACAGCGCCGCAAAGCCGCTGCCCCACATTGGCGTTTGCAGCAGCCGTTGCAGCAGCAGTGCCACCGCCGCCAGCAGGGCAGGGGCCAACCACGCAATCGCCAGCGCCACACCAAAGCGGCGCCATCCAAGCGCGCGAAATTCCCCCAAGGGCGACTGCAACAGGCTCATGTGAGCGCCCCTTAGGTCTGCGAGCCGCCGATGGTCAATCCACCGATCAGCAGTGTCGGCTGTCCGACGCCCACGGGCACCCACTGGCCCGACTTGCCGCAGTTGCCGATCCCGGGGTCAAGCGCGAGGTCGTTGCCGATGGCGCGAATTTGCTTGAGCGCGGTGGCGCCGTCGCCAATCAGGGTGGCGCCCTTGACCGCTTCGCCGATGACGCCATTGCGGACGCGGTAGGCTTCGGTGCAGGAAAACACGAACTTGCCGTTGGTAATATCGACCTGCCCACCGCCAAATCCGACCGCGTAAATGCCATCCTTGAGGCTTGCGACGATGCCTGCGGGGTCATCCTGTCCCGACAGCATATAAGTGTTGGTCATGCGCGGCATCGGGATATGCGCATAGGATTCGCGGCGACCGTTGCCTGTGGGCGCGACGCCCATCAAGCGCGCATTTTGGCGGTCTTGCATATAGCCGACCAGCCGTCCGTCCTCGATCAGCGTGTTCTTGGCCGAGGGCGTGCCTTCGTCGTCAATCGAGATGCTGCCACGACGGTTCGGCATGGTGCCATCATCCAGAACGGTAACGCCTTTTGCCGCGATCATCTCGCCCATCAGCCCCGCAAAGGCCGAGGTTTTCTTGCGGTTAAAGTCGCCTTCAAGCCCGTGGCCAATCGCTTCGTGCAGCAAAATCCCCGGCCAGCCTGGCCCAAGCACCACATCCATGATGCCCGCAGGTGCAGGCACGGCCTCAAGGTTGACCAAAGCGATGCGCAAAGCCTCGCGCAGCAAGGGTTGCCAATGCGAGGGCTGCATCAGCTCGGCCAAGCCAAAGCGCCCGCCACCGCCCATGCCACCCGATTCGCGCAACCCCTTCGAGGCCACGATCACCGACACATTCATCCGTGCCATCGGCCGCACATCCGTATAGCGCAGGCCCTCGGGGCGCAGGATTTCGATTTCCTGCAGACCTGCCGAGATGACAGCCGAAACCTGCACAACCCGCGGGTCGAGGGCGCGGGCATAAGCGTCGATTTCCTTGAGCAGGTCGATTTTGACCGCAAAAGCCGCATCGGCCATCGGGTCCGCGTCGCCGTAAAGCTTGATATTGGTGCGGTTGGGCGCGTCGGCCAAAGTGCCGCCACCAGCCCCCACCGCCAAACGCGCGGTTTCCGAGGCCCGCAGCAGCGATTGCTCGTTGATCTCGGTGGAATGGGCATAGCCTGCGACTTCGCCCCGCACGGCGCGCAAGCCAAAGCCTTCGGACGCGTCATAGCTGGCGGTCTTGATGCGGCCATCGTCCAGCACAATCGCTTCGGACCGGTTACGCTCGAAGAACAACTCGCCGTCGTCGGCGCCGTGGGTCGCTGCGCGCAGGGTGGCAAGTGCTGTCGCCTCGTCGAGATGGGTTTCAAACGGGCGGAAGGGAGCGTCGGTCATGCGCAGGCTTTCATATTCGGGCCAAGGGGCGGCCGTGATCTGGGCGCGGAGGCTTGGCCTCGCTGGGATGAGATGAACCTAGGCTTTGACGCGGTCCATCGCAAGGTAAGCAGAGATTGCCGAGGGGCGCTTTGTGCTGATTTGGCGCTGCACTGCGTGAGGCGCGTGCGATTTTGCCTTGATCTAGCGCAAACGAGGCGCATTTGTCGCACGTTTCTCTTGTTGTCGCGTGCCTAATATGGTTTCACGGAAACGAGATACAACGGGATTCTGCCTTTGATTTGGGCAGGTCGAAAAGGCGGCGTGAAAGCTGCCCACTTGGTACGGGAAATGAACATGCGTCTACTGTCCTCTTTCAACGCTGTTACTGCCACAGTGCTTGGCCTTGCGATGCCGAGCGTTGCTTTGGCGCAAGCTCTGGAAATCGTTGGGGCCCCTGTGCCGCGCGGAACCGAGCATCAGCCAGCGGCAACCAACATCGCGTCTGACCTGCAATGGCTTGACCACACGATCTTGATCATCATCACCGCGATCGTGATCTTTGTGACGGTGCTGCTGCTTTATATCGGCATCCGCTATAGCGCCAAGCGCAACCCAAAGCCTTCGACTTTTACGCATAACACACCGCTCGAGATCGTTTGGACCGTCGTTCCAATCCTGATCCTTGTGTTTATCGGGTCGTTCTCGCTGCCCGCGCTGTTCAAGCAACAGGAAATTCCTGTGGCTGACATCACCATCAAGGCAACTGGCAACCAGTGGTATTGGTCCTACGAATACCCAGATGAAGAGATCTCGTTCGACGCTTTCCGCATCGACGCCAGCACCAAGATCAACGACCCAGCCGCTGGTTGGGGTGACGATCAGCCGATGGACACGCCGCAGATCCTGAACGAAACCGCGCTGAAAAAGCTGGCTTACTATGGCTACACCCGTAACGAGTGGCTGCTGGCGACTGACAACGCTGTTGTCATTCCCGTCGGCAAGACCATCGTGATGCAGGTGACGGGTGCAGACGTAATCCACGCTTGGGCAATGCCTGCTTTTGGTGTGATGCAGTCCGCAGTCCCCGGCCGTCTGGGCCAGCTCTGGTTCAAAGCCGAGCGCGAGGGCATCTACTTTGGTCAGTGCACCACGCTCTGCGGCAAGGACCACGCCTATATGCCGATCACGGTCAAAGTCGTCAGCCAAGCAGCCTATGACGCTTGGGTTCTGCAAGCCAAGGGCGGCAACGTCCTGCTGGCACAGAAGTAAGCCTTTGATCCTGAAAGCGCTTGGGCCCCTATAGTGGGGCCTAAGCTTTAGAAGAAAGCCCGATTTACATGGCCGATACCGGTTCCTTCGACGCCCACAAAGAGGCAAGCTTTGGCGATTACGTGCAGCTGTTGAAGCCGCGCGTGATGTCTCTTGTGGTGTTTACCGCGCTGGTTGGGCTTTTGGTCGCGCCGGTGCATTTGAATCCGGTCGAGGCTTTTGCGGCTGTGCTGTTTATTGCGCTGGGGGCAGGGGCTTCGGGTGCGCTCAATATGTGGTGGGATGCCGATATTGACGTGATCATGCGCCGCACCAAGGGCCGTCCCGTGCCATCAGGCAAGGTCGAGGCGGGCGAGGCTTTGGGTCTGGGCGTCGCGCTGTCGGGGATTTCGGTGGTGATGTTGGCGCTTGCGACCAATATCCTTGCGGGGGCCTTGCTGGCCTTTACGATTTTCTTTTACGCCGTCGTCTATTCGATGTGGCTTAAACGCTCGACGCCGCAGAACATCGTGATCGGTGGCGCAGCGGGGGCCTTTCCTCCGATGATCGGCTGGGTCGCTGCAACGGGGTCGGTCTCGATTGAGGCGGCGCTGATGTTCATGTTGATCTTCATGTGGACGCCGCCGCACTTTTGGGCGTTGGCACTGTTCATGAATGAGGACTACTCTAAGGCAGGCGTGCCGATGCTGACTGTCACCCATGGCAAGCGGGTGACGCGCAACCATATCCTGATCTATACGATTGCGCTGGTGCCTTTCGCGCTGGCAACGGCCTTCACCTCGATCGGTGGTCCGGTGTATCTGGGCGTGTCGCTGCTTTTGAACGCAGAGTTCCTGCGCGGCGCCTATCGGATCTGGCGGCGTGACGATGCCAAGGCCGAGGCGGATGGATATAAGGTCGAAAAGCAAGTGTTCCGCTTTTCGTTGCTGTATCTCTTCCTGCACTTCGGCGTTCTTTTGATTGAGGCCGCGCTGCGGTCCTATGGAATGGGGGGCTGGTAAGATGGCTTTCAAAACCGAACACGAGATGCACAAGCGGCGCTTTTCGCGCAACTTGGGTGTGGGAATTGTCTTGGGCTGCTTTGTGTCGCTGGTTTTCGCTCTGACCGTGGTCAAGGTCAAGAATGGCGATATGATGCATGCAAATGACGCGCCGGGCCTGCTTGGCTCGACCCAACCGATTGTGCCAAAGCCATGACGCCGAAGCGTATGGCTCTTGGGCTGGTCGGGATTGCGGCGATGATGCTGTCGCTGAGCTTTGCCGCCGTTCCGTTTTACAACTGGTTCTGCCGTGTGACGGGATATGCAGGCACGACCTCTGTGGCCGAAGTGGCGCCAGATGTCATTCTGGATCAACAGGTTATCATCCGTTTTGATGGCTCTCTCGAAGCGGGAATGCCTTGGGAGTTCAAACCCGAAGTCACCCAGATGAAGCTGCGTATCGGGGAAACGGGGCTTGCCTTTTACGAGGCATATAACCCGACCAACCGCGTGGTCGCTGGCACGGCAAGTTATAACGTCAGCCCAGATCAGGCAGGCGGCTATTTCACCAAGATCGAGTGCTTTTGCTTTACCGAGCAAATCCTGCAACCGGGTGAGCGGGTGCAGATGCCTGTGACCTTCTATGTCGACCCCGAGATCGTCAATGATAAGGAAGCGAAGCTTATCAAAGAGATCACGCTGTCCTATACCTTCCACGAAACACCCTTGACGCCAGAGCAGCAAGCCGCGCTTGCGCCCGAAACCGTCAAGCAATTAAACTAACGATAAGAAACCGAGGGAACCCGAACATGGCCCACGCCAAGAACCACGATTTTCACATTTTGCCACCGTCGATCTGGCCTTTCTTAGGGGCAGTCAGCGCTTTTATTATGCTGCTTGGCTCGGTGCTTTGGATGCACGGCTCGGCACCCTATTTGGGGCTGATCGGCTTTGCTGGCGTGCTTTACGTTATGTTTGGCTGGTGGTCCGAAGTGGTCCACGAAGGCCAAACCGGCGACCACACGCCTGTTGTTCGGATTGGCCTGCGGTATGGCTTTATCCTGTTTATCATGTCCGAAGTGATGTTCTTCGCGGCTTGGTTCTGGACCTTCTTCAAGCACGCAATGTATCCGATGGGGCCATTGTCGCCGCTCAAGGATGGTGTTTGGCCACCAGAAGGCATCACCTTGTTCGACCCTTGGCACCTGCCGCTGATCAACACGTTGATCCTGCTCTGCTCGGGCTGTGCTGCGACTTGGGCTCACCACGCGCTGGTGCATGAGAACAACAACCGCGCAGCAATGAAGCAGGGCCTGATCCTTGCGATTGCTCTGGGCGCGCTGTTCACCTTCTTCCAAGCCTATGAGTACAGCCACGCAGCCTTTGGCTTTGCGGGCAACATCTATGGCGCGACCTTCTTCATGGCGACCGGCTTCCACGGTTTCCATGTGTTGATCGGCACGATCTTCTTGGCGATCTGTTTGATCCGCACCTACAAAGGCCACTTCACCCCAGAGCAGCACGTCGGCTTTGAGGCTGCTGCTTGGTACTGGCACTTTGTTGACGTGGTTTGGTTGTTCCTCTTTGCCGCAGTTTACATCTGGGGCGGTCACTAAGACCAACTGGCAAAAACAAGCGCGCGGGCCAGTTGGCCCGCGCTTTTCGTTTCTGGGGCTGTCTATGAATTTTCGTTTGACCTCGGCGCTTTTGCTCGGCTTGGCGGGTGTGGGCGTTCTTTGCAGCCTTGGCATCTGGCAAGTCCAGCGCATGTACGAAAAGCGTGTGCAACTGGATGAGATGACGGCGGGCATTTCGGAGCCTGCGGTGCCGCTGCCAACCACATTCGACCGCGAGCGCGACCGCTATCGGCCCGTGACGGCCAAAGGGCGCTTTACCGGAGAGCGGCTCTATGTGCTGTCGGGACAGGCGATGGTCGGCGCCGGCGTGCAGGTGATCTCGGTCTTGCAGATGGATGACGGGCGGCGGGTGCTGGTGGATCGCGGCTTTTTGCAAGACGACGACAAGCACAAAGACCTGCAGGTCCAAGACATCGAGGTGCGCGGCAATCTGATGTGGCCGCGCGATTCGAACGAATACACACCGCCACCAGATGCGAAAACGGGGATGTGGTTTGCGCGCGACGCCGATGCGATGGCGTCAAAGCTTGGCACAGAAGCGGTTATTATTGTCGCCCGCGAACCAACGGGTGACGGGATAGCTGCGATGCCCGTCGATGTTTCTACTATTCCTAATGACCATTGGGGCTATGCGATTACGTGGTTTTTGCTGGCAATTGTTTGGGCGGTGATGACAGCGGCGCTGGTCTGGCGTATCAGGCGGCAAACTTAGGGGCTACATATGCGGTATATTTCGACGCGGGGCGCGGCTCCGGTGCTTAATTTCGGCGAAGCGATGATGACGGGGCTGGCGCGCGATGGCGGGCTTTATGTGCCTGAAACCGTTCCGACCATGACCCATTCCGAGATCGCGGCGCTTGCGGGCCTGCCCTATGAGGAAATCGCCTATCGCGTGATGCGGCCCTACATCGGCGACACCTTTGGCGATGTCGAATTCAAGGTGCTGTTGTCGAACGCCTACAAGGGCTTTGGCCACACCGCCCGCGCACCTTTGGTGCAGCTTGGGCCGAATCACTTTTTCCACCGGCGGGGTCGCCGGTGTGATGAGGACCCGGTTGACGGTGAGCCCCTTGATCTCCATGCCGAGGATGTTCGAGGCGTGCTCGAACGCCTCGTCCGGGTCTGGCCAGGCGCTTCACGCCGCCGGCCTTGCCGCGGCCGCCCGCCTTCACCTGGGCCTTGACCACGCAGAAGCCGTACTCCTCCGCAGCGGCCCTGGCCCCCAGCCGGTGACCACGGTGCCGAGGGTGGTGGGCGACTCCGTGCTTGGCGAAGAGTCCTCCACCTGGTACTCCATCAGGTCCACGAGGGAAGTCCTTGCTCGTTGTAGGTCCGCAGAGATCGGAAGACATCAGAGGTACGGGCGTCCGGGACGCCCCTCGCGCACCTTAGTCCCGGGGCTGGCGGGGTTACGAGGCCCCCGACGCCGACGTGACCCAGAAGACGACCGACGTTGTCCCCCAGCGCACCGACGACGTCCGCCCCCAGGTCGGGGTCCGCCACGGCGACCAGGTCGACGTCCTCCTGGACGGCGACGGCGGCGAGCTGCGCTGCCGACGCTCCGGGCTCGAGCAGCACCACCTCGTGACCGGAGTCCCGGAGCGCCCGCGGGCCGGTCTGGACGTCACCGCAGTAAAGGAGGCGAATCGACATCGCGGACATGACCTGCAGGTAACCATGGAGTGGATCGCTCCCTCCACAAAATGCGTTGACACCGATTTCGGAGCCCCCGGGGCATCCGCTAAGGTCATGCGCGCATGTCCTGTCGTCGGCCTGGGGGGACCCTGACTCGTGCCTGGTCACAGAGGCTGAGCCTCAACTCCAAGAGGCAGGCTCCTCGACCCCGGACGCTTTGACGGCCAGGGCAGGAGGACGCCGCAAGGCGAGCGTCCCCGTCGACTACGTCAGCCCGCTCGACGCCGCCCCGCCGGCCTACGTCGGGCGTCGCCGGGCCGCGGTGGCTGAGCCAGCGGTGGCGCCCGTGACGGAGCCCGTGACGGAGCCCGTCGCCCGGACCGCACTGCTGGTCGAGGAGCGGCCGCGCAGCGAACCCGCCCTGGCGCACGTCGCCGAGCCGGTCCGCGAGCCGGTCCGCGAGCCGGTGCGCGAGCCCACCCCCCAGGCTCCGCGCCAGTTCGACACCGTCTCCATCGAGCGGGTCCTCAACTCCCTCGAGCCCGTCGACCAGACCACGTCCTTCGAGCACGAGCCCACCACGCGGCTGCCCATGCTGCGCGCGGAGCCCCCGTCGACGGGGTGGCAAGCGCCGCGCGGTCAAGCACGCCGGGGGCCGCGGCCCGAGGGCGCGGCCAACGTCGTTCGGGCGCAAACCCTGCAAGTGTACGAGCCGTTGCTGTTGGTGGCCGGCGTCTACGTCTGCCTGACGTTCCTCATCGAAGCCTTGTTTGCCTTTGTTGAACGCCGGGGCACTCCGGTACGCAGGTCTGCATGATGAATAAACCGTTGGTTGACCGCTCGCTACAGGGCATTGGCCTGTGCACACTGGGCTACGCATTCCTGTCGTTGCAGGACGCCGGAATCAAGTGGCTGGTGGCCGACTATTCGGTGGTCACCATTTTGTTCTGGCGTGCGCTGGTGGTGGCGATTGCGTGTTTGTTGATAGGGCGCTTGTCACTGGTGCGCCGCGCGTGGCGTTCGTCCAGCCGGCGCTTGCTGGTGGTACGCGGCTTGCTGTCGATTGCCGCGTGGTTGCTGTACTACACGGCGGCACGCGATCTCACGCTCGCTGAGATGACCACGCTGTATTTTTCCGCGCCGATCATGGTTACGGTGCTGGCGACGGCGATTCTGAAGGAGCGCGTCACCGGTGGGCAGTGGTTCACCCTGATCGTCGGTTTTGTCGGCGTGGTGATTGCTTGCCGCCCGAACAACCTGGCCAATCCGGTGCCGATTGTCCTGACGTTGCTGGCGGCGATGTGCTGGGCGTTCACTTACATCCAGCTGCGCCAGGTGGATGACCAGACCTCGGTGCTGGAGCAGATGCTGATCACCAATGTGGTGTTCGTCATCTGCATGGCGCTGGCGTTGCCCTGGACCCATACGCCGGCACCAACGCCGGCATGGCTGGGCATGCTGGGGCACTTCCCGAAGATGGCCGCATTTTAGACGGCAACCACACATAGAGGTAGTCTCATGCGTTTCGACAAGATGACCGGTCGACTGCAGCAGGCGCTGGCTGACGCCCAGTCACGCGCCCTGGGGCAGGACCATGCGGCGATCGAGTCCGCCCATCTGCTCGCTGCCATGCTCGAGCAGAAACCCGGTGCCACCGCGGCTCTGCTGACGCAGGCCGGTGGGGACGCCCGGGCCATTTCCGAACTGCGCTTCAGCCACTCTGCATATTCATAGGGCTGGGCGGGAAGTGGCTTCATGGCGGGTCGGTCGAGGCTGTCGAACAGCGAGCGACGGGTTTCCGTTTTGTTCTTCTGGAAGGGGCGATTGTTCAAGCCTTGCAGCAACTGTGCAATGAGGCGATTCAATTCGTGCAGGCTGAAGAAGGTGTGGCGGCGCAACCTGGCGGTGATCCAACGCTGTACCAGCAGCACGCCCAACTCGACCATCGCCTTGTCGCGAGGCTTGTAGGGGCGCGCCGGGATGATCGCCACGCCATAGTGCTGCGCCATGTCGGCATAGGTGGTGTTGAGTTCCGGTTCGTAGAAACACGGCTTGGTCACGGCCGATTTGAGGTTGTCTGGCACCACGATCTCCGGCACGCAACCAAAGAATTCGAATGCCCTGACATGCGAGCCGATCCAGTCCGGTAGTTTCTGGCTGAATGTCGCTTCGGCAAAGGTGTAGCCAGATGCACCGAGTACGGCCA
>CAWJOY010000069.1:0-15103 GCA_963844505.1 uncultured Alphaproteobacteria bacterium
TGGTTGCCTTTGGTGATCACTCCGGTTGGGATGGTGATCTGCGCGCTGGCGGCGGATCGGTATTTCCCAGGCTCGCAGGGGTCGGGCATTCCTCAGGCGATTGCGGCGCGGCATTTGCGCGACAATTCCGAGCGAAGCTATCTGCTGTCGATCCGCTTGGTCTTGGGCAAGATTGCCTTGACCGTGATCGGTCTTGCCTCTGGTGCATCGATCGGGCGCGAGGGGCCGACGGTGCAGGTCGGGGCATCACTGATGCTGCTTTCGGCGCGGCTTGGCGGGATGGCACATGCTAAGGGCTTGATTTTGGCGGGATCTGCGGCGGGGATTGCGGCGGCGTTCAACACGCCTCTTGCGGGGATTGTCTTTGCGATTGAGGAAATGGGGCGCAGCTATAATGCGCGGACCAACGGCGTTGTGCTTTCGGCGGTGATTATCGCTGGGGTGGCATCGCTGTCGCTGACGGGGTCTTACACCTATTTCGGCTTTACTAAAGAGGTCGCGGTTTTCCCTGATGATTGGCTTTTGGTGATTGCTTGTGGCGTTGTGGGCGGTGTTTTCGGCGCTGGGTTTAGTCGGCTTACCTTGCTTTTGGTGCGCAAAATCCGGTCGATCAAGCTGCAAGCCGTTGGCAAGATCATCGCGATTGCGGCCTGCGCGGGTCTGTTGGTGGCGATCATCGGCATCGCGACCGGGGGCATGACCTTTGGCACCAGCTATACCCAAGCGCGCGCGGCCATCGAAGGCGAGTCGCTGCCGTGGTATTTCTTCATCGGCAAGTTTCTGGTGACGCTGGCCTCTACGGCTTCGGGAATTCCGGGGGGACTGTTTGCGCCGTCTTTGGCGGTCGGTGCGGGGCTTGGGTCGGTGATCGGGGCGATCTTGGGGTCGAACGCGGGGCTTGCGGCTTTGCTGGGGATGTCGGGATATTTCGCGGGCGTGGTGCAAGCGCCGATGACCGCCTTTGTGATTATCCTAGAGATGACGGGCAATCACGCCAATGTGGTGCCTGTGATGGCGGCGGCGATGATTGGCTATGGGACCTCGCGCTTGATCGCCCCAGAGCCGCTCTATCACGCGCTGTCTCGGATTTGGGCGGCCGATATCATCCGCAAAATCAGGGCCACGCAGCCAGCGGATGACACCAAGCCTTAGCTGGGCTGCTGACCCGCCATCTGGCCAGAGGCCGCAATCACCAGCCCGTCGCCCGCATCCGGCATCGCGGGCGGGTCCGCTTGCCAGCAAAACAGGCGGATATGCACGGGGTCCTTTGGGGCATCCGCTTCGGCAAGGATTTGATAGTGCAGGCTAAAACCTTCTAGCAGCAGGCCCTCGGCATAATAGGGCACCTCTTCGCCATCCAGAAACTCCGCGTCATCGTCTTGGGGTTGCCACGCGCCATTCTCGGCCCAAATCACCTCGGCCTCGATCTCGGGCTGTTTCAGCGCGAGCTTGGTCAAAGGGGTCAGAAAGGCTTCAATCGGGGTCTTGGGTTTGGCCATGGGGATATATCCGAGGGGTTAGCGCTTCATCATCGCAAGGCGGATCAGCGCGCGCTCCATTACCGCCATCGTCGGCGCGCGCGACGTCGAGCGCAGCGTCATATCGGTCTCGATCAACAGCGACAGCGCGGTCTCAAGCTTGTGCATGCCCCAGTTGCCCGCTTGGCGCTGCATGGCATCACGCCTTGGGCCAAAAACCCGCGCTTTCATCAGCCCCGCCGAGATACCGCCCGCATCGGTGACCGCCACATGCAGCGCCCGAAAGTGCCGCAGCGCGCCAATACACAGCGTCACGGGCGCTACCCCTTGGCCTTCCAGCCTGCGCAGAAGGGGGCCGATGGCATTGGCGTTTTGGTCCGCAACCGCGGCCAGCAGATCGTCAACCTCGGCCTCGATGGTGGCGGGGGCAAGGTCGTGGATTTCCTGCGGCGTCAAAGGGCTGGTGTCGCCGAACTTATAGAGCGAGATTTTCTCAAGCGTTTGGCGGAAATCTCCGGGGTCTAGGGCGCGGGCGAGGGTGGTCAGGTCGGTCATCGAATCGGCTGGGATGTCGCGCAGACCCGCTTTGGCCAGCTCGGCCTCGATTTCTTCGCGGGTGGGAGGGTCGTCATAAAGGCCGATGCTGATCGCGTTCAGATGCTTTTCGAACAGGCTTTTGAGCGTCGATTTGCCCGTCAGATTGCCCGCCGTGACCACGATTTGCGCATCGCCCTTTTGCCAGCCTTGTAGCGCATCGGCGATGGTGGCCATCAATCCGTCGGTTGCATCCTCAACAAAGGCGACCCGTGGGCCCGGAAAGAACCCGACCGCCCGAGTGGCATCCGCCAGCAGCGAGGCATCTTTGCGCAGCTCGGACGCTTGGATGCGGGTCAGCCGCATCTCGCCCTCGCCCTGCGGGCCGATCAGCGCTGCAATCGCCTCTTGCCGCTTGAGCGCAACCCGCATCGTATCCGCGCCAAAGATCAGCAGACCCGCACGCGCGGGGTCTGGTTTGGCGCAATAACGGCTTGCTTCTGCTCCGGCGAGCTTCATTTAGCCCACTGGCCAGAGGTCGCCTGAAGCCGCATGACGATTTGATCCGCCAAAATCCGCATAAGCCGCCGTGACGCGTCCTCGCTTGCGGTCAGCGATGCCACCGTCGAGCCCGTCGCAGAATAGGCGGTGAAGGTGCTGACCTTACCCTCTGTGACCTTGGTGCTGGTGGCGCGGTTGGTCAGAGTCCAGGTGATGGTGCCCGTGACCTTGTAGCGGGTGGTGGCATTGTCGGTGGTAATGCCGACGCCCTCGGTCGACGTGCTGATCTTATAGCCCAGATCATAGACGACGGACTTTGGCGTCCCCAGCCGTTCTTCCAGCCGCTCCACCAAATCGAAGCCGTTTTTATCGGTCGGTGAGGTTGCATAGACGGTGCCCTGCAAGCCCGCCGCAGGTCCAGTCGGGCCATAGGCGGGCGTAAAGCCACAGGCCGCAAGGGCCAGTGGCATCAAGAGCAAGCTGCGGCGATTAAATAACGACATTGATGATGCGACCCGGAACTACGATGATTTTCTTGACGGGCGCGCCCGCAAGGAACTTGATCACAGCTTCATCCGCCAGCGCCAGTTTTTCAACCTCGGAAGCGGGCATATCTGCAGGGACGCTGATTTCCGCCCGCCGTTTGCCGTTAATTTGGATCGGCAGCGTGACGGTATCATCAATCAGCAGAGCTGGATCGGCGACAGGCCAAGGCGCGCGGGCGCAAAGCCCCTCACCGCCTTGGAAGGTCCAGATCAATTCGGACATATGCGGCGTCATCGGCTGCATCAGCTGCGCAAGGGTGCGAATGGCGTGCTTCATCATCGCGGTCGAGCAGTTGGCTTTCGACAGCGTGTTGGTAAAGCCATAAAGCGCCGCAATCGCCTTGTTAAAGGCAAAGGTTTCAATGCTGCGGGTGACTTCATCGACGGTTTTGGCGGTAGCCCGCGCCAGATCGTCATCGCCGACGCCTTGGTGATCCGCAGGCATATCGCCGATGCGCGCGCACAGCGCCCAGACCCGCGACAAATGCTTGAAGGTCGCCTCGGCACCCGAAGCAGTCCATTCCACGTCACGCTCGGGCGGGCTGTCGGACATCACGAACCAACGCGCGGTATCGGCGCCAAAGGCTTCGATAATGCTCATCGGGTCAACGACGTTCTTTTTGGATTTCGACATTTTGGCAGAGGGGATGATCTCGACCTCGGTGCCGTCGGCCAGTTTGCCGTCAGTCACATCTTCGGGCAAGTGATAGACAGGCCGACCCTTGGCGTCGCGGGTTTGGTAGATTTCGTGGGTGACCATGCCTTGGGTGAACAGCGCGTTGAACGGCTCGATCGCCTTTTTCGGTAGGTGCCCCGTCACATGCATCGCCCGCGCGAAAAAGCGCGAATAGAGCAGGTGCAAAATCGCGTGTTCAATGCCGCCGATGTATTGATCGACGTTCATCCAATACTCGGCCTCGGCCGCATCGGTGGGCGTGGCGGCATGGGGCGCGGTAAAGCGGGCATAATACCACGAGCTGTCCATGAACGTATCCATGGTGTCGGTCTCGCGCCGCGCATCTGCGCCGCATTTCGGGCAAGAGCAGTTGCGCCACGTCGGGTGACGGTCCAGCGGATTTCCTGGGATGTCGAAGGTGACATCATAGGGAAGCTCCACCGGCAGGTTTTCCTTGGCCTCTGGCACAACGCCGCACGCCTCGCAGTGGATGACGGGGATCGGGCAGCCCCAATAGCGCTGCCGCGAAATGCCCCAGTCGCGCAGGCGATAGTTGGTGACGCCGCGCCCAATGCCGCGCTCTTCACAGGCCGCAATCGCCACCGCCACGGCCTCTTCGCCGGTTTGCACGTCGTTGCCCGCAAAGCCGCGAATATACTGCACGCGTTCGGATTTCATCGGCACATAGGCTTCGGTCAGAATCGCATCCACCGCGCCTTCTTCGACAAAGACCGGTGTGATTGGCAATTCGTATTTGGTCGCAAACTCAAAGTCGCGCGGGTCATGCGCGGGGCAGCCAAAGATCGCGCCCGTGCCGTAATCCATCAGCACAAAGTTGGCGATATAGATCGGCAGATGCCAGTCGTTATCAAACGGGTGCAGCACGGTGATGCCAGTGTCCATGCCGATCTTTTCGGCGGTCTCCATGGCTTCGGCGGTGGTGCCACCTTTGCGACATTCCGCAAGGAAGGCCGCGACTTTGGGGTCGTGACGCTCCAGATGCTTGGCAAGCGGGTGATCGGGCGAGATCGCCGCAAAGCTTGCGCCCAACAGCGTGTCGGGCCGCGTGGTATAGACGTCCAGACGCTCGAATCCTTCGGGCGCGCCATGGGTCGAGAAGGCAAACTGCAGACCGCGCGATTTGCCGATCCAGTTTGCTTGCATCAAGCGGACCTTTTCAGGCCAGTTGGTCAGCCCGTCCAGCGCATCCAACAGCTCGCCCGAGTAATCGCTGATCTTGAAGAACCACTGCGTCAGCTCGCGCCGCTCTACCGCCGCGTTCGAGCGCCAGCCCTTACCGTCAATCACCTGCTCGTTGGCAAGCACGGTCATGTCGACCGGATCCCAGTTGACCACGGCGGCTTTGCGGTAAACCAGACCCGCCGCCATCATGTCGATGAACATGGCCTGCTGCTTGCCGTAATACTCTGGGTCACAGGTCGCGAACTCTCGGCTCCAGTCGATCGAGAGGCCAAGCGGCTTCATCTGCGCCCGCATGTCCGCGATATTGCCGTAGGTCCAGTCCTTGGGGTGGCCGCCACGCTCCATCGCTGCGTTCTCGGCGGGCATCCCAAAGGCATCCCAGCCCATCGGGTGCAACACCGAAAACCCCTGCGCCGCCTTATAGCGCGCCACAACGTCGCCCATGGTATAGTTGCGCACATGGCCCATGTGGATGCGCCCCGATGGATAGGGGAACATCTCAAGCACATAATACTTGGGCTTTGCGGGATCGTGGCGTGCCGTAAAGACGCCGGCATCATCCCATGCCGCCTGCCACTTTTGTTCGATGGATTTGGGTTCGTAACGCGACATGACGGGCCTCATAAAGCAATTGCTTGGCGCAAATACACCGCCAAGCCTGCCAAGGTCCAGTGTTACCGCGCTATTAGAGCTTGGAATCCTGAATGCGCAACTGACGCGCCCGTGTCAGAATCGCATCCTCAACCGCTTTGAGCGTCTCAGGCGCCACCGCGCCACCGCCCCGCGCCTGCATCGACACGGTCAGCGACCGCGCATCAAGCGCAGGATCGTTGACCAAAATCGTCGCGCGATAGGCACGGCCACCACCCGGAGGCGTGCCATAGCCCGTCACGATCACACCACTAAAGGGGTCAACCGATTCGATTGGCAGGAAGTTGAGCACCTCAAGCGAGGCGTTCCAGATATACTTGTTGACGCCGACGGTTGAATTCGGGTCCTCGGACTTGCGGAAGATATCCCAAATCGTCGATTGCGGCTTTGCTTCGCCCGTCGCTTTTTCAAGCGCAGCTGTTTGCGCCCGCGCTGCTGCGCGTCGCTCTGCTGTCGTTGCCGTTGGCGCAGCGCTGGATTTGCCGCTGAACAGCCCGCTGCCAGAGCTGGACAAGCCACCGCAAGCAGAAAGGCTCAGCACCATAGCAGATGCGATAACAGACGTATAAAGGCGATTAGAACGCATTAGGTCCCCCGAAGTGGCTTGAAGTCTGTCTAGCTTAGAGGTTTGGCACTGCCAAGGCTTTTCAGCTTATATAGGCGGGCGCAGGGGCAAACGGCGCGATATCTCTTGGGGCATACCCCGCCCCGATGCCCCAACCTGTGGCAAGAGTGCATCAGAACAACGCCGTTTCTAGAGCCGACGCTTGTTGGCGTTGCAATTAAGGGTCGCAAGGTAGAAATACGCTTCATACCCAATTCGGATTCCCCTGAACTGGGCCGCACCTTTAGATAAACGAGGGAAACCTAATGAAAAAGATTCTTCTTGCTACCACCGTTCTCGCAGCAACCGCTGGCTTCGCTTCGGCAGAAGTAGCAGTAACCGGCGTAGCTCGTATGGGCGTTATCTCTGACGCAGCTGGCAACGTTGAGTTCACTCAGCGCCTCCGCATCTACTTCACCGGTACGGGCGAAACTGATGGCGGCCTGTCGTTCGGTGGTACCGTTCGTAACGACCAGTCCGGCGTTGGCAACACCGCAAACAACGACTCGACCGTGTTCATCTCGGGCGCATTCGGCAAAATCACCATGGGTGACGTTGGCGGCGCGACCAATGCTCTGACCGGTGAAGTTGCAGGCGTTGGCATGACTTCGTTGAACACATACAACGAAATCGACGACCTTGGCGACACTACGGCGAACAAAACCGCCGCTCTGTACACCTACACAACTGGCGCTCTGTCGTTCGGCCTCGGCTTCGGCCAGCCAACTGCAGCAGCTAAAGCTGTTTCGGCTGCTGTTAAGTACTCGACCGACATGTATTCGGTTGCTTTGGGCTACGAAGACACCACCGCTCAGAAGCGCGTAACCGTTTCGGGTTCGGCAACGTTCTCGGGCGTTACCTTGGCTGCTAAAGTCGCTAACAACGACGTTCTGACCGCTGGCCAGACCAAAAACACCGCATACGCAGTGTCGGCTAGCTACGCAATGAGCGGCGTTAACTTGACTGCGTTCTTCTCGGAAGGTGGCGGCTACCGCGCAACCAACTTTGACGGCGTAGAAGCATACGGCCTCGGCGCTTCGTACGACCTCGGCGGCGGCGCTTCGGTTGTCGGCGGCGTTGCTAAGCTGAACGACGGTTCGGACGCGATCTTCGATCTCGGCGTATCGATGGCATTCTAATCCTAACGGATTAAATGTTAAGGAAAGGGCGGGCCTTCGGGTCCGCTCTTTTCGTTTCTGGCCTAGGGTCAAAAAAAACAGCCCCGAAGGGCTGTTCTGGGTCACGAGGCTCTGTGGTGATTAGCGAAAGTGTGTGATCAGCTCTTGCAGATGTGGCTCGAACATCCGCCATTTGCCGCTGCTGCCTTGATAGATGCCGCTACGCACTTGCCGTAGCGAGGCCGTCCGCACCACACGTTTGTTATCTTGCGGCGACAAGCAGGCCGCGTCGAACTCTAGCCCACAATAGGCCAAGATCTCGCGAATCGCAGGTTCGGGCGCGCGGGTCAGGGCTTCGTAATCGACATCCATAAAACCGTCGGGATATTCGCGCCGCCACTGCGCCATCATCTCTGCATAGAGATCGTAGTAGCCCATCGTATCGGCAAGCGCGGTGTCATAGCCAATCGCAAGGTTGGTAAACAGCGTCTTATAGATCGACCAGCACACGGCGACCGGATCGCGCCGCATGTGCAAAATCCGCGCTTCGGGCAGCGCCTTGCGGATCAAACCGACCAAACGGAAATTCGCAGGCAGTTTATCGACCACAAATCGCGCATCCTTGGCATCTGCCTCGATTGCGCTCAGATAGCCCGCGCGAATCCGTCCCAGCGCGTCAAGATCCAAGGCACCCTCGCACTTTGCAATCTCGACTGCCGCAAGGCGGGGCAGGACTTCCAACTCGCCAGCGCCATGAACTTGCGGGTGAGAAGACAGGATTTGCTCGGTCAAGGTCGTGCCCGAGCGCATCATCCCCAGCACAAAGATCGGCGTTTTCGGCGCAGGCGGCACGATCAACGCGGGCGCTTTGGCGTCAAACCGCTGCAGATAATCGGCGAAAAGCGCGCGGTCGGTGTCCAGCGTATACTGAGCCTGCGCCGCGCGCATTTGATTGCCGCGCTGCAAATAGCCAAAGCTGGCATCGGCGTCGCCCACATCTTCATAGGCTTTGGCAAGACCAAAGAGCAGAGCGACGCGCTCGTCAATGCTCAGCTGCGGGTCGTCGACCAAAGCCTGCATTTGCGCAATCAGCGGCTCGCCCGCAGTGAAATCCCGCGCGCGTCCAAGGTTAAAGAACGAAATCACCGCGCGTGGGTTCAGCGCAAGCGCGCGTTCAAAGGTCTCGCGGGCGGCCGCAAGATCGCCTTCCGACAGCAAAAGGTTGCCAAGATTGCCCAAGGCCGCCGAATCTGTGGGGGATTCCGCCAGCACAGCGTCAAGCAACGCGCGCGCTTCGGTCAGTCGGCCAAGGGTTGTCAGGCAAGACGCCAGCCCAATCCGCGCGCTGCGATCGTTGGGCGCGAGCTTTAGAAACGCCTCATAGGCGGTCACGGCGTCTTCATCGCGATGAAGCAGAGCCAAAACGCGGCCGCGTTGGTTGTGCGCAGGTGCGAAACCTGGATTGTGGAGCAGCACATGGTCAAGGCTTGCCAAGGCTTGCGGGAAAAGGTCGGCCTTTTCCTGTGCCAAGGCAAGGTTGACGCCGGCTTCGCTGAACTTCGGGTCCAGTTTGACGGCAAGCGCCAGATATTTGATCGCGGCTGGCAGCAGCCCTGCTTCCATCAACGCGCCGCCCAAAATGCTGTGCGGCCAAGGGTGCGACGGGTTCAACCGCACCGCCGCTGCGATTTCCTCGATCGCGACGTTCAGCCCCAACCCATTGCGCACCGCCAAAAAATGCTGCAACTGCGGCGGTCCAAAGGGGCGCGGCGGCATGCCTGTTGCGGCCTGCTGCACCTCGGCAAGGGCTGCCAAAAGCCGCGCGTTGGCGGGAAACGTCTCAAGCGCCAAGAGCAGCTCGCCCCGCACGGCAGCCGCGCGCCCCGCTTTGATTTCGGTCTTTGCGTTGCGCAGCAATCGGTCGATGTTCACGCTCATAGTCGCCTCGTGCCTTGGATGTTTGCCTATGTCTAAGTTGCCGCAGGCCAGACATCAACCAATGGTTGGCTTCCCTTTTGGCGCGAAGTATGGGCAACTAAACCGATATGGAGGCGCTGATGTCCTTGCACCTGATTACGACCCGCATCGCTGCGGCAGAGCAAAACGCGGGCCGCATCGCGGGCTCGGTCAAGCTGATCGCGGTCAGCAAAGTGCAACCCGATGCGCGGGTGCGTGATGTTCTGGATATGGGGCACCGCTTGTTTGGCGAGAATTACGTGCAAGAAGCACAGGGCAAATGGCCCGCTTTTCGGCAAGAGTACGACGACGTGGCTGTGCATATGATCGGCCCGCTGCAGACCAACAAAGCCAAAGTCGCGGTAGAGCTGTTCGACGCCATTCACACGCTGGACCGTATGTCGCTTGCGGAAAAGTTGGCCAAACTGGCGCAAACGCGTGGCACGTGCCCAGAGCTGTTCGTGCAGGTCAACACGGGCGAAGAGCCGCAAAAGGCGGGCGTTTTGCCTGCCGATCTGGATGGTTTCATCGCCACAGCCCGCGCCATGGACCTGCTGCTTAGCGGTTTGATGTGTATTCCGCCAGATGCCGAAGACGCTGCTCCGCATTTCGCGATGCTGGCGGAGATGGCCAAGCGCAACGGCCTGAGCGGCTTGTCGATGGGGATGAGCAGCGACTTCGAGGTCGCAATCGCCGCAGGGGCGACGCATGTGCGGGTCGGCTCGGCGATCTTTGGTGCGCGCAGCTACGCCTAGCGGATGATCAGCCGTGACTGCGGTTTGAGACGATTGGCGATCCACAAAAGGTCTTTGGGCGCGAAGGCCACGCAGCCTGCGGTTGGGTGGCAAGGCTTGCGCCAGCGGTGCAGAAAAATCGCTGACCCGCGCCCCGCCGTCGCTTCGGGCCAGTTCCAATCGGTGATCAGCACCAAATCATAAAGCGGATCGGCCCGCCTCAGGGTTTCATGGCTATAGCTGTGCGGCGCGCTGACCATCAGGTTATAGTCGGGATCATTGCTGTCATCCGACCACAGATCGCCCAACCGAATCGGCAAGGCCCAGTCTGGCAGGGCCGAAGCTGAGATCCGATCTGCGCGGTAAAGCATCCCCACAATGCGGTGAACGCCCTTTGGCGTGGCGCCATCGCCCTCGCGTTTGCGGTCGGTAAAGCCGCCCCGTCCGATGGTACAGGCGAACCGACGGTTGAAAAACCTTGCTCCGGTCGGGCTGATAAAGAGATCAAGGCGGCTCATGTCGGACCTTTTGTGTTACGATGTCCCTCGAATACATAGGCCAAAGATGGCGAAAGTGAAACATTCCCGCTGGGACTGACACGAGCGCGTGATCGAGATGTAGCATATCTTGTCGAGCAGCCCCCCGAGGCGCATTTGTTAACGACAGGGCAACGAAGCCCACCGAAATTCCCCCGTGAGATGGAGGCCGCACATGGCAACGCTACGGAAAATTCTGCTGGTCGACGACGACGACGATCTGCGCGAAGCACTCAGCGAACAGCTGGTGATGACAGAAGACTTTGACGTGTTCGAGGGCCGCAACGGCGCTGAGGGCATGGAAAAGGTCAAAGCTGATCTGTTTGATCTGGTGATCTTGGACGTCGGCTTGCCCGATACGGATGGCCGCGAGCTGTGCCGTCGGATGCGCAAAGTTGGCGTAAAGTGCCCGATCATGATGCTGACGGGGCACGATACCGACAGCGACACGATCTTGGGACTTGATTCGGGTGCCAACGACTATGTCACCAAGCCGTTCAAGTTTCCGGTGCTTTTGGCCCGCATCCGTGCCCAGCTTCGCACGCATGAGCAGTCCGAAGATGCCGTGTTCCAGATGGGTCAATATACCTTCAAGCCGTCGCAAAAGCTGTTGGTGGATGCCAAGGACAAAAAGGTGCGGTTGACCGAAAAGGAAACCAACATCTTGAAGTTCCTCTATCGGGCGCAACAAAGTGTTGTGGCGCGGGATGTGCTTTTGCACGAGGTCTGGGGCTATAACGCGGGCGTCACCACCCACACGCTAGAGACGCATATCTATCGTTTGCGTCAGAAAATCGAGACCGATCCGGCGAATGCGCGACTCTTGGTCACCGAAAGCGGCGGCTATAAATTGGTCGCCTGAGCTTAACCTTTTCCTCATGAGTGAGGGGTATGGTGAAAGGGTGGACGCGCGGCGCGGGTTCATCCTTCCTTTCAAAGTTCCCCTTGTCGTGTCGGGGTTATGACACGGCATCCTCCCTGTTGGACCTGGCCGGGCCTTGTGCCCGGTCTTTTTTTATCTGCACGTAGCGCGGTATTGGGGCCGCTATAAATGCGCCAAATGGAGCATTGCACAACACAGAGTTGTTGCGAAAAAGTCATGCTTTTGTGGTTTGTTTCTTAACTGCACCAAAAAGCGGAGTTTTGTGTTAATTATAGTCATTACCTCCCTGTTGGACCTATCCCCCCGGCTCGCTTGGCCGGGGTTTTTTTTGGTTGTAACTCTTGTTGCTTTGGTGCTGGGTTAACGGGACGACTTGGCGCAAAGCATGAAATGGAGTGGCTATGAGCTTTCTGAAAAAATCCGGTGTGATTGCTATTGCGGCTGTGATGTTCGCGGCTCCTGCCTTTGCCGAAGATCTGGTGTTTGATCTGATCAACGACAGCTCTGTTGATCTGCACGAGCTTTATGTCTCGGCGCATGCGTCGGACGAATGGGGCGATGACGTTTTGGGCACCGATATTCTGGCCTCGGGTGAAAATGGCAGCGTGACCATCGCGGATGGCGAGGCGACCTGCGATTATGACCTGCGCTTTGTGTCCAAAGAGGGCGACGCGCTAGAGCGGAACGACATCAATCTGTGCGAGATGGACTCCTTCACGCTGACGGACTGACCTTACCTGCTTGAGAAGCCTGTCGGCAGCGCATAGGCTTTGCCGACAGAATTCGGAGCATGACATGACCTTTACCCTTGCCACTTGGAACATCAACTCGGTGCGCCTGCGCGAAAATTTGGTGGCCAAGCTGATGCTTGAAGAGCAGCCCGACGTGCTGTGCCTGCAAGAGTGCAAGAGCCCCGTCGATAAAATCCCGCTCGAGCAGTTTCAGGCGCTTGGCTATAGCCATATCGTGGCGCGGGGGCAAAAGGGCTATAACGGCGTTGCGATCTTGTCCAAGCTGCCGATTTCGGATGCGGGCGATCAGGATTTCGCCACTATGGGCCATGCGCGTCACGTCGCGGCGCGGCTGGAAAATGGCGTCACCATCCACAACTGCTATGTGCCAGCGGGGGGCGATATTCCCGACCGCGCGGTGAATGAAAAGTTCGGCCAAAAGCTGGATTACCTCACCGATATGCGTGACTTCTTTCGTGCGCAGGCGCCAGAGCGGTCAATTTTGGTCGGTGATCTGAACATCGCACCGCGCGAGGACGACGTTTGGGACCACAAGAAACTGTTGAAAATCGTCAGCCACACCCCGATCGAGGTCGCGCATTTCCATGACGTAATGCAGGCGGGGGCTTGGGCGGATGTGACGCGCAATGATATCCCCGAGGGCAAGCTCTATAGCTGGTGGAGCTATCGCGCCGCCGATTGGGATGGTGCCGACAAGGGGCGCCGCTTGGACCATATCTGGGCCAGCCGCGACATTGCCAACGCGGCGCACAGCAGCCGCATCCTACGTCCAACCCGTGGGTGGGAGCAGCCGAGCGACCACGTTCCGGTCTTTGCGACCTTCGATCTTTAACGCCCGCGCGTCCAACCTGTGGATTTGCCCAGTTTGACCGCCACCGCCACCGCGCAATAGGTGGCAAATCCCAGCGGATCCCCTAGGCCAAGCCGCAGCAGCTTGGCCGCGCCGAGGGGTGGTTTCCCCTCGCGCGCCAAAAGGGTTGGATAGAGCCGTGCAATCTCGTCCACCCCAAGGTTTTGTCGCCGCCGCACCCGCACCAGCGCGCCAAATCCTTCGATCATCGGCCAGTCATAGCGCGCTGCGATTTGTTCGCGCTCGTTTGGTTCGAACTGAAGCCGCACAAAGGTGTCGTCTGAAATGATCGCCGGAAATGTGCCCCAGCGTGCGCGTCCCGCCTGATTGACCGCAAAAAGCCCAAAGCCCGCCGCCTTGGATTGCGCAAAGGGCAGGCGTTGCCAAAAGCGCGCATAGGCGCGGGTGATGCGGCTGCGCGGTTTCGGGATACGAGGCGTGGCGCCCACATAGCGTGGTTGCGGCACCGCAAGCGCCGCGATCAGCTGCGCCATCAGTTCAGGCGTCACCACCACATCGGCATCGACATAGGCGCGCAGATCGCCTTGGGCCAACGCGTCGCCCGCGTTCAGGGCGTTCGACTTGCCGCCCTGTGGCAGATCAAGCACCCGCAACCGCCACCCCGCCGCAGTCGCCTGCGCCTCAAAGCTGCGCGCGACGTCGGCGGTGGCATCGCGGCAGCCGTTCGCGACGACGATCACCTCGGCCTTTGTCGGGCCCGAGGCGAAAATCGCGCTCAGGCAGGCGCCGATATAGCCTGCTTCATTCGACGCCGGAACGATGACGCTCAGCACGTGGTGCAACCTTTGGCCAAGGCGTTCCAGCGCGGGTTATCGTCGCCCAAATGCCGCAACGCCCCCCAAGACCCCCATTTCCCCGGCGGATAGACGTCGACAAAGGCGTTGAACGGCTGATCGGATTGCAACTGCCACCCCGCCAAAAGCTCGGCATAAAGCTGGCCCATCTGCGGGGTAAAGTTCAAATGGGTGAAGAAATCCACCAGCTGCGGGTCGTCGACCTGTGCGCCAAAGCCGACCACATGCGTGCCGCCCTCATACATCATCAATTTGAGCCCGCGATCCGCCGCAACGGCTGCGTGATAGGGCAGAACCTCGGTCAAAAGCGCCGCAAGGCTGTCCGCGCGGTCCCCCGTCACCGAACCGTCGCGCAGCTCTTGCTCGGCCAGTTTGTCGGCCAGATCATAGACATGCGCGGCGGCATAGGCGTCGGCTTCGGCACCTGTCAGGCCTTGGCTGGCGGCTGCGTCGCTGGCGGATTTTGCCGATTGCGCCAGCCAGTCTTTGACCGCCGCGGTTTTTTGATCGGACCCCAAAAGCGCGCTGAAATAGCCCGTGACGGCATAGGCGTCAAAGCTTTGGGCGGGCGGCGCATGCCCTTCTTTCACCCAAAGCGGCGCGTCAAGGATCTGCTCTTCCAGTCCCAACCAGCCCGTCTGCATCGCGACGATGCGGGTCAGTCGCTCGGGTGCATCGGCAAAGGTATCGCGCCAGATATCCGCGACCTGAGCGGCGCGCATGCCATAGAACTGCACCCAAGTGTTCGGCTCGCCCCAGCGCTTTTGGCCCTCGGACTCGGCCCATTTGGCTTGGTCGAATTGCCAGTTCCAAACCTCGTTGGAAAACTCGACCTGCGCTTTGAGCTTTGGGTCCAGCCCGTCATGCACGATTTGCGCATAGGTCCGCACAAGATCGTCGCTGGCCAGATGGGGGATGTTGAACCACGCATCCGCCTGAAGCTCGTTGGCAAGCGCGACCATGATCTCGGCAGGAACGCCAATGCGGGCATAGCTGTAGTCGGTGACCTGCGGGCGGTCTTTGACCTGCGACAGCTTGGAATTGTTGGTCGCCATCCAGTCCATAAATCGCACCCCCCGCACGCCTCGCAGCCGCGCCAGCCAGTCGGGGTTAAAGATACGGCCCGCGTCCAGATCGCTGGCCCGCGAGGCCCGCACAACGCTGATGTTGTGGATGGGATCGGTGGCATCCAGTGCAGAGATGTTAATCATCACCGCCCCTTCGCCGGGGGTATAGCAATACACGAACTGAACCAGTAGATGATAAT
>CAWJOY010000070.1:0-9889 GCA_963844505.1 uncultured Alphaproteobacteria bacterium
ATCGCGCGGCCCTTTACGGGCGAGGTTGGCAATTTTCACCGCACCGCCAATCGCCATGACTATGCCATGGACCCGCCCGCCCCGACACTGCTGGAGTGGGTGGCGAATGCCGGACATGCGACCCATGCAATTGGCAAAATCGGCGACATCTTTTCGATGAAGGGCGTGAAAACCCTGCACAAAGGCAAAAGCGATCTTGACCTTTTCGAACATTTAGACAGACTTGCGGACGAGGCAGAGGCCAATTCTTTGACTTTTGCCAACTTTGTGGAATTTGACAGCCTTTTCGGCCATCCGCGGGATGTGGCAGGCTATGCGCGCGCGCTTGAGTGGTTTGACCAACGCGTTGCGGGGTTTTTGGCGCGGCTCAAAGAGGGTGATCTGGCGATCTTTACCGCAGATCATGGCAATGACCCGACATGGCGCGGCACCGAGCACACCCGCGAAAGAGTGCCGGTGATCTGTGCAGGTGTTGGCACAGGCTCGATCGGGCATTGCGGTTTTGCCGATGTCGGCGCATCTGTCGCTGCGCATTTGGGCGTGCAAAGCCACGGCCTCGGAAGGAGCTTTCTATGAACTTCAAGACAACCCCCAAGGTCGAGTTGCACCTACACATCGAAGGCGGCGCGCCACCTGCGTTTATCCGCGGCCTTGCTAAGGAAAAGCACGTCGATATCGGCGGGATTTTCAATGAGGACGGCAGCTATCGCTTTGCCGACTTTTGGGATTTCCTCAAGGTCTACGAGGCGGCGACGACTGTTCTGCAAAGCCCGCAGGATTTTTACCGTTTGACCTTGGCCGTGCTGGAGCAAAGCGCCGAGAGCGGCGTGATCTATTCCGAGTGCTTTATCAGCCCAGATTTTTGTGGCGGCCGTGACCTGATCGCGTGGCGCGAGTATCTGCATGCCATCGAGGAAGCCGCTGCCAAGGCGGAAACCGATTTCGGCATCACCCTGCGCGGCATCGTCACTGCCATCCGCCACTTTGGTCCCGACAAAGCCCGCGAGACCGCCGCCTGCGCCGCCGAGACCACTGGCCGCTTTATCACTGGCTTTGGCATTGGTGGCGACGAAAAGTCGGGCAAGTTGCAAGACTTTGCGTGGTCGTTCGATATGGCGCGCGAGGCGGGGCTGCGTTTGACCGCACATGCGGGCGAATGGGGCGGACCGGAGTCTGTGCGCGAGGCGCTCTCGCTTGGGGTGGAACGTATCGGCCACGGGGTGCGGGCGATTGAAGATCTGGCGCTTGTGGATGAGATCGCCGAACGCGGCGTCGTGCTGGAGGTTTGCCCCGGCTCGAACGTCGCGCTGGGGCTGTACCCGAACTTTCGCGCGCATCCGATTTCCGAGCTGTTCAATCGCGGCGCCAAAGTTACGGTCAGCACCGATGACCCGCCGTTCTTTCACACCACGATGGAGCGCGAATACGAGATGCTGCACCGCGCCTTTGACTGGGACGAAGCGGTGTTTGGCAAGCTTGCGCGCACGTCAATCGAGGCGGCTTTTTGCGACGCCGACACCCAAAAACAAATTCTGACAAAACTGGAGCAGGCCAATGGCTGAACATTTGACCATCGTCACCCACCCTTTGGTGCAACACAAACTGACCTTAATGCGCGAGAAAGAGACCTCGACCGCGAGCTTTCGCAAGCTCTTGCGCGAGATCAGCCTGCTCTTGGCCTATGAGGTCACCCGCGAGCTGCCGATGACCACCAAGCACATTGAAACCCCGATCGAGCCGATGGATGCGCCGACGATTGACGGGAAGAAGCTTGCGTTGATTTCGATCCTGCGGGCGGGCAATGGCTTGCTTGATGGCATCCTCGAGTTGATCCCTGCGGCGCGGGTGGGCTTTGTCGGATTGTATCGCGATCCAGAAACGCTGCAGCCGGTGCAATACTACTGCAAGCTGCCCGACCAGTTGGAAGAGCGCGTCTCGATCGTGGTGGACCCGATGCTGGCCACGGGGAACTCTTCGGCGGCTGCAATTACACTTTTGAAACAATCGGGCGCGAAGAACATTCGGTTTTTGTGTTTGCTTGCGTCGCCTGAGGGTGTCGCCCTTATGAAAAAGGCACATCCGGACGTTCCAATCGTCACAGCAGCAGTAGACAGCCACCTCAATGACCACGGATATATTGTTCCGGGGCTAGGGGATGCGGGTGATCGCATGTTTGGCACTAAATAAAGGACAGTTCCTCTTTACTCGGAAACAATCCTGACGCATTCTACCCCCAAACTGCTTGGGGGTAGTCTATGTTGTTTAAAGTTGTAACGGCCGCAGTGTTTGCCGCTGTCCTTTCGCCGGTTGGGGCCTATTCTCAATCCATGGCGCAGATTGGTGGACCAGCTGAGCTGCCGTCGGCAAGCTTCAAGGGCTTGCAATATGTCGACAGCCGCGGCTGCGTGTTCATGCGGGTTGAAAGCTCTGCCGGTGCCAAGTGGTATCCTCGGGTGAACGCGGCGCGCAAACCTGTGTGCGGTCAATCCCGGCCACAGATCGAAGTTGCGGCAGACGAAGCGCCCGCAGCTTTGCCAAAACCGGCGATGCCAGTGGTCGTTGCCGAAGCGCCTGCTCCCAAAGTCAAAACCAATCGCCCCCCGATGGAAACGGTCGCAAGCCGAATGATGCCAGAGGCAAAGCCTCGGGTTGTTGCCGCGGCACCTGTGATTGCGTCCCCCGCGCCGACCTTTGAAATCGTCGCAAGCGGTGGTCCGAGCCGAGGTCAGATCGGCTGCTATGCTTCGGCTCCTGTTGCTGAAGTTGTACGTTTGCGCAACGGCGGGACCGCTGTGATGTGCACCAAAGGCGACGGCACGACGTCGGGTTGGCGGCCTCCGGTTTACCCCGCTGGCTCTCGCCCTGGTGTAGCGCTTCGGGACCCTGCTCAGGCGCAGGTGGCGCGCGCGAATACAGATATGGTGACGCTTGGCCAAACCACAGCGACGGATAATTTCGTGATGCCAGAGGGCTATCGCGCAGCTTGGACGGACGATCGCCTGAACCCCAACCGCGGCAAAGGCACGGCCCAAGGCGCAGCGGCTCAGGCGCGGATTTGGACCGAAGATGTGCCTTCGCGCCTTGTCGCCGATGCGAACAAAGCCAAAGCGGCGCGGTCGTCGGTGACGATCTCTACCAAAAGCGTGGTCGAACCCGTGCGCAAAGTTCAAGCCGCCTCGGGTCGCAGCTTTGTTCAGGTTGGAACCTTTGGTGTGGTCGAGAACGCGAATGGCGCGGCAGCGCGGTTGAAATCGCTCGGTCTGCCGGTGGCGAAGTCTAAACTGGTCAAGGGTGGTCAAGCGCTTCAGATCGTTTTGGCTGGGCCTTTTGGTTCGGCAGAGGATGCGCAATTGGCGCTGCGCAAAGCCCGCCAAGCAGGCTTTGGCGACGCCTTTTTGCGCTAAGAGCTGACAGTTAACAGCAAAGGCCCGCGATTTCGCGGGCCTTTTGCGTTTCTGATGCTACTGGCAGATCGCCTGCAACCCAAGCCAGCGCCCATCCTCCAGCACCTCGGGATCAGAGCCACGCGGCAAGGGGTCGCCTTGGATCAGCGCTTTGGTGTCCCGCCCCGTGCTTGCCAGCGCCATCGCATAGGGGGTCGCACTGATGCCCGCCGTCTTGAAGGCCGAGAGCAATTCATCGTCGTCAAGCGTCGTGGGCTCGGCCTGCAATAGCGTCTCGGCATAGCCTGCGATGCTTTGCGGGTCCATCACGCCGCTGGTCAACAGCTTGAGCGTTGACCATAGCCCAGCATAACGGATCAAGGATTTGGTGGGATCGCGTCCAAAGGCCGCGCGTTTTTCATGCAGGATAAAGCCTGCAACCGCATCGGCGCCGTCGCTTTTGTCCAGCAAGCTATTGGGCACCACCACGATATCGCCCGGCAAAGCCGTTACGCGGGTCAAACCCGTGCGCAAAACCAACAGGGTCGGCGGGGCGCTGGGGTCAATGCGGCGCGCCAAGCTGGCCAAAGCCGCATCGCCCGCTACGTTGGAACAGGGCGACTGGGCCACACGTGTCAGGTCTTGCAGCGCCATCTTGCCCAGCTGAATCCGCGTCGGAAGGGGCAGCATATTGGCGGTATAGTCCACCAAAGCACCCGGAAGCCAGAACACCCCAAGCCCAAGCGTCACCGCGGCAATTCCGCCCCAAAGCGAGGCCCGAAGCCGCCCCGGCTTGGCGCGCCGACGTTCCAGCGTAGAGCGCACGGTGTCCAAAGCCGCGATCATATCACGGTCGTCGATCTCAAGCGTCTCACCGCCCTCTTCGGCGGGGGCGTAAATCGCGGGCACCTGCGACGGGTTCAAACGGCACAGCGCGGGCAGGGACCATTGCGTCAGCGGGATTTCTGTCTTCGGATCGGACAGGATCAAAGTCGCAGAGCGCAGCGCCACAATAACTTCAACCAGCCGCTCCTCTGGCGCGGCGCGCCAAAGTCCCGAGCTTTCAAGTCGTTCGTATTTGGTAAGCGCGGTCATCGGCCGATATTGCCTTTGGAACAGGATTTCCACGTAACCTAGCGATTTGACGCAGGTTCTACAACACAGCGCTGCTTGATTTCAGGGCTGGGCAAGATCTTGCGCGCTATTGCGCGACGGATTCGCGCCAATGTCTGCGGCAAAGGGAAACGTAGCTCTCATTGCCGCCGATCTGGACCTGTTCGCCATCGCGAAGCGCACGCCCGTCAGGACCGCGCCGCATCACCATCGTCGCCTTTTTCCCGCAATGGCAGATGGTGCGCACTTCGCGCATCTCATCCGCCCAAGCCAAAAGCGCCGCCGATCCAGGAAAGAGATTGCCCTGAAAATCAACGCGCAAGCCGTAGCACATCACCGGCACACCCAAATCGTCCACGGCCCGCGCAAGCTGCCAAACCTGTTCCTTGGTCAAAAACTGTAACTCGTCGATGAACACACAAGCCACGGGACCGCGCGCAAACCTTGTCTCAAGTTTTAGGAAAAGATCATCCGTTGGGTCAAAGGTATCGGCATCTTCGCCAATGCCGATGCGGCTTGCGATGCGACCAGCACCCGCGCGGTTGTCAAAGCGCGCCGTAATCAAATAGGTCTGCATGCCGCCTTCGCGATAGTTGTGCGAGGCTTGCAACAGCAGGGTCGATTTGCCCGCGTTCATCGTGGAATAGTTGAAGTATAACTTGGCCATGGGCTGATTTAACCCATGGCCTTCACCGCTTACAAGTCAAACTTGGGGCAAAACTGTGCCCCACATAAACACCAACTGGGGCGAAACTCACATCGTTACTCATAGATAAACATTACGACACTTTTCTGACGGGACCACCCTCGGTCTGAGGGGGCGCCACGCGGTGAAGCGTGGCGTTCTCAGACCGAGGGTGGACCCTAAATTGCCGACGCTGGGGACGTCGGCAAAGCACCATTTACAAGCACTGTCCCAGTAACCCAGGACACCTTTATGAATGACAAATCCTTGCGACGAGATTAATGGGAAAAGGCAGAGTGAATTCCCCATCCCAGGGTTCGGTTACAAGTAAGGCACAGAATGAGCGCCAAACAGATCGTCCTTGACAGCCCGGCCAAGACCCGCGCCGACCTGAACCGTTGCCTGGAGCAGGGGGTATCCTTCAACATCGACAACGAACAAGAACTGGAGCGCGTCGACAGCCTGCGCCAGAACCATCCAGAAACCGTCAGCGCGATCGGCTTTCGCGTCAATCCTCAGATTGGCTCCGGCGCGATCAGTTCCACGAGCACCGCTACCGCCACGTCCAAATTTGGCTATCCTTTGCGGGACGGCGACAATCGCGCAAAGCTACTTCAGTATTATGGTGACCGCCCCTGGCTCAATTCCATCCATACGCATACCGGATCGCAGGGTTGCCCGCTTGAACTGATGGCCGAGGGCGTTGCCGAGACTTTGGCATTTGCCGAAGCGGTGAATGCCGCGCGAGGTGGCCTCCAAATCACCCACATCGACATTGGCGGTGGCTTGCCGGTGAATTTCAAATCGGACGAGGTAACGCCCAGCTTTCAAGAGTACGCCGATCTGTTGCGCCAAACTTCGCCGGCACTGTTTTCCGGCAAGTACAAGGTAAAGACCGAATTTGGCCGCGCCATTGCGGCCAAGAACGGGGTCATTATTACTAGGGTCGAATATACTAAGGAAAGTGGCGGTCGCTTCATTGCCACGACCCATGCCGGCGCTCAAATCTCGACGCGTACAGCCTTTTTGCCGAAAGCCTGGCCGATACGTGTGCGTGGTTATGCGCCGAACGGAACGCCGCGCAGTGGCGATGAGATCGCCACCGATGTTGCTGGTCCCTGCTGTTTCGCCGCCGACCTTCTGGCTCAGGACGTCACCTTGCCGCGCATGGAGCCCGATGACTATGTCATGGCGCTGGACACCGGTGCCTACTATTTCTCAAACCATTTTGATTACAACAGCTTGCCGCGAGTGGCGGTCTTTGCCGCGCAAAGTTTCGACGGTGAACTTCAACTCCGCGAGATTCGTCGGGCGGAAACCATCGACGAAGTCGTGCGCAACATGAGCTGACGACCAGCAAACGCCGCGTCCTTGATCGTCGGCGGCCGCGGCCAAGGCCCCGGGGCGATACCCAGATATCGTTCAGTCTGACAATGAGGCAAAGGGAGGAACATCAATGATAACAATCCGCAACGTGTCAGATCTTCGTGTGGTCATGCACCGCAATGAGCGACCAATCTATTTTATCTCGGCTACCAACTTCAATCTGCTGGGGATCGAGCAATGGGTGCGGAACTTCCGGTTCATCAACTACATTGATTGCTTTGACGGGCGGCACCCGAAAGTGATGGTGCCTTTGCGGCAGGACCACGCCGAGTTCGAATCCATCGAGGACATCAACAACTATCTGTTGCAGCACAAGGATGTGGTTGACGAGGTTCTGCGCCGGGGCGGCAAGCCGGTTGCGGTATTCCTGATGTTTGACGAGAAAACCGAGGAGATTTGCAAGGAACTTGGCATCGAGGTCTGGTTTCCCAAAGCAAGCCTGCGGGCACGTTGCGACAACAAGATGGAAACCGTGAGGATCGGCAACAAGGCCAAGGTCGCCTCGGTGCCCAATGTTCTTGCCCCGGTCAAATCCTTTGCCGGATTGATGGAGACCGCCACCGAGGCCGGGATCGGCACCGATCTGGTGGTGCAATCCGCCTTTGGCAATTCTGGCCATACCACGTTCTTCATCTCGAATGAGCAGGAGTACAACCGCCACGCAAAAGAGATCGAGGCCGAAGACGAGGTCAAGATCATGAAGCGGATCAACTGCCGGGGGGCAACGATGGAGGCTTGCGCCACCCGGTCCGGCACCTTGGTGGGCCCGCTCTTGACCGAAGTGGTCGGCAAGAATGAACTGACGCCCTACAAGGGCGGCTGGTGCGGCAATGAAATCTTTCCGGGTGCTTTTTCGGAAAAGATCCGCAACAAGGCCCGGGATATGGCGTTTCGCTTTGGCAACCAATTGGTCAAGGAAGGCTATCGCGGCTATTTCGATCTCGATTTCCTGATCGATACCAAGGACGGCGAGGTCTATCTGGGTGAGCTTAATCCCCGCATTTGCGGTGCAAGTTCGATCACCAACCATTCGGCCTTTGCCTATGCCGATGCGCCGCTGTTCCTGTTCCACCTGCTCGAATTCTCGGGGCTCAAGTACAAAATCGACGTCGAGGAGTTGAACGCACGCTGGGCGAAGAAGGACTTTATCGACAGCTGGTCGCAGCTGGTGTTGAAATCGACTGACAAGAATGTCGATATCGTCTCTAACGCCCCGCCAACCGGCATCTACCGCATGGCCCTGGATGGCACGGTGTCGTATGATCGCTTTGATTTTGACCGACAGGCGATCGAGTTCGAACGCGAAGCTTTCTTTCTGCGGATCACAGGGGCGGGGGATTACCGCTATGAGGGTGCCGATCTTGGCATTCTCATCACACGGGGGCGCGTCATGGGCGATGATTTCGAGTTGAACGACCGCGCCCGCAACTGGATTCGGGGGATCAAGAAGCTTTACGCGGGCAGGCCGATTCCCGCGCCAGAAGAGGCCCTCGCGCCGCAACCCGGATCGTTCAAGATCCTCTAGGCCCAAAGGACGCAAGCCCCGCCAATGGAGGTTACATTCGAAGCCATTGACGAAGACCGCCCCGGTGCCAAATGGCGCCGGGTCTATGATCGGTATTGGCATGGTTACAGCCGCTGGTTTCTTAGCGAGGGTGTGCGCAAACGCTCGACTTATCTTGCCAGTCTGCGAGCGCTGCGTCAGCACATGCCCGAGTTGTTGCCGGTGTTTGACGAGATCTGCAAGACCTCCGGCGGCGGTGATCTCGAGGCGCGTTTCTTGTCGATGTGGTGCCCGCCCGCCTATGTTGGCGGCTGTTCGCAGGTGATTGTCGGTGGTGCCGAGCCTACCCTTATCCGCAACTATGATTACGGCCCGAAACTCTTGCAAGGCACCCTGCTGCGCTCGCGCTATTGTGGCAAGCGGGTGGTTGCGATGATCGACAGTCTCTGGGGCGTGCTGGACGGCATCAACGAAGACGGGCTGGCGGTGTCGCTGTCTTTTGGCGGCAGCACGACGGTGCAGGAAGGGTTCGGTATCCCCATCGTCCTGCGCTATGTCCTCGAGATGGCCTCAAACACCGCTGAGGCTGTTGCCATTCTGGCCCGGGTGCCGGTCCACATGGCTTATTCCATCGCGGTGCTGGATCGCGCCGGGCGCCATGCAATGGTCTTCCTCTCACCAGGCAAAGATGTCGAGGTGCTTGACCACGTTGTGGCCACCAACCACCAGCACAAGCCTGAATGGAAGCGCCACGCAGAAACCACCAGATCGGTGGAGCGCGAGGACGTTCTGCTCCGCGCCCTTGCCAGCACCAATGACCCCGACGCTCTGGTGTCTGTCTTCCTGCGCCCGCCAGTCTATCAAACCTCGTTTGAACGCGGCTATGGAACGCTTTACACCGCAAGGTATCGCCCGCAAACTGCTTCGATGGAATTGATCTGGCCTGAGGAGCGCCGGGTCCAATCCTGTGCTGAGTTTAAAGAGGGCTCGCACAGCCTGCACTTTGAAGAGGCCCCAAGACCTTGAAGTTTCGTGCGTTTCTTCATTGGGGGTGTCGGAGGACACGCACCGCAATTCCCGCCAAGGCCGCGCCGACAGGTTCGAGGGGTTGCGCCCACTTTGGCACAGATATACAAAATCTGGCAAATGGCGGACCCTGGTTGCAGGTACTTCAGTTAAGGGGCTTGACCAGATGGGCGAACTCTTGACTCGCTTGTGGCGCCAGAAATCCCGGCCCGCCATCGTGCGAAAAGACACCACGGAATCCATTACGATGAATGATGCCGCTGCGACCAAACCGCTTGATCACCCGCGCTTTCTGCTCGCAGGCATTCAGATGCCCGTGCCGATCGGCGGCAAGAACATCCCCGCGATGGCTGCCATGATCCAGAAAACCATGGCGATTTATCCTGGCGTCGAGATGATCGTGCTCTCGGAACTTGCAGCCCACGGCCCGTTGCATTTCTTTGTGCAGGACGATCTTACGGGCGATGAAGCCGTGTTTTGCGATCTGGCCCGCAGACACAACATATGGCTGGTTCCGGGTTCGATGTTCGTTCGGCGCGACGGCAAGGTCTACAACCACGCTGTCGTGATCTCGCCTGAGGGCCAGATTGTCGGCCGCTATGACAAGATGTTTCCGTTTCGCCCGTTCGAGGCTGACGTGACCGGCGGCACAGACTTTCTGATCTTCGATGTGCCGCGGGTTGGCCGGTTCGGGCTGAGCATCTGCTATGACATCTGGTTCCCTGAAACCACAAGGGCGCTGACCTCGGCCGGGGTCGAAGTGCTGATCCACCCGGTGCTGACGGGGACCAC
>CAWJOY010000071.1:0-4514 GCA_963844505.1 uncultured Alphaproteobacteria bacterium
TCACCCGGCCCACGCGCATCGCATGCAGATGCGGCGCAAGGTCGGCGCAAAGTTTCAGCAAACGGTCCAACCCAAAGACCTCTTCATGCGCCGCGATCTGGAACACGCTATCGGCCGAAGTATAGCAGATCGGCCAGCCTGTCCGCAGATGCTCGGCGATGTGTTTTTCGATGATCGGCACGCCCGAGGCATGGCAGTTGCCCAAAATCCCGTCTGTGCCTGCAAGTTTGCAGACCAAGGCGGAAATTTCGGGCGCAAACGCAGGAACTGTATCGGGGAAATAGGTCCAGTCCCAAGGCACAGGCACACCTGCCAACTCCCAGTGGCCCGAGGGCGTGTCCTTGCCGCGCGAGACCTCGGTCGCAGCCCCCCAACGCCCAGTTGCACGGGCGTACAAGCCTTCAGCACGCACGCCGCTTGCCAATTCAACCGCGGCGCCAAGCCCCAAAGCGTCCAAATTCGGCATCAACAGTGGACCAGAGCGGCCAACTTCCGCCCGCCCCGCCGCACATTCCGCAGCGATATGGGCCAAGGTATTGGCCCCCGCATCGCCGAAATCAGCGGCATCAGGCGCCCCGCCACAGCCAACGGAATCCATGACAACCAGAAACGCGCGTGCCATCTAGCCGATCCTTTTGATAATAAGTTCAGGGTCTTGGGGCATATCATCTGCCAGAACATAGGCCGCTTGGATTTGCAGCACGGCTGCATCTGCGGCGGCTTCGGTGGCGGCATGAACCATGCACAGCGGCTCACCTGCATCGATGTCCTCGCCAATCCCCGCCAAGTCCGACAGGCCGACCGACAGGTTCAGCTTGTCCCCCTCGCGTTGACGCCCGCCGCCCAAACCGACAACGCAAAGCCCCAAGGCCTGCCCGTCAACGGCGCGCACAAACCCCTGCCCCAAGCTGGGCACTTCGCGGATCACAGCCGCAGCGGGCAGCCGATCGGGCCAACGCTCGACAAAATCATGCGGGCCGCCCTGCGCTGCGATCATGCGGCCAAAGGCTTCGGCGGCGGCTCCGGTTTCAAGCGCGCGCTCGATGCGCAGCGCGCCGTCCATCGGATCGTCCGCCAACCCGCCAAGCGCCAGAGCCTCGCCTCCTAACGCCATGGTGATATCCCAAAGCGCCGAGTTGACCGAGGTGCCGGTCAGGGTTTCCATCACTTCGATGACCTCAAGCGCATTGCCCGCCGCCGTTGCAAGAGGTTGGTTCATATCGGTAATCAGCGCCGAGGTCATGCAGCCTGCCCCCTGCGCCGTGCTGACCAAGGCCCGCGCCAAAGCCTCGGCCTCGGCCAAGTCCTTCATAAACGCACCGGACCCGCATTTGACATCAAGCACCAAGGCCTCAAGCCCCGCCGCCAGCTTTTTCGACAGGATCGACGCGGTGATCAGGTCGATGGATTCCACCGTCCCCGTCACATCTCGCACCGCATAAAGCCTGCGGTCAGCGGGCGCAATTTCGCCGCTTGCCGAGACGATCGCACAGCCAATCGCGCTGATCTGCTGGCGCAACTGGTCCTCGGTCAAGCCGGTCCGAAACCCTGGGATCGCCTCCAGCTTGTCCAAAGTGCCGCCCGTATGGCCCAACCCGCGCCCCGAAATCATCGGCACAAACGCCCCGCAAGCCGCCAAAGCGGGCGCCAGCAACAGCGAGACACAGTCACCAATGCCCCCTGTCGAGTGCTTGTCCAACACCGGACCTTGCACGTCCCATTTCAGCACTTTGCCCGTGTCGCGCATGGCACGGGTCAGCGCGACGCGCCCCTCATCGCCCAAGCCCTTGAGCAGCACTGCCATCGCAAATGCCCCCGCCTGCGCATCCGTCACAGCGCCCGTCGCCAGACCCTGAGCAAACCACTGCAAGTCCTGCGTGGAGGGCACTTTGCCATCGCGAAGCGCGACGATGATGGCGCGCGCGTCGCTCATGCGCGGTCCATATGCGCCGCAGAAAACACGCCCGGAAGCAGCTCTGCCACGGTCAGCGTTTTTGCTTTTCCTTCGGTTGTGCAGAGGGTTACCTTGACATCCTGTGCCGCAAATTCCGCGATCTTTTGACGGCATCCGCCACAGCAAGGCACGGGTTCAGGGCTGTTGGCGATTACCAGAATTTCCGCAATCCGCGTGTCACCCGCAGCAATCATCGCCGCAATTGCCCCCGCTTCGGCACAGGTTCCCTCGGGATAGGCGACATTCTCGACGTTGCAGCCGATGTGGACATTGCCCTCGACCGACAGAATCGCCGCCCCCACATGGAACCGCGAATAGGGCACATAGGCCCGCAAACGCACCGCTGTTGCGGCCTCTAGCAATGTCATCGACGGCTCCATTCTTTGACCAAAGGGTCAGTAAGTGTGTGCCGCTTCGAACACAAGTGCAAGCCTCGCCATGCGGCGAGGGCGATCTTTGCAGTTCAAGCGAATGCCCCTCAAACCTGTCATTGGCGCGCAAGCAAAAGTGGTCTAGGTCTAACCAAAAGCATTCGGGAGACCACCATGGACGAAACGCGGCAGGACAATGCGCGGCAAGCGGCGCTGGATTATCACGAGTTCCCCAAGCCCGGAAAACTTGAGATCCGTGCGACCAAGCCCTTGGCCAACGGTCGCGACCTGTCCCGAGCCTATTCTCCGGGTGTGGCCGAAGCCTGTCTCGAAATCAAAGCCGACCCGTCCACAGCAAGCCGCTATACCTCGCGTGGTAATCTGGTTGCGGTGGTCTCGAATGGCACGGCGGTTCTGGGACTGGGGAATATCGGTGCGCTCGCCTCCAAACCCGTGATGGAGGGCAAGGCCGTCCTGTTTAAGAAATTCGCCAACATTGATTGCTTTGACATCGAGGTGAACGAGGCCGACCCCTATAAGCTTGCCGAGATCGTTTGCGCTTTGGAGCCGACCTTTGGCGCGATCAACCTTGAAGACATCAAAGCCCCCGACTGCTTCATCGTCGAGCAAATCTGCCGCGAGCGTATGAACATTCCGGTGTTTCATGACGACCAGCACGGCACCGCGATTGTGGTTGGGGCTGCCGCGACCAATGCGCTGCATGTGGCGGGCAAGAATTTCGCCGATATCAAAGTGGTTTCAACGGGCGGCGGTGCTGCGGGTATTGCGTGTTTGAACATGCTGCTCAAGCTGGGCGTCAAGCGCGAGCATGTGTTCCTGTGCGACCTTGCGGGGCTTGTCTATCATGGCCGCACCGAGCAGATGACCGACCAAAAGGCCGCCTATGCGCAGGGAACCCAGCCCGCGACCTTGGACGATGTCATTCACGACGCTGACCTGTTCTTGGGGCTTTCGGGTCCGGGGGTGTTGACGCCAGAGATGGTCAAGAAAATGGCGCCGCGCCCGATTGTCTTCGCGCTTGCCAATCCCTCGCCCGAGATCTTGCCCGAGGCCGTGCGGGCCGTGTCGCCCGCATCGCCCGCCGCTGGGGTGCGGGTGGCGAGACGCGCGCCGTGTTCATGCGCGCCTACGAGGACATGACGCCGGAAGTCTTCCGCACCGTCGGTCCTGCGCCTGCGCTGGATGCACCGTTCGTTCGCATCGCGAACCGCAAGCAGCTGGAGGATGTGGCGCGTGAATTCCGCAACTGCCTCGCCGAGCACGGCGGGCGCATCGCGGAAGGCAAGATGGCCGCTTATGTCTCGGTGCGCCGAACCGCTCGCCGCGATCGCGCTCAACCGCGACGCTGCGGGCTGGCGGCTGGCCGAGGCGAAGGCGCCGGACAACGTCGATCTCGACGAGCGCTTTCTGCGCGAACACTAGTTTCATCCAAAGGATACTTCCTACAACACCTAAATAGAAATGATGGTTGGCAAACAGAATCTCCCGTAGATTGGGACTTAAGTAAAAATTTAAAATTACAAGACGCAAAAGTTATTGTTCATATCCAAGGAAGACCAGTAACAATCAGAGCTTGGCAATATGAACTTGTTGGAGTTAATGGGTTCAAAGTTCCAGTAATTTATCTTCGTTTGCCCATAGTGAATAGAATTTGAACAGGTTAAATATAGTTATTAGAGGTTAGTGATTGGTAGTTAGTGTGATGTCCTGAAAAAAGTTGAGAACTATTTATCCGAAGCACGCTTTGTTTTCCTTCTTAATAAAACATAGGTAAAGATAAGTACGAGTGTTCCGATGATGGCGCACTCGGCGTTACGGGTATGTTGATTGGGGTGGGTGTAATTGTGAGTACGTTTTATGTGTTTATTGCGGTTTATAAAGGCTGGTCAGTCATGGATTTTTCTGTAAAAGCAAATCGTTTTTTTACTGCAAGTTTTGCAGTGTTGATTTTGCTTGCTTATCTGAACCGGAAGAATGCCGTTAAACATAAACGATTTATTTACATCGGAACATTGTATGTGTTAGGCCCTGTTCTCGACAGGGTTGCAGGTAAACTGATGATTGATACGTTGGAAGGTACGGTGTTGTTTGAAGCAATTATCGGAACACACTCTTTCTTTCTATTTCTTCGCAGATGATTGGCGTACGCTGGGAAGAAAATACATCCG
>CAWJOY010000072.1:0-10679 GCA_963844505.1 uncultured Alphaproteobacteria bacterium
TACCGTTAGCTTTTAACGCAGAATTTTTCAGCTTCGGAGCGAGCCTGCCTTTCGCCAGCGGCAGATTTTGGGAGCCTGCACTGAGGTATGCCCTGACTTGGTGAGAGGCAAAAAAAGGGCGTTGATGTCGATCTAAAGGGGGAGAACTTCTGAAAACCCCAAGGACCATGCAGATAGATTGACCGTTCTGATCGACGCGAATGGCTGGAAACGGCCTTTTGCCATGTTTGGCGCGAATGGCAGTTTTATCAACTTCGTTCAAACCTGGCCTTTGGGGGCGCAGAAGCACATTCGCTCGGTGAACGCGTCTGGCCCAAACCGCCAGCCATCACCGTGTGCCGCTGCTCATCCCGACAATCATAGCCCCAAGGGCAACGAAGTGGACCAATATCAGAGCCCGATCATTCCACAGAAAGCCAACCACGAGCCAGCCCAAAATCCCGACAAGGAACAGATAAAGGTTCCAAGGGGTCCACCCAAACGCAGTCGCGCTATAGCCCATAATCTGGATGATTGACGCGCCCCACTTCACCGCGAAAACGGTGCGTCCCGCCGCTGCTGCGGACATCCCCACATCAGACGGCACGGGTCAGCCCCCCGTCGATCCGCACATTCTGGCCGGTCATGTAGGCGGCGCGGTCGGAAGCCAGCCATGAGATCAAGGACGACACCTCGTCGGCGCGCCCATAGCGCCCCATCGGGATCCGCGCGCGGCGGTCCTCTGTTTCGGGCAGGCTGTCGATGAACCCCGGAAGAATATTGTTCATGCGGATATTCTCGGGCGCGTATTTGTCTGCATAAAGCTTGGTGAAGGCCGCGAGGCCGGCTCGAAACACACCAGAAGTTGGAAAAAGCGGGTCAGGTTCGAAGGCCGCAAAGGTCGAGATATTGACGATCGCTCCGCCACCTTGCGCCTGCATGAGCGGCGTCACCAGCCGCGTCGGCCTGATGACGTTCAGCAAATAGACCTCCATGCCGATATGCCAATCCTCATCGGATATGTCCAAGACCGGCCCCTTCGGCCCGTGGCCTGCGGAGTTGATCAGAACATCGACGCGACCCCAGCGCGCGGTCGCGCCCTGCACCAAGGCGGTCAAATCCGCCATCGAGCGGTTCGTTCCCGTAATGCCAAAGCCACCCAGTTCCGCGCCCAAGGCCTCCCCCTTGCCAGACGAGGACAAAATGCCGATTTGAAAGCCATCCGCCGCCAGCTGGCGCGCAGCACTCGCGCCCAGACCGCTGCCGCCTGCGGTAATAAGAGCGACCTTTTCTGCTGACATGATATGCCTCTTCATTGCGTTCAATGCGAGAATAGGTTGCAATTCGGTAAAACGCGCCTCAGAAATGCGGCGCACTGCCAGTAGGATTTCTATCACCATATGTCTCAGCTTCCCCCCTGAACGCGTTGCGCGCCTTCGAAGTGACAGGGCGGCATCTGAATTTTCGTGCCGCTGCTGGCGAAATGGGCCTGACCCAAGGGGCGGTTGCGCAACAGGTGCGCCACCTCGAAGCGCATCTTGGCATTCCACTGTTCGAAAGAGTGCCGAAGGGGTTGGCCTTCACTCCGGCTGGGCGCAGTTATCATGCGCGGGTTGCCACTGCTTTTGATGAGCTGCGCGCAGCTACAGAGACTTTGCGACCAGAACCGAGCAAGGTTGTGGTCAGCGTCACTCCGACCTTCGCCGCAAAATGGCTGATCCCGAACCTGCCAGATTTCTCGGCGGCACATCCAGAGATCCACTTGGCAGTGCTCGCAACTGAGAAAACCTCAAGTTTTCATGGCGATGGGATCGACTTGGCGATCCGTCAAGGGCATCCCCCGTTCGGTGCCGCGCTTGAGGCAATACGCCTGTTCCGTCAGCAGATCATTGCGGTGGCGGCTCCTTCGCTCGTGGCGGGGCAGAGGCTTCCTCTGGCGCCCGAGCCGCTTTCTCGCCTGCCCAAGCTGCACGACGCCCACGATCTGTGGCCCGCGTTTCTTGCGCAAATGCAGGTGACGGATTGCGGTGGGCACGGGCTGCGTCTGAGCCAGACAAGCCTTGCCATGGATGCCGCTCTGTCAGGGCAGGGTGCGGCCCTCGTCAGCCGGTTCCTCGCAAAGCGAGATATCGCCGCCAACCGATTGGTGCAAATCAGCCCTCATACGCTGTCAGGGACGCAGGATTTCTACTTGCTGGCCCTGCGCAGGTCCAAGCGCAGCGCGTCAACCCAAGCCGTCGTGGACTGGTTCGCGTCAAAGGCCGAGCCCGAAGGGTAGGCCGTGGCCTTCAGGCCCCAGCTGATCGGTGGTTTTGCAAGCGACCAGACCTTGCAGGTGTTGATACGCAGTGCTTTTCAGTAGAGCATGTCATCGGGGAAACCACTGCAGCAAGTGCATTGACTTCCGAGCTTAAAATCGGTCCACACTGTGAAAATTCGCGCTGAAATCTGCGCGCCATCTCATACGGAAGACCGCATTATGGCCGAACTATCCCAACGTATCGCCCGCCTGTCGCATCTTCTGGCCACGCTCAAACCTGAACGGAAAACCCGCGTCGCTGACATTGGGGCCAATCCTGTGCATGTGCCCGCCTACCAATTTCTCTTGGATCAGGGCGGCTGCGAGGTCATTGGCTTTGAACCGGATCCGCGCGCGTTTAAAGAACTGCAAGAGCAAAAAAACGGATCGAATGAAACCTATCTGCCCTTCGCTGTTGGCGATGACGCCGAGCATACCCTTCATGTTTGCAATCAATCTGGGTTCACCTCGCTCTTGAAGCCCTCCAAGGCTTTTACCGATTATACCGGACATTTCCGGCGTGGCATGAAAGTCATGCAAGAGATCCCGCTGAGAACCCATAGGCTGGATGATATTGCCGATTTGCCCGAATGTGATCTTCTCAAGATCGATATTCAGGGAAGCGAAGCAGAGGTGTTTCGCAACGGACCGAAATTCATGGCCAATCTTGCGGCCGTTATCACAGAGGTCGCATTTATCCCGCTGTATGAAAATCAGCCGCTTTTGGATGAGCAGATGCGCATCCTGCGCGACGCAGACCTTCACCTCAGCAAATTTCTGGCATTCAAACGCGTCCGCCTCAAGGGCAACTTACAAACGCGCCTCGCGGCCAACAACGAACACCGCAACCAGCTTGTCGATGCCGACGCGGTGTTTCATCGCCAAGTCAGCCCGACAAGCAAAATCGCCAGTGAAAAGCTCAAGCATCTTGCGATCCTTGCTGACAGCGTGTTCGACAGCTGCGACGTCACCCTGCGCTGCCTCGATGTGCTGATTGATCGCGGCGAGGTCGTTTTGGCCGAGGCCGAAGAATATGTCGAACGGCTGGAGGCTCGATAGATTTCGGCCAGAAACGGCGGCTTGAGGGGGCGGAAAAATTGAGACCGCGCGCCAAGATTGCGCTGCCGGTTGGCCAATTTCAGTCTGACATCAGCACGTGTGGGGGACTGCGTTTGGCAGGGGGATAAGCTGGATCAGCTTTCGCTTATTGCATCAAGCCTTGGCCAGTCCGCGTTTACTCCCCACCCGTCAGATCTTGTGCAAGCATGAGCGCATTGCCATCTGGATCATAGAAGGTTGCGGTCTTTACCATACCTTCGACGACATCTGTTTCCCCGTCAAACCTGACGTGGGCGTGCTCAAGTTTTTGACGCGCAGCATCCAGATCGGCAATTCCGAAAACGGGCACGCAATTGCCAGGGGCGGGTTTGGTATGCTCACCAAGGCCAAGTGTGACCCCGGTGGTTTTTGTCTGCAATTCAGACCAGCCTGCCTCATCCGCATGATAAATCGTTTGAAATCCAAGCATGTCCTCATACCACTTCGCACTTTTGTGGCGATCGGTAACCGACAGAGCGATCGTGATGGTGGTCTCTATTGAAATGAGCGGCATGAGCTTCCCTTTCATAGCAAAATACAGTAACTATACTTTATGGACATACACTCTCTTGTCAACATTACTTCACGTGCTTGGGCGCTCTCCATTCTATCGAACCTGCATGATGGTGTGGCCGGACGTCAGGCGGCGCTGATTGCGGCAACTGGTGCGAGCAGGTCAGCCTTCGCCCAAAGCATGGAACACCTTATTGAAATTGGACTTCTAGAGCGAAATCCCGGCCACGGCCATCCGCTGCGGCCAGAGTTTCGCCTGACACCAAGTGGCGTAACGGCGGCGGCAACCGCAAATAAGGTTCGTTGCGTGTCCGGAGACGACGATCAGGATTTACTGCGTCGCGCATGGACTTTGCCCGTGTTGACGACGCTTCAAATGCCCCGCCACTTTAACGACATTAGACGCAACCTATTGACGATCACGGATCGTGCTTTGTCGCAGACCTTAAAGTCTATGGAAGATCGCAGCTGGGTGCAGAGGGACGTCGACAGCACTGCACGTCCCCCGAAGTCAATCTATAGTGCCGTCAACGTCGGGGCGATCATAAGTCAGATCACAGCGGCTGAAGTTCATTTTGCTTAACATTGATCTGGCAAAGCTGCTCTAATCCCCCCGTTCTTGGGATATGCGCAAACGCCGCTGACCAAGGCGACCAAAATAGCCGTGCCAAACCTAAGAATTTGCAGACTGTTTCGTATGATGCTGAGGAAGCCGCCGTTGGCCGCTCGACTTAGGTGCGCGCTATGGGCGTCTCGTGCGCGCGGCAGGAAAGAGTGGGCCAAGCCCTTCCGGTCGGAAGCCGCCCTGAGGCGCTTTGCTCTGATCCGCAATCACACGAACAATGGCGTGCTGTCATCGATTGATTGCGAATTTTAGTCAAGCAAGGTGAACCACGTCGAGGGCTGGAAAACCTTGGGAACACGGTTACGTTAATTGAATGATCACATCAACCGAGGCTAGTTTGGTCATGGGGGCGAAATCCTCGATAATTCATAAGGATAGATCTCATGAAACATATGGTATTAACTTTGGCTGCCTTTGCTTTGTCCACCTCAGCAGCTTTTGCCGAGCTTGTCGAGAAAACCAGCCCGCATTCTGTTCAAGTGACCATGGACAAGCTTGAAAAAGCTGTCGAGGGTGCCGGCGCTGTCGTTGCTGCGCGGATTGATCACGCCGCTGCGGCTGCCTCCGTCGATATGACCATCGCACCAAATCAGGTTCTTATCTTTGGCAATCCAAACATTGGCTCGCCGATTTTTGCTGAAAATCCTGCGGCGGGTCTTGATCTGCCCATCCGTGTGGTCGTCTTCCAAGATGCGGCTGGCAAAACCATCGTGGCCTATCATGACCCCGCGACACTGGCAGAAAGCTATGGTCTCGCGCCTGACATGAAGCCTTTTAAGATGATGGAAACGGCTTTGAACAACCTCACCAACGCCGCTATTTCAGAATAGTGCCAAAGGCTTAAAACCAAAAAAGGCGCCCTGACCCTAGGGTCAGGGGCATTCGTTAGCGATGCGCGTTAGAGGTCAGAAACGTCAGCGTCTCGTTCACCTGATCCTCGCGCGATGCGGTCCAAGTCTTTGCCTGACGCCGGTAACGCTCGGAGCTCATCAGCGCGGTGTAGGCCGATGCTGTTCCCGGTCCCCATGCGCCATCAATGCGGCCCTTGTAGAAACCTGCGTTTTTCAATGCGGTTTGGGCGCTGCGGCGAAAGCGAGCATCGCGGCGCTCGAAGGCTCTGCGCAGGTCCTCGGATTTAATACGGGCCTGTTGCGCAAGCGCAGGGCCGGCCGCGACTGACAGTGCCGCTATGGTCGAAAGGGTCAAAAAGCTTCTGCGATTGATCATTTTAATCTCCATTTGAAATTGTAGCTGGGGTGCAGCACGCTTCGCCCTGTTCGGGGATAGGAGTGCTGCTTATTGCTAATGAGGGTGCGCAAGCACGGCTGCGACAACCACAAGAAGCGCGAGCGGCACCAAAACCCCCATGTCACCAGGCCCGCGAGCCGCTACGGGCTGAGGCTGTGGCGCATCCATCGGAAGCTGTTGGGCCTGTGCTGCCATCGGCATCAATAGGGCGGTTATGATCATGTATTTGCGGAACATTTTGTCTCTCCGTATAGCTCGATTGTGGCTTTGCGCTGCCATTGGCACGGTGCAATCGCACCGCTTGACGCGTTAGATTGATCCTCGGCCTTTGGGCGTAATGTATCTGTGCAGATGCGTGTCGAAGTATCGTTCGCCATGGATAAACCCATCGGTTTTGAGGTCACTTTCTTTCAACGTCGGGGGTGCGGTTTCCCGTCGGTCGGTTGAGTTGCGCGCTCTCTTGTAGCAATCGGTGATATGCCGCAGTCTTGCCAAGGGGGGGGCGGGATGACCAAACTCCCCCCCCTCGCAAAGCGGTGAGTGGCTTCGAGGCGGTCGAAATTATCAGGCAGGCGCAAACAATGCATCAACCAAACGGGACGCAAGAAAACGGGGGCGTGGGCTTTTGGGCCTCTGCTATTGTGCTGGCCACGGGGATTTTCTGGGGCGTCTATTGGGTGCCGGTGCGCGCCATTGCCGAGGGTGGATTGGATGGCGCTTGGGGCACCGGCGCGATCACTTTGGCGGCGTTGGTGGTGTTGCTGCCCTTTGCAGTGGCCCGGCGACGCGAACTATGGGCCGCAAATCTTGTCGGGGTGGCGGCTGTCGCGCTGGGGGGGGCGGCCTTTGCGCTTTACTCGGTTGGGTTTCTTTATGGCAAAGTGGCACTTGTGGTGTTGCTTTGGTTCTTTAGCCCGGTTTGGAGCGTGCTGATCGCCAAGTATCTGCTGCGCTGGCAGGTGCCAAAGCTGCGCTTGGTTGCAATTGCGGTGGGGCTTGCGGGGCTTTTTGTCATGCTGGGGGGGGATGGCGGGGTGCCGATCCCCAAAAGCTTTGGCGAGTGGATGGCCTTTGTCGGCGGCTTTATTTGGGCGCTTGCTGGCGGCTTTGCTGCAGAAATCGTGCCCGCAGGATTCACCACATGAAACCAGCGTGATAGCTGGTGACCCTGAGCAGCTGGCCCACTACGAAATACAAGACCAAGAACTGGTCACATTATAATCGAGCGCTGAAGCAGCGTGGTTCGCTGTCGATCCATTGGTCGGCAGGCGATTGCCTGCGATCGCCGTAAGGCTGGTTTGACGCGGAGATGGCTTGGGAGGCGAAGCCGTCAGGTCATCGTGGACGTCAGCAAGCCTATAGCGATGCGGCGATCCAAGCCTGTCTGACCATGAAAGTGCTGTTCGGTTTTCCTTCGAGACAAACGATTGGCTTTGTTGAAAGTCTGCTGGAATTGAGAGGCTTGACGGGTCAGTGCCAGACTTTCGCACCCTGTGTCGGCGGCAGAAGACGTTGCCGGCGGCCATTCCCTATCGGGGTTTACCGGGGCCGTTACATCTGCTCATCGATAGCACCGGCATTAAAGCTGAGGGCGAAGGGGCCCTCTCGGGCGATTGCTGCACAATCCCCTGCCGGTTAACAAGTGGAACGCCCGCAAGCATCCCTCTCATCGAAACTTCGTTTAGATTGCCGGGCAATGGGCGGTCCTAAACGCCGCCTTTGCCGCAAGATACACATTGGTATCGATGAGAAAACACTGGAAATACGTGCGGTCGAGGTCACAAGTAGCAGCATCGGTGATGCGCCGATGTGCCTGACCTGCTTAGCCAGATCCCGCCGGATCAAGTAACGGGCTGTGTCACGGCCCCCTCTCGGCAGATTGCTTCGCGGGTAGTGGACGGCGCTTACGATACACGTAAATGCCATGACGCGATTGCTGCGCGCAACGCCAGTGCGGTTATCCCACCGCGCAAACACGCCAAGCTGCGGAAACCTGACACGCCCGGAGCCAGAGCGCGCAACGAGGTTGTTCCATCCTCAAAGTATCTGGGTCGAGCGTTGTTGCGACAGTTAACTGGATATCACCGTCGAAGCCGCGTTGAGACAAAATGCATTGCGTGAAATTACTCGGTCAGCGCCTCTGGGCGCGTGACCTTGATCGCTTGGTTGCCGAGATCCAGATCCGCGCCGCGATCCTGAAAGGCTTCACATCTCTTGGCATACCCCATACCGTCACCATAGGCTAAGTCCGTCTGGGAAAGCAGAAGCACGGCCTCAGACCGATTTGTGCAACAAAGCCTTTCGCTCCCCAAAGCCGATTTACTCCTTTCGTCTGCAACCCAGCTGGGCAAGTTCTCAGTGGAAATATCAATCTTCATCACCTCGATCCCTTAGTCGATAGGATGGATGAGAAATTCTCCGTTGATCGAATCCTCAGATCAGACCCACGGGCGCTGATGTCAGACAGCGACCAAAGCCGCCCAATTCTGTGCTGTATTTCGCACAAATCATTACGATACGTTGCGTTAATCGTGCGCTCTGCTGCGCTTGGGGATTTTGCAAATTGCTTTGGTTTTGGTTCTCGGTTAACAGCCCGAAAATAGCTGAAATATCAGCGGCTTGATTCGGAATGGACTCTCTATGAACCTCGTGTTCGAAATCGCAGGACAGCTTTGCGCGGCGCAAAGCGTCACCATGCGTGGCAACACCATTGAGGCGGACTTTCCCCGCAACGCCTACAAGGCGCTGGCCAAAGCCTTCGACCGCGCGGGCAAGGTGAGCCTGCACGGTGTGCCTGCGCTATCGGTGACCTATTCGGTGCAGGACTATCGTCTGACCGAGGATGCGGGCTGTCGCGCGACCTTTTCGGTTAACAGCTCGCAAGGCCGTGTGCTGCACTAATCGCAGCGCTCAGAACCGACAATCCGGCATCTCGACGACAGCATCGAACGCACTCTGGTGGGCAAGGCCCGCCGTGTTGTCGATCAGCGCCCGCGCTGAGCCCACAGGAGACCCGGCATGTACACACAAGCCATGCACATGCCTGAAATCTGCTGCTGTGCGCAGCGCCGACGAGGCCGCGCTGGAAACACGCTTCGAGGCCCATGTGGGCGAGGGCGGTTTCATCGAGGCCAAAGACTGGATGCCCGCGCACTACCGCAAGACGCTGCTGCGGCAGCTGAGCGGGTGCTTTGCATATTTTCTCGACCACTGTTTTCCGCGCCAACAGCGATTGAGTTTGTTCGCGCAGTTTTTTGATTTCCTCGATCTGTTTGTCTAGTACGGCGATCTTCGTTCAACAGGCGTTGCGTCTTTCTTGGTAAGAAATCTGCGTACTGATAGCCACATGGACGAACCCCACGACCATTGCGCCCAACACCAAAGAAATAACGCTCAACAGTATGAATTGAATCTGCCGGGCACGGCGTTTTTCCGCGCGATGCGGTAATAGATTGATACGTATCATGATGGGTCGAACCTCCGCATCGCTAAGCCACAGGCAATCATCAACGCCGGGGCATCAGTTTGCATCTGCCGAGTGGGGATGCTCCTGCCCTCCGCCTTCCTCTCATTCATGGCCGTGGGCATGTACTCATGCGCATCATCATGCTCAAGCGCGGCTTCGGCCGGCGCCCCATCCGCAAGCTGCCCGGCATGCTGGTGGGCGCCTTCGCCGGCATGGCTCTGCTGGCGCTGCTGCCCGGCGGCATGGCGCGGCACATGGCCTCAGCCCTGCTCTATGGCGCCGGCTACAGCATGCTGCACACCCTGCTCAACGCAAAGCTGCTGGAATCCGTGGATCCCCAGCGGCGAGGCTCCGCCTTCGGCGCCCTGCTCTTCGCCTTCGACGCGGGCATCGGCCTGGGCAGCTTCAGCCTCGGCTGGGTCATCGGCCACCACGGCTACCGGCTGGGCTGGGGCCTGGGCGCGCTGGCCATGCTCGCCGCGCTGCCCACGGCGTTGCGGATGAGTCGGGACTGATCAGGCCCGCCGGTGCAGCTTGTGCACGCTGGCCTGGTTCGAGGCACTTCACCAGCATCTCGTCGATGTTCACGTGGTCGGGCAGCATCAGGCACCAGCGCACGCACTCGGCCACATCGTTCGCGCTGAGGGGCTTCACGCCCTGGTAGACGGCCTTGGCCTTGTCGCCGTCCTTCAGGCGGACGTCCGAGAATTCCGTTTCGGCCATGCCTGGATCCACGGAGGTCACGCGGATCTGCTCGCCATTCAGTTCCAGGCGCAGGCTGTGGGCCATGGCCTTCACGCCGAACTTGGAGGCGCAGTAGACGCTGCCGCACGCACCTGGAGGCTGCTCAAATACCTCGTCATGTGTGCGCAAGCGCAGCTTTGAATTACGACAGTTCTCTGGAGCTATTCCCCATTCGCAAGTGACGGTGTCCGGTGGAGGGTGCGCCAACCGCTCTGTCGCCTTCCTCACCTTACGTGCCCATGCTGTGCGACTTTCCTCCGCTGTGCAACCCCCGCTGCGAGCAGCTCCCCGTCCACGCTGTGCCGGGGTGGGTGCTCTGCTGCGAGCATCGTGACTGTGCGGAGGTGCGGGGGTGCCGCATTAGTGGTTTTTTCACTGGCGTGCATTCCCTCATGCGGTCCGTGCGTTTCAGGCACCCCCCAAGAGCCAGCTCCCCAAGACACCCCAGCAAACTCCTCTAGCTCCGGGCCAGCCATGCCATCTGAGGCACCCAGCACACCCTCTCCCACGCCTGACGCCGCATCCTCATACACTGCCAGTGGCAACAAGCCTCCAATCACTTCCCGCTTCAGTTCGCCCGGTGCTCTGGTCCTATCAGCCTCTCCGCGTCAAGCTTCTCGCGAGAGTCCAAAGAAGGAGGTGTCAGATCCTGGTCACATGCGGACCCTCTCCAATTCGCTGATTGAGAATTTGCGCCCAACATCCGC
>CAWJOY010000073.1:0-5673 GCA_963844505.1 uncultured Alphaproteobacteria bacterium
ACGCCTTTGCCCCTGACGCTTGGGTCGGTAAACAAATCCATCAGATAGCAGGTATCTTCCACCGTCCACATGAAGCGATGGTAAAGAAAATGCGCCAGACCGACCGGCGTGCCGTCCACCTCTGCGATGAGGCACTTGTATTCGCCACTGGCGGGCGAAAGCAGCCGCGCAAACGACGTCTCATAGACCTGCTCGGTTACCGTCGTCGCGTAGAACGCCAAATAGTCGGTCCAGAGCCGACGCCACGCGACGTTATCATCTGCGTTCAGCGGGCGGATGGTGATCTCGAGCGACATCGGTGCTCCTTCATTCTGAACGTATGTGCCAAGGCGTCGCACAGGGGTAGCGGCAAAGTGCGGTTGCTTCAACACGCATCCACGGCTCTGGCCGTGTGTAGGCTGATTGCGAATGGCGGCAGGTGGGGGCTTGGTCGGGCAACCGTTCAACGAAATCTACTGTGCCGCGAAATTTGCCGCCGAAGGCTATATGGAAAGCATGGCGTCTTACATCACGCCAAGCTTTGGCATCAATTTCACCTGTGTAGAACCCGGCGGTATCAGCACGGAGTTTGCGCCAAGTGTTTTGAAGCATGTCACCGAGACGGGGGGGATGCTTGAGGACGAGTATCTGCCGATTTTGCAAAAGTATATCGGCGGGGCTTCGACACGTCAGCAAGGTTCGGACATCTATCAGACAGCGGATGAGGTGTCGGCGGTGGTTCTGCACTGCGTCGAGGCCAAGGCACCGCCTATCCGTATCCGCACGTCAAAATGGTCAGAGGCGTTTACGGCGCTCAAGACCGGGCTTGATCCAGACGGCAAGACACAACAAGCGCAAGTCATTGCACAGTTTCTAAGCTAGGCTTTGGATATGACAGGGGGGGGAAGGTCCCTCCTGTCATGATGTTGTGCGGTTACTTGGCGCGCGTGGCCCAAGTCTGAAACGCTGCCAAGGCGTCGTCACAAGGTTGCAGGGACAGTTCCTTGATCTGGTTGGTGTCGCTGCGGCCAGAGCGGGTGGCGTCGCCGACGGTCAGGCACATGCTTGGGGCTTGGGTCGGGGTGATGGTGCCTTGGCCCGAGAAGGCAAAGCTCTGCGCCTTGCTGCCGTCGCAGGTCGCCAAGTCGACAGTGGCGCCCGCATCAAACCCGCTCATCTGCGCGCAGACATCGAATTCGCTCATATAGAGGATGCCATCTGCGAAACGGTCGGTGTCAAAGATCTGATCAACCAGCAAAGACCCAAGCGGGCTATAGCAGGTGTGGCCTTGCAACCCGTTGGCAGGGTCGGCATCGGCACCTTTGCCGCCTGCGATGTCAAGGCAGTATCCCGCCTGCGTGTTGTCAAGCATGTCGGTCAGATAGATTTCTACAGGGGCGGCCTGAGCGCCGCCTGCGGTCAGGCAAACAGCAATCATGGCGGCGGGGGGCATAAGTTTGAACATGAGGTTTCGTCCGTGGTTGGGCATGGGTTTATGTCAGCACTGGGGGGAGGGCAGACTGCCCCCTGCGCCAGTGATTTCGGCGGTTAGCGCACACAGCGCACAAGGTTGTCGGGGCGGTTGTAGTCACAGGCGTTGACCGAACAGGTTGTGTCCTCGGTCATCCCTTGCCCCTCAAGCGATTTGATCGACGAGCGCTGGGCGCCCGCACCGTGCCAGTCGCTGTATTCGGTCTGATCGCCCGCTTTGCTCAGGGCTTTGCCAAAGGCGATGACATTGGCGTAGTTCTTCCAGTCGCCAAAGGTGGTGCTGGTCCAATAGTCCAAGGTCTCGGAATCCTCGGTGATCTTGAAGACGCTGGTGTCAATCGCGGGCAGGGTGGTGCGGCGATAGTCGACGATGCTTTGCAACTCTTTGGAGTTGGGAAGATACCAGTCGTCATGCCCACCAAGGTCAAGCGCCTCGCAATAGGCCAAGGCTGCGGGCCAGTCGCGGCGGGTGCCATCGTCGGCTTGCTGCCACATACGCCCCGTTGCGGCATCGGTGACCGTGCCATCACCATTGTCGGCAAAGGCATTCACGCCGTAGACGCCTTCATCCCCGCTGACGCAGCGCACATAGTTTCCAGGCGCTTTACCATCGGCGGGCCCATTGGACAGACCGCTGCTGGCCGCCTCTGCGCCGCTATAAAAGTCCAGACCTGTGCCATAGGACTTGATGTGACCGTCGGCAAAGTTAAAGCCGAACGCGCCTTGGTTCTGACCGTTCATCACTGGCCCTTTGACATAGAGCGTGCTGCTCCAATACTGCCCTGCAAAGATCATGCGCCCGTCGGGATAGAAAAAGTCAAAGGCAGTGGTGTCGATATAGGGGCGCGGCTGGCCTTCCTCTGGCTTGAGAAGCTCGCCTCTGAAGTCCGCTAGTGAATAAAGCTCCTTGATCGAGGGCACGCGCCAGTCGCTGCGCCCGCCCAAGTCCAGATCACGGCAATAGGAGATGGCATCGGTGTATTGCAGGCGCGCGTCTTGGGGTGTCTTTTGCCAGATCAGCGCGGTGTTGGTGTCCGTGACCGTTTCATCGCCATTGTCAGTGTAAGACGCGGCAAGGCGGGGGTGTTGTGCGTCTTGGCCATAAAGCGCCTCACCCGCGGCGGGGCAGGTCATCTTGTTGCCCGTAAGGTCAAAGCACGCATCCTGCATTGTGTCGACCAAAGCATAGCTTGGCACTTGTGCCATGCCGCCGTGGGGTGAGAGCGCAAAAATCGCGGCGGCAACAGCCGATGTCTTTGATGTGAAACCTTGTGCCATAGAACAGGTCCTTTCCGATTCATTTGGGTGCAGGCACAAAACTGACAGCTTTTGCCGCGCTGGGCGTCCCAGCCGCTAAGTCCGAACGTTTCTTTGGCGGCAGTCGTCCGAGGTCAGCTCTGCTGGCGGCGATACTGCGACGGCGTCACCCCTGTCAGCTGCTTGAAGGCGGTGTTGAAGGGCGATTTGGAATTGAAGCCCGAGGCATAGGCGATGTCCAACAGGGTCTCAGCCGATCTTGTGGGGTCCTTGAGCGCCTGCTTGACGGCTTGGATGCGGAATTCGTTGACGAACAGGTAGAAGTTCTTCTTGTGATGTTCGCTGATCACTTCGGTCAGGTGATGGCGCGGCACGGCCATGCGTTTGGCCAATGCCTCGATGGTCAGGTCCGCGTCCAGATAGGGCTGTTTGGCCCGCATAAAGGTCTCAAGCCTGTCGGCAATGACTTTGGCGCGGTCTGGGGTTAGGCCAGAGCGATCATAGCGGGGCTTGGATTTGTTGGCAGCCGTGGCATCGGGCGAAAGCGCGTTGTCCTCGGTCCTATCGGTGGCCGCAAAGACCCGATCCTGCCGAAGCCCGAAAAAGCTGAGCAGCAGGATAAAGGCGACCAGCGCTATAAGGTGAACCGGCATCAGGTCAGGCATGGACAGCAGGGCCGCCAGAAACATCAGCAAAAAGACCCCCGTGATCCCCGCCGTCATCCAGCGCAGCCACGCCAGCGTCACGTGATTGGGCAGCTCCGAGAAATGCGCCAGAATCTCGAGGTCATGCCGCGCCAGCCGCCAATAGACTGCGCCCGAATAGCCAAGCAGCACCGCCAGATTGACCGCGCCGATCACGCGGATCGCGGTGCCAAAGCTGGCAAGTTCGGGGTTGGGCGGGGCAGGCGCCCAGCCGGTCAAAAGCTGCACAAGGCTGAGGCTGGCAAAGGGCAGAAAATGCAGCAGGTGGCGGCGGCTGATTTGCGTGACATCCCCCGTCAGAGTTCCGACATAGAGCCACATCAACGGCCCATAGGTGAGCGGATAGATCAGATCGGCGCGCAAAATCGGGATGTGTTGGTCCGGCCATGCTTGTGCCGTGGCCCCCGCAATCAGTGGCAGCGCGGTGAACAGCATCCAAACCGCCAGCACCAGATCATTCAACGTCCGCGCCCGTTTGGTGATCAGGAAAACCGCTGTAAAAAGCGCCTGCACGCTGCCGACGACAAGCAAATGTTCCATGCAGCCCCGTTTGTGGTTTCAAACCCGCCTTGTCCCGTCTTATCAGCCGATCGCGCGCAACTCAAACCCTTGGAACGCTGTGGTCTTTGGCCGACCTCTCAGCCCGCAATCGTGGGGGTGGCAAGGCGCAGCGAGGCGCCGTTCGGGGGCAGGGGCATTCTGCCTTTGCTCTGCACGGACATGATCACGCGGCAGGCATTGCGGATATCCTCTGACAGATCGTGATAGATCAGCAGGTCGATCTTGCCGAGACGCAGCAGCTCTTTGTTCTGTGCCTCCAGATCATGCGCGACCACGGCGGGGCGGGGATGCGCCCTATAATCAAGCGCGGCCAGCAGCATCGCGTTTTTGCCCCCGACCGAGTATAGCCCGTCAAAGCGCTGGATCTGCGCGGCTTGGGTGACCTTGCGCAGGAATTCGGTGGTGTCGCGGCCCTCGACCAAGGTTTCCACCTGCGCTTGGGGAAGCATCCGCTGCATCGACGCCTTGAAGCTGGCAGCCCGCGCTTCCTCGCCGCGAAACCGGTCGTTGCGCAGGGTCAGCAGCAGGCGCGGCGCGGGGGTGCGCTGCCAGATGCGCCAAAAGAACCACGCCGCCGTCTCACCCGCCCGCGCATTGTCCAGCCCCACATAGGCTTGGCGCGCCGACCCCGGCAGATCGGTCGCAAGGGTGACAACCGGCACCCCCTTTTGCACCGCGTTGTCGACGGCGCGCCTGATCGCATCGGTGTCGGGGGCCATCAGGATGATGCCGTGGCTGCCCCTTGCCACCGCTCGCGCCAGAACCTGCTCTAGGTCTTGCAGCGGAAAGTTGGTCCGCATGTCCTTGCGCACGCGAAAAGCCGCAGGCTGAAGCAACGGCAACTCGCTGCGCAACGCCTCATCCAGTGCGTCGCAAAAGCTGCCGGGGGCCTCGACGACCAGATCAACGATCAGCTTGGTGCCGCGCAGGGCCAACTGGCTGGACTGGTTTTCCAGTTCTGCGATGGCGTTGCGCACACGCTCTACGGTTTGCCAGCGCACGCCGCCGCGATCATTAAGCACGCGGTCAACCGTTGCCGTGCCAACACCGGCCTGCAGCGCGATGTCCTTGAGCAAAAATCGAACAGCCGTGGTTTCTGATGTCTTTTTGATGTGATCACCCAGATCGTTTTGCTTTGCCAAGTGCTAGCCTTCCTCTCAACGAAACGCCAGTGGAGGATACCAAAATGCTTGCCCGCACAAAGACTGCCGCGCCTGTTTTTATGACCGGAGAGGATTGCAACATCGCCGCGTTCGAGCAGCACGTCGCGCGCACGACGGATGCCGCCGATTATCCCTTTGCCGTCGAGATTGTCAGCAACATCCCCGTCTATGACGGCGACGCGTTGCGCGAACAGTTCCTGCACGACGACACCGCCTATCCCGTCATGGCCGAGCTAAACCGCGCGTTTCAGTCAGGGCCGGGCATCATCGCCATCCGTAAGGGCTATGCTGACCTTGATCTTGTTGACCGCGTGACCGCCGCTCTGAGCGCAATCATCGCCGAGGAAGAGGCCGCAAGCGGAGGCAAAGGCGATCACTTTGCCGCCGCGGGGGCCAACAGCCGTGTTTGGAACGCCCATGAAAAGCTGGCGGTGCGCGCGCCAGAGCTGTTTGCGCTTTATAACGCCAATGAGATCGTGCGACGGGTGAGCGAGGCGTGGCTGGGCGCGGGCTATCAG
>CAWJOY010000074.1:0-26014 GCA_963844505.1 uncultured Alphaproteobacteria bacterium
GCCCGAATCCTCGAAGTAGCGTTGAAAGGCAAAATCCAAAATGGCTTCGGTTTCCTCACCACTCAGCGATTGAAGGTCGATCTCCATCGGGTTTGAAACACCAACTGGTTTTTTGAAGGCAGGAAATGCCCAAGCATATTGTTTAATCGAAAGCTGCGGCAGAACGGAGATAGTCCTTCATCGGTCCACGGGCGGTCTCTCGGGCGGTTTCTCGATCTGCTGCAAGATAGCTGGAGGCATCAGCGTTACTTTGAAATCCGCTGGATCGTGCCCTGCTGTTCTTAGCGCTGATGATAGAGCTTAATCTTGCCTGCAACCTCGTCGATAGATTGCCCCAGGAGGTGGGTCAAGATGTTGTCGCCGATGGCACCGGCCTCGCGCCACGTCTCGGGATTACCCGCAGTCGTAACCCACAGCGGCAGCTCTTTTGAGCACGGGGCGGGTTGCATTGAAGCGATGTGAACCACGTTCGTTGGAAACTCGACGGCCTCACCGCGCCAGAGCCTACGAACCTGATTGGCAGCGGTAAACATCGCCGACTTATTGTGAGGCGGAGTGTTTTCTGGCCGAAGGACAAAGTCATCGGGATGCCAGCCGCTGGCAACCGCAATGCCCGCCCTGCCATTGGTAAGGTTGTCGATAACAGCCCATTCCTCAGCAATACGCGCCGGATGATGAAGCGGCATCACGCAAGACCCTGCTCGGACTGCAATATTTTTGGTAACAGCGGCCACAGCAGCCCCTGTCACCGACGGATTTGGGTAGGGCCCGCCAAAGGCATGGAAATGTCGCTCAGGCGTCCAAACCGCACAAAACCCATGCGTATCGGCAAACCGAGCCCCGTCTAACAAAAGTTCATATTTCTTTGGGCCAGCCCCATCATCATTGCCCCAATAATAGAGCAGAACTCCATTCCCTTCGAGGATGTCAGCGTCCCACCAGAAACCAACGCACGGTTTTCATCGCTTGTCAGCACCACCTTGAACCCGCGCGCAAGGGTCCAAAAAAGCTCTAGCACCGAAATGTCGAACGACAGGGACGTCACAGCAAGCCACGTGCCGCGCGCAACGCCAAGCCGATCATCCATTCCGACGAAGAAGTTTGCAACGTTCCGATGCTCGACCATGACGCCTTTGGGCCGACCCGTAGAGCCGGACGTATAGATCATATAGGCAATATCAGCCGAAGTGACACCAGATGTAGGGTTGTCGCAATGCTGCGGGATGGTTTCGGACAGTGCATCAATGCAGAGCACCTGCGCCTTGTGCGGAGGAAGCCGCGTCGACGTCTCCGTCAGGCTCACGATCACAGAACAGGCCGAGTCCTCAATATACAGAGCAATCCGCTCTTTAGGATAGGCAGGGTCCATCGGAACATAGGCACCACCAGCCTTTTGAATGCCAAGTGCGCCGATCACAAGCTCGACCCCGCGCGGCGCATAGAGCCCAACCAACGTTCCGGGGCCGACCCCAAGGTTTATCAAAGCGTGCGCAACCTGATTGGCCCGCGTGTTCAGCTCGGCATAAGTTAACGACTGGTCGTCACAAACCAAAGCAACCGCTGCCCGGATCTAAGGCGACCTGCCGTTCAAAAGCTTCATGAACACAGACCTTTGAGTCGTAGGCTACCTGAGTGTCATTCCATTGATGCAGAACGCAGAAACGTTCCTGCTGCGTCAAACGCGAAATCTGCCCAACAGGGGTTTCAGCGGTCATCGCAGACAAAACATGATGAAGCCGCTCAGCGAAGGCTTCGGCATCGGAACGGCTCATCCGGCCTTGATCGAAATAAATCGCGCTCGGCGTCAATGTCAGGACCGTTCCTTGCAGCGGGCCGTCTTGCGCCAGCCCAACTTGCGGAATGGTAAGCAAAGACAAGCGCTTGTCACGGCTCAACAAATCCAACGCGAAGCCGCTTTTCCAGGAAAGATCAAGCCGTGCCCGTGCCTCTGCAACTGTGCCGTTCGTCTGCACAGAAAGCGGGCGCCAATGGCTCACATATCCTGGCAGACCTTCGGCAAACAAAGCGAGGTCAAGCGAGCCTGCGCCCAGCGAATGCACAGCTGCGATTGCAAGATCCTCAAGGGCGGCATTCAAAGAAAGGCTTTGCCAATCTTCGTCGCCCAAAATGGTCGAGATGGATGCAGGTTTCAGATCGAGCAATCGTTTGTGCAAACGATGTTCTGATTTGGCGGCACGTAGCGCTGCCTGTCCCACATTTTCTTCAACAACATCAACACTGTGCGGAAGCTCATTCGCCAAAACCACATCAGCGCGGTTTTGCTCGGAAAAGAAGCATTCAAGCCGGACCGCCCCGCCGTGACAGCCAATCACCAGCCCTGTGCCATCTTGCGACACAACTTCACCCGGTGCCGCTTTGGCTGCGAAAACCTCAGCATGGCGCACGCTTAGAACCTGATTTCCAATAGAAATCTTGGCAGTTGTCATCGGATTCCAATAAGACCCGTGATCTAATGCGCGAACCAAGCGCACGATCTCTGCTGCAGTTCGTGTAAAGTCGAGATGACCAAAGTTCGCGGGGCGGTCAGCGCGCCGGTAGAGGCTCCTTTGCGACAAATCCTGTGGCTGGCGCGTGATCCTCCCCGTTTCAAGCTGAGTCAAAAGCGCCGGAAAGCTGTCTAGGGCAACCTCAAAACAACGCGTGTTCAACGTCAGCGCGGTTTCACCCGCAGCTATTTCGAACAGGCGCTGTTCAAGGATATCACCCTCATCAATGCCGGCGTCGATAACATGCCACGTGATGCCGTGACGTGACTCTCCATTCATAATGGCCCAAACGGGTGCGTTCAAACCAGCATAGCGAGGCAACGGACCATCATGAAAGTTCACCGCAAGCTTGGCACGGGCCAAGATATCGCGTGATAGCACCTCTAGATTTGCAACCGACAAGAGCCAATCAGCCGAGATTCCGCCTAAATCGTCACTATAGGCGGCGACATATAACCCATGTGAATGCGCCCAATTTGCAACGTTGGGGCTATGTGTTATGACACAGGAAATATCATGGCCACGCGAAAGAATAACCTCGCCGCACTGCTGGGTTAAAGTTTCATTGCCGACCAAAATCGCAGAATGCCGTGTCATAGTTATTCTCTACTCTTTGCACATGTTGGCTCGATACCGAGTGCTTCCTTCGAACTTCTAAAAAGCGAATTCAATGCCTTTCGCAGGTGATGCCGCACCAAATCGAACAAGAACTTGGGTGGATCGCCCCTCTCTTTTTCCTGAATTAACAGCCTTGCTCGCCAAAGGATTCCACCCGCCACTAGCGCCACTGTCGCGCAGGCCGCATAGGCCGCGCCGTGATTTTTGACAAAGTAATGCAGCCGCGAGTCCAACCAAAACTCTGGCACCCGCGACCACTCTCGCATGCCGGTGGATACAGATCCAATGTGCATCACGCGGCTCTCGACCACATAATCACATTGCCAGCCAGCCAATGAAGCACGGCGGCAAAGGTCGGTTTCTTCAAAGTAGAGGAAGAACGTTTCGTCAAATAAGCCAATTTCTTCAATGGCTTTGGCTCGCAGCATAATGCTGGCACCTGCAAGCCAATCTGTGGGCCCCGTCTCAATCGGCATTGGCTGTGCGACGATATAATTTTTCAGCAGGCCGCTGACAGGCCCAAAACGAACTTGCGCTTCAAACTCGGATGCAATGGTCGGAAAACGAAAGGCCGTTCGATGTGGGGCCCCGTCCTCACCGTAAATAAAACTTCCCGCAAATCCAGTTTTTGGGTGTCCCTCCAAGTGGTCGCGAAGCGTCTTTATGGCATCAACCTCCGGAAAAGCATCCGAATTTAAGATGTAGTAATAATCTGGCGCGCTCCCGTCGGGCATCAGCGCTTTCATTCCGGCATTATTTCCCGCACCAAACCCACCATTTCGTCCGGCTTGGATCACTCGGGTGGGGCGCGGACTGTTTGCCCAGCCGCGCGCGGCGACGTAATTTGCTCAGCGCTTCGAAAGACCCATCGCCAGAGTCGTTGTCAACGACAACAAGTGCACCATCAACGTCGCGCAACGCCAGCATTGCGGCATCCATCGCGCGCCGCGTCATCTTTTCCGAACGCCAGTTCAGGATTATGGCGAGCACCCGTACCATTACTCAGCCGCCTCTGTCAGAGCAGGTGGTTTTTCATGCTCGCCTTCTGCCACATCAATGGCCTCGCGGAGTTTCGCTGCAAGAACGCGCACATTTGGTTCTAACACCATGCTGTCGTGATCGCCGGGGACCTCGACAATCTGAAGCGCCCTGGCAAAGGGGCCAAGTTGGTTGTCTTCAAAAACGTATTCCTTAGCCTTTGAAACCCAATTTTTGCCCGACACACGCCAATGGCGATCAAGCGCGGGACGGAACAGCACGGTCATGCCATCACGACGTTTCATCTGGAACTGGGGCAAAGCGGCGAGAAATGCAGCTTCGATCGCATGGTTCTGGAACGCAGCCGTATGCACTTCTTGCTGGGTTTCTTGACGCTTAGAATGCTCCCATTGCCAACGTTTGCGTGCCCATTCAATCAAATAGGCCGGGCCCTTCTCTTTGAGCTCTGCCAACTTTATCAATGCCTTATCTGTGCGAGAGAGGGTGGGGCGCATTGGAAGAGGCGTATCCAAAAGCACTAGCAACGCCACCTGCTCGCCATCGGCCTCGAGCTGCCGTGCAATCTCCCATGCTGTCAGCCCCCCTCCGGAAAACCCACCTACCAAATACGGGCCATGTGGTTGCACGACGCGCATTTCCGCAATGTAATCAGTGGCAGCCAAAGCAAGGGTCTCATGTGGGCGCTCTTGCCCCAACAACCCCCGCGCTTGAATACCGAAAAAGGCACGATCACGGTCCAGCTGCTGAGACAGATCCCGCAAGTTCATCACATTCCCAAACATGCCCGCGACCAAAAAGAACGGTATTTTGCGGCGATCCCCGCCTTGGTTCATCTGAACAAGATAGTTAAACTGTCGTGTCGGAGCAGTTTGCTTTATTTCCGAATCTTCATTCACTAAACCGATCTCTGCGACGATAAGAGCTGCGCAAGCCGACACAGTAGGCGCCGCGAACAGGACCGATATTGGGAATTCAACGCGGTATGCCTTTTTGATCATGGCAAAAAGTCGAACCGCAATCAAACTATGTCCCCCGAGATCAAAGAAGCTATCTTCGACGCCGACCTGATCTATACCCAAAAGCTGCTGCCAAAACTCTGCAATGGTCTGTTCGACATCGTTCCGTGGCGCGACAAAGGTGCTATCGAGATCCGGTCTCTCAAAGCCATGACGTTGTTGCTCGGACACCACTTCGATTTGGGTCTGTGCTGCCAACTCCGGCAGATCGAGCGATGACACATAGATTTGGCTGCAGTTGCTTGCGATCACGCGGAGAAAGGCTTGCCCCCCTTCCGCTGCGGTGATGCCCAAGGCATAGGTTTGCCGCAACCGTTCTTCGGCTGGACTAAGGTTTTGCATGACTTCAGCGTCATCAAAGATCAGTTCTTGAGAGGAAACTTCTGGAATCTCTAGCGTGCCACTCAGCCGACGGATCTTAAATCCTTCTATTTCCAGAATAATTTCTCCGTTTGGCGTTGTGACAGTCACATCGAAACGTGCCTCGGCGTCGATTGCCCTATTGGTGCCAGCATTGCGCACCCAGGAACAAATTTCGGGTGGCAGGTTTCGGAAAATTCTAACTTTCTCGTACGAAACAGGAACCCACAGGCTTTCTGGGGTGTAGCCGGTGACCAGTTCCATCGCCCAACCGGTGGCAATATCCAGCAACGCGGGATGCATCAGGAAATTTTGCGTCTCTGCCAGAAGCTCTCTCGGCAGAGTAAGCTCAGCGAGTCCTTCGGTTTCGTTATATGAACGTTTATTCAAAACTCGCCAATGCGGCCCAAATTCAAGATGCTTTTCCTGACCAATTTTGAGACCCAGCCCCACTTCAGCGTTCGGCAGTCGCTTCGCAAGTTCATTTAGGTCAAGCCGAGAACTCTGCCTAGTCGCCAGATTGATTTGTGCCTGCGCCAAAAGAACCCAAGCGTCACCAGAGTGGATTGGATGCGCGAAATGGACGCTAAAATCAAAACCGTCAGGCGTCTTTTCAAGGGTCACGCGAATGTCGCGCCGTCCCACTTCAGGTACGTCAAGCGCCCGAAAGAAATAGAGATCTCGGATTTCAAAAGGTTCGGTCACTCCCTGCTCTTGCATGGCCTCAGCTATGAGTTCGAAATAGCCCGTGCCGGGCATAACCGCTTGGCCCGACTGAAACCGGTGCCCATTGATAAACCAGCAATTTACATCAAAACTGGCGGTGTAGGTGCGGTTGTCGTTAAGATCAAAGCTTGCCGCATCCAGCATAGCTTGGCGCACAGGTAAACTGATGGCCTTTTTCCGCGTACCGAGGCGGCTTTCCAGTGCATCGGCGGCCATCCCCACGCCCGACCAGATCCCCCAGTTCAGCGAAATGACTTTGGTTTTTCCGCCCGCTCTCATTTTAGAATAGCTGTTCAGGAATTCATTTGCCGCAATATAGTCAATCTGACCCGCCGGTCCTGTTGCCGTAGAACTAGACGCAAACAGCACCAGATAGTCTAAGCTTCCATCAGGGAACAGTCGGTCAAGCACCAGAGTTCCGTGCACTTTGGGCGCGAGGACATCCCCAGCCTGCAGCGCGGTCTTGGTCATCAAAGGCGCATCGGCGACAAAGCCCGCGGCATGGATCACCATGCCGATCTTGCCGAACCTTTGCTCGCTTATGGATTTCGCCTCAAGCATTTTGGCATAATCAGTCACGTCTGCAGCAACGATTTCGACCTCTGCACCCAACCCTTCCAGACGTTGGACCGCCATAATCCGGCGAGACAGAGATTGGTTTGGCCCGTGCATTTGGAGATGACTGGCCCAAGCCGCACGCGCCGGCAAAAGGCTCCGGCCGACAAGCGTAATCTTCGCGCCAAACGACTGCACCAGCTGTTCTGCGACCGTCAAACCGATGCCGCCAAAGCCTCCGGTGATAAAAACATGAGCGCCACGCTTCAATGTGAATTTATCTTCGGAAATGCGGTGGGGCCGCAGCATCTGCTCATATCGCCGACCGTCACGGACCGCAGCAAGACGCGAATGTGGCTCGCACAAAAGCTCTTCCAAGACCAAGTCTACCAAAGCGGAAGTTTCGCCTGCAGCTTTCTTGGTCTTTTGTGGCCATTCGAAATCGCAGGCGCTGACCGTTACAGTCGGCAACTCGCGCGGAATGACCCGCAACGGCCCAAGGATTGTCGCCTTTTCGGGATAGCGGAGCGGCTCGGACTTAACTTGGCTGGCTTGGGTTGTCAGGAACGTAATGTGGAGCGGCCGCGCAAGGTCTTCGTCGCCAATCGCCTGCGCAAGATACATCGCACTGTAGAACCCATACTCTAGGTTGCGGTGCAAAAAGCTGCTGCCCGCACGGAACGTCTCTTTCTGTGTCAGCAGCCAAGCGTGCACAATATGGTCAGGCGCGCGGTCCAGCGCGATCAACTCGCGCAGCAACTGATCATAGCCCTCTCGGCCACGTTCGGGTGCGATCACAAAGCGGTCTTCGGCCTCGCGGAAAAAGGCGTCCCCCGCACGCACCGTGGTGACCCGATGTCCAGCAATCCGTAATTTCGTCGCGGCAGCCTCTGCAACCCCTTCAGTATCAAGAAAGAAAAGCCAAGTCTTTGGCGGGGCAATCTCAAGATCTACGCTAAGGTCGATCCCCGTGCTGGTCGGTTTCCAATGTGGCTTCCAACCCCAATCCGCTATATTTTCAATGCGCTCAAGAGGGGCCTGTTCCGGCGTGATCTGCGGCTTGCGGGCCTCAATAAAATAGGGCTTTCGTTGGAAGGCATAACTTGGCAGGACAACTTTGTTGCGCCGCGCATCGCCCCAAATCTGCTGCCAGTCGATGACAACCCCGCAGGCCCAAAGACGGGCAAGTGAGGTCATATGCCAGATATCGTCGGCCACAACTTGATCGGGATGGCGGAGCGCAGGCACAACCGCGCTTTGCGCCACGCCATTCGCCTGAGCGAGCGATGACATCGCGCGGCCGGGCCCCATTTCAACGTAAACCCGCTGCGACTGCGCCTGAAGCGTCGCCATGCAGGCCTCAAAATTCACCGTGTTGCGCAGATGCGCGACCCAATAGGCGGGGCTGGTCGCCTCAGCATCGGTCAAGGTCTGACCGCTTCGGTTTGACACAATCGGCAAATGCGGCGGGTGCAACGCAATGCCTTCTAGAAATCTCTGGAAATCGGCGAGGATCGGCTCCAGCATCTTGCTATGTGCCGCAATGTCGATCGCAATGCGGTGGGTGTCGATCTCTTGAGCGGTCAACCGCTCGGCCAAAGCGACAAGGCTGGCATCAGGACCCGAAACCACACAAAGGCTTGGGGCGTTCACCGAGGCAATATCAAGATCTTGGGTCAGCAGCGGGCGCAACGCAGCCTGCGACAGCGGCACCGAAAGCATGCCCCCCGCTGGCACTTGGTCAAACAAAGTGCCCCGAAGATGTACAAGACCGATACAATCTTCAAAACTCATCACCCCCGCAAGGCAGGCGGCCGTGTTTTCGCCCATAGAGTGGCCAACCAAAATCGTCGGATTAACGCCCCAACTTTGGTAGAGTTGAGCCAGCGCGTATTCGGTAATCATGATCAGCGGCAGTTGCACCGAGGGCCGCTTGAGCAGATCGTTCGCCGCAGCTTCGCGCCCCACGTCAGGCAACCAAAGCGCGCGGATGTCATAGTCCAACTTGGGTTGCAGGATCGCCAGCCCGTTGTCCATCCAATCGGCAAACACTGGTTCAGTTTGGTACAAATCACGGGCCATCCCCGCGTATTGCGCCCCGCCGCCGGGGAACATAAACACGACTTCGGGATTCGGGCCAAGGTCTTCGTGGCTGAACACGCGCCGCACGTCATTCGCCTCGAGCAAGGCTGCGGCCTCTTGGTTCGTCTCTGCAACTACCACGCGACGACGATCAAAAGCCCTGCGGCCTTCCTTTAGGGTGTAGGCGATATCGGCAAGGCTTTGCTCTGGGTTTTCGCGCAAATGCTGCGCCAATTGCTGCGCAGCATCTTCAAGCGCTGGCTTTGATTTTGCTGAAATTACAATCGGTTGAAACGGCCAAGGGCTTTCTTCGGAACTGCTGCGTTTTGGGGCTTGCTGCAACACCACATGGGCATTGGTGCCACCGACGCCAAGGCTGTTGACGCCCGCCAGTCTGGCCGTATCGCTGTGCCATGGCGTGAGAGTATCGTTCACTGCAAATGGCGTGTTCTCAAACCCGATTTCAGGGTTAGGCGCCTCAAAGCCCAAGCTCGGCGGCAACTGGCGATGGTGCAGCGACAGCGCCACTTTGATCAGGCTCGCAACCCCCGCCGCCGTGTCCAAATGGCCGATGTTCGTCTTGACAGACCCAATGCGGCAGCGCGTGGCACTATCCTCACCCGATTGCCGAAACGCCTGCGTCAGTGCGGCGACCTCGATCGGGTCACCAAGATAGGTCCCCGTCCCGTGACACTCGACATAGCTCACATCCGCGCCGCGCACGCCCGCAATGGCCTGCGCCTCGGCGATGCAGCGCGCCTGCCCTTCGACCGAGGGTGCAAGATAGCCCGCCTTGGCCGCGCCGTCGTTGTTGACCGCCGTGCCCTTGATGATCGCCCAAATGTGGTCACCATCGCGCATCGCATCCTTCGCGCGACGCAGCACGACACAGCCCGCGCCCGAACCGAATACCGTCCCTTGCGCACGATGATCAAACGCGTGGCAGTGGCCGTCCGGTGACAAAATCTCGCCTTCGGTATAGAGATAGCCGCGCGCATGCGGCAGCTCGATCGTCACGCCGCCCGCCAGAGCCATGTCGCATTCGCCGTTCAGCAGCGCTTGGCTGGCAAAATGCACTGCAACCAGCGATGTCGAGCAGGCGGTCTGTACGTTGATCGACGGCCCCTTCAGGTCAAAAATATGACTGACGCGGGTGGCCAAAAAGTCTTTGTCATTGCCAGTATGGCGCAGCAAAAACATCCCCGTTTGATCGACAAGATCGGTGTTCGAGCAAATGTTAAAGTAGAAATAGCTGCCCATACCGCAGCCTGCATAAACCCCGATCTGGCCGGCAAAATTCTCGGGTGGATGGCCTGCATTTTCAAGAGAACTCCCATGCGACCTCGAGGAATTGGCGATGCTGCGGGTCCAGAATTCCAGCTTCTTTTGGCGAAAACCCGAAAAAATCGGCGTCGAAATGCTCGAATTTATCCAAGATCGCGGCAGAGGGCACATAGTTTGGCTTGCGCAGCTTGGCAGGGCTTTCGCCTGCGGCCAAAAGCTCGGCTTCGGACAAAGCACGGATCGACTCGGTGCCAGCAACCAGATTGGCCCAATAGCGATTGATATCCGGGGCGCCCGGCAAATGCGCTGCCATACCAACCACAGCAATATCGCTGTCACTTACACCAGAAAAGTCGATCTCGTCCGTCATCCGTTCACTCTTTCAGATCACTTCGGTCGCGTACCGAGGTGAAGGCAACACACTGCCTTAATCTCTATAATATACCTAAGTATCGGGGAAAAGTTGCACCATTCGCCCCCTTTACGGGCTAGCGTTTGAATACGGCGTGGTTATGGCGTCACGTGCCGCAGTTTCACCAAAACCCTGCGCCAACGCCGCGCGCCATAGCAAGCTGCGCCCTGAGGTAGACCACCGCGTCAAACCCCGTGCCAAGCAGCGCCAAAGCCAGCGGCTTGGGACGGAAGCGGTCACGGCGATTGGTAAAATGTCGCGACAGACGCTTGGTCAAAAAGTGAATGGGAACATAGCCATAGGGGGCAGTCGGCAGCTCGCGGCGCATGACCTCGGGCAGCCAGCGGTCATTGACCATCGCGCGCTTTAGCTCTGCATGACGGTCGGCCAGCGGCAGGTCACGCAGCGCCCGAAAACAGCAGACGTTGATGGCCGAACCGATGACAATGCGGGTCTGATGCCGCAGCAAAGACAGGATGCGCCGCTCCGAAGCATAGATGTGCGACACCGTGTCATGCCCATCAATGCGGCTGAAATCCTCGGGACCTGTCAACGCATCGGTCAGCACCATCGCGCGCAGAAATCCGTCTTCGACCGGCAGACCGACAGGTAGGCGAAACCGCCGCGCTTTGTCGGCGGGCATCGCATAAAGCTGACCGCAAATGGCGGTTTTCCAGTCGTCAAGTCCACCACCTGCCGCCGCAATAAGCCGATCTTGGCGTGTGTTTTCTTGCGGGCGCGCGACGATGTCTTTGATGGGGTGACTGTTCAGCACCCAAAGCTCGGGCCGAGCGATCAGACCTCGGACCAACAATTGCAGAGTGGATTTGTTGCAAAATTCAATATCGGCGTCGCAAAATACTAAGATATCAGCTTCAGATCGCGAAATTGATTGCACAAAGCGATTCCAGGTGCGCGATTTTCCTGGCTCTGCAAGATCGACAACAGAGATCCTTGCGCGTGAAGCGGCCAATGCCGTCGCTACCGTGGCGTCTCGACAGCCGTTGGCCAGCACGATCATCCGCACCGTCAAATCGGGCTGGCCAAGGATGTCCTGCTCGGCCAAACGCGTGACCATGGCGCCGATTCCCGCTGCCTCATTGTGGGCAAAAATTGCGATATCAACCGTCGTCATCAAATCACCGTCCGTTTGGTGCGCACTGCACTGAGATCAAGGCCACGCAAGCCAAATCGTTCAGCGCGCAGTTTTTCAGCGATGCCAAGCAAAGCGCCAGCCATCAGCCATGTAAAAGGAATACCCGTCGCATTGGGCAGAAAATCGACCATGTTCGCAGCCAAAATAAGCGCGAGGCCCGCGGTATGCCGCTCAATCACAGCGCCGCGCTTCGCCATAGCCTCGCGGCCAAGGGCCAGCAACGGCAATGCGGTCAGGCCAAACTCGGCAATATAGCCAAGCCAGCCCGACGAGCCCATCAAGATCACCCAAGCCCCATCGGCAATCACGCTCAGCTCGCCAGTGATCGGGTCATGCAAAAACGCCCGCCCAAAGCCGCCCCAGCCAAACCAAGGCCGTTCTTGCGCGCGGGCCAGCAGCAACTCTTCGTTGTTCAGGCGAAACAACAGCGAGCCCGCACGGTCATCGCTAAAGCTGCGCGCGAAATCAACGATCTGATCGACCGGCACCAAATGCGCGCCACGCAAGATCGGATAGGTCACAACAATTGCGGCCAAGAGCGCCGCCACCACAGCCTGCGTGCGATAGGGCGCGAACCAAATCAGCGGCGTCAGCAGCACCGCATAAACCAGCGGCCCAACGCTTTTGCAAACCAGCAGCATTACAAACAGATAGCCGACCAAAAGCACCGCCTTGGGCCGTTTATCCTTGGAAGCCGCAGGCAAGCGGATCACCGCCGCCATCAGGGCCATCAGTGCAAAAAAGGCCACCCACAGCCCGTGCGGCAGGAAAACCACAGGCCGATAGCCGCCCTGCCGAATGGTTTGGAAAAAGTCGTGCTGGAAAAATCCGTAAACCCAAACGTTGATCTGCGGCGAGAGCCTCGCCTCAACCAACATCGGCACCGAATAGAGCAGCCCTGCGGTAATCAGCGCCAAGAGGATCGCCTTTGCCCCCGCCTCCGTCCCAAGAAAATGGCGCGCTAGAAAGAACGGGATGAGCGCGAAGGATTGGGTCAGAACGGCAGAAACAGTGTCTGTGATCTTCATGCCGGACACCATATTCAGCACATAGAACAACGGATCTGAATTGGCCAAAACGGTCGCGATCGGTGCCGCGATATATAGAAATATCAAAATCTTACCAACGCGGGATGCCGGCATGAAGCTGATTTTTTCGCGCAATAAATAGACCGCGCACACCAACGCCACAAGGTTCGGGATGGAGGTCTTGTCAAGGTCGGGCAAGATCGGCAAGTTGATTGCTGTCAGCGGCGGCATGATCAAATAGCCGCCCAAAATCGTCCAAATCAAAGCAGGACCTGGCCCCATGCGCCGCCAGAATTGCAAGCACACGATCGGCCATAAAAATAGCATAAGATAGGCGATCGGGTTTGGCACAAGGGCTCCGCAGCAGGGTTACTCGTTACATTTTACGCCAGCAATCTGGCCAAACTATGGTTCTAGACCAGCATTTCAGCCTGCTTTGGCACTTAGGTCAGAGGAAATTTTTGCCGCAGCGCGATCTGGGCTTGGGTCTGCAGCCAATGCCGTGGTATCGCACCTCAGGGCAAGATGTCAGGGGCTTTGTTGTGCAGTTTCGCTTTGAGAGCACCACAATTACGGTCAACATGACCGACAAGGCCACGCTTTTGGCCGAAATCGCAAGCCGCTTTTCTGCGCATCAAGGCTTTGCTTTTGCGACCATTAACCTTGATCATCTGGTGAAACTGCGCGCCAACCCTGCGTTCCAAACGGCCTATGCGGCTCAGGATTTGATCGTCGCGGACGGAAATCCTATCGTTTGGCTGTCGCGGCTTGCTGGAAAACCCGTGAAGCTGGTACCAGGAGCGGACATGGTGCTGCCCTTGGCCGAGCTAGCCGCCAAAGCGGGTGTCGGCGTGGCTTTGGTTGGCAGCACAGAGGCCGTGCTTGCCGACGCCGCGAAACATCTGATGCAGCAGGTGCCCAATCTGGTGGTGACGCTTTGCCATGCGCCACCGATGGGTTTTGATCCCGAAGGCCCTGATGCGACAGCAATTTTCAGCGAAATGCGCGCACGAAATGTGGGGCTTTGCTTTGTCGCGCTCTCAGCCCCCAAGCAAGAGATTTTTGCGGCCCGCGGTCGGAGCCTTGCGCCGCAGATCGGCTTTGCCTCAATCGGGGCTGGTTTGGATTTCTTGGCGGGCGACCAAACCCGCGCGCCGCTTTGGGTGCGCAAACTGGCGCTTGAATGGCTTTGGCGGGCGATCAGCAGTCCGCGCAGACTGATCCCGCGCTATCTTGCGTGCATTGCTATTTTGCCCGCGCAGATCAAAGCGGCGCTGGCGCAGCGCTGACTACTTATACTCGATCAGGCCGCGCCGCCTGCCGATCAGACGGCCAATCCAATAGCCAAGCGCGCCCTGCGTCTCGGCGAATTTCCCCACAACCGAAAGCAGCGCCGCCTGCCCCCCCATGCGGCGCGCCAAACGGATAACCTGCGCCGGAAAGATCAAAGCCAAGCCCCATCCAAGCGGTGAGACCGCCGCGCAGGCAATCACCAATAGCGGCAAAATAAGACCCCAAATCAATGACCTGCGCGATTCCATCACCCAGTGACGCTCGGGGCCTGCACCATAGAGCGCCGCGCCTTCGGCAAACGCATGCCCTGCCCGTACCGTGCGCCGCCACCACTGCCCAAAACGCAAAAGCGCCGCATCGTGCAGCGTCATCTCGGCGTCAATGCGCCAGATCTCGCCGCCCGCCCGCGCCAAACGCAAGCAAAGCTCTGGCTCTTCGCCCGCAATCAAATCGTCACGATAGCCGCCTGCCGCTTTCAACGCCTCAAACCGCATCAAAGCATCGCCGCCACAGGCCTTGGCGCGGCCAATCGGCGTGTTCCATTCCGCATCCGCCAAGCGGTTATAGACCGAAGCCTCTGGCGCGCGCTCTCGGCGTCGGCCACAGACCACCACGGCCAAAGGATGCTCCTTGAACGCGGCAAAGGCGGCATCAAACCACGTCGGAACGACTTCGCAATCGCCATCAACGAATTGAACAAAGTCAGGGGCCTCCAGCACAGCCAATCCCGCATTTCGCGCCCGCGCCGCCGTAAACGGCCGCGACATATCGAGCGAGACAACCCGCGCACCCAACGACTGCGCCAGGGCTTGCGAGCCATCCGTGCTGCCAGAATCCACATAAACCAGCTCGCGGACCTGCCCACGCAACGACTGCAAGCAAGCCCGAAGCCGCGCACCTTCGTTCCGCCCGATCACCACCGCATCAATTTGCACGTTCAAGGCCCCATCCATCTTGCCAATCTAAGGCCATGTTCATGCCATGACCATGCCTTGTAAGGCGGGCAACCTCAGGTCGATGCCTTTTATTTGCGCCACTTCTCTGCTAGTTATGACGTCTCTGGGCGACGCCTTGGACGAATCCTTTACCCAAGGTTGCCAGAGGGCAATGTTAGGTCAAGGCAGCGGACGCGGCGGCTTTCTGCAAATGATGGCAAATTGTGTTTTTATAGGCGCTAATGTTCAGCGCGATGGTGCAGGAGCCCGATTTGCAGATGCCTAAAGAGATCAATTTTGGCTTGCCGTCCGACGGCCGCGCAGATCTGGAGCTTTCTGCCATGTCCGAAGACAAATCCGGCGCACGTGACAGTCGCGGCGTGTCCCTTTTCAGAAAGACCGTGCCTGAACCAAGCGGGCGCAGTCTTGACCTTGTGACGGGGCGCGAGATTTTCTCGACGCCGCTGCCGTCGATCTTTCTCAACCCGATCCGAGTGTGGGAGTCGTTGGGGCGTGTCGAGCTTGATGCCGCGCGCCTGCTGTCGGACGGGCTTTTTGTCGAGGCCAGCGACCATCCTGCAGCTGTTGGCTTTGATATGCTGCGCACACGGTTTTTGCATGGGTTGGCCGAAAAGGGCTGGCGGCGCATTGGTGTGACCTCGCCGACGCATGGGTGCGGCAAGAGCTTTGTCGCGCTGAACCTTGCGCTGTCTTTGGCACGCAGGCCGTCAAGTCGTTCCGTGCTGATCGACCTTGATCTGCGTCACCCCGAAATCGCCAAGACGTTAGGTTTGGACGAATGCGAGCCTTTGGGCGAGTTTTTGTCCGGCGAGCAACCGCTTGAAACCGTGTTCCGCCGTGTCGGCCGAAGCCTTGCGCTGGGGCTTAACAGCACCGCGATTGATCTTGCCTCTGAGACGCTGCACGACCCCGAAACGGTGGCTGCGCTCAACGCAGTGCTGGAGCAGCTTGACCCAGAAGTGGTGCTTTATGATCTGCCGCCTGCGCTGGTGAATGATGATGTGCTGGCGATGAGCAGCTCGGTCGATGCGATTTTGCTGGTCACCGACGGCACCAAAACCTCGCCGGACGAAATTCGCGCGACAGAAAAGCTGCTTGAGGGGCGCATCCCCTTGTTGGGCGTGGTGCTGAACCGTGCCCAAGACCCCAATGCGGGCCGTTACCGCTATGTGAAGAAGTAAGTTATGGGCCAGATCCAATCTATTGACGAGTTTATCAACCTTGTGTTGCGCCGCCGCTGGTGGATTGCTCTGATCGTCGCATTTGGCTGCCTTGTCTCGGTGGTCTATGCAAAAATGCAGCCAAGCGTCTACGAAGCGGCGGCCGTGATCCAAATTCAAGCCGCTCAGGTCGCCAACGCTGGCGCTGCCCCGAGCAGCGGCTCGGCGCAACTGTTGCAGACCATCCAACAACAGCTCACCACGCGCGAGGCCCTGACCGCGCTGATCGAGCGTCACAATCTCTTTGCCGACCAACCTGCCCTGCCATTGGATCAACGCATCTTTGCCCTGCGCACCGCGATCACGTTCCAAACCGTCGATAGCGCTGCGGGCCAAGGCTTTGGTGAAGGCCGCAACCTCTCGGCCATCATCATTATGGCGCGCGACTCCAATCCTGAAACCGCAGCGGTGCTTGCCAATGACTTTGCGCAGGGCATCCTCGATCAAACCTCGTCAGGCCAGCGCAGCCGCGTCGATCAGAATTTTGGGTTCTTCCAAGACAATGTGACCCGACTGGCCACCGCGATAACCGCGCTTGAAACCGAGGTTGCGGCCTATAAAACCAGCCGCTCCGAGAGCCTGCCAGAGCTGCTTTCGACCCGCAAAGACGAGCTGGTCAACCTGACTGACGACATTCGCGCTGCCTCGCAACAGGTCGCCGCGTTGGAAAGCGAAGCCGCCGTCATCCAAGCCAAACAAACCACCCGCGCCACCGACACCCGTCGGCTTGCGGAAATCGCGGCGCAGGTAAGTGTTCTGCAAGGCAAGATCGCGGCCTCGAACGTGGATAAGGTGCAGGTCGATACCGCCATCTCGGCGATGACCGAGACCGAGCGCGTGCTGGCTGGATTTGACCGCCGTTTGACGCAGTTGCAGAGCCAGTATGACGCCGCAAACCAGAGCCTTGCCGAGGCCACTAACGCGCAGCAACTGGCGGAAAATCAACAATCTGAACGGTTTAGCCTGCTAGAGCGGGCCGTCACCCCGGAATATGCAACAGGTGGCGGCAAAAAGAAAATCGCTGTCGCAGGCGCCCTTGCAAGCATTTTGGCAGCACTTGGCTTTGCCTTGTTTCTGGACATCTTGCGGCCCGTGGTGCGGACTTCTGCGCAAATGCAGCGCCAGCTCGGCCTGGAACCCGTGGTTTGCATCCCAGAGGTTCAAACGGGCAAAGCGGGACCAAGCCGCTGGTGGCGCAAGACCTAGGCGCACACCGCTGCTTGGTTAATAGCCCGTCCCTTGCACCACGACCGCGACTGTCGCCAACAGAACGCGCAGATCGTTGACCAGCGACAGCTCTGCCTCATAGGCGGTGTCGAACTCGGCGCGGGCCTCAAATGTGGTTCGGTTGCGCCCCGCTGTCTGCCAATAGCCGGTAATCCCCGGACGCAGGGCGTAGTACGCCTTACCGGGATAGAGCCGTTCTTGATCAACCATCATCGGGCGCGGTCCGACCAAGCTCATGTCGCCCACAAAGACGTTCCACAGCTGTGGCAGCTCATCCATCGAAGATTTGCGCAGAATTTGACCCATTTTGGTGATGCGCGGATCGGCCTTGAGCTTTTGCGTGCTGTCCCATTCGGCACGCGCTGCGGGATGGCTGGCAAGATAGTCCTCCATCCGCGCATCCGCATCACAGACCATCGAGCGCAATTTCCACATCCGAAAACGCTTGCCGTTCTTACCGACACGCATCTGCGAGTAGAACGGCGATCCGCCATCCCGCGCCACCATGATCGCCGAAACGATCACGACAGGCACCACGACAGGCGCAGCCAAAACGATTGCAGAGACGTCTAAAACCCGCTTGAAAAACAGACGATATGCCCCGCGACTTGAAACAGCCGCAGCATATTTGGCTTTGTAGGAGTTAAGAGACACCTGCAGTTCGGCCTCGGCCGGCAAGTGTTGAGGATCTGAAAAGCTCCACGTCATTTTACACCACCACACAGCAAAAATGTATTCGACCGATCAAGCACCGATAGGCGCAAGTTCGTTAAAACAATGTTATTTCTGCCAAAGCAGAAATCGTTTGAAAAATCGCAGTCCATTTGCCGTACTCAAAAAAGCACGCCCCCACAGACCTTTTAACCTATCGGATGATAATTTGGCGACAGCTATTTTCGGCCTTCACCATATTTACGCCACTTTTAAGACTTATTTCTGAATTTAAGCGCAAACATCTCTGTGATCACGCCCAGAATTAGGGCGCGCACTCCTGCTTCAAGCCAGAACAACTGCCAGAGACAGCGGCGATTCGTGAGGCGATGTCAGCGCTTTTGCGAGAATTATAGGCCGCCGCTCTTATCCTGATTCTGCAGTTTGATCAGCAGGAATGACATCGAAGCCAGCACACCACCCGTCTGATAAGATAGAAAAACCACCCCAAGGCCATGACCATAGCTCGCGGTAAGGCCTGCAAGCAAAACACCGCCGGCAATCACGCTCAACAGCAGCCCCACAAGCGTCGCAGCCCCAGATTCAGCATATTTTGCAGCGTTCGGCTTAGAGATCATTGGCCACCTCTGATGATCGGCGGGAAAGAGTTTGCCGTGACCCAGACGCGGCTTTGGATGCACTGGCAACCTGTGGCTTCAAGGCAGCTTGCGATCGTGTCATTGGATGAAAGTAGCGCAACACTTACCTCATTTGCTGTCACAGAAAGAAACGGTAGTAAGGCATTCCCTGAACAATCCTGTCAGGTTAAAGTTAGAATGCGCAATTCTGGAAACAATGCCAGCTTAAAATGCCTAAAAGGATTATAAAATACAAATGATGCAACTAGGGCGTGCTCATCGCACGCCCATTGCTATCTATTCAGCAACAATACCTGCAAGATATTTGCCGTAATCATTCTTTCTGTACAAATCAGCACGCGATTGCAGAGCCGCTTTGTCGATCCAATGCGCACGATAGGCGATCTCATCCGGCGAGCCCACTTGAAGCCCCTGCCGCAGCGTCAGGGTCCGCACAAAGTTCCCCGCGTCCAACAGGCTGCCATGGGTTCCCGTGTCCAGCCACGCAAAACCGCGGCCCATCTTTTCCACCGTCAGGCTGCCCTCTTGGCGATAGATCTCTAGCAAGTCGGCGATCTCAAGTTCGCCCCGCGGCGAGAACTGGACCTGAGCCGCAAGCTCGGGCGCGCGGCCATCCAGATAGTAAAGCCCCGTGACGGCATAGCTCGATGGCGGCACTTCGGGCTTTTCGATGATCGCCCGCACGCGGCCATCCGCGTCAAAATCGACCACGCCATAGCGTTCTGGATCGGCGACGTGATAGCCGAAGACTGTGCCGCCCTGCTCTTTAGAAGCAGCAGCCGCAAGAATATCTGGCAGGCCGTGGCCGAAAAAGATGTTGTCGCCCAAGACCAACACGCTCGGCGCGCCATCGAGGAAATCCTTGGCCAGAATATAGGCCTGCGCCAAACCATCGGGACTTGGCTGCACAATATAGGTCAGGCTCAGGCCCCACTGGCTGCCGTCGCCCAGCAATCGGATGAACTGGCTTTGATCCTCGGGGGTGGTGATAATCGCGATTTCGCGAATGCCGCCCAGCATCAAAACCGACAGCGGATAGTAGATCATCGGTTTGTCATAAAGCGGCAAAAGCTGTTTTGAAACGCCCATGGTGATCGGCCAAAGCCGCGTCCCAGAACCGCCTGCCAGAATAATGCCTTTACGATTCATGTGCGCAACTCCTTGATAATATTTAATAACTCGATACGCCAATCGGGACGCGACAGGCCAAAACCGGCAAGCCCGCTACAGTCCATCCGCGAATTGAGCGGGCGTTTTGCAGGGGTTGGGTAGGCGCTTGACGGTATGCCCGTGACTGCGCATCCAAGGCCCGCCTGCGCCATGATTTCGGTCGCGAACTCTGCCCAAGACACATCTGGCGCGCCCGAAAAATGCAACACTCCGCCCGCTTGCCCGCCATGAAGGCGCAGCGCGATCGCATAGACCGCATCGGCAATCGCGCTTGCTGGGGTCGGTCCGCCGATCTGGTCCGCGACCACGTTCAGGCTCTCGCGCTCGGCCCCAAGGCGCAGCATGGTTTTGACGAAATTCGCCCCATGCGCCGAAAATACCCACGAGGTTCGCATAATCACAGAGCGGCCGCCCGCGTCCTGCACGCCTTGCTCGCCCGCCAATTTGGTGCGTCCATAAGCGCCAAGCGGCGCAACAGGGTGATCGACGCCAAAGGGTTGATCTCCGGCGCCGTCAAAAACGTAGTCGGTCGAGATATGGACGAACGGCAAACCCCGTGCTGCACAGGCCTGAGCCATTGCAGCAGGCGAAGCGCCGTTTACCAACAGTGCGGCTTGCTCTTCGGTCTCGGCACGATCCACGGCGGTCCATGCGGCGGCGTTAATCACCGCATCTGCATCCGTCGCCATAACCGCAGCGGCACAGGCAGCAGGATTGCTCAGGTCAGCTCGGTCGCGGCCAAGGAAGTCCGCGCTCCAGCCGTTGGGCAAACGCCGCGCCATCTCTTGCGCGACTTGTCCCGTCTGGCCAAAAACCAAAACCTTCATGCTTTGACACCCAGACGTTGGCCAACACCTGCACGGGCCTGCAGCGGCTTCCACCACGCCTCATTGTCAAGATACCACTGCACGGTCAGGGCCAGCCCCTCCTCGACCGTCACCGAAGGCCGCCAGCCAAGCTCTTCGCGAATCCGTGTCGGATCAATCGCATAACGCGCATCATGCCCCGGACGGTCGGTCACAAAGGTGATCTGATCGGCATAGGACCCTTCGGCTTTGGGGCGCTTGGCGTCCAAAATCTGACAAAGGGTCTGCACCAGTTGCAGGTTGCTGCGCTCGTTCTCGCCGCCGATATTATAGCTGCGGCCCAGCGCACCCTTTTCCACCACCAGCAGCAGCGCATCGGCGTGGTCTTCAACATAAAGCCAATCGCGCACGTTCGAGCCATCGCCATAAATCGGCAAAGGTTTGCCCGCCAACGCGTTCAAAATCACCACGGGGATCAGCTTTTCAGGGAAGTGGTAGGGGCCGTAGTTGTTCGAGCAGTTGGTCAGAACTACTGGCAAGCCATAGGTCTCGGCCCACGCGCGCACCAGATGGTCGCTTGCGGCTTTGCTCGCGGAATAGGGGCTGCGCGGATCATAGGGGGTGGTTTCGGTAAACTGCCCTTCGGCACCCAAAGAGCCGAAGACCTCATCCGTGCTGATGTGATGGAACCGGAATCCCTCAGGCCGCCCAGCGCTTTGCCAATAAGCGCGCGCGGCTTCCAGCATGTTATAGGTGCCGTTGATATTGGTCAGGATGAAATCCCCTGGACCGTCGATGCTGCGATCAACATGGCTCTCGGCGGCAAGGTGCATCACCACATCGGGACGGTGGGTCGCAAAGACTTCGTCCAACCGTACACGGTCCCGAATGTCAGCTTTCTCAAAGCTATAGAGGTTCGAGCCCGCAGCCTCAGCCACGTTTTCAAGGCAGGCCGCATAGGTCAGCGAGTTAAGGTTGACCACTTCGTGCCCCCGCGACACCGCAAGCCGCACCACTGCCGAGCCAATAAAGCCCGCGCCTCCAGTCACCAAAATCTTCATGCTACATTCCATTCAAACGGCGAAGTCACATCGGCAAGCAACGGTGCAACCGCATCTTTGCCCGATAGGATCGGCGCTGTGGTGCCCCAATCAATGCCAATATCCGGATCATCCCAACGCACTGCGCCATCACAGTCGGGCGCGTAGACGTCGGTGCATTTATACTGCACTTCGGTATTCTCGGCGCGCGTGACGAAGCCGTGCAAGAACCCTTTGGGCACAAGCAACTGCTTGCCATTTTCGGGCGACAGCTCGACCCCCACCCATTTGCCGAAGGTCGGCGACCCGCGACGAAAGTCGACCGCGACATCCAAGATCAACCCGCGCGTGCAGCGCACCAGCTTGTCCTGCGCATGTGGCGCCGCTTGATAATGCAGCCCGCGCACTGTGCCGACAGCCGCCGACATGGAATGGTTGTCCTGCACAAAGTCAAACTCCAACCCTGCGGCGGTCAAGGTTTTGGCGTTCCATGTCTCGGTAAACCAGCCACGGTCGTCGCCAAAGCGCTTTGGCGTCAAAACCAGAACCCCGTCCAAAGCGGTGCGTTCAATCTGCATTACAATCTCCTTCTTTCGTCACAGCCCAAAGACGCCGGGGTTTACCCAAAACGCCAGTCCGACCAAAAGCGCCGCAAGCGCAAAAAATACCATATCGTTGAGCAAATCCCATGCTTGGTGCTTGCGCGCAATCAGAATAACTGCGGGATGCAGCGCCAAAAGCGCGATGCCCTGCGCCAAAAGCGCCCCCTCAAGCCCGCCAAGCTTGACCCCGATCAAGAACGCAAAGGTTTGCACTGTTGCCTTCAGAGCTTGCAGCCAGAAATAGGTCTTGGTGTCCCCCGCAGCCAGCGCCGATTGATCGTAAGTAATGCCAATGGTTTCAGGCATCTGCACGCAAGCCACCGCCACCACGATCAAACCCGCCGCCGCATAGCGCGCATCATAAAGCAAACCAATCAGCGGCACGCCAAAAATCGCCAGAAAGCCCAGCATCAGCAAAGCCCCGCCCGACAAGATAAACCGAAGCCGCCGCAGCTTGTTGAAATTATGCGCCGAAAGCGCAGGGTGATTGTCTCGATAGAGTGGAATCATGATGCGGCTGTTAACGGCTCGGGCCAGCAAAAGAGGGAAGGACGCGAGGAAAAAGCCGATGTTATAGACGCCAAGCTGCTCATTGCTGAGATAGTGGCCGAAAATCGCCTTATCGCCCTGTGCCAAGGCAAAACCACAGGCGGTCGACATAAAAATCCACTTACCAAAGTGGATCAGCTCGTGACCAGAGGTGCGGTCCCAGTGAAATCGGTTGCGCTCTCCTGGCAGATAGAACCACATCAGCGCCAATTTCACCAAAGACCCGATGATCGACCCGACGACCAAAGCCCAGACCGACTTGAACACTAAGGCCAATCCGACCATCGCGACGATACCAATGGCTTGGGCCAAAAGGTCAAGCGCAGTGACGCGCCCCAGCAGAAGATGGCGGTTCGCCGTATCAATCCGCGTTGGGTTAAACCCCGAGATGACCAAGGTAATCCCCGCCACAGGCAGCAGATACATCAGCTCTGGCATGAAATAGAACTGCGACAATGGCCAAGCAAGCGCGCAGACCACCAGCCACAGCATCATTCCTCGAAAGGCATGGATGGTAAAGGCCGTGTTCAAAAAGCGCGGATCGTCGCCGCGTTTGCTCTGGCTGATTGACGCGCTGACGCCGACATCCGAGAACATGATCATCCCGATCAAGACCACCGAAACAATCGCCATTACGCCAAAGGCTTCGGGCGCCAGCAACCGGGTTAAAACCAGATTGGACACCAGGCGCATCCCCTGCGTTAACGCATAGGCTCCTGCTGTAAATGCAGACCCCCGCAAGACACGCGAAAAAAGCCCATTGCTCGCCGTCCCGCTCGCAGCCGGATCTGACATAATAAACACCCACTAAATCCAGACGAAAACTTAATCTTTATACCCGCAAGGGTCAATCTGCGCCGTGTGATGCTTTGCCAGAGAACTTTGGCAAGAAAGAGAAGCAATGTGTCTTAATCTTGCCCCAAGCCGCTCCTATACAGAAGGCAAGTTACCAGCTGGACACACCATGAAGATCGCCTACCTCGTCAACACCTATCCCAAGCCGTCGCACACCTTCATCCGCCGCGAAATCTCGGCGCTTGAGCGATTGGGCTGGCAGGTGCATCGCTTTGCCATGCGCTCGGATCGCGCCTCGTTGGTTGATCCGAGTGACCTGCGCGAGAATGACCTGACCGAGCATGTGCTAGAGATAGGCCGCGCGCCGCTGCTGAAAACCGCGATGTCGTGGATGGTCAAACACCCACGCCAAACGCTGGCCAGCCTTGGCTTGGCGGTGCGCTGTGGCCTCAAAGGCAAAGCCGGCGGTCCAGGCACAGGCGGCATTGCGCGGCATTTGGTCTACCTGATTGAGGCAGCCTATATCGCAGCCCGCACCGCCCAGTTGGGTATCAAGCATGTGCATGCGCATTTTGGCACCAACTCTGCCACCGTCGCCATGCTGGCAAACAGCCTCGGCGGGCCTACATTTTCCTTCACGGTCCATGGCCCCGAAGAATTTGACGCCCCTCGCGCCTTTGCCTTCCCCGAAAAGATCACCCGCGCCCGCTTTGTCGTTGCGATTTCATCTTTTGGCCGCAGCCAGCTGTACCGCTGGTGCCAAATCCCCGAATGGCCCAAGATCCAAGTCGTCCACTGCCCGATCGACGTCGCAAGCTATGCCCCGCCCGCACCGATGCCCCAGATCGAGCCCGCACAAGGCCCGCATATCGTCGCCATTGGACGGCTGACCGAGCAGAAAGGCTTCCCGCTTCTGATCGAGATTATCGCGCTGGCAGCCAAGACCTTTCCGCAAATTCGCCTCACCATCTGCGGCGATGGCGAGCTGCGTCCCCTTATCGATGCCGAAATCGCTCGTCATGGACTGACAGATCGCGTGCGTATTGCGGGCTGGATGTCCGAAGCGAACGTGCGTGCAGCCATCGGCGAAAGCCATGCGCTGATCTTGCCCTCCTTGGCCGAAGGTCTGCCGATGGTGGTGATGGAGGCTATGGCCTGCGGGCGCCCCGTCATTGCCGCTTGTATCAATGGCGTGCCCGAACTTCTCACCCCGAACGAAGGCTGGCTAGTGGCCGCGGGCGACGCCCCAGCCTTCGCCGAGGCCATCAAAACCCTCGCAAGCCTGAGCAATAGCGCCCTTGCAGCGATGGGCCAAGCTGCCCGTGCCCGTGCTTTCGAGCGACACGACAGCACAACCGAAGCTAAAAAACTTTCGGCACTCTTTGCCCAAGCCACGAGGTCATGATGGATATCGCCGTCGTCTGCGCCAGCCATAGCCCTGAAATCCTCAACGCCAACCTGCTGCGCTCGCCTTTGATCGCCGAAAACTCGCGACCTCTGCATCTCGAGCAAAACGCCACCTCCGCTGCCCAAGCCTACAATCGCGCCCTGGATGCAACCACAGCAGAAGTTGTCGTCTTCGCCCATCATGACTGCTACCTGCCACGCGGCTGGGATGCTCTGCTAGAGCGCCGCCTTGCCGAGGTGGAAGCTGTTGACCCCAATTGGGCGCTGTTCGGCCCCTTCGGAGTTGGCCTCGATGCAAGCCACATCGGCCCCGTCTGGTCATCTTCAATCGGCCTGATCGTAGGCCGCGTCCCCACACAGCCAACAAAAGTCCAAAGCTTCGACGAAATGCTCATTGTGATGCGGCGCGCCTCCGGCCTGCGCTTTGATGAGACACTTGCCGGTTGGCACATGTACGGCACCGACATTGTCACCCAAGCTCGCGTCCGCAGTCTCAATGCCTATGCTGGTGCCCTTCCTACGATCCACAACGATCGATACCACGACCACCTTCGCCGAGATTTCGTAGACTGCTACCAAGCGATGCGCCAGAAATGGAAAGACCAGCTGCCACTTCGCACGCCAATCATCAAAATTTCACGCTCGGGACTGCACCTCTATAAGAACAGATGGCAAGATTACCGATCAGAACGCTTTCGCGCCAATATGTCTGTAGGCGTGCAGCACGCGCCAGAGCATCTCGCCTCGATTTGCGGCTGGTCCGATCTGTCAGCGTCAGCTCGTCGCTAAAGGCTTTCATACTGGTCTAAATACTCCCGCCGGAGGCACCTGATATTGGGCGTAGAATGCCTCCGGCGGGAGTATTTAGACCAGTATGAAAGCTAGCCCATAGTTGC
>CAWJOY010000075.1:0-10701 GCA_963844505.1 uncultured Alphaproteobacteria bacterium
CGGTGGCGTACCGCGCGGTCTGCGCGCGATCTGATCTGTCGAGGCCTCCCAGCCGGTGTCGGGGTGGGCCGCGAGGGTCACGCCGCCGGCGGCTCTCGTCCCCCTGGACCTTGGTCGGGAATCCGGTCGGTCACGAAGCTCCGCGCATCGACGAGATGCTCGACGGGTCGCCGCCGCGTCGAACCTCTTCCCGCGCGCCGCCATGGCTGCGCGCAGGACCAGCTCGCCGAGCAGCAGCCAAACCGGAATCAGAGCGCAGGAGACCAGCAGCTTCTTGCGCCAGCTCGCGCGCGAACGACCGGCCCAGGGCCTCGGTCGGTGCGACGCTCGCGGTTGGCCATTCTCCGGCATGGTGACCAGCATGCCAGAGGGGCTCGCACCCTTGTGCGCGCCCTTCGCGCGCATAGAGAGAGCAGCGCTCGGCCCCGCGGGGCGGAACCCCGGCACCGGGGACTTCGTCCGCTACTCTCTGGGCCGCTTTTCTCCCACCCACCCACCGCATGCTCCTTCGACCCTGGCCTTCCTCGGCCTCCAGCTCGGCGCAACTCCAGCCCCGAGCCGCGCCGCGTCTCCCGCCCGGCTCGGCCGGACGCTGTGCGCCAGCTCTCGCCAGAGCGCCTGGGTGACCTCGATCTGGACGTTTCTCGCGCGCCGATCCCCGCCCCGGCGCGCTGACGGTCCTGGCGCGGCCAAGGGATCGCGCGCGCCTCACGGCAGCCGGGATCGCCTTCGAGGTGATTTCACGAGGACGAGCAGGCCTTCTACGCCGGCCGGCTGGCCGAGGGCGCACCCGGCCGAGGCCCCGAGGCTGGGCGCCTGGCTCTCGCCGCCCTTCGGCGAGGGCTCGCTGGGCGGCGACTACACCTGCGACGAGGTCGGTCTCGGTGCTCGACCAGATGCCGCGGCCTACCCGGCGACTGGTGACGCCGCGCTTCAGTCGATCGGGACGAGCCTCGAGGGGCGCGGCTCTGGGCGGTCAAGCTCTCCGACAACCCGGCCGTCGACGAGGGCGAGCCCGAGGTGCGCTTCGACGCCCTGCACCACGCCCGCGAGCCGCAGGGCATGCAGTCGACGCTGTGGACGCTCCTGTGGCTGGTCGAGAGCTACGGCACCGACCCGCTCGCGACCTGCGATCGTCGACGAGCGCGAGATCTGGTTCGTGCCGGTCGTGAACCCCGACGGCTACGTCTACAACCAGCAGCACCGAACCCGGCGGCGGCGGCCTGTGGCGCAAGAACCGCCGCAACAACGGTGCCCGCAATGGCTGAAGACATCAGCTGGATTTCTGCGGCGACAAGATCGACCCTGTTCATCGAAGTTGAACCGAGGATCGGGAAGCCAAGAACGAAGGCTGGACCGTACCCCGAAGTCGTCGGTCGGGCCAGTGCCAAGACAAAGCCACCACGCTGGCGGTCGCAGGGTCGCCCGCAGCGCTGGCCTATGTCGGCTCGCGCACGTTGAAGGAATTCGCGCAAAACGACCTGATCGTCGAAGTGCCGATGACCGAAGAAGAAAAGGCCGCTTATTATCCGCATATCGTCTCGACTGTGACCTTTGACGGCACCCGATGGGGTGTGCCGATCGCGTTTTCGACCAAGGCGTTCTACTGGAACAAGGACCTGTTCAAAGCCGCTGGTCTTGACCCAGAAGCCCCACCAAAGACGTGGGCCGACACCATTGCAGCAGCCAAGGCCATCAAGGAAAAGACTGGCATCGCGGGTTATGGCCTGCCAGCCAAATCCTTTGACAACACCATGCACCAGTTTCTGCATTGGGTTTACACCAACAACGGCTCGGTTATCGACGAAGACGGCAACATCACCCTCGACAGCCCGCAGAACCTTGCGGCACTTCAGGCCTATAAGGACATCACCCCTTATTCCGTCGAAGGTGCAACGGCTTACGAGCAAAACGAGATCCGCGCGATCTTTTTGGATGGCAAGGCTGGCATGATGCAAGCCTCGGTTGGGGCGGCAAACATGCTGACCGAAGCGAACAAATTCGCATGGGGCGTGTCCGATCTGCCTGTCGGTCCAGACTCCAAAGGTCCAGGCACGCTGTTGATCACCGATAGCCTTGCTGTGTTCAAAGGCTCGGGCGTCGAGGAAAAGGCGGTCGAGTTCGCCAAATTCATCACCTCGCCCGAAGTGCAAGAGCCCTACGAGGGTGGCGGTGCAGCAGGTCTGACGCCTCTGCGTCCAGGTGCTGCGGTTGATGCGATGCTGGCCTCTAGCCCGCATTGGAAGCCCTTTATCGACGGCATCGCCTTTGGTGGCGCAGAGCCTTTGCTAACCGATTACAAAGGGTTGCAAAACGCTATGATCGAGATGGTGCAATCGGTTGTCACCGGTTCGGCAGAGCCTCAGGCGGCCCTGACCAAAGCTGCCGCGGCTCTTGAAGAGTATAAGTAATCGACCATGGGGGGCGGCACCGCTGCCCCCCATCCCCAACCAAGGAGTCCGCAATTGGGCCAGCTTTCCCTGAAAAACGTCATCAAAACCTTCGGCGACTTCGAGGTGGTTAAAAACGTCTCTTTGGATGTCCAAGAGGGCGAGTTCGTCGTCTTTGTCGGCCCCTCGGGCTGTGGGAAATCGACGCTGTTGCGGATGATTGCGGGACTGGAACACACCACGGGCGGCGATATCGTCATCGACGGCAAACGCGTCAACGACCTGCCCCCCGTCAAGCGCGGCATCGCGATGGTGTTCCAATCCTACGCGCTTTATCCACATATGTCGGTCTATGAGAATATCGCCTTCCCGCTGCGGGTCGAAAAAGCGCCCGAGGATGTGATCCGTAAAAAGGTCACCGAGGCCGCCGCGATCCTGCATCTGGACGAACGCTTGAACCAACGCCCCGGCCAGCTTTCGGGCGGCCAGCGCCAGCGCGTTGCCATTGGGCGCGCGATTGTGCGTGAACCCGAGATTTTCCTGTTCGACGAGCCGCTCTCGAACCTTGACGCCGCCTTGCGCGCCGATATGCGGATCGAGCTGACCCGCCTGCACAAACAGCTTGGCGCCACGATGGTCTATGTCACCCACGACCAGATCGAGGCGATGACCATGGCCGACCGCATCGTTGTGCTGCATGGCGGTCACATCTCGCAAGTTGGCGCCCCACTGGAGCTGTACCACAAGCCGCAAAACACCTTTGTTGCGGGCTTTATCGGCAATCCGCGGATGAATATGCTGCCCGCGCGCTGTGTCTCGCAAAGCGAGGCTGGCGTGACGGTCGAATGCCAAGGCCAGACGCTGACCCTGCCCGTGGCCCCGCGTGAGGGACTTGAGGGCCAGGACCTGACGCTTGGCATCCGCCCAGAGCATGTCACCCTTGGCGCGGGCGATCTGACCCTGCAAGCCACGCCCAATGTGATCGAGCAACTGGGCCAGCAGACCATCGGCTATGCCACGGTCGCAGGCCATGACGAGAACTTTCTGTTCGTGCTCACAGGCACGCGCGGGGTCGAGGACAACAAGCAAATCGCGCTGGGGTTCGCTGCCGCCGATTGCCACCTGTTCGACGCCCAAGGCCAAGCGCTTGAGCGCCGCATTGACCTTGCAGCCCTGACCGCACCACAAGCCTAAGCCGCAAACGCAACAAGCGAGGCCGAAGCCTCGCTTGTCAAAATCCAAACCTTTGGAAAATCAGGCCGCCAAGCCTTTGGAGCCCATGTCCAAGAACTTTTGACGGCGATCTTTGATCAACGCCTCTGGCTTCTTACCGGACAGCTCTTTCAGCATCGCCTCAATCGCCTTGCCCACCGCTTCGATGGTCTCTTTCGGACCACGTTGCGCGCCGCCAAGCGGTTCCGAGATGATGCGATCAATCACGCCCAAGCGCTGAAGATCCTTCGAGGTCAGCCGCAAAGCCTCTGCCGCTTCGCGCATTTTGTCGGCATCTTTCCACAGGATCGACGCGCAGCCTTCGGGCGAGATGACCGAATAAACCGAATGCTCCAGCATCGCGATCCGGTTGGCCGTCGCAAAGGCAACCGCGCCGCCAGAACCACCTTCGCCAATCACCACCGAAATCAAAGGCACGCCGATCTCAAGGCACTTCGCAGTTGAACGCGCAATCGCCTCGGATTGGCCCCGCTCTTCGGCGCCCTTGCCGGGATAAGCGCCGGGGGTGTCGACAAGCGCGATCACCGGCAGGCGAAAGCGGTCCGCCATATCCATCAAGCGCACGGCCTTGCGATAACCCTCGGGGCGCGCCATGCCAAAGTTACGCTCGATGCGCGACTTGGTGTCGTTGCCCTTTTCGTGGCCGATCACCATTACGGGCATGTCGTTAAAGCGCGCAAGACCGCCCATCACGGCCTGATCTTCGGCAAAGCCACGGTCACCCGACAGCGAGGTATACTCGGTGAAAAGCGCCTCAATATAATCCTTGGTGTGGGGGCGGTCGGGGTGCCGCGCGACCTGACATTTCTGCCAAGGCGACAACCCTTTGTACAAATCCTTGAGCATCTGCGCGGCCTTACGGTCAAGCGCCTCTGCTTCTTTGGCGACATCCATCCCCGTGTTGCCCCGCGCCATGGCACGCAACTCTTCTGCCTTGCCTTCAATTTCGGACAACGGCTTTTCAAATTCGAGGTAGTTCATGGAACGCTCCATCCAGACACGGCCCCTTATATGGCTGGCCGTTGGGTAAATTGCAACCAAGCTCGCAACTTGGTCGCCGCGGGTCCGCTTTGGTCGCCACCAAGGCATAAAAAACAGCAACGCCCCGTGGTTTCCCACGAGGCGCGCATCCTCCCCGAATTGCGACGCTGGGCCTCCCCTCCCATTGCCGCAGGGTGTTCTGGTGAAGAGTACAACCCTTCGTTGTCGTCACTTTGTCGTTACAAAATCATTGAGTCAACTGTTTTGTCATGCTGCTGCCACATTAGGCAGAGGCAATCATTTCCGCCTGTTTTACGATCACTTCTGCCTGTTTGATCGAGGCAATATCGACCAAACGACCCTTAAATACCGTCGCCCCCTCGCCGCGCGCCTTGGCTTCGTCCATCGCCGCAAGAATCTCGCGGGCTTCGGCGACGGCTTGCAGGCTTGGGGTAAAGACTTCGTTGGCCAAAGCGATCTGCTTGGGGTGAATCGCCCACTTGCCGACCATGCCCAAAGTCGCCGACCGCAGCGCCTGCGCACGAAAGCCCTCGTCGTCCGAAAAGTCGCCAAACGGGCCGTCGACAGGCAAAACCCCATGCGTGCGACAAGCGGCGACAATTGCCACTTGCGCCCAGTGCCAAGGGTCAGACCAGTGCTGCACGCCTTGACGCAACATATAATAGTTTTCTTGGGTGCCGCCGATGCCCGTCGTCTGCATTCCCATGCTGGCCGCGAAATCCGCAGCGCCAAGGCTCATCGCCTGAAGCCGGGGACTGCTGGCCGCGATCTCTTCGACATGAGCGATCCCCGCCGCCGATTCGATAATCACTTCAAACGCGATCGGTTTGACCCGCCCCTTCGCCCGTTCAATCGCTGTGACCAAAGCGTCCACTGCATAGACATCCGCCGCGCAGCCCACCTTGGGGATCATGATCTGGTCCAAACGGTCACCCGCCTGTTCCAGCACATCCACGACATCCCGATACCAGTAAGGCGTGTCCAAACCGTTAATCCGCACCGAGAGCCATTTCTTGCCCCAGTCCACCTCGGAAATCGCCGCGATCACATTCGCCCGCGCCACATCCTTGTCCGAAGGCGCAACCGAATCCTCTAGATCAAGATTGATCACATCCGCAGCGCTGAGCGCCATCTTCGGGAACAGCGCAGGACGCGAGCCGGGCCCGAAAAGCTGGCACCGGTTCGGACGCGCGGGCGGCGCAGGTTGCAAACGAAAAGACATTTTGCCTCGCAAGTATATTTCACAAATCGTCACAGCATACTTATATTCTTGCGCGCCCTCCCGCAAGCCAATTTCGCAAGTGCAGCAAAATCTCTGCACTGCGACAAGACCGCAGAGCATCTTGCCGATCCGCAAAAGCCGTCTAATCTGTCGTCATGATTACAGTCACACCAGATACCTTTGCGCTTGCGCAGACCTTCACCATTTCTCGCGGCTCGAAAACCCATGCCCATGTGCTGACCGTGCGCGTCACCCGCGACGGCGTCACCGGCTGGGGCGAATGCGTGCCCTATGCCCGCTATGGCGAAAGTCTCGACAGCGTGGCGGCCCAAATCGCCAGCCTGCCCGCGACGATCACCCGCGAGGCGCTGCAATCCGCCCTGCCCGCAGGTGCCGCTCGCAATGCCGTCGATTGCGCGCTTTGGGATCTGGCGGCCAAGACGGCAGGCAAACCCATTTGGCAGCTGGCGAGCCTGCCAGAACCACACCCCGTGCAGACGGCCTTTACCCTGTCGCTTAATACGCCCGAGGTTATGCGCGAAGAAGCCGCAAAACACGCGCAGCGCCCGATCCTGAAAATCAAGCTTGGCACCCCCGACGACATGCCCCGCCTTGAAGCCGTTCGCCAAGGCGCGCCCAAATCGACGCTGATTATCGACGCCAACGAGGGTTGGACGCCCGAGATTTATGCCGATCTCGCTCCGCACCTGATGCGGCTTGGCGTGGCGCTAGTGGAACAGCCGCTGCCGCAGGGGGCCGATGATATGCTGGCCGAAATCGCCCGCCCGCTGCCCGTTTGCGCCGACGAATCCGCGCATGATGCCCAAAGTTTGGCCGCGCTGGTCGGGAAATACGACATGGTGAACCTCAAACTGGACAAGACCGGCGGGCTGACCGAGGCCTTGCGCGCCCGCGATATGGCTGCCCGATTGAACCTGCGGCTGATGGTCGGCTGCATGGTCGGATCGTCGCTGGCGATGGCGCCTGCGGTGCTTTTGGCGCAGGGCGCTGCCTATTGCGACCTTGACGGGCCGCTGCTTCTGGCCCAAGACCGCCCGCATCCGCTGAGATATGACGCGATGGGCGTCCATCCGGCCCAACCACAGCTTTGGGGATAAACCATGACCCGCACCGTCTATCTGAACGGCGACTATCTGCCCGAAACCGAGGCGAAAGTCTCGATCTTTGACCGCGGCTTTCTGATGGCCGATGGCGTCTATGAGGTGACTTCGGTTCTCAACGGCAAGCTGATCGACTTTGACGGCCATTGCGCCCGTCTTGGCCGCAGCTTGACCGAGCTGGACATGGCCGCGCCCTGCACCGATGCAGAGCTGCTGTCGATCCACCGCGAGTTGGTAAAGCTGAACGACATCACCGACGGCATGATTTATCTGCAAGTCACCCGCGGCAATCCGGGCGACCGCGACTTCGCCTATCCTTCTGCCGAGACCACGCCAACGCTGGTGCTGTTCACCCAGTCGAAGCCGGGGCTTGCGGATGCGCCTGCGGCCAAGACCGGCTGGAAGGTCATCTCTGTCGCAGATCAGCGCTGGGGCCGCCGCGACATCAAGACCACGCAGCTTCTCTATCCGTCGATGGCCAAGATGATGGCCAAAGCCGCCAAGGTCGATGACGCTTGGTTTGTCGAAGACGGCATGGTCACCGAGGGCACCTCGAACAACGCCTATATCGTCAAGGGCAACCGCATCATCACGCGCGCGCTGTCCCATGACATCCTGCACGGCATCACCCGCGCTGCAGTGCTGCGCTTTGCCGCCGAAGCCCAAATGGAAGTCGAAGAGCGCAACTTTACCATCGCCGAAGCCCAAGCCGCCGATGAAGCCTTTGTCACCTCGGCTTCGGCCTTCGTGATGCCTGTGGTCGAGATCGACGGCGCACCTGTCGGCACAGGCCGCGTGGGCACACTCACGCCCCGCCTGCGCGAAATCTACCTTGAAGAAATGCACAAGGCGGCGATCTAAGCCGCACTCCGGCTGCCCGAGACCGCGAGGTGTCAGGCAGCCGGCCTCTTTCGCCGCGCTAGGCGTCTGCGGCCGCAAGCGCCGCTTGCAGCAAGGGCGCCAGCCGTGCGGCCCAAGCCTCTTGCTCGGGCTGAGTCTCGATCAGATCATTGCGCAGCTCGATCAAAGTGTTGTGCCGCCCCATTGCAATCGCATGACGGTCAACCGCGTCTCCGGGCAAATGCCCTGCGTAGGGCTCGTTGTCGCCAATGCACAGGTCGGCTTGCTGCGCCAGAACGTCCAACAGCGCCCGCGACAGGCGACCGTCTTCGTGGCTGTGAAGCACGCCCACATGCCAAGGCCGCGGACTGCGCCCTTTGAGGCAGGGCGTAAAAGAGTGCACCGCAAGAATAACCGTATCCGCCTGCCGCGCCGCAAGTTTGGCGTAGGCGTCGTGATAAGGACGGTAGAGCGTTTGCAGCCGCCTCTCGACCTCGGCGGCGTCAACATGGCGGTTGGCGGGAATAATCGTGCCATCATAAAGCTTCATCACCAAGGTCGGGTCTTGCTCGCCTCGGTTCGGGTCGATCACCAAACGGCTGAAATCCGACGAAATCACCGGACTGTCCAAAGCCACCCCCAACGCCCGCGCCAGCCCAAGTGCGCCGACATCATAGGCGATATGGCGCGCCATATCCGCCGCCGCGATGCCCAAATCACCGCCGCCGACATCCGCAGGCACCCGATTGGTCGCATGATCGCAAGTCACCAACCAGCGCCCCGCTCGTGCCTCGCCTTCAATGACAAATGCCATATCACCCCCAGCAGCTTCAAAGTGCTGATCTGCATGGTGTTCTTCCTGCCTGCCTACGGGGTGCTGCTTAACACCGCGCTCAAGCGTCTGGCCAGGACGCCCGCGCGTACCCATGTAAACTTTGGTTAGGACGCGATCTGCAATAGTTGTTAAGTTGCTTTTAGCCGCTGAATACGCTTGTATAAGTGCCTGATAAAGACGCGACTACTGTAGAAAAGGGACCCTGATGCGTAACTTACTAAAATATGCCGGAATAGCAGTTCTGGTGGCTGGCCTGGCCGCCTGCGATGGCAAAAAAGACAAAGACGCTGCCGATGACAATGGCACCAGCAGCAGCCAGTCTACCCAGAACGTCACTCTGATGGACGGTAAGCTGAGCTTTACCCTGCCGCCGGGCATGTCGGATAAGAGCGGCAAGCTCGGCACTCAGGCCAATAATATGCACGTCTACGCCGATGAATCCGGCCAGAGAGCGATTATTGTGATTGATGGTGAGAGCACCAATGAAGGGCTGGACGTGCTGGCAGGCCGCCTGGAAGCGCAGCAGCGCAACCGCGATGCCCAACTGCAGGTGGTGACTAACAAAGCGATCACCGTCAAGGGTCAGCCGCTACAGCAGCTGGATACCGTAATCTCTGCCAACAACCAGTCTTCATGGTCTTCCGTGGTGCTGGGCAAAGTTGATGGCAAACTGTTGACGCTGCAAATCACCCTGCCTGCGGATAATCAGCAGCAGGCGCAGACCGAAGCGGAAAGCATTATCAATACCATTACGTTGAAATAGATAATGTTCTGTAGGGGCTGACCCTCTTTTGGTCACCCGGTCAGCCCGCTAAAGGTCGACCAGAAAAGCGGTCGACCCCTACAGATTACCGGGGTTAATTTTACAAACCGGTATTTTCGCGGATATATTTGCGCGCTTTCACTGCATATTCAAACGGGTTCGCCAGCGCCGGGTCCTGCTCTGCTTCCACCACCATCCAGCCTTTGTAGCCGAAATCGTCGAGGATTTTAAACACCGGTTTGAAATCAATGACGCCATCACCCGGTACGGTAAAGGTGCCTTTCTTCACGCCATCCAAAAACGACAGCTTCTGGCTCTTCACCTGCGCCACCACCTCATCACGCACGTCTTTCAGATGCACATGGTTAATGCGCGGCAGATATTTCGTCAGGATATCCAGCATCGCCTGCTGGCTGCCTTCCGAGTAGTACGCATGGCCGGTGTCAAACAGCAGATAGACGTCATCATTGGTTGCCGCCATAAAGCGATCAATTTCTGCCGTGGTCTGGATGCCGGTGCCCATATGGTGATGCAGGCCAACCGTCATGCCTTTCTCCGCCGCCAGCTTAGCCAGTTCGTTATAACCTTCTGCGGTCAGGCGCCACTGCTCGTCGCTAAACAGCGGCTTCTCTTCCAGCACCGCTTTCGTGGTGCCCTGAATGCTCAGGCTCTGCTCTGAACAACCGATCACCCTGGCGCCCATTGCGTGCAGGAAATCGCGGTGGTTGATGAACTCATCAATGGTTTTCGCTTTGTCACCGTTGGCAAAAAAGGTACTGAACCAGGCGTTAACAATCTGCACGCCGCGAATATCCAGCATCGGCTTCAGCACCGCCGGATCGCGCGGATATTTGCTGCCCACTTCGCTGCCGGTAAAGCCTGCCAGCGCCATTTCACTGACGATCTGCTGGAAGGTGTTCTCGCTACCCAGCTCCGGCATATCATCGTTGGTCCAGCCAATCGGGGCGATCGCCAGCTTCACGTTCTCTTTATTCATTTGCATGTTGATACCTCAAAAGACGGCCGCAGCCGCCTGGTTCATTTGCTCAGCAGTTCACGCTCGATAAGCTCGCGCGTGGCGACCGCCTGAACAGGCATTTTTTCCGGGTAACCAAACAGGGAAGAGGCAATAATCGACTCGCCACCGACTTTATAAGTGCGGTTAGCAAAGTCCATATCGCGCAGCGTCTGGAACAGCGTCGGGAAGTCCACTTCCCCTTCGCCCACGCCCACGTGCTGGTGAATCGTGGCGTCAACGCCAGGCGGGTTCACAATATAGCGGCAGTGTTTGGTGT
>CAWJOY010000076.1:0-13122 GCA_963844505.1 uncultured Alphaproteobacteria bacterium
AATTGAGACAGCCATAATCAGTTGCGCAGGCACCTTGTCGCGTTGATGACAGTCCACAAGTTTGCCCGCAGGCCTGAGATGCTCAAAGATCGCATGCCCGAAGAATGCACCCGCAAGATCTGCCCTATGCTGGGATTGAGGTCCTAGCGGGCCGAGTTGGGCATGTTTGCTTCGCCCTCGTCAATTTTCTCTTCCCACCGCAGAATGAACCGCTCGAACTGGCTGGCAAAGGTATGGATTTCGTCAGAGGTCCAGCCTTCCAATCCGGCCTCAATCAGCCGAGTTTTCACCGTCCGCATTTCCTGATGCAGCCGTTGGCCCAATTCAGTGCGGTTCAAATAGCTTGATCTGGCATCCTCGGGGGCGCCTACGCGGGTCAGCAGTCCTTGAGCGACCATATTCGAGACCAGTCTGCTGGCACGTGAAGGATCAATTCGCATCGCTTGCGCGACTGTGCCAACCGTGGCGCTGCTTGCAAGGCCAAGTTCCGGGATTTGACTGAGCACGTCGATGAACGAAAGGTCAGCCTCCGGTGCCACATTTGAAATCGCGACGCGGCTGATCACGCGGCGCCCGATCATCACCCGCAGACGGGTCAACACCTCTGCGATGCGATCTAAGTCGGGCATTTGATCCATGTCGGGGTCGGGCATCGCGGGCGGTTTCCTTTCTTTACAATGTCGCATGGCGGGCGGCGTTGATGCAAGTCCGACGACGGAACGCCAGACCATGCATTGACAGGTATATGCTGTTGGCATACATCTCTCGCAACTTGTGCAATTATCCGGACAACAAAGATGCCGTCGGCTGCTCCCACCGCCTTGTTCGCCAATCTTCCTCATCGCCGCCGCATCTTGATCTATGCTTTCATGATGTTGGCGCTGTTTATGGCAACGCTGGACAACCAAATCGTCTCGACCGCGCTGCCGACCATCGTTGCGGAGTTTGGCGCGATTGAACACTTTGGCTGGGTCGGCGCGGCCTACCTTTTGGCACAGAGCGCGATCATGCCGGTCTATGGCAAACTTGGCGATTTGTTCGGGCGCAAATACGTGATGATGTTCGCAATTTCGCTGTTTGTGATCGGGTCGCTGACCTGCGGGCTTGCGTGGTCTATGGAGAGTCTGATCGCCGCGCGGGTGTTGCAGGGCTTGGGAGGCGGCGGAATCATGGTGTCGATTTTCTCGATCAATGCTGATCTGTTTGCACCGCGGGAACGGGCCCGATATCAAAGCTTTTCCAGTCTGGTTTTGATGGCCTCGGGCTCGATTGGCCCGACACTTGGTGGCGTGATGAGCCAGTATTTCGGCTGGCGGTCGATTTTTCTGGTCAACCTGCCGTTCGGGATTTTTGTGCTCGCCAGCATCGCACTCTTGCTGCCCTATGTGCGTCCGAACCGTCAGCCCAAGATCGACTATGCAGGTGCTGTGACCTTAGCGCTCACGATTGCTTTGATCGTGCTTTGGGCCGACAGCTCGCAGATCTTTGGCGGTATGTTTACGTTGCCCTCATTGGGGGTTTTGGCGCTTGCCTCAGTCAGTGCCATCGTTTGGGTGCGCATTGAACGCCGCGCGCCAGAGCCTATTATCCCGCTAAGCCTCTTTGGCGATAAGAATTTTGCGCTCTTGTTGATCGTGGCGCTGACTTCGGGGGGCATCGGCATTGGCTTGGTCAATTACCATGCGCTGTTTTTACAGATGACCACCGGCCTTTCGCCTGCACATGCGGGTCTGTTTTTCATCGCGATCACCGGTGGTATCGCAGCGGGGTCGATCACGGCAGGGCGTTTGATTGAACGCACGGGCCGCTATAAACCATTTCTCGTTATCGGGACCGTGTTGTCGGTTCTGGCGCTGATCGCGGTGTCGCAGATTCAAGTGGGCACTTCTTTGTGGGTGGTCGGGCTTGTGCTGGCGACTTGTGGCTTGGCGATCGGTCTGGCGCAGCAATCTCCGGTGATTGGGGTGCAGCTGATCGCGCCGCAGGCCGATCTTGGCGCTGCGACCAGTGCGGTGACGCTGTGCCGGATGGCGGGGGCGTCGCTGGCGATCTCGATCTATGGCGCTGTGCTTTCGGCGCGGCTGCTGGCGGGCGAGGGGGCTGTGACTGGGGTCTCACATCCTGCAACGTTGTCACCCGAAGCGTTGGCCGCCTTGCCAGAGGCCAGCCGTTTGGCCGTCAGCATCCTGTTTTCGGATGCGTTCACATGGCTTTATATGGCGGCGGCGGTGATTTCGATGATCGGACTGGTGGCGGCAATCCTGCTGCGGCCAACGCTGATGCCGGCAAGCGAGCGGACCAGCTAAACCAGCTGTTTGGGAAGATTTATCTGCACGAGGTGCGAAATAGCCGTGCCACGGTGCAATGGCGTGCGCAGGATGGAACAGAGCATCCGATTGCAGAGATTGGTTTCTTTGACTCAGCCGAAGGCATCCCGCTGGACCTGAAAGCTGCTGAGCAAGAGTAAAATGTTGGGTTTGGTCTCGATTTGGCCCATTTCTCCATCTCACGCTGACCCATCTGACATAAGATACTCGCATGAAAAGTCGTTGGGATTATTGAGAGCCGCAAAGATGGCGCAAAGGATGACAAACCCTGCTTTAACGTGATGCTTTGCCCGAACTGGTGGGAGAACCTCTGGCTGAGGCGGCCTGCCTGCAGGGTTGGAGCAGGGGGCGACCGCCAAGGCCAGAGAGGACCGCACTGCGTGCAATCCCTTGCATCGGCTATTTGTTGAAGGCCGCCACAAAGCTTCGAATCCGCGCGGCGTTCATCCCTTGGTCACCGCGGCCGACCCGAGACACGCTTCGGATATCGACACGACTGCCCTTTGGCATTGGCGTCACAACGACCACCACATCATCGGCGAAATAGAACACCGGCGTGCGCGCTGTGGCTTCGAACCTCAGAGCTTCGGCTTGCTGCGCCACAAGGTCCCAGCCCATGTTCCCCGCGATGTCCACTGCGCGGCGATAGGCCTCTGGCCCCGACAAATCTGTCAGAATGGGCGCAATGTCGGGGTAAGCCGCAGCTTGAAGTGTCGCGATCTCGCTTCCTGCGTATTGCAGGCTGTTTTGGGCATCGGGGCGGGTGTCATCCAACACAAGGAACACCGGCGGGTCCTGTGTGTCGGTCGAGATGTCATGGATGGGCGCAGCACGCACGGGCGGGTTCAAAGCTGCCATCGCAAGCGGCGCAAGCAAACCCGCAGCAATCGCCATCGCTATGCCAGAGAGCGCGATGCCTTTGCCCTCTTTGCACAGAAGGTGGAACACCAAGGCGGCCAAAGCGACCGCTGCGGTGGTATAGGCGATCGGGTTATAGAAGCTGCGGTAAAGACCAAAGCCTTTGATGGGTTGCCAAAGCCCCAACCTTGCCCCGAACATAATGATCAAGACGGCCGCTGCGGCCAAAACCGCAAGAGCCAGCGCCACAGCGCCCAAGTGATGCAAGCGGCCTGCGCGGGTCGGGTTGATCGTGGATTTGTTCATATTTTCTCTCTGATTGCTTGGTGTTCAGCGCGGCACAGCGGGTCTGACGCACGCTCTTTTTCAGCGTTAAAACGCGCGGGTGACATTTTCTGAGACGAAGGGTTTGTATCTGACCAACAGCCAAAGGACGGCGCTGAGGGTTCCGACGGTGACCAGCAAAACGCCATAAGCTTGAATGAAATTCTCCGCATGTGCCGAGACAAGCTGAATGCCGATGGCGCCCATCAGGGTTCCGCCGAATTTGATCAGCGCAGCGGCAGACCCTGTATCGCGCGTTTGTTGTTCCAACAGCAGGTTCGTCCCCGGAACCAGCAGCATGATCACTGCAACCGTGTTCACCGCCGCTATGCCCGCAAACACCCAAGGCGCAGCCGCGCCGATCCAAAGCATGGCGATCCCTGACATAAAAATCGTGCCAAAGCCTGCTTGAACAATCGTTTCCACCTTTAGAAAGCGTGCGAGCAGCAGGTAAAGCGTCGGCCCCAGTGCTGCACAGGCAGCGTTAAACGCAAAGATAAAGCTGAAGGCTTGTTCGGACATGCCGAACCCGTCGACGTAGACATAGGCCGCGATCCCGAGGAATGATAACAAGCACATCGGTGCCGCTGAAAAGAGCAGCAACAGATAGGCAAATCGGGGGTTCATCGCCACAACGCCCAGCCTGAGCCAAGAGTGGACCACCGAGCCTGTCGATTTTTGCTCAAGCGTTTCTTTGTAGAACACCACAAGCCCCAAGACACCGATGGCAAAGACAGCCAAGGTCACAAACATCATGTGCCAAGACGCAACCCGCAGCAGGAACGCCCCCAAGACAGGCGCAACCATCGGCGCGATAATGCCAAGCGACATATTGACGGCCATCACACGCTCGCGTTCTCGACCGTCGAATTGGTCTTTCACAATCGTGGCCCCGATGACCGCAGCGCCGCCACCGCCAAAGCCTTGTAGGACGCGAAACCCGATGAGATGTTCAATCCGCACGGCCAATGCGCAGAGCAGGCTGGCCACGATGTAAAGCGTGATGGTGGCAAACAACACCGGCTTGCGCCCCGTCCGTTCGCTCAACGGCCCCCAAAACAGGATGCCGATTGCGAAGGCCACCATATAGGCGGCAAGCGTCAAATTCACCATGGTTTGCGTGGTGGCAAAGGTCTCGGTCATCTGCGGCAATGCGGGCAAGTAAAGGTCCATCGTCAGCGGCGGAAACGCTCCCAAGGCGATCAAAAGGAACATCGTTCCCTTTCTTCCCAGTGACGGTTGTGCAGTTTTCATAGTCGTTTCGCCTATTTTAGGTTTTGGTGCGCATGGGCCTTTTGTGTCCCGCGCAGGGCGGCGTTAATCTGGCGACACCGCAAGCAGCCGCGCCGCAGAGATTTGACCCTCCCAGACAAGGTCGAGCGCGGTGCCAAGTTCCATGCTTTGATCTTGTTCCCAAAGGGAAATGGCTCGTGCCGTCGCGTTCGTCGCGTTGTTGGCCAGCGCCTCGGCAGTTTGGTGGTTGTTCACACGCGCCATCAGGCACTCGGCCAATTCATGACATTCCGCGAGCAGGAACCCATCAAGAATGCTGCGCGCTTTTGGACTGATCCTGCCGATTTTTCTGACATTGCGCAGCCGCGCCTCATCGCGCGCCAAGGCTTCGATGTGCCTGTCCAGAAATCGCTTCAAATCCACGGCAAGCGGTGCCGTGCCCGATCGCAAAGCGGCCAAGTCTTCGTCTTGGAACCCCGGAGGTGCGCCAATCGCTGCGGCTTCTTTGTTGGTGAAATAGTTGAAAAATGTGCGCGTGCTGATGCCCGCGGCGACGGCAATTTCATCGGTCGTGACGCTGTCAAACCCGTGCTGATCCGCCAAGGCGAGGGTCGCTTTCTGGATGTCGCGCGCCGTTTCGATCTGGCGTCTTTGTCGTAACGAAAGCGTCATTGGCCATTTTCCTTGCAGTGTGTGCAATGATTACATAGTAGGTAATCTAATTGAAAGCTAGTCAAGGATTGAGATGCAGATGAAAAGCAACATTTGGAAAACAATTGGGGCCGCAATCGCATTGGCTGGCATGGCCGCTATGGCCGACGCACAGGGTGCGCCGCCGCCGTCCGGTCCGGTCGAGGTCGGCGTTGTGTCGATGTCCGTGCAAGAGGTGCCGCGCATCGTGACCTTGCCGGGACGTGCAGTGGCCTCTCAGGACGTGGCTGTGCGGCCGCGCGTGGGCGGGGTGATTGAAGAAATCCTCTATACGCCGGGCCAATCGCTCAAGGTTGGCGACCCTTTGTTCCGCATTGATGACGCCTCTTATGTTGCGGCAGAAGCCTCGGCGCAGGCGAATGTGGCCACGGCTGAGGCCAATCTGCCCGTGTTGCAAGCCGCCTATGATCGCGCAGAGCAACTGTCAGGTCGCGGCTTTACCGAGGCAGAAGTCGAGGCCGCGCGCGCAAGTCTTGCCGAAGCGAAGGCGACATTAGAGTCGACCAAAGCCGCCTTGGCCTATGCCCAGACCGAACTGTCTTGGACCACGCTCAAAAGCCCGATCGCGGGGCGGGCGGATGTCTCGACCGTATCCGTTGGCGATCTTGTCACCGCAGGGCAGTCGGACGCGCTGACCACGATCGTGCGGTCAGACCCGATCTATGTCGATATGATGGAGGCCAGCGCGCGGATGCTGTCCATCCGCAAGGGCGTTGACGATGGCAGCCTCAAGCCGAACGAAGCGATTCAGGCGACCTTGATGCTGGAAAACGGCGATGTTTTTCGCGGCACGGGCGAGATGGTGACACCGGGCAACTTTGTGTCTACGACCACTGGCACCGTGACAGTGCGGTTCAAATTCGACAATCCGCATCAGTTGATTATCCCCGGCATGTTTGTGCGCGGCGAAATTGCCCTTGGCACGATGCAGGCCTATCTTGTGCCGCAGCGTGCGGCGACGCGGGCGAACTCTGGCAAGCTGACGGCCTTTATTGTCAGCGCAGAGGGTAAGGCCGAGCAGGTCACTCTTGCAGATGACGGCAGCTATCAAAATGCGTGGATCGTTCGTGAAGGCTTGAAAGACGGCGATCAGCTGATTGTGGATGGCTTGTCTTCGCTCAAGGCGGGGCAAGAGGTCACGCCCGTTGCCGCCACGATTGACGAAGACGGCATCGCGCGCGACACCCCGCCCGCCGACGCGGTGGAGAAATAATCCATGGCCAAGTTCTTTATTCACCGCCCTGTTTTTGCATGGGTTCTTGCCATCGCGGTCATGCTGTTGGGGGCGTTCAGCGTCACCAGCCTGCCGATCTCGCAATATCCCGATATCGCTCCGACCACGGTGCGGATCAGCGCCAGCTATTCCGGCGCTTCGGCTGAGACGGTCGAAAACTCTGTAACCACGGTCATCGAGGACGGGCTGACGGGTCTGGATGGGCTGACCTATATGACGTCCTCCTCCAGCGAGGGCTCTGCCAGCGTTTCCTTGATCTTTGACGATACAATCGACCCCGATATGGCGCAGGTGCAGGTCCAAAACAAACTGCAACTGGTGGAATCGCAGCTTCCCGACAGCGTGACAAGCGCGGGGGTTTCGGTCACGCGGTCGACCTCGTCCATCCTGATGGTGGGGGCCTTGGTCAGCGAGGACGGCAAATATACGTCGCTCGAGCTTGGCGATATCCTCAGCAGCACGATTCAGGATGCGGTGCAGCGCACCGATGGTGTGGGCTCGATCAATATCTTTGGCACCGAATACGCGATGCGTATTTGGTTGAACCCAGATCAGCTTTATAAATACCAACTGACCCCAGCAGATGTGACCTCGGCTGTCTCGCAGCAAAACACCAACGTCACCGTTGGCAATCTGGGCGAACAACCCGTTACAAAGGGGCAGCAGTTCACCGTTTCGCTCTCGGCGCAGTCGCAAATCACCTCGGTAGAGGGTTTTCAAAACATCCTTTTGAAAACCAATGCGGATGGCTCGGCCATTCGGCTGGCGGATGTGGCGACGGTCGAGTTGGGTGCGGAAGATTACGGCAGCACCAGCCGCTTTAACGCCCATCCCGCTGCGGGTTTTGGCGTCAACCTTGCGACAGGCGCCAATGCGGTAGACACAGCCGAAGCCGTCCGCGCGGTCATTGCAAACCTGTCCTCGGCCTTGCCCGAAGGTGTGACGGTCGAATACCCCTATGACACCTCGCCCTTTGTCGAAGAGTCTATTCAGAAAGTCTATCACACGCTGATCGAAGCTGTGGTGTTGGTGTTTCTTGTCATCTTTCTGTTCTTGCAAAGCTGGCGCGCGACGATCATCCCCACCATCGCGGTGCCGGTTGTTTTGCTGGGAACCTTTGGCATCCTCTCCGCCTTTGGCATGTCGATCAACACGCTGACGATGTTCGCGCTGGTGCTGGCGATCGGGTTGTTGGTCGATGACGCGATTGTTGTGGTCGAAAACGTCGAGCGGGTGATGGAGGAAGACGGGCTTGATGCCGTTGCCGCCACGGAAAAGAGCATGGGCGAGATCTCGACCGCGCTGGTTGGCATCGTGATGGTGCTGTCGGCGGTGTTCTTGCCGATGGCGTTTTTGTCGGGCTCGACGGGGGTGATCTATAAGCAGTTTTCGATCACGATCATTTCGGCGATGGTGCTGTCGCTGTTTGTGGCGCTGATTTTGACGCCAGCGATGTGCGCGCAGCTGCTGAAACCGAACCAACACAAGAAACCCGTGGCGCCCTTGCGCTGGTTTAACGGCGTGCTTGATCGGCTTACGCTGGGCTATGGCGCAGTGGTTGGGCGGCTGTCTTTGCGCCCGTTCCGGATGCTGCTGGTTTTGCTGGGGGTCGGCGCGGGCGCCTATTGGGTCTATGACCGCCTGCCCACATCGTTTTTGCCAAGCGAGGACCAAGGCGTGTTGATGACCATGGTGCAGCTGCCGCAAGGATCGACCGTGCAGCAAACCGAATACGCGGTGTCGCAGATTGAAGACTACCTGCTGACCAAAGAGACGGGCATGGTGAAAAACGTCTTTGCCAACGTCGGGTTCAGCTTTGGTGGCACGGGGCAAAACAATGCGATGCTGTTCATTCGCCTAAAGGATTATGATGATCGTCCGGGCCAAGATGCCTCTGCCCTGTTGGCCCGCACGAACAAGCAGTTTTTCCAATCGCGGCTTGGCAACGTGTTTGTCTTGCAACCGCCCGCCATTCAGGGTTTGGGCAGCGCGTCCGGCTTTTCAATGTATCTCGTCGATCAATCCGGCGCGGGGCAAGAGGCGCTAAGTGCGGCGGCGGATCAGTTGGTGGCTGCGGCCATCGCTGACGGGCGGGTGACGAACCTGCGCGGCAATGATGATGCGAGCGAACCCGCGCTAAAGCTGACCATCGACCAGCAAAAAGCCGAAGCCTTGGGTGTGGCGCTGTCGGATGTGAATGCGATGTTGTCGACGGTGTTCTCGGGGTCATCTGTCAACGACTTCCCGCTTGGCAATGATCTGCGCAGTGTCATGGTGCAGGGCGGGGCCGCGTGGCGGATGCAGCCAGATGATATTGACCACTGGTATGTGCGCAATGACAGCGACGAAATGGTTCCGCTTTCGGCCTTTGTCACGCGCGCATGGGAAACGGTGACGCCCAAGCTGTCGCGCTATGGCGGCACCCGCGCCCTAGAGATTTCGGGCGCAGCGGCGGCGGGCATCAGCTCTGGCGACGCGATGGATGTGATGGAGGAGTTGACCGCCGAACTGGACGGCTCTTATGCCTCGGCATGGACGGGGCTGAGCTATCAAGAACGGCTGTCGGGCGATCAAGAAACCCTTCTTTACACGATCTCGGCCTTGGTGGTTTTCCTGTGCCTTGCCGCGCTTTATGAAAGCTGGGCCGTGCCCTTTGCGGTGATGCTCTCGGTGCCGGTGGGCATCTTGGGCGCCTTGGTGACGACATGGTATTTTGGCCAGTCGAATGATGTGTATTTCAAAGTCGGTTTGCTCACCACAATCGGGCTTGCGGCCAGAAACGCCATTCTGATCGTCGAATTCGCGCAAAGCCTGCGGTTGAAGGGCATGCCACTGCTTGAGGCTACGGTCTCGGCGGCACGTCTGCGGCTGCGGCCCATTCTGATGACCTCGCTTGCCTTTGGTTTCGGCATCATGCCGTTGGTGCTTGCTTCGGGGGCCGGTGCAAATGCGCAGAAGTCTATCGGCACAGGGATGCTTGGCGGCATCATCTTTTCGGCGGTGATCGGGATCGTGATGGTTCCGGTGTTCTATGTCGCTGTTATCAAAATCACAGAGTTATTCCGCAAGCGCTTGGAGACCAGCACGTGAAACCTCATCCTCTTTTGATTGGCTTGCTTGTTGCGGGCTGTGCGGTTGGGCCAGAGTATCAGCGCCCCGAAGTTGCCATGCAAACGCGCTTTGTCGGTGGCAACGCCGAGGCAATCGGCGCGGTCGCGGCAGAGCAGTGGTGGCTCAGCTATAAGGACGCGACGCTAAGCCAGCTCGTCGCGCGCGGCATGGCGCAAAACCTTGACGTCATGGGCGCCACCGAGGCGATCCGGCAAGCGCAGGCCGAGTTGCGTCAAACCGGCGTCAACGCGGCGGTGGATGGGTCGCTTTCGGCCTCGTCGACAAAATCGGGCGGTGAGGGCACGACCAGCACCGTCAACAGTGGTGCGCTCGGGGCCTCGTTTGTGCTGGACCTCTTTGGCGGCATCAAGCGTGAACGCCAAAGTGCCGCCGCCTCATTGACCAGCGCGCGGGCCGAGGCCGAAACCGTGCGGCTTGCTTGGTTGGCCGAACTGCTCGCGGCCTATTCAGACGCGCGCTATTACCAAGAGGTGATGGCCTTGACGCGGGCCACGATCAGCGCCCGCCAAGAAACGGTGGACATTACCAGCAGCCAGTTCAAAGCCGGTGCGGCAACAGAATACGAGGTCGCCGAAGCGCAGGCATTGCTGTCCACAGCGCGCGCAAGTTTGCCTCAATATGCCGCGCTGTTTGACGCAAACGTCTATGCCATCGCGACGCTTTTGAACGAACCCGCCGGCCCGATCACCACCCAAATGCAAAAAGGATCGCGCCAGTTAACCACACCCGCCAATGCCAAAACCGGCGTGCCTGCCGATCTTTTGCGCAACCGCCCCGATGTGCGCAGTGCCGAGGCCGATTTCGCCGCCGCCGTGGCCAATGCGGGCGTGGCCGAAGCCGCGCTTTATCCGTCGCTGTCCCTGACGGGATCGCTGGGGCGTTCTGGCAACGCGGACGCTTGGAGCTTTGGCCCCGAAATAGCGCTTCCGGTGTTCAAGCAGGGTCAATTGCGGGCCAGCCGCGATGCAAAACTGTCGACTGCCAAACAGGCCGAGATTACTTGGCGCGCGTCGGTCTTGGGCGCAATAGAGGACGTGCAAACCGCGCAATCGAACCTGTCGCGCTATCGTCAACGCGCGGCGCTGTTGCAGACGGCGGCAAAGGATTACGGGCGGGCTCTCAGCCTTGCACAACAAAACTATCGCAGCGGCGCGATCACGCTTTTGGACCTGCTTGACACCGATCGAAGCGCCGCAGCGGCGCAGATTTCCGCCGCATCTGCGGTCAATGACGCCGCACAAGCTTGGGCAACCCTCAAGATCGCAACAGGCGCAGGCGCGGCGGCGACAGGACAGGCCAGCAACTGAGTGATGCCAACGCGGTCCACCTCATGGGATGTGAATATCCCGCATAAGGTGGACCAAAAGGCGGCTGCAGCTATCCCCTGCCGCGATAGGGCGGCACGCCTTGGTCTGGGATCCAGACATGGGACGGCATCGCGCCTGTTTGCCAAAACACATCAATCGGAATACCGCCGCGTGGATACCAATAGCCGCCAATCCGCAGCCATTGCGGCTGCAAGAAATCAACCAAGCGGCGCGCAATCGAGATGGTGCAATCCTCGTGAAACGCCCCATGATTGCGGAAGGCGCCAAGGAACAGCTTGAGCGATTTGGACTCTACCAGCCACGCGGCTGGCACATAGTCGATCACCAAATGCGCAAAGTCCGGCTGCCCCGTCATCGGGCAAAGCGAGGTGAACTCGGGCGCGGTAAAGCGCACGCAATAGGCCACATCGGCCTGCGGATTTTGCACCCGCTCCAGCACGGCGGCCTCGGGCGAGGCGGGCAGGCTGGTCGCGCCGCCCAGTTGTGTCAGATCACTGTAAATCGTTTCCATGATAGTTCCCCGTAGCGGGTCAAACCCCGCGTTTGTTTCCCCAAAGAAGCACATGCAGCTGCGGCAAAATCCGCGGCGCAAACCACCCATCGGCCATTGTTTTCTCCACCAGCCACAGCAACCGATCCGCAAGCCCCTGAGGATCGACCGCCACTGCGGGGTCAACCTCCTGATTGCCGGGTTGCAGATAGAGCGGCAGCGTAGCGTATCTGTCCGCCACAGCCCGCGCCCAAGTTTTCTCTCGTCGAGGTGTTGCCCATCACATCGTTCAGCTCTGCGACGGCCAGTTCTACCACCACGACGGAATTATCCCCGTGCAGGCGCGATCTTTGGTGGTCGTCGGACAGGTGGGACAGGTGATGCTATACATCGGGCGCGCTCCTTTTTGGCGATGGCATCGCACCAAAAGTCAGGGTCGTCACGCCATCAAATCCGCCGAAGCAGATGACTAAAGTCTTCATTTATAAAACCCTTGTTTTGTTACCCGGGTAGGCTGCGACCGGGACATTGGCACATATCGAAGCTTTGTCGCGATTCCAAGGGCCAGCTCAACACAAGGCTTCGCTCTTGTGTAACCTGCCGTGGGTTAAGGCACGCGCATCGGCAGGCCCTGAGAGGGCGTGCAGCTTTAGGCGTTAGACTCGGGCGCCTGACGCCATTGCATCAACGACAAAGCCGCAGACAACTGCGCAATCTCAGCCGTCTGGCCCCCGTCATAGGGGTAAACCGCCTCGCCCGCTGCAATGCTTTGCGCGTTTCGCGCAAGCTGGGAAAAGGGCACAACAAACACACGCACGAACAGCGCGGTCATCAGCACAAGCGCCACCCCCAGACCCAGCACAAACTTCAGCGCGTTTTGCATCAGGTTGGTTTCGGCCAAGGCAAATTCGCTCACGTTAATGCGTCCCAGCATACGCCAGCCAAAGTTTGGCAAATCTTTGTAAGTAATCGATGGCAGCACCGAGGTGAAGTAAACCTCTCCGTCTGGCCATGTCTCAAGCGCCGAGCCCTCTAGGCCCGTTTTCGCACGTGCAACGGTTGCCAGATTGAGATCTTTGTAAATCACATCATCCGTCGCCAAAACTACATCGCCGGTTTCATTCAACAGGTAAACGTCCAGCCCCAAAGCCGCGGCGCTGCGCTTGAGAAACGCCTCTACCCAAGCAAAGTCGATGTGCATACAGATGACCCCGATGGTCTGGCCATTGGCGTCAAACACGGGGCGCGCCAGATCTAGGACATGCAAAGACGCGCCGTCTTGGCCTTGGGAAACATGCTGCAAAAGCGCCGTTTGATGCACATCGCCCGCAAAGCTTTCGTCCAGTCCTTGCCGGAACCATGGCCCTTGCGCGACCGATTGGCCCTCCAAACGCCCGCCAGACGCGGTGGTCACTATCCCGCCGGGCGTGGCAAAGCCAACCCATGAAATTTGCGCGCCATTGCCAACCACAGCGTCAAAGGCGG
>CAWJOY010000077.1:0-11711 GCA_963844505.1 uncultured Alphaproteobacteria bacterium
ATCTTGGGTCATCTTGGCCTCATGCAGAAAAAGACGCCCGAGCCTGAGGCTGGGGCGTCAAGGTGTGGAACGAGGGACAGTAAACAGAGAGCACGATGGTTCCAGTATCGGGCCTGTCCATAAAAGATGGGAAGAGATCGCAGCAATAAAAGGGGGCCTCGCGTTTTTGTGACCCCAGCCGCGGGTGCAGTTCGTCAGCGCTGCACCCGTGATTCTTTAGCTGTTCGTTCATCCTTGTGGATTAGGATTTAGCGGATCGAGTGGCCGCAGCGTACAGCCCGACCGCCGCCGCATTCGACACGTTCAGACTGCCAAAAGCCCCCGCGAAAGGAATACGCGCAATGATATCACAGGTCTCGCGGGTCTTTTCGCGCAGGCCAGGCCCCTCTGCCCCAAGCACAAGCGCGATCGGATGGGTGCCGGTGCTGGCCATCGCCTCGCCCAGCTCTACCGTGCCGTCTCCGTCCAGACCGATCATGCGATAGCCCATGGATTTCAGCTCTTCCATGGCTTCGGCAAGGTTGGTCACCTTGAGATAGGGCTGACGCTCTAGTGCGCCACTGGCGGTTTTCGCAAGCGCCCCTGTTTCGGGTGCCGAATGGTGACGCGGCGCAACAACGGCGCGGGCCCCAAAAACCTCGGCAGACCGCAACACAGCGCCGACGTTGTGCGGGTCGGTGACGCGGTCGAGCAGCACGATCAACGGCGCACCTTCGCCAGAAATCGCCACGTCTTTCAGCTTGCCCCAGTTGAGAGGCTTTACCTCAAGCGCGGCGCCCTGATGGACCGAGCCTTCGTCAATCGGCACGTCAAAGCGGCGTGAATCCGCGATTTCAGGCGCGATCCCAGCAGCGGCCACGGCCTCTTCCAGCTTATCAAGTGCGTTCTTGGTGACGACGAGGCGAATCTTTTCGCGCGCGGGGTTCATTAGCGCATCGCGCACCGCATGCAGGCCGAACAACCAAACGGTTTCGCGTGCCTCTGCGCGGCGCGCGCGCTCTTTATCTACAATCCAAGACGGTTTTTTGTCACCCGACATCGTTTTTCACCCATAGTTCTTTGACGCAGACAATGCGCGTAGCCGCCGCTGGGCGCAAGAGGCGGGGTCCGAGGAACTTTTGCGAAAGGTTTATATTCGAACAGATTTTCCGCGAACTGGCCCTTGACGCCCCCCAGAGGTTTCGGTAATCCCCTCCCCATGATGGGCGACGCGCTGCAAGGTGCGGCAGTGGACTGTAACTCCGCCGAGGTGACTCACGCCTGGTTCGATTCCAGGGTCGCCCACCATATCCTTCTTTTACAACATGTGATGCTTTTCCCTTAGGGGAACTAACGTTCTCTACGCGCAGGGGAAATCCCAGTCGCGGGTCAAGAGCCCACCCGCGCCATGCACATGCCGAACGCTTGATCCTTTCGTTTTTCTTCCTTCCCCCAAACCCTTTCTGCCACCTCCTCACGCCGTTTTGCGCGCGGTAGGGTGTTGCGTTTCGGGCAAATTTGCCCTCTGTTGCCAGTCGTATACGACTACAGCGGGGGCGTTCACGCGGTGGGGTTTCAAGCCCTGATCCCCCTCTACTCAATGGAGAAAACAATGGTCGCCACGTCGCATTCGTTTCGGTTCACCCATGCTATCACCCGCAAACCCAGCCCTGAAGTGGTGGCTGGATTGCGCGCGATTGATACGGGCGCGCCTGATTTTTCTGTGATGATGCAGCACCATAACGACTATATCGCGGCTTTGCGCGCAACGGGCGCGACAGTGATCGAGCTTGAGGCACTGCCCGCCTATCCTGACTCTGTATTTGTCGAGGACACGGCCCTTTGCCTGCCGCAAGGGGCCGTGGTGATGCGCCCAGGTGCTGCCAGCCGCTTGGGCGAGGCTGCAGAGATGGCACCGCATCTGGCCGCCCTTTACAGCAAAATGGCGCGAATTGAAGGCGTGGACAGCTTTATCGAGGGCGGCGACATTCTGGTGACCGAACGCGAAGTTCTGGTCGGGCGTTCGGCGCGCACCAATGCTGCAGGCATCGCAGAGCTTGCGGCGATCGTCAGCGCATGGGGCCACAGCCTGCGCGAGGTTTTCACCCCCGAGGGTGTGCTGCACTTTAAAACCGATTGCTCGCTTTTGGACGGCGAAACCGTGCTTTCGACGCGGCGACTGGCGGCTTCGGGCTGTTTTGCCGACTATCGGGTGATCGAAGTCGCCGATGGCGAAGAAGCGGCAGCCAATTCGATCCGCTTTAATGACATGGTAATTATGCCCGCAGGTTTCCCCAAGACCCGTGCGCGGATTGCAGCGGCGGGCTATGACGTGATTGAGATCGGCAACACAGAATGCGCTAAATTGGACGGTGGTATGTCCTGCCTGTCCTTGCGATTCAGCCCCTCCTAATGACCAAAGCGGCGTTTAATATCCTTGCCGTCGTTCAGGCGGGTCGTCTTCAGTATGAAGCGCTATTGCTGGCGGCCAGCCTGCGGGCGAGCAATCCCGACTTTAAGGGCAAGCTCTATCTGGCCGAACCGCAGCAAGGCGGGAAATGGGATCGCAATCCGGCGATCACGGATGCGGCCACCCGCCAAGCGCTGATCGACTTGGGTGCAGAGTTTCTGCCCTTTGAGGCGCAGATCTTTGGCCAAAGCTATCCGCATGGCAATAAAATCGAAGCGATTGCCGCCCTGCCCGAAGCGCCGTTTCTATTTCTGGACACCGATACGCTGGTGATTGGCGATCTGGATACCGTCGATTTTGACTTTAACCGCCCCTCTGCCTCGATGCGGCGCGAGGGGACGTGGCCGCAGCCCGACCTTTATGGCCCCGAGATTGAGACGATCTGGCGCGCGCTTTACGCCAAATTCGGGCTTGCGTTTGAGCCAACCTTGGATTTGAGCCAACCAGAAGGCTATTGGCAGCGCTATATGTATTTCAATGCTGGCTGGTTTTTCCACGCCAGCCCTCGCGCCTTTGCGACGCGGTTCATCACCTATGCCATGGCTTTGCGCGACGCCCCCCCGCCCGAGATGATCGGCCAAGAGATCTATCCTTGGCTGGACCAGATCGCCCTGCCCTTGGTTATTCAATCGCTTGGCGGTGGCCGTCCGGGGTCAGAGCTTGACGGCCTTGATGGCGACGTGACCTGCCATTACCGCACTCTGCCGCTGCTTTATGCGCGCGAATCCCAGCGGGTGGTCGATGTGCTGGAAGAAGTCTGCGCGCCCAAGCACCTGCGTCGCATTTTGCGCGACTTTGAACCCGTCAAGCTGATGGTTTATCAAAACAAAGGCAAAAAGGCGCGGGCCCTGTTTGATCAAGACGATCTGCCACGGCGCGAGCGGGCCATCCGCTTTGTGCTGCGCCGTGAAGGCCTGTGGCTGCGCTAGAACTATAACATATTGATATTGCAATATATGGGTAGACCCATACGCGGCGTTTTAGCATTTGCTCGCTTGGGGTTCCTCGCTTAATCTGCGGCGAAATAACCTTGGAGGAACCGATGACGCATCATTTTGACACGCTTGCCGTTCATGCGGGCGCTGCCCCAGATCCAGCGACCGGCGCGCGCAATGTGCCGATCTATCAGACCACGGCCTATGTGTTCCGCGATGCCGACCACGCGGCGAAACTGTTTAATTTGCAAGAGGTTGGCTATATCTATTCGCGGCTGACCAACCCGACGGTTTCGGCTTTGGGCGCGCGGGTTGCAGCGCTTGAGGGCGGCGCGGGCGCTGTTTGCTGCTCTTCAGGGCACGCGGCGCAGCTGATGGCCTTGTTCCCGCTTATGGCTCCGGGGTGCAATGTGGTGGCCTCGTCGCGGCTTTATGGCGGCACGATTCAGCAATTCTCGAACACCATTCGCAAGTTTGGCTGGTCGGCCAAGTTCGTCGATACCGACGATTTGAAGGCGGTAGAGGCCGCAATTGACGACAACACCCGCGCGATTTTCTGCGAGACCATCGCCAATCCGGGCGGTTATGTCACCGATATCAACGCTTTGGCGCGCATTGCTGACCAAGCGGGCATCCCGCTGATCGTCGACAACACAACCGCCACGCCTTACCTCTGCCGCCCGATCGAGCATGGCGCGACCTTGGTGGTGCATTCGGCGACCAAATATCTGACCGGCAACGGAACTGTGACTGGCGGCGTTGTGGTGGACAGCGGCAAGTTCGACTGGTCGCAAAACGACAAGTTCCCAAGCCTGTCGCAGCCAGAGCCAGCCTACCACGGGCTGAATTTCCACGGCGCTTTGGGCGCGATGGCGTTTACCTTCCATTCAATTGCGGTTGGTTTGCGCGATTTGGGCATGACGATGAACCCGCAGGGCGCGCATTACACGCTGATGGGGATCGAGACCCTGTCGCTGCGGATGCAGCGCCATGTCGAAAACGCGATGATTGTTGCCGAATACCTAGAGCAAGATCCACGGGTTGAGGCTGTCAGCTATGCGGGTCTCAAATCCTCGCCCTACAATCACCGTGCGCTGTCGATGCTGCCAAAGGGCGCGGGTGCGCTGTTCACCGTTGCGGTCAAGGGTGGCTATGAGGCTTGCGTCAAGCTGGTCGATAATCTCAAGCTGTTCAGCCATGTGGCCAATCTGGGTGACACCCGCAGCTTGATCATTCACCCCGCCTCGACGACGCACCGCCAGTTGGACGAGGATGCGCAAGTGCGCGCAGGGGCGGCGCCGAATGTGGTGCGTATCTCGATCGGGATTGAAGATGCGCGCGACATCATTGCCGATCTGGATCAGGCTTTGACCGCAGCCGTCGGCTAAATTGCAGGCGCCCCGCCAGTGATGGTGGGGCGCGGCTTTGCTTTAGTCCGCGATGGCAAAGACCACGGTGACCGATTGGCTGACCTCAACCTCACCAATAGCGATCGGGGTCTTTTCCATGCTGGCGCGCATCATCGGCTGACCGCCAACATCTCCGCCGCCTTCTGTAATCGACGTGATCGCCCCCAGTTTCACCTGAGCCGCATCGGCCAGCAGTGTTGCACGCGCAATCGCATCGGCCACGGCGGCGCGGCGCGCCTGATCTTGCAACGGCCGCGGTGTCGACAGATCAAAGCTCACCCCATTCAACGTATTGGCGCCGTCACTGACCGCCGCATCCAGAACCTCGCCCATGCGCGACAGGTCCCGCAGCCGGATAGACAGTTGATTTGATGCGGTAAATCCGTCGACATCGCCAGAACTGCTCAGCGAGCTGCTCTTCCAATTCGGGTTAAGTTGCAGCTGCGCGGTTTGCAGATCGGACTCGGCGACACCCACGGCGCGCAGCCGTTCCAGCACCTTTTCCATCGCCCGCGCGTTGGCAGCCATGGCTTCGGCAGCGGTGGCTTCGGTATTGGTGACGCCCAAGGACACCGTGGCAAAGTCTGGCGGCGCGAACAGGCTGCCTTCGCCGGTGACGCTGATATGCGCGGTTTCGGCACGCAGCGCGGACGGGGCGATTTGGCTTAGCGGTAGCACGAAAGCGGTGGCCAAAAGCAGGCGAGATATCGGGTGCATAGCGGTCTCCAGTTGCAACTTTGGTTAAAGTGAGCGCAAGCGTGCCCCACCGCAAGCCAAAGCTGCGCCAGAATACGCCGAAACCATGGCTTTTTCTTTTCATCGGCAAATTCCTGCTATAGGAAGGGGATAACCTTTTGGGCTGTGTTTCCGCAGGCCTCCCCCTTGTGCTAGACCCGTGAAATGAAACCAGCTTTTGCCCTCGACTTCCGCGATGAAACTGTCCGCCTGCTGCATCGGTCCGGTCGGGACTGGCAGCTTGTTGGGGCCGTTCCTCTTGACACATCTGACCTTGACGAAGCGCTGAACTATCTGCGCTCGACAGCTCTGGGGCTTTCGCCCAAGGGGTTGGAAACAAAGCTTATTATCCCAGAGGAGCAGATCCTCTACACCCAAGTCCATGCGCCCGGCCCATCGGTCGAAGAGCGCGCGGCACAGGTGATGCAAGCGCTTGAAGGCCGCACGCCCTACGAGGTTGGCGATCTGGTGTTTGATATTTCGGGCGCAGGTCCGGATGTGACTGTCGCAGTCATCGCCAAAGAAACCTTGGCAGAGGCCGAGGCCTTTGCGACCGAGCACCGCTTTAATCCCGTCAGCTTTGTTGCGGCGCCCGAGGATAACGCGTTTCAGGGCGAGCCTTGGTTTGGCGTAACACAATACGCCACCAACACTTTGCCAAGCGGCGAGACGGTCGAGCGTGACGAGGACGCAGTGTTCGTCATTGAACGCAGCCCAATCGTGGCCGAGCCCGAAGCAGAAGCAGAAGTCGTGCCAGAGGTGGCAGAGCCTTCTCAGCCCGCAGCCGAAGAAGAACGCGCCGCAGAAGTCGACCTGCCCGAAGCGGAAACAGTAGAAGACGACGACCTGCCCGAAGCAGAGCCAGAAGCCGTGCCAGAGGCCGAAGACGACCTGCCCGAAGCAGAGCCAGAAGTTTTTGAAGAGCCTCCGGAAGAGGCCCCCGAGGTTTACGTCGACCTGCCCGAGGAAGAGCTTGCCGAGCCTGTGGCAGAAGCAGAACCCGAGGCCGAGATCGTTGACGAGCCGCAGGTTGCGGAGACCAAGCCCACCGCGCCTGCGCAAACCGCGTTTTCGGTCGATGCCGTAAAGCCCGCGCCCTCGCTGACCTTTGGCGTGTTCGAGCCCCAGCGCCCTGCTCCGCCGCGGGTGGATGAGGCGGATGATCGTGAACTGGTGGCGCGCCTGAGCAACACCTTGGCACGTCCGATCGAGCAACCTGCCCCCGTGGTGCAACCCAAACTGACTCGCCCGCCTCTGCCCGAAGTAGCCGAAGCCCCGATGGCGCTGGATGTCGCCCCCGAAGACGGCGGCTTTGATGAGGTGCAGGACGAGCCACAAGGCGCAAAAGCCATTCAGGCCGCGATCTCGGCGCAGTCCGCTCGGGTCACCGAGAACACCATTGACGACGGCGCGCCGCAGCCCGCAGCGACGGGGGCTTTCAACAGCCGCCGCCAAGACAACAGTGCCGCCCCAGCTTTGGGCGCAGCTGCGGCTCTGGGTAAGGCGGCCGCATTGGGTAAGACCGTCACGCCGCCCGCGAAACCCTTGGCGGCTGGTGCAAAACCTGCCCTGACCGCGACCAAACCGACACCTTCTGCAAACAAAGCAACGCCCGCCAAAGCCGCACAACCGACGCAAGCTCTTGGCAAAACGGCGAAATCATCCCTGCGCGGTATGGGGGCGATGGTCGGAGCCGCTGCAGCTTCACGGCGCGGCAAAGTCGAGCTTCCCAAGGCTTCGGCTGTAGCTGCGGCCTCGTTGGACGCTCCGGCAGCCAACCCTGCGGCGCCCGCGCGCAAATCGATCCCCAAAGGCCCTGGCGGGTTTGCCCTGCGCGAACCTGTGCGCGGCAAACCGCGCTATCTTGGGCTGATCCTGACGGTGGTTTTGCTGTTCCTGCTGGCGATGGTTGCGGCGTGGTCCTCGTATAAACTTGGCTGGAACGGTGGCGAGCCTGATGCCGTGCAGACCGCTGGCACCGAAGCCGTTGTGGCTCCCACGGGGCTTGATGCCAGCGCAGACGAATTGCGCGCGGATTTACAAAACCCCGAAGCGCTTGCCGATGGGCAGGGTGATGAGGATCTGGCCAATGCCACGGCGGCAGAGGCCCCAGCGACCACTGCCGAAACTGCGCCTGACACCCAGCAAACCCAAGCAACCCTTGCCCAGCCTTCTGCCAAAACCGATGGCACGCAGGACGAGATTTTCCTTGCCGCGATGGACGCGCCGCCCGAAGCGCCCGACCCGCTGTCGCTGCCCTTGCCCGAGGCGCGGGGCGACCCGCTTCCCGCCGCGCAACCTGCCCCGCCACCTTTTGGGACGGTCTATCAGTTCAACCCGGATGGCAGCATCCTTGCAACGCCCGAGGGGATTATCACTCCTGAGGGCGTTCTGCTTAAGGCGGGTCGGCCTGCGATTGTGCCAAAGCCCCGCAGCCCGGCGATTGCTCCGGTCGCTGCGGCCCCCGAGGCCGCTGTCGTATTTGCCGACCCCGCGCTTGCTGGCAAAGAGCCAAAGCAACGCCCCGCAGGTTTGGCGCCGCCCGTCGTCGAAGATCAAGGCGCGTTGACACCGTCGCTTGCCCCCCAAGCAGGCACCCGCATCGCAAGCCTGCGGCCACAGGCGCGCCCTGGCCAAGTGCTTGCAGCAGGGGACGCGGCGCGCGAAGCCTCGGCTGCCGCAACGCTGTCTGCCTCTGCATCCTTGGCCGTTGCACAGGCCGCCGACGTGGGCGTCAGCCCCCTAGCCATTGCCATCAGCCGCAAACCCGCGCCACGTCCGCGTGATATGTCACGCGCCGTCGATGCCGCTCTGCAAGTGGCGATGAAACAACCCGCGCCAGCCCCAGAGCCAGAACCCGAAGTCGTGGCACAAGCCCCAAAGGCCGCCAAAGCCGCAATCCAAGCCCCAGCCGCCCCCGAAGATGATGGCGAGCCAGAAGTTGCAGCCTCGTCCAAGCAAAAGACACCGTTGCGCACGACCGTCGCAAAACAAGCGACGTTCAAGAATGCGATCAGCCTGTCGAAAACCAGCCTCATCGGGCTTTATGGCACGTCCTCAAAGCGTTACGCTTTGGTGCGCCAGTCCAACGGCAAGTATAAAAAGCTGCGGGTCGGGGACCGGGTTGACGGCGGCACTGTGGCCGCCATCACTGCCAACGAGCTGCGCTACCAAAAAGGCGGGCGGCTTTTGGTGCTGTCGATGCCAACTGGCTGATCACTCGGCCTGAAGCACGCCACGGTCGATTTGATCCTGCTCGATGCTTTCAAAGAGGGCGCGAAAGTTGCCCTCGCCAAAGCCGTCATCACCCTTGCGTTGGATGAACTCGAAAAAGATCGGCCCGATCATGGTCTTGGAAAAAATCTGCAGCAGGATACGGGTCTCGCCGCCATCGACCACGCCCTCTCCGTCAATGAGGATACCGTGCTTGGCCATCGCCTCGAGCGGCTCTTGATGGTCAACCACCCGCGTCTTTGAAGCGGTGTAATAGGCCATCGGCGGCTTGGGCATGAACTTGAGGCCCATCTCGGCGATGCGATCCGTGGCGGTGTAGATATCTTCTGAACCGACGGCGATATGCTGAATGCCCTCGCCGTTATAGCGGCGCAGGTATTCGACGATCTGCCCCGTCTCGCCACGATCTTCGTTGATCGGGATGCGGATGCGACCACAAGGCGAGGTCAGCGCACGGCTCAACAATCCAGTGAATTTCCCCTCGATGTCAAAAAAGCGGATTTGCTTGAAACCAAAGATTTTGCCATAGAAGTCAAACCACTTATCCATGTTGCCGCGATGGACGTTGTGGGTCAGGTGATCGAGGTAATAGAAACCGACGCCCTTTGGCTTGGCCGCACCCAGCCAATCGAAATCCGCATAGGGGTCGGCTGCGCCATCGTGAAAATCGATGAAGTAGATCAACGAGCCGCCGATGCCGACAATCGCGGGCACATCCAAAAACTTGACGCCCGTAAACGCCGTCGCACCATGGGCGATGGCATGGTCAAAGGCGTGTTGCGCATTCACCACGCGCCAGCCCATGGACGCCGCGCAAGGGCCATGCTCGACCGCGAACTGCGCCGCATGCCCGTCTGGGTCACTGTTCAAGACATAGGTGATGTCGCCCTGCTGCCACAGCTCGATGTCGCGAGTCTTATGCCGTGCGGTCAAACTATAGCCCATCTGCGAAAAACTCTTGCGCAAAGCCTCAGGCTCTGGGTGGGCGAATTCGACAAATTCAAAGCCATCCGTGCCAGCAGGATTGCTGGGCGAGATGCTGGCGCGGGGGGCGGAATGCGGGAAAGGTCCCATGATGACGGCTCCTGTCAAGAATGTTACAAGAGTAGCGCAGCCGTGACACAAATTGTGCGCGTAGTTGGGTTGCCTTGGCGCCATGCATGCGTGACAATCGCTATAAATGCACAAATGGCGCGAGGAACACGCATGCTTGACGCGACAGACTCACGCTTGCTGGCGGAATTGCAGGCCAATGCCATGCTGACTTCGCAAGAGTTGGGCGAGATCTTGTGCCTCTCGCCAAGCCAAGCAGCTCGGCGGCGGCAGCGGCTGGAGGCCGAGGGCTTTGTGAAGGGCTATTCAGCGCGGCTTGCGCCGGAAAAGATCGGGCTGTCGGTGCAGGCCTTTGTGCAGGTTCAGATGAACATCCATTCGCCTGACGCCGCGCAGAGCTTTTCATCGCTTGTGGCACGTTGCCCCGAGGTGGTGTCGGCTTGGACCCTGACTGGCGAGGCGGACTATCTGCTGCGGGTCTGGTGCGCAGACTTGGCCGATTTGAACCGCGTCATTCACGAGCTATTGCTGCCACATCCTGCCGTCTCGCGGGTCCAAAGCCAGATCGTGATGGACCAATTCAAGGCCGATGCGCCCCTTCCTATGTAATTGAATCGAAAGCGAACTATGGAAAGCTTCCTCTTCCAAGCCTCGATCTACCTTGGTGCCGCCGTTCTGGTGGTGCCGCTGGCGGTGCGGCTTGGGCTTGGCTCGGTGCTGGGCTATCTGGCGGCGGGTATTCTGATGGGTCCGGTCTTGGGGCTTGCGGGAACCGAGACCGCCGATTTGCAACATTTCGCCGAGTTTGGCGTGGTCCTGATGCTGTTCCTGATCGGGTTGGAACTGGAACCCAAGGCCCTATGGGAGATGCGCCACAAGCTTTTAGGTATGGGCGGCGCGCAGATCGTGGGCACGATGGTGGTCTCCTATTCGGTGCTGCGTTGGTTTGAACATACCCCCTCGGTCGCGCTGATCCTGAGCATGATGGCGGCGCTGTCATCGACCGCGATCGTGCTGCAAACATTGACGGAAAAGAACCTGATGCGAACGACGGGCGGGCGCTCGGCGTTTTCGGTGCTGCTGACGCAGGATATCGCGGTCATCCCGATGCTGGCGATCATCCCCATTCTAGCCCTGCCCGAACTGTCTGGCCCCACCGCTGCGCAGTTTGGCATCGTCAACGCTGAGGACACCGCCCATGCCGCAGAAAGCGCCGCAGCGCCGCTAATGACGGTGGTGCAATCGCTTCCGGGTTGGGGGGCGGCGGTGCTTACGGTGGCGATTGTCGTCGGCATCGTGCTGGCGGGTCACTACCTCAGCCGTCCGGTGTTCCGCTTTGTCCATGCGGCCAAGCTGCCCGAGATGAGCACCTTTATCTCTTTGCTAATGGTTTTGGGTATTGCGTTTTTGATGATGCTGGTCGGCCTCTCGCCTGCTTTGGGCACCTTTGTCGCGGGCGTGGTTTTGGCCAACTCGGAGTTTCGGCATCAGCTTGAAGCGGACCTCAAGCCGTTCAAGGGTCTGCTGCTAGGGCTGTTCTTTATGACGGTGGGGGTGGGCATCAACTTTGCAATGCTGGCGCGGTATCCGTTTACCGTTCTGGGGCTGACGCTGGGGCTGATGCTGATTAAGGGCTTGATCTTGCTGGCGATTGCCTTCGCGTTCAAGCTCAAGCGCCATGACCGTTGGCTGTTTTCGCTCTGCCTTGCCCAAGGGGGGGAGTTCGGGTTTCTTATCGTCAGCTTTGCGCGATCTGAGGGCGCTTTGCCGCTGGCTGCGGGACAGATGGCGCTGTTGGTGATCAGCTTGTCGATGCTGCTGACGATAAGAAACCCGAACTCCCCCCCCTTGGGCAAGGCAGAGCGAAAACAGCCAGCGGTCATGGCGCTTGAGCTT
>CAWJOY010000078.1:0-75539 GCA_963844505.1 uncultured Alphaproteobacteria bacterium
AACGACGTATTGCTACTCGAAAACAGTCAGTCGCACCTTGTCGTTGCTTCAACAACGCGGCATGATACGCATACACATCAAATCCATAGAGATTCTCGACCTCGCCGGTTTAAAAGCCTGCCTTTGAGGATCGCGATAGTGGACAGTGGCCAGTTAAGTTGATTATTCGCCACCGTTTTTTTATTCATTTACCCAGAGAGGCAATTCAGTATGGAAATACTAGCCAATGATGCAGATAAAAAGAAAGCACGTCATTTGCATGCCGTGCTGCTTTTCGATCTGGTCGTCAATCACATTTTCCTGTTTTTGATGTCGCTGACACTCATCAGCCAGAGCCGCGTACCGATGATAGTCATGGTTGTAATTTTCCATTCCTGCTCAGCTATATCATCTTTCAGGCCAAGCGTTCACTCACCAATGAAGCTTCCTGGTATGTGCGCTGCCACTGGCAGTTCGCAGCAAAACGTGCACGTCTGTTTCGCTTCCGTCCAAGCACCGGAACGCGCGACTAATCCCTTGGCGCCGAGCGATCAATCCGCTCGGCGCCCCCCGCCCCCCTCCGCAATGGCAGCATAATGGACCCCCAAAGCAAATTCGTCGCCAAAGGCTCCGCACATGTCAAACTCGCCAACACGATCGAGCCGCTTGACGTCAGCTTCGTGCTCTTGCCAAAATTCACCATGCTGGCGTTTTCTTCGGCGATAGAACCCCTGCGCATCGCCAACCAGCTGACGCAAACTGTGCTTTTCCGCTGGCAAGTCCTGTCCGAAGACGGCGGCCCCGTCGCCTGCTCGAACGGTGTCCCCGTGATGGCCGAAGCAGCGTGGAGCAAAACCAAACCCGAAGGCATGATCCTCGTCTGCTCTGGCGTCGAACCCGAAGGCAAAGCCAGCGTCGCGCTTGGCGATTGGCTGCGCGGCCTCTGGCGCCGCGGCCGCGTCGTCGGCGGCCTCTGCACGGGGGCCTATGCGCTGGCCCAAGCAGGCATCCTGCAAGGCCACCGCTTCACCATGCACTGGGAAAACATCGCAGGCTTTAGCGAAAACCACCCCCACTTGATCCCCGCCCGCCAGGTTTTCTGCATTGACGACCGCGTGGTCAGCTGCGCCGGAGGCATCGCCGCCGCCGATCTGATGCTCAAACTCATCAGCGACCGCTGCGGCGCGAAACTCGGCCAAGAAGTGATGAACATGTGCCTGCTGACCAAGCGGCGCGACGAAGCAGACCAACAGATCACCTCGCTCGCCGCCCGCCTCGGCACCCGCCACGACAAACTGCTACAAGCCGCCGCCTACCTAGAAGCCCGGATCGAAGAGGACTTCGACCTCGACGCCTGCGCCGCCCACCTCAACCTCTCGCGCCGCCAGATCGAGCGCCTCTTTGCCAGCCACCTCAACACCACCCCCGTCCGCTTCATGAATGACCTGCGCTTGGCACATGGCCGCTCGCTGCTGGCCGAAACCGATATGAAGGTGAACGAGGTGGCCCTCGCCTGTGGTTACGCCTCGACCTCCCATTTCTCAAAATCCTTCCGCAAGAAATACGGCACCTCCCCCTACCGCTTCTCGCACTTCGGCGCCTAACCCCAGTCGCCCGCTTTCATACTGGCCCAATTACTCTGGGGGAGAGGCTTGGCCCGCCAAGCCTCGGGGGCAAAGCCCCTCGCCCCACCTGCGTCAAAGCCCCCCACTTGCAGCCCCTCCCCCCAAAGGCTAAGCATCCCCCAAGATAGGGAGACGCCGATGCCGAGCTTTCTGACCACCACCGACGCCGATTTCGAGACCCGCTTCACCGCCCTTTTGGGCAACAAGCGCGAAGAAGCCGAAGACGTCGACCAAGCCGTAGCCGCCATCATCGCCGATGTGCGCACACGTGGCGACGCGGCCGTGATCGAGCTGACCGCCAAGTTCGACCGGCTTACGCTGACGCCAGAAACGCTCGCCTTCACCGCTGCCGAGATCGAGGCGGAATGCGCCAAAGTCTCGCCCGAAGACCGCGCCGCCCTGATGCTCGCAGCCGAGCGCATCCGCGACTACCACGCGCGCCAACTGCCCGAAGATCAATCTTGGACGGACAGCGCAGGCGCGACCCTCGGCTGGCGCTGGACGCCGGTTTCCGCGGCAGGCCTCTATGTGCCCGGCGGCATTGCGTCCTACCCGTCCTCTGTGCTGATGAACGCCATCCCCGCCAAGGTCGCGGGCGTGCCGCGCTTGGCGATCACCTGCCCGACACCAGACGGTGTGGTCAATCCGCTGGTGCTGCTGGCCGCCAAGATCGCGGGCGTCGATACCATCTACCGCATTGGTGGCGCACAGGCAGTGGCCGCCCTCGCTTATGGCACCCAAACCATTGCGGCTGTTGATAAAATTACAGGCCCCGGCAATGCTTTTGTCGCCGCCGCCAAGCGCCGCGTCTTTGGCCGCGTGGGCATCGACATGATCGCAGGGCCGTCTGAAATCCTTGTGATCGCCGATGCCAACAACGATCCAGATTGGCTGGCGCTTGATCTGCTCAGCCAAGCCGAACACGACACCTCTGCACAATCCATCCTCATCACCCCTGATGCCGATTTCGCCCGCGCCGTTGTGGCGGCAGTGGACAAGCGGCTTGAAACCCTCGAGCGCCGCGCCGTGGCGGGCGCCTCTTGGCGCGACAACGGTTTGGTCATTGTCTGCCGCGATCTGGACGAAGCCGCCGCCCTCTCCAACCGCATCGCCCCCGAACACCTCGAGCTATGCACCCAAGACCCTGATGCTCTGTCGCTTAAAACCATTCATGCAGGTGCAATTTTCCTTGGCGCTTGGACCCCCGAGGCGATTGGCGATTATGTCGGCGGGCCGAACCATGTGCTTCCCACCGCCCGTTCGGCGCGATTTTCCTCTGGCCTCAATGTGCTCGACTTTATGAAGCGCACGACGCTGGCCAAGATGACCCCCGAGGCCCTGCGCCAAATCGGCCCTGCTGCCGAGCGGCTTGCGATTTCCGAGAGCCTGCAAGCGCATGGGCTTTCGGTGCGTGCGCGGCTGGATCGGCTGAACTCTGAGGGATAAACGGCGCGACAAATCTGCACGCGCGTAAGATTTGTCGGCAAAGCTATAGCGGTATTGCAGGTGATACCGTATCAAAAGGGCTTGATCGCAAGGCGCATGGACAAAAGATGAGCAAACTCCTTTCTGTCGATATCGACGAGACCGGCCTGAAATCGGCAACCGCCGAGATCGAGCAAGAGCGCAAAGTCGCGATTTTCGATCTGCTGGAAGACAACTGCTTTTCCTTGCCCAAGCGGGACGACAAAGCGGTTCCAGACGGTCCCTATCGGCTTGGTCTGTCCATCCGCGAAGGGCGCGTGGTCTTTGCCGTAGCGACCGAAGCGGCTGAAAAGGTTGCAGAATTTCATCTGTCGCTCGGTCCGTTCCGCCAAGTGGTCAAGGACTACTTCCAGATCTGCGAAAGCTATTTCGACGCGGTCAAACGCCTGCCGCCCAGCCAGATTGAAGCCATCGACATGGCCCGCCGCGGCATCCACAACGAGGGCGCATCCGTACTGCAAGAGCGTCTGAACGGCAAAGCCGAGGTCGATATCAACACGGCGCGGCGCTTGTTTACCCTGATTTGCGTCATGCATTGGGGCTAAGAATGAGCTTCCCGCAGGCCGTCCTGTTTTGCTGCGACCACAACGCTGTCCGCTCGCCCATGGCGGAAGCGATCATGAAAAAGTTCTATGGCCAGCGCTGCTATGTGCAGTCTGCTGGCTGCAAGAATGACATGGAGATCGACGGTTTTTCCATCGCCGTTTGTGCAGAAATGGGCATAGAAATCTCGCGCCATCGGTCGCGATCTTTTGAGGAAATGCAAACACTTGGCGAGGATTTGGGCCAGTTTGACCTGATCATCGCCCTCTCTGCTGCAAGCCAGCGCGCGGCGCTTGATCTGACCAAATCCTACCACCTTGCGGTGGAGTATTGGCCGATCATCGACCCCACCGCGATCGGCGAAAATCGCGAGGCCAAGCTCTCGGCCTATCGCCAAGCCCGTGACCAGATCAAAGCGCGAATCATCGAGCGCTTTGGCCCCCCGCTTGAGCCGTAATTGACACAATTGCCAACCTGTTCGTGATTGGCCCCACGCGAAATCCTCTGCTATGCGCTTAAAACCGCAGCGCTTGGCGCTAAAGTCAAAGGCGCAAAGGACGGCAGATTTAGATGATTGACGCGAAGCTTCTTCCCGCCCAACGGCGCCTGATGGCCGCACCTGCGCGGTTCTTCATTGCACGGGGCATTGGCGCCGATCAGATCAGCATGGCCGGCTTTGCGCTTGGCTTGCTTGCGGTGCCTGCGCTGGCGTTTGGGCTCTATCATGTGGCGCTGACGGTGCTTTTGCTCAATCGGCTTGCGGATGGGATTGATGGCGCGGTGGCGCGGGCGACGCGTCCAACCGATCGCGGGGCCTTTTTGGACATCACCTTGGATTTCGCCTTTTATGCGCTGTTCCCTTTGGGCTTTGCACTTGCCGATCCCGCACAAAACGCCCTGCCAGCGGCCATCTTGATCGCAAGTTTCGTGGGGACAGGGTCGTCGTTTTTGGCCTTTGCCATCATCGCGGCCAAGCGCAACCTTGCTGCTGACGCCTATCCAAGCAAGGGCATCTATTATTTGGGCGGGCTCACCGAAGGCGCCGAGACCATTGGTCTTTTTGCGGCGATGTGCCTGTTCCCGAACGCTTTTCCGACGCTCGCCCTGCTGTTTTCTGCCGCTTGCTTCCTGACCACGGGCCTACGTTGGGCACAGGGCTGGGCGGCTTTCACCGACACGCCAACAAAGGATAAATGATGCGCCTGACCTTGATTGCAGCTCTTGCCACCAGCCTTGCCAGCCCCGCTCTTGCCGATTGGCAGGATACCCTTGATGCCGCGCGCGGGCAGACGGTCTATTGGAATGCCTGGGGCGGTGATGCCCGCACCAACGCTTTTATTGCTTGGGCCAGCACCCAAACCGAGGCGCTTTATGGCGTCAAGATAGAGCAAGTCAAGCTGACCGACACCGCCGAAGCCGTCAGCCGTGTGCTGTCGGAAAAGGCAGCGGGCCAGACCTCGGGCGGCTCGGTCGATATGATCTGGATTAACGGGCCAAACTTTTTGGCAATGAAGGATCAGGGCTTGTTGCACGGGCCCTTTGTGGCGGATCTGCCAAACGCGAAATACTTGGACCTGTCACCGACCTCTTCGGCTTCGGTCGATTTCACCGTACCGGTAGAGGGGATGGAATCTCCGTGGCGGTTGGCGAAATTCGTCTTTACCTATGACGCGGCGAAGGTCAGCGATCTGCCCGACGACTTTGCCGGTCTTGCCGCTTGGGCCGCCTCCCATCCGGGGCGTCTGACCCATCCTGCACCGTCAAACTTCATGGGCGCCACCTTTTTGAAGCAAGCGCTGATCGAGCTGGCACCAGACACCGCCGCGCTTCAGGCCCCAGCCACCCCCGAGAGCTTTGCCACCCAGACCGCACCGCTTTGGGCATGGTATGATGCGCTGCGGCCAAATCTGTGGCGCCAAGGCACGACTTTCCCCGAAACCGAGTCCATTCAGGCGCAGATGCTGAACGATGGCGAGGTCGATATCGCCATGTCCTTTGATCCTGCCTCGACGGCGGTGGGGATCGCGGATGGCAGCTTGCCCGAAACCGCCCAAGTTTGGGTGCCCAAGGCGGGCTCGATTGGCAACATCAGCTTTGTTGCTATCCCCTTTAACGCCGCCCATACCGAAGGCGCCGAGGTGGTCGCGAACTTCCTGCTCGACCCAGCCACCCAAGCGCATATGCAAGACATCAACGTGCTGGGCAGCTTTTCTGTGCTGGACCCTGCCAAGCTTGATGCCCCTGCCGCTGCGGCCTTTGCCGCCCTGCCAACCGCCCCTGCCCTGCCAAATCTGGCTGACCTCGGCCCGACATTGTTGGAACCGCACGCAAGCTGGATGAGCATGCTCACCGACGAATGGGCAAAGCGCTACACGAAATGACAGCCACAGGCGGCCCCCTTCGCGTCATCGTTTTGCTGCTGGTGCTGGTGGGCTTGGTTTTGCCCATCCTTGCCGGAAGTTCGGTGACGCTGGCGGCCGCCTTTGGTCAACATTCGGCGCTTGCGGGCGCGGGGTTCTCGCTGGCGGCGTGGCAAAAGCTTGCCACACTTCCGGGGGTTAGCACCAGTTTGCAGCTGACATTGGTGACGGGGATAGGCTCGACCGTCGTCGCCTTGATGCTGGCGGTGGGCCTGTGCGTGCGCATGCATGGCGGCGGCGAAAACACACTGGCCTCGCGGATTTTGGCACCGATCTTGGCGGTGCCACATGCCGCCTTGGCCATAGGCTTCGGCTTTCTAATTGCGCCGGCGGGATGGTTGGCGCGGCTTGTGGGCACGGCGCTGGACTGGTCAAGCCCACCCTTGATCGCGACAAGCAACGATGCGGCGGGCCTTGCGCTTTTACTGGGGTTGGTGGTCAAAGAGTTGCCGTTCTTGCTGCTCATCATGCTGCAAGCCACGCGCCAAGCCCCTGTGGCCGCGCATTTGGCCGTCGGGCGCGCCTTGGGCTATAGCCAAAGTGCGGTCTGGCTGCGGATCATTTTGCCTCAGATTTGGCGCCAAGTCCGTCTGCCCGTGCTGGTGGTGCAGGCCTATGCGCTGTCCTCGGTCGATATGGCGATTATCCTTGGCCCGTCCAACCCGCCCACCTTGGCCGTGGCTGTGACGCGGTGGTTTACCGCCCCTGACCTGTCGATGATCTACCCCGCCTCGGCAGGAGCATTGGCCATCGCCGCCATTGTCGCCGCCGCATCAATTGGAGTGGTGTTGGTCGAGCGCGCGCTGGCCCACTTGGGCAAGATTTGGCTGCGACGTGGCAGGCGGGGGCGACTTGAAACGCTGACCCTGCGCACCGCGGCAGGCTTTGGCGCGGTGGCCCTGAGCTTTGGCGTGCTCTCGCTTGTGGTGCTGTTGCTCTGGTCGTTCGCCTTCCGTTGGAGCTTTCCTGCCGCCCTGCCCGAAAGCTGGACCCTGCGCGCATGGACAAGCCCCCAAGCAGATTGGGGCCGCGCTGCCCGCTATAGCCTTGGACTGGGGCTTGCCACGACCGCGCTTTCGGTGGCGCTTGCCGTTGCTTGGCTCGAGGCCGAGGACCGCAGTGGCACCGAACGTGCCCGATGGGCGACCGCGTTGATTTACCTGCCACTTTTGTTGCCACAGATCGCGTTTCTTTATGGGTTGAACCTGCTGTTTTTGCGCATTGGTATTGCGTCTGGGGCGGCTTCGGTGATCTGGGCGCAGACGGTTTTCGTGTTTCCTTATGTGATGATCGCGCTGTCGGACCCTTGGCGGGCCTTGGAACCCAAGCCTGATCCGCACAGCCGCAAGCTTGGGCGCTGGCCCCAACCGCCGCCTGTTCCGCGTCAAACTGCCGGTGCTGCTGGGACCACTTTTGACAGCGGCGGCGATCGGCTTTGCGGTCTCGATTGCGCAATATCTGCCAACATTGTTTATGGGGGCGGGGCGGATTGCGACGCTGACCACCGAGGCCGTTACGCTGTCGTCAGGTTCAGATCGGCGCGTGATGGGCACCTATGGCGTGCTGCAAGCTGCCCTGCCGTTTGCGGCCTATGGTCTGGCGCTGATTGTGCCACGGCTGATGTATTGGAACCGGCGCAGCCTGCGCGGAGGCTTTTGACATGCTTGAACTCTTGAACCTGACCGTCACGCCGAAAGGTGCGGCCCAACCGCTGTTTGCTCCGCTCAGCCTGATGGTCACCTCGTCCGATGTGGTCACGGTCATGGGCGCGTCTGGTGCGGGCAAATCGACGCTGTTAGACGCGATTGCGGGGCATCTGCCCGCAGGATTTCGGCTGCACGGGCAAATCAAGCTTGGCGGGCGCTGCGTCACAACCCTGCCCGCCGAGGCCCGCAATATCGGTGTGATGTTTCAAGACGCGGTGATGTTTCCGCATTTGTCGGTGGGCGATAACCTTGCCTTTGGTCTGCGCGCCAGCGTGCGGGGCCGCGCAGCACGGCGCCAAGCCGTTGACTCTGCTCTGGAAACGGCGGGGCTTGCGGGGTTTTACGACCGCGATCCTGCGACCCTATCGGGAGGACAACGCGCACGCGCCGCACTGATGCGCGCCCTGCTGGCCGAACCTGCGGTGCTTTTGCTGGACGAGCCGTTTTCGCGGTTGGATGCAAGCTTGCGCGCTGAAATTAGGGGATTTGTGTTTGAACACGCCCGTGCGCGCGGCTTGCCTGTGCTGCTTGTGACGCATGATATCGACGACGCCACCGCCGCCGCAGGCCCGCTGATAACGCTTTAGCCTGCGCCGCCCTGCCACTTCGGGCGCTCAAGCTCGAAATGATCGTGCCCCCGCACATAGCTGAGCCCGCCACTGCGACCGATCAGGTTCATGGCGGGCGTGTCGATATGCCCGCGCTCGGGGTTCAGCACAAACGCGTCTTGCACATAAACCGCAAGCACCCGCCCGATCACCACCGTCTGATGCGGTCCCGTCACCACCGAGGAAATCGCGCGACACTCAAAGGCGACGGGACTGGCGGTGATGCGCGGCGGCGCGATAAACTGCGACGGCGTTGTGGCCAGACCCGCCAGTTCCAGCTCGTTCACGGTGGGCGGCGCGTTGATCGCTGTCAGGTTCATCGCGTCGGCCAAAGGCTCGGAGACCAAATTCACCACGAACTCGCCATTCTCAAGGATATTGCGCGCGGTGTCCTTGAACCCGCCCGCCCCCGACGCCGTCAACCCAAGTGCCACCGTCGGCGGCGCGTGCCCCATGACATTGAAGAACGAATAGGGCGCCGCATTCAGCCCAAGCGTCCCGCGCGTGACCACCCAGGCAATCGGGCGCGGCGATACGGTCGCGGCCAAAAGATTATAGGCCAGATGCGCATTTTCGTCGGTCAGGGTCCAGTGCATAGCGGCCTTATCCATAAAGATCGTAGCCAAGCTACGTCAGATCCCGATGCGGTTAAAGCCGCAATCCGTCGCTCCGCGCAGGCTAATATTCTGACATTCAACTTTGTCTATACCTGAGGCTTTAATTCACAGCCGCCTTTGTTTAGGTATCCTCAAGCGCGCAATCACAGGAGCCTGCCCGATGGAAACCACCTTTACCCCGATCCAGTCGCTTTTGGGCGGCAGCTTGATCGGTCTTTCAGCCGTGCTGTTGATGTTGACCCAAGGCAGAATCATGGGGGCGACGGGGATCCTTGCAGGCATCTTCGCACCAAGCTCGGACAAAGACTGGCGCTGGCGGGTGGCTTTGGTGTTGGGGATGATGACGGGGCCTTGGGTGGTTTTGGGCCTGACGGGGGCACTGCCGCAGATGGCATTTCCGATTGAGACGCCCGCGTTGATCATTGGCGGGCTGTTGGTTGGCGTCGGCGTCACCTTTGGCGGCGGCTGCACCTCGGGTCATGGCGTCTGCGGGCTGGCTCGGTTTTCACCGCGCTCTTTGGCGGCGACGCTGACCTTTATGGTCAGCTGTGCAGCCAGCGTTTTTGTCATCCGTCATGTGTTGGGGGCATAAAATGCGACTGTTTATCACCTTTTTGATCGGCGCGATCTTTGGCACAGGCATTTGCGTGGCCGGCATGGCGGACCCCGCCAAAGTCCTGAACTTCTTCGACATTGCAGGCACGTGGGACCCAAGCCTTGCCTTTGTTATGGGCGGCGCTCTGGCGGTGACGATGCTGGGCTACCGGATTGTTTTGCCGCGCGGCGCACCTTTGTTCGAGAGCAAGTTCTCTCTGCCAAGCAACCGCGATATTGACGCAAAACTGCTGGGCGGCGCGGCGGTGTTTGGCATCGGCTGGGGCATCACCGGCTTTTGTCCGGGCGGCGCGCTGCCTGCCCTTGGCGCTTTTCACCCCGAGGTTTGGATTTTCATTGCCGCGATGAGCGCGGGCATGATCGGCGCACGCGCCTTGCGGCAAAAGCTTGAGGGACCGCCTGCATGAGACGTTATCTGCCCATTCTGGACTGGAGCCGCGGGTATTCGCGCGCAACCCTGTCCAACGACCTGATCGCTGCGCTGATTGTCACGATTATGCTTATCCCTCAGTCGCTTGCCTATGCGATGCTGGCGGGGCTGCCCCCCGAGGCAGGGATTTACGCCTCGATTTTACCGATCATGTTTTATGCCGTGTTCGGCACCAGCCGCGTTTTGGCGGTAGGGCCAGTGGCGGTTGTGTCGCTGATGACTGCGGCGACGATTGGCAAAGTCGCCGAAGCGGGCACGGCTGATTATGCGACGGCGGCGCTGACTTTGGCGTTTCTATCGGGTGCTATGCTGTTGGCTTTGGGAGTGTTTCGGCTGGGGTTCATCGCGAATTTCCTCTCGCATACGGTGGTTTCGGGCTTTATCACCGCCTCGGGTTTGCTGATCGCGATGAGCCAGATCAAGTCCATTTTCGGGGTCAAAGCCGAGGGCGAGACATTGATCGAGGTGCTTCCCGCCTTTTTGCACAACCTTGGCAACACCAGCTTTCCGACGCTGGTGATCGGGGGCACCGCGACGGCGTTTCTGTTTTGGGTGCGCAAAGGCGGGCTAAAGGCGTTGCTCAAATCTCGCGGTGCGCAGGGGGCTTGGGTTGAAATTGCGACCAAAGCCGGACCGGTTGCAGTGGTTGTGGTGACGACGGCTGCGGTCTGGGCCTTGGGCTTGGACGCGCGCGGCGTAGCGATTGTCGGTACCGTTCCGCAGCAACTGCCGCCGCTGACCATGCCGTCCTTTTCGCTGGAGCTGATCTCGCAGTTGGCGATGCCGGCGCTGTTGATCTCGATCATCGGCTTTGTCGAATCGATCTCGGTGGCGCAGACGTTGGCGGCGAAAAAGCGTCAGCGGATTGTGCCAAACCAAGAGCTGATCGGGCTGGGCGCCGCCAATATCGCGGCCGCGTTTACCGGCGGCTATCCGGTGACGGGGGGATTTGCGCGCTCGGTCGTGAACTATGACGCAGGCGCAGAGACCCCTGCGGCAGGCGCCTTTACCGCCGTCGGATTGGCGATTGCAGCGGTGGCCTTGACGCCTTTGGTCTATTACCTGCCCAAAGCGACGCTCGCCGCGACCATCATCGTCGCGGTGCTGAGCCTTGTTGATTTCTCGATTCTCAAACGGGCTTGGGCCTATTCCAAGGCCGATTTCGCGGCGGTTTTGGTGACCATTCTGGCGACCCTCTGCTTTGGGGTAGAGATTGGCGTATCGGCGGGTGTGGTGTTGTCGCTGGTGCTGTTTCTCTATCAAACCTCGCGCCCGCATGTGGCAGAGCTGGGGCTCGTCGCGGGGACCGAGCACTTTCGCAACATTCATCGCCACAAGGTGCAGACCGACCCAAGCGTGGTCACGCTGCGTGTGGATGAGAGCCTCTATTTCGCTAACGCGCGGTTTCTAGAGGATTATATGCTCAACCGTGTTGCCGAGAACTGCCCCGTTCAGCATGTGATCCTGATGTGTGCTGCGGTGAATGAAATTGACCTTTCCGCACTTGAAGCGCTCGAGGCAATAAATGCGCGCTTTGTCAGCATGGGCGTCGGCTTTCATCTGTCCGAGGTCAAAGGTCCCGTGATGGACCGAATGCGCGGCAGTGACTTTTTGGCGCATCTGAACGGTCAGGTCTACTTGACGCAGTTTCAGGCTTGGTCACATTTGACCAAGCCTGCTTAGATCACTCGGGGCGAATGCGGGCGGCGGTGCCTTTGGCAAAGGCATCAAGCCGCTCGCGCGCGGCGGGTTGGGTGTTGACCACACCTGCCACCACCGCCTCGGCATAGGACGCATCAAAGGCCGACATATTGCCCATGTGGCTGATCGCCGAGCAGATGGCAAAGTTGGTCAGAGGCAGGTTTTGCGCCGCGCGTCGGGCCAGGTCTAGCGCCGTCGCGTAGGAATCCTCGACAAGGTATTGCGCAAGGCCAACGTCGATCGCTTCTTGCCCTTTGTACACTCGACCCGTCAGCATCATGTCTATCATCCGCGCTTTGCCAACCAGACCCGCCACGCGAATGGTCGCGCCACCGCCGGTGAACAGGCCCCGCTGTCCCTCGGGCAGCGCAAAATAGGTCGAGGCATCGGCGACACGGATATGCGCCGACGAGGCAAGCTCGAGCCCGCCGCCGACCACCGCGCCCTTGAGCGCCGCAATCACCGGCACGCCACCGTATTCCATTTTGTTGAACGCCTCGTGCCAGCGCATGCACAGATGCATAAACTCGGCGGGCGAGCGGTCGGATTTGTGGTGCTCTACCAAGTCGAGCCCCGCGCTAAAGTGATCGCCATTGGCAGCCAGCACAACCGAGCGCACCCCCGCCCGCGGAATCGCGGTAAAGAGCGCCACCAGTTCCTCGATGGTGTCTTCGTTCAGGGCGTTGCGTTTGGCGGCGCGGTTCAGCGTCATCACCAGCACGCCGTCATCGTGCAAATCAAGCGTCAGATTTTTCGGCGCAAGCGCAAGGATATCAAGGGTCATGGGGCGTCCTTATGGTTCGGCAGGGCCAAGCTCGCGGGCAAGGTTGCGCAGGATGAATTTCTGCACTTTGCCCGTCGCGGTCTTGGGAAGGTCTTGGAAAATCACGGATTTCGGCGTCTTGAACCCCGCGAGGTGATTGCGGCAAAAAGCGATGATCTCGGCTTCGGTCGCGGTAAGGTCGCCGCGCAGCTCGACAAAAGCGCAAGGCACTTCGCCCCATCGCTCATGGGCGCGGGCCACCACGGCGGCGGATTGAATGGCGGGGTGGCGATAGAGAACCGCCTCGACCTCGACCGACGAGACATTCTCGCCGCCCGAAATGATCACATCCTTGAGGCGGTCGCGGATCTGAATATAGCCGTCAGGGTGCATCACCGCAGCGTCCCCCGACCAGAACCAGCCGTCTTTAAAGGCCTCGGCGCTGGCTTCGGGGTCTTTGTAATAGCCCTTCATCACGGTATTGCCGCGAATGGCGATCTCGCCTTGGGTCAGCCCATCGGCTGGCACATCAAGCCCCGTCTCGCGGTTCACCACGCGGATTTTCTCGACCATCGGAAAGGCGACACCTTGCAGCGCCTGCTTTTCGGACTGCGCGCTTTGGCTCAGGTCAGCCCAATCATCTTGCCACAGGCATTGCGAGATATGGCCATAGGTTTCGGTCAGCCCGTAGACCTGCATCACCTCAAGCCCCAGCTTGGCAGCTTTTTCCAGCACGGCGGGCGGTGGCGGCGCGCCTGCAGTCAAGGCTTTGATCTTGGGTGAAAATCCTGCGACTGGGGCGTCGGGGCTTTCGCACAGCATTTGCAATATGACGGGCGCCGCGCCAAGGTGGGTGACGCCAAACTCGGTCATCGTGCGCAGCAGACCCTTGGGGGTCATGTCGCGCGAAAACACCAGATGCGCGCCGACAATTGCCATCGCCCAAGGATGGTTCCAACCGTTGCAATGGAACATCGGCACCACCGACAGATAGGTCGGATGCGGTGGCAATGCCCAGCCCGCAACCGTGCCCATCGCCATCAGATACGCGCCGCGATGGTGATAAATCACCCCCTTGGGCCGCCCAGAGGTGCCCGAGGTATAGTTCAGCGCCAGCGCCTGCCATTCGTTTTGCGGCAGGCTCCACGCGGCCAAAGGCCCTTGGGTGAGGCTCTCATAGTCGGTCTGTCCAAAGCCCGCAGCGCTCGCGTCAGCCAGATCAATCACCGGAAGTTCTGTGCCGTTGATCGCAAAGGCTTGCCGCAGCACAGGGGCAAGGGTTGCGTCGGCAATCACCAAGCGGCTGTCGGAATGGTCAAGGATATAGGCGATCGTCTCTGCCTCAAGCCGCGTGTTGATGCTGTGCAAAACGCCCCCCGCAAGCGGGACAGCATAGTGCAGCTCGAACATCTCGGGGCGATTGGGCGACAGCACCGCGACGGTATCGCCAAGCCGCACACCCATCGCGGTCAGGCTTGCCGCAACCGCCTGCACGCGCACGCCGACTTCGGCCCAACTGCGGGTCACCCCCAGATAGCTGGTGGCGGGGCGATCGGCATAGACCGTCGCCGCCCGTTCTAGGAACGAAAGCGGCGACAGCGCCACGAAGTTCGCCGGCGTTTTTGGCGCAGCGTCATAATGTGCGTGCATGGTGGTCTCCCCTCCCCCAAGCCCTTAGAGAAAGGGCAGCTCCACCAGTGTAGCCGAAACAGGGCCTTTGTCGCGCATAACTTCGACGGTCTGACCGACCTTTGCGTCAACGGTAACAAGAGCATAGCCGATGTTGGCATGCATCCTTGGCGACCAGACACAGTTGGTCATCATACCGATGATCTGGCCGTTCAGGCGGATGTCCTCGCGGCGGAACCCCAACGGTTCGGGGATGCCACCGTCAAGCACAAGACCAAGCTGATGGCGACGCACGCCCTCGGCCTTGATCCGGCGCAGCGCTTTGATGCCGACCACATCATCCGCCACGTCCAGATCAACGTATTTCTCAAGCCGCACTTCAAACGGGTTGGTCGTATCGTCGGTATCCCCACCGACCGAGACAAGGCCGCTTTCGGTGCGCTCTGCCGTGGCGGGCGCGCCTGGACCGATGCCCCAAGGCTGACCGGCTTCTTTAAAGATATTCCACAGGCGGGTGCCTTGGGTGCCGTCGCGCAGGTAGATCTCAAAGCCGCCTTGCTTGGACCACCCCGAGCGCTGCACAGCGACGGGGATGCCTTCGATCTCGGTCTCTTTGAACCAGAAATACTTCAAATCGCGCACCCAATCGCCCATCACATGCGCGACCACGTCCTCGGCCTTGGGGCCTTGCAGCGCCATCGGCGAGACGTCTGGTTCGCTGATCTCGACGTCAAGCCCCCGCTCGGCGGCGATGGCAGAGGCCCAGAACCAGATGTCGCTGTCGGCAATCGACAGCCAATAGAGGTCTTCGTCCAGCTTGAGCAAAATCGGGTCGTTGATCAGGGTGCCACGGTGGTTGCACAGCGGCACATATTTGCCTTGACCGACCTTGCAGTTCGACAGATCGCGCGGCGACAGGATTTGCGCCAAACGCCCCGCATCTGGCCCCTTGAGCTGCACTTGCCGCTCGACCCCGACATCCCACTGCGAGACGCCGTTGATCAGGCGCCAGTATTCCGCCTCGCGGTTGCCGTAAGAGGTCGGCATGATCATACGGTTGTAGATCGAGGCGGCGGTCATGCCCTCGGCGACGGCGCTCTCATAGAACGGCGAAGGACGCAGGCGGGCGGTTGGAAATACGGAAAACATCGACGGGCTCCCCCAGTGGAATTTCGCCCAGATGAGGCCGCTGGCAGGCTTTGGTCAAATGATGTATTCACGGCCAATGCCCCTACAAATGGTTATGGCTGGGTTAGGAGTTTTTCGATGATCACAGATCTGCCGCCGCTCACATGGCTGCGCGCCTTCGAGGCCGCCGCCCGCTCGCTCAGCTTTACCCATGCGGCCGCAGAGCTGAACCTGACGCAAGCCGCAATCTCCAAGCATGTCAAAGCCTTAGAGTCACATGTGCGGCAACCCCTGTTTATCCGCCACCCGAGGTCGCTAGAGCTGACCCGCTCCGGCGAGGCTTATCTGCCCAAGGTTCAGGACGCACTGGAACGGCTGGCAAGCGGCACGCGCGAGGTCTTTGGCGCGCGCCGGACAGGGGTGTTGACGCTGCGCTGTGCGGTGGCTTTCGCGGTCAACTGGCTGGCTCCGCGTTTGCCTACGTTTTTGGACGCGCATCCAGACGTCAGCCTGCGGGTGGTCTCGACCGTTTGGAACGGGCCGTTTGACAGTGATGCCTTTGATTTGGACATCCAATATGGCACTGGAAATTGGCCCGGATTTTCAAGCCTACGCCTGACCCAAGAAACCCTGACGCCACTTTGCGCACCCGACGTCGCGCTGCGCACGCCCGATGATCTGCGCGGAAAACGGCTCTTGCATGTGCTGGGCTATCAGGAGGGCTGGGGGGTGTGGCTCAAGGCGGCAGGGGTGCGCGGCGTCGATGCGGGTCAGGGGCTGCAACTGGACAACTCGCTGACGGCGCTCGCTTTGGCGCGGATGGGCGGGGGCGTGGCGTTGGGGCGATCGTCGATTGCGGCGCAGGATTTGGCCGAGGGTCGACTGATCGCGCCGTTTGATCTGGCTGTGCCAACAAGCGAGGGGTTTCACCTCTTGCAGCCCGCGCTTGGCAAAGGTCATGCCAAAGCGCCGCGGTTTGTCGATTGGCTTTGCGCCGAAGCGGCAGGCCCCTAGGCCTCTGGGTCGCCCTGACGCAGCCCCTCGGCATCAAGCCACCAGCACAGATGTGCACCATTGGCGCCAAGGCTGCGCTGGCAGGTCACGCCCGCAATCACGACCGATCCGCACGCGCCAAAGCCAAGCTGCGCCGTCGCCACCTTGTCAATCAAGGCGACCGAAATCTCCTCCACCCGCGCAAGGCTCGGGTCCGCCACAATCACCGCAAGCCGCGCGCGGGCCGCTTCGTCTTCGGCAATCAACTCGGCCACCTGCGCCCGAAAGGCGTCTTCGGTGGCGATATACATTTCAAGCTGGTTCAGTTTTGGCACCGCGGGCTTTTTCAGCTTGATGCGCCCGTCGCGATAAAGCGCCAGCAACATCCGCGCCCCAATCGGCGAGACCAGCTGCACCTGCCCGTCAAAGAACGCAAGCTCGCGATCTTCGCGCGACAGACGCAGACCACCGCCCTGCCCCTCCATCACGGCACGACGCAGAGTCGCCAAAGCAGGCGTGCGATGCACATTCGGAATCATCTCGATCACCGCCAGCGCAGGCTTCATCCGCGCCCGAATACTCCACAACATCGCAATCCCCTTCGGTGGTTTACCTGCACGCGCATCCGCTGCGGCAGAAAAGCGTGGTGCGGGCCGTGGGACTCGAACCCACACGGGGACAAGCCCCAACAGATTTTAAGTCTGGTCTGTCTACCATTCCAGCACGCCCGCACGGCGCCATGTGAAGCAAAAGCTGCACAGCTCTCTCCCTAACGCCTTCGCGCGCATGAAACAATATGCCACCGAATTGCACGGGCGTTTTTAATCCCTCGCCGCGGCGCAGCGATTGACACCCGCCAAATCCCTGCTTTTATGACGGCGAGAGTTTGCGGAGGACACTATGAAGAAAATCTACCCAAGCGCCAGTGCGGCGCTCGAGGGGCTGCTGTTTGACGACATGCTGATTGCAGCGGGCGGCTTTGGCCTCTGCGGCATCCCAGAACTGCTGATCGCGGCAATCCGCGAAGCTGGCACCAAGGGGCTGACAGTGGCGTCCAACAATGCGGGCGTTGACGGCTTTGGCCTAGGCGTGCTGCTAGAGACACGGCAGGTCAAAAAGATGATCTCGTCATATGTCGGTGAAAACGCTGAGTTTATGCGCCAGTATTTGTCCGGCGAACTCGAGCTAGAGTTCAACCCCCAAGGCACGCTGGCCGAACGCATGCGCGCAGGCGGTGCAGGCATCCCCGGCTTCTACACCAAAACCGGCGTCGGCACGGTCATCGCCGAGGGCAAAGAGGTCAAAACCTTCGATGGCCAAGACTTTATCCTAGAGCGCGGCATCGTCGCCGACCTCTCGATCGTCAAAGCATGGAAGGCCGACCCCTCGGGCAACCTCGTGTTCCGCAAAACCGCCCGCAACTTCAACCCGCCCGCCGCCACCTGCGGCCGTGTCTGCGTCGTCGAGGTTGAAGAAATCGTGCCCCTCGGCTCCCTAGATCCCGACACCATCCACCTGCCCGGCATCTACGTCCACCGCATCGTGCAAGGCCAGCACGAGAAACGCATCGAACAACGCACCACGCGCAAAAAGGAGGCCTAACATGTGGGATCGTAACCAAATGGCCGCCCGTGCGGCACAAGAACTGCAAGACGGCTGGTATGTGAACCTCGGCATCGGCATCCCGACGTTGGTGTCGAACTACATCCCCGAAGGCATCACCGTGACGCTGCAATCGGAAAACGGCATGCTCGGCATGGGGCCCTTCCCGTTTGAAGGCGAAGAAGACGCCGACCTGATCAACGCGGGCAAACAAACCATCACCGAACTGCCGCAAACCGCCTTTTTTGACAGCGCCCAATCCTTCGCAATGATCCGCGGTGGCAAAATTGCCATGGCGATTCTTGGCGCCATGGAAGTCGCGGAAAACGGCGACCTCGCCAACTGGATGATTCCGGGCAAACTGGTCAAAGGCATGGGCGGCGCGATGGACCTCGTCGCAGGCGTTGGCCGCGTGGTCGTGGTGATGGATCACACCTCCAAACATGGCGAGTTCAAGGTGCTCAAATCCTGCACCCTGCCGTTGACCGGAAAATCCGTGGTCGACCGCATCATCACCAACCTCGGCGTGCTTGATGTCGTCGAGGGAGGCCTCAAGATCGTCGAATGCGCAACCGGCGTCACCGAAGCCGAACTCCGCGCCGCCACCGAGGCCACAATCCTAGACTAACGCAAACCAATCCTGCGCCGAACACCGCTTCGGCGCAGACTTTCAGACTGGCCCAAATACTCTGGGGTGAGGCCCTAGGCCGAGGGGCAAAGCCCCTCCCCGCAGCCAAAACTCACCCGCCCGAAGAAATCACCTTGAACACGCAAGGATCGGTCACCAATTCGGGCGGCGTCAAACAAAGCCCTTGCGCCACCTGCCAAGCCGCAAGCACCTTAGGCACATAGTCGCGCGTCTCAGCATAGGGCGGCACCCCCGAATTGGCGGCAACCGCCCCCTCGCCCGCATTATAAGCCGCAATCACCATCACCGGATCACGATCAAAGGTGCCCATCAGAAAATCCAAATAGGCCACGCCACCTTTGATGTTCTGCACGGGGTCATTGGAATCGCTCACCCCGAATCGCGCCGCGGTGGCTGGCATCAGCTGCATCAGCCCCTGCGCCCCCGCCGAGCTTTCTGCCGTCACCACGCCGCCGCTCTCAATACCGATCACCGCCAGCACCAAAGCAGGCGAGACCTGCGTGCCAATCGTCGCCTTCAGGATCTCCGTGCCATAACTGCTCGCAAGCCCCTGCATCTGCTGCAGCCGTGGGGCCGCAACCCTTGTGCCACCCGGCCCCTGACTTAGCTGCGCCAGCGCCTTGTCGAACCGCCCCGAAGCGTCCGCACGCCCAGGTGCTACGGCCTGCCAAAACCAGTCATATTTAGACGTGACCTTTGGCGCCACCGAAAGCGCCGCGACCGCATCGTCCGGCACCGCAGAATCAGCCGCTCTTGGCGTATCCTTTGGCAAAGCCGCCAAAGCGCGCGCCTGCTCCGCTGGATCAATCTGCACGGTAATCCGCTTACCAGGCAGGCCAGAGCCGACTTTTACCCGCTTAAAGCTGAAATCCGCAGCCGTGCCCGTCTCCCCCACAGCCGCAAAAGGCGTGAGGGCGCATAGAATCGCTACACCGATGAGTTTTGCGCTTGGCATCAGATCGCCTTCGCACCACGTTGGGTGCCCACTGCTTCGTTTTGGTTGCAAGAAACCTCGCAGATTCTTGCGTTAAACTCTACGGATTTGCTCCAGAATTGCGGCAATTTTGCCCAAATCGGCGCAAAGGCCACGCAACGCAATCAAAACCCACACCTCGACCACAAAAAAATACATTTAAAAACAACATGATAAACAATTTCTTCAATTTGTTTGCATGTCGCCAAATTGCCCATTCGCCGCCGAAGTCTGGCCACCATTGCAGGTGCATATAGGGGCATACCGAACGGCAGGGACGAAACAGAGAGCGCCCCAGACAAACCGAAGCGGTGGAAACCTGAGCATCCTTTGAAAGGGACTTACCATGATGACTTTGAAACTCCGCAAACTGTTCAAGAACTTCAAAAACGACGAGTCCGGTGCTGTGACCGTTGACTGGGTCGTGCTGACCGCTGCAATCGTTGGCCTCGGCATGGTTGTGATGAAAATCGTTGGCGGCGGCATCGAAGGTCTCGGCAACGACATCGTGTCCGACCTCGGCAACCGCAACTCGGGCTACGAAAACCAGTAATTATCGAAGCGAACCTAGTTCGCTACGAATTCATACAGAGGCTGCACCCGGGACAAGGTGCGGCCTTTTTCTGTATTAAGCCATGATTTGCGAAACGCACGTTGCTCGATTAGGAATCCCAGAAAGCTCTGGCTATCTTTCCCGAAAAGACCTCACCGACGCCTGAATCGCGCCACTTTTACCCAGGATATTACCTTCATACCGAACGGCAGGGACGAAACAGAGAGCGCCCCAGACAAACCGAAGCGGTGGAAACCTGAGCATCCTTTGAAAGGGACTTACCATGATGACTTTGAAACTCCGTAAACTGTTCAAGAACTTCAAAAACGACGAGTCCGGTGCTGTGACCGTTGACTGGGTCGTGCTGACCGCTGCAATCGTTGGCCTCGGCATGGTTGTGATGAAAATCGTTGGCGGCGGCATCGAAGGTCTCGGCAACGACATCGTGTCCGACCTCGGCAACCGCAACTCGGGCTACGAAAACCAGTAACACAAACTAATTTACTCCACGAATTAATGTTGGGGCCGCACCTGGGACAAGGTGCGGCCACGGCAAAATTGCTCGGCTGAAGATAATCGGATGAGATAGGCAAACGACAGGACGTCATAAGAGTCCCGAAATCGGTCAATCACAGCAAAAAACGGGAGGGATCAAGATGTTCAAAAGTATCGCTAAGTTCTTAAAAGACGAAGATGGTGCCGTGACCGTTGATTGGGTGGTTTTGACCGCAGCCGTCGTAGGTTTGGGCATGCTGGTCCTATACCCAGTTGCGTTTTCGACGACGAGCAGCACTCAAGCAATCTCCGACGACATAGCAGACATATCCGTTGGCTACGGAAACTATTAAGCCGCGTTCGGCCGCAGGTGCTGCGGCGATCCTGAGAAAGGGTATCACATGCGTATGATTTTCGGCCTCGTGCTTGCCATTGGCCTCGCTTTGGCGGGGGCTGCTGTCTATGTGGCACAAGGCTTTATAAACAAGAACAACGCTACAGTCGCTCAAGAGGCGGTCATTCGCGCCAAGACGGGTGGGCTTGTAGAGATTTTCGTGGTTAACAAACCAAAAGACTACGGCGATGTTTTGAGCAAAGAAGACGTGCAGCCAATCTACTGGCCGCGCAATGCCCTTCCAGAGGGTGCCTTTTTCAACATAGCCGAGCTTTTCCCGGAAAATTCAACGGACCCACGATATGTGCAGCGCCAAATGGAGCGATTTGAGCCCGTTTTGGCACTCAAGGTGACGGCTCCAGGTGAGCAGGTTGGTTTGAACGGCGCAATTTCTAAGGGCGAGCGCGCCTTTGCAATTCAGGTTCGTGCGGCAGACTTCTTGCAGACCGGCGACCGTGTGGACATCTATTGGACGGGCTCGGTCGGCGGAGTTGATGGTGAAATGACGCGGCTTATTGAAAAGCGGCTGAAGATCATTTCGCTGGACCGCAACGGCAAATCCAAATCCAACAACGGTGAAATCCAGAATCGCACTGTGACCGTCGCGGTGGATCCAGAGCAGGTTGGTCGCCTGGTCCAGGCGCAAGCAACGGGCAATCTTGTGATGTCTCTGGTTGGCACCAACGATGAGACTGAAGTTGGCAAAATTGACGTGACCACTGCGGGCCTGCTTGGCATAGTTGCCGCCCCAGTCGCGGAAAAGGTTGCCCCTGTTGAAGAGAGAACCTGCTCGATCAAGACGCGCAAAGGGGCTGATGTCGTCGAAACGCCGATCCCCTGCACCAACTGATCCTACAACCTTAACTAGCGCGACCACATTCTCTTGTGGTCGCGTTTTGCTTTTTGCGCAGAACTTGGGTGCTGTTGCACGTTATCCACAGTAAGAACGCAGTCCAACCATTTGATTCTTGCAAAAAAAACGCAGTTACGTCATCCTCCCTCACGGATCGGGCGAAAAAAGACCCGACCAGAGGCGTGATCGAAAGGGCAGGTCACATGAACATGCGACAACTTTTGGCGATTGGGGGCTTGGGCTTTGCCTTGGCGACCACTGCGCTTTCTCCGATGGCAGCACAGACGCTGCGCGTGATGCAGGGCTCTGCCTCGCAACCGCTGCAGGTGCCGATGAATCGCGCCGTTGTGGTGGAAAGCGATACACCCTTCGCTGAACTCTCGATTGCCAACCCTGGCATCGCGGATATCTCGACACTGTCGGACAAGTCGATCTATGTGCTGGGCAAGACGCCCGGGCGCACGACGATGACCTTGCTTGGGCAGGACGGTAAGCTGATTTCCAACGTCGACATCCATGTCACGCCAGATATCGCTGAATTCAAAGAGCGGCTGCAGCAAATCCTGCCGGGCGAAAAGATCGAAGTGCGCACTGCCAACGACGGCATCGTTTTGTCGGGCACGGTTTCGTCCTCGGCTAAACTTGATCGCGCACTTGATCTTGCCAGTCGCTATGCGCCGGACCGAATTTCTAATTTGATGAACGTCGGCGGCACGCAGCAGGTCATGTTGAAGGTCCGCTTTGCTGAGATGCAGCGCTCGGTTTCCAAAAACCTGTCAGCTTCGCTTGGCGTCAGCGGCGGCACAAACTCGGGCGCGTTTGGCGGCTCGGGACAGTTGGCCAGCACCAGCAATATCAACAGCCTGCTCAACGGCGGCTCTAGCAGCAGCATTTCTTCCGCCAACGAAGCGCAGGGGCGTTTCTTGATTGGCGGCGGCATTGGCGGGCTTGAGTTCGGCGTTTTGCTTGAAGCTCTTGAATCCAAAGGCTTTGTGCGTACTCTTGCCGAGCCAAACTTGACTGCTCTTTCGGGCCAAGAAGCCAAGTTTCTGGCCGGCGGCGAATACCCGATCCCCGTTTCAGACAACGGCTCGATTTCGATCGAGTACAAGCCATTTGGCGTCGAGCTGAACTTTACCCCCGTCGTTCTGGATGAGGGAAATATCAACCTGACGATCAACGCCGCAGTGTCTTCGATTGATACCTCGTCTTCTGTCACCGCCGACGGCTTTAGCGTCAACGCCTTCAAACGCCGCGAAACCTCGACCACGGTTGAGATGCGCGACGGCGAAAGCTTTGCCATCGCGGGTCTGTTGCAAGACGACTTTACCGACGTGATCGGACAGGTGCCTTGGCTTGGCGACATTCCAATCCTTGGGGCGCTGTTCCGCTCGACCGATTATACACGCAACCAATCCGAGCTTGTGATCATCGTCACTCCGCATCTGGTCTCGCCCACCCGTGGCGAAGCCTTGGCCCTGCCAACCGACCGTGTGCGTATTCCGTCCGAGCGTGACCTGTTCTTGAACGGCAAAGTGGCCAAGACCCAAAAAGGCGCTGCCGGCGAAGTCGCTCGGCAAGACTTTAGCGGTTCTTACGGCTATGTGATGGAGTAGGATGATGCAGCTGCGCAAAATCTCATATCTGGTTGCGACGCTTGCGGCCTTGTCTGCCTGCTCGGGTCCTACGTTTAACGGCGAAGCCGGTGGCGAGGTCGACGAGGGCAACTTTGGCAATCCGACAATGATCAACACCCGGTCGATGACTGGGGATCAAAGCTATACACTCGCGCTTGCCAACCGCTTTTCAAAAGAAGTGCCCGATACCATCACCTTTGCGTTCAACTCGTCCGAGCTGACCCCAGAGGCGCGCTCGGTTCTCGCACAGCAAGCCAAATGGATCCGTCAGTTCCCCGAAGTGCGCTTCCGCGTTTATGGTCATACCGATCTGGTCGGCTCTGCTGGCTTCAACAAGGCTCTGGGTTTGCGGCGTGCCCGCGCGGCTGTCGCTTACCTGTCGGGCCTTGGCATCGGCACGGCACGGCTTGAGGCTGTGGCCTCTTTTGGCAAAACACGGCCCGTCATTCAGACCAATGGCCCCGAAGAGCGCAACCGCCGCACAGTGACCGAAGTCTCGGGATTTGTGGGCAATGCGCGCAATTCGACGCTCAACGGCAAATACGCAGCCGTCGTGATGCGAGAGTATGTCGAGGGGGCAACTCAGGCGAGCACCACCGCCACCACGCAGACCTCTGGCGCCTCGCAATAAGATCAAAGGCCCGCCAATCTGGCGGGCCTTTTTCGTTTCCTGATCTGGCCATTGGCGCGCTAATACCCAAGATTGACGCCAATTTAGCCCCAATCTCGCCACCATCCTCCTGCATCTTTGTATTCAAGCGGCAACTGCACAGAGTCGACCCCTGTGCCTTTGTTCTGATCGTCCTGATGTTGCCGCAATTGGCCTCGGGACGATGACGGCGTGATCAGATAAGGACAGTTGAGCAGATGACAAGCATTGCGACCCTTCAGCCCGATCCGGCACCGATTGTGGCCTGCACCATCTCTCGGGATGTGCAGAACTTCGAGATGCTGATCGACGACATGGAAGAAGAGCTTGGCGAAAGCTGGGGCGATCTCAGCTTTGATGACGCGCTCATTTTCCTGGACCAACCCGAATCGGCACGGCTGCGGTTTGTGGCGATCGCGGTGAACGCCGAGGATGCCGCCGACCTAAGCCTGATCTCGGATGTCATTCGGACCGCCAAGCTTAAAAAGGTGGCGGTCATCCTGATCGCCGATCAGGTCGGGCCGGTTGAGTTGCACAAGCTGTTGCAGTTGGGTGCCGATGGCTTTGTCCCCTACCCTCTGCCCGAAGGCGCCTTGCACGAGGCCATTACAAAGATCACCAAAGCTGCGGCCTTGGCTGCGACGGCTGCGACCGAGGCGGCGGCAATGCCCGCCCCTGCCGCCGCACCGCCTGCCCCGGCCGCCGCAGTTGAAGAGCCCGCTGCCGCACCAGCCTTCAAGGCCAAGGGCGACAGAGATGCTGTTGTGCTGCCCGTCCACGGCTTGGCTGGTGGCTGTGGTGCATCAAACTTCGCCGTTAACCTCGCTTGGGAACTGGCGACACAATCCAAGACCGATGCGCCGCGGGTGTGCCTGATCGACCTTGATTTCCAATACGGCTCAGTTGCGACCTATCTGGATTTGCCGCGCAAAGAAGCCGTGTTTGAGCTGTTGTCCGATACCGGCTCTGCGGACAGCGACGCCATGTTGGCCGTCATGCTGAACTTTAACGACAAGCTGCATGTGCTGACCGCGCCTTCGGATATGTTACCGCTGGATTTCATCGGCCCCGAGGATGTGGGCCGCTTGATCGACATGGCGCGGGCGAACTTTGACTTTGTCATCATCGACATGCCCAAGACCATTGTGGCGTGGACCGAAACCGTTCTGACCCGCGCGCATGTCTACTTCGCGCTGATGGAGCTGGACCTGCGCTCGGCACAAAACGTGCTGCGGTTGGTGCGTGCTCTCAAGGCCGAGGGGCTGCCGCATGAAAAGATGCGCTTTGTGCTGAACCGCGCGCCCAAATTCACCGATCTTTCGGCCAAATCGCGGGTTAAGCGGATGGCTGAAAGCCTTGATATCTCGATCGAAGTGCAGCTGCCCGATGGCGGTGCACAGATCACACAGGCCAATGACCACGGGCTACCGCTTTCGGAGAACGCCGCGAAAAATCCGCTGCGCAAAGAGATCCAAAAGCTGGCCAAGTCATTGCTTGACATGAACAAAGCCGTCGAAACCGGCAAGAGCTAAGGCTCTAAATTTCACTGGGGGTTACGATGTTTTCACGTTTCAAAAAGCCAGAGTCGGCACCGGGCGTCAATCCGGCGGTGGTCGCTGCTGCCAATGCGCGGCCAGAGGCGGGCGCGCCCAAGGCCGCCAGCCCTGCCGCACGTCCCACACCCGCAGCGCAGTCGCGCCCCCCTGCCGAAGTCGCCGCGATGGACAAAGAGAAAAAGCGCAAGGAACGCCTGAGCAATCTCAAGCAAGAGCTGCACAAGCGCCTGCTGGAAAACCTCAACCTCGCAGCACTTGAAACCGCAAGCGAAGCCGACCTGAAGGGCGAGATCAATGCGATCTCGACCGAAGCTTTGGCCGAGATGCAGGTGGTTTTGCCGCGAGAAGATCGCGCGATCCTCAACCAAGAGCTTTACGACGAAGTGATGGGCCTTGGCCCGCTCGAGCCTTTGCTCAAGGACGAGACCGTCAACGACATTCTGGTGAACGGCCCCAACCGCGTCTTTGTCGAGCGTGGGGGGAAGCTGACGCTGACCGACATCACCTTCAAGGACGAGCGCCACCTGCTGCGCATCATCGACAAGATCGTTTCGGCGGTGGGGCGGCGGGTCGACGAATCCAACCCCTATTGCGATGCGCGCTTGCAAGATGGCTCGCGCTTTAACTGTATGGTGCCGCCGGTTGCCGTCGATGGCAGCCTTGTCTCGATTCGGAAATTCAAGAAAGAAAAGCTTGGCATTCCCGATCTGGTGAAATTTGGCGCCTTTACCGAAGAGATGGGCCTCTACCTGCAAGCAGCCGTGTCGTGCCGTTTGAACGTCATCGTCTCGGGCGGTACGGGTTCGGGGAAAACCACCACGCTTAACGCGCTGTCGTCCTTTATCGACAACACCGAGCGGGTTCTGACCATCGAGGATACCGCCGAACTTCAGCTGCAACAGATCCACGTGGGCCGGATGGAAAGCCGTCCGCCAAACGTCGAGGGCAAGGGCGCGGTCACCCAGCGGGATTGTCTGCGCAACGCGCTTCGGATGCGTCCTGACCGCATCATCGTCGGCGAAACCCGTGGCGAAGAGGTCATCGACATGCTTCAGGCGATGAACACAGGCCACGATGGGTCCATGACCACCATCCACGCCAACTCTGCCCGCGATGGCATTTCCCGTTTGGAAAACATGGTCGCGATGGCCGGGATTGAAATGCCGCTCAAGGCTGTACGCAGCCAGATCGCGGCGGCTGTGAACGTCATCGTGCAGGCCTCGCGCTTGCAAGATGGGTCGCGGCGCATGGTGTCGATCACCGAGATCACCGGCATGGAAGGCGATGTGATCTCGATGCAAGAGGTGTTCCGCTATGAACGCCTTGGTGTTGAACCCAACGGCAAAATCATTGGCCGCTTTAACGCGACGGGGGTGCGCTCGCATTACTCTGACCGCTTCCGCCAATGGGGCTATGACCTGCCCGCCTCCATCTATGAACCGATTGTCTGAGGGATATCATGACATTATCAGCAGCCCCCCTCATTTACCTTTTGATCTTTGCCGCGATCCCGACGCTTGTCGGGGCGCTTTACATCGCGGTCTTTGGTAAATCGATCAACCTAAACAATCGCGTCAGCCGACGCCTTGCGCTGTTGGAAAAGAACAACAACCGCGAGCAAGTTCTTGAACAGCTGCGCAAAGAGATGAGCCAGCACCTGAACTCGCGCGGCATCCCACTTTACTCGATGCTCGCCAGCAAGGCGCAAAAGGCCAATATCGCGTTTTCGCCGATGCAGCTTATCCTGATTATGATTGCGATGACGGTCGTGGCCTTTGGCCTGATGAGCGTCGCGACAGGGGCTGCTGCCCCAATCCGCGCCGTTGTCTCCGTCGGTATGGGCGTAGGTGGGGTGTATTTCTGGGTCAACGGCAAAGCCAAAAAGCGCATTGCCCTGATGGAAGAACAACTGCCCGACGCGGTCGAACTGATGGTGCGCAGCCTGCGCGTTGGGCATCCTTTCTCGTCCGCGATCGGGATTGTGTCGCGTGAAGTGCCAGATCCCTTGGGCACCGAGTTCGGTTTGATCTCGGATGAGGCCGCCTATGGACGCGACGTGGCCGAGAGCCTCAAGGCCTTTGCCGAGCGCATGGACAATCAGGATTTGCGCTTTCTTGCTGTGGCGGTGAACATCCAGCAAACGGCAGGCGGGAACTTGGCCGAAATCCTTGACGGTTTGTCCAAGGTGATCCGCGCCCGATTTAAACTGTTTCGCCGCGTCAAAGCCATCACCGCCGAGGCAAAATGGTCGGGCGGCTTCTTGTCGGCCTTTCCTCTGGGCGCTGTGGTGATGATCAACATCATCAAGCCGGACTATTACGACGGCGTCAAAGAAACGCCGATCTTTATCCCGGCCTGCCTTGTCGTCGCGGTTTTTCTAGTCATCAACATGATCTTTATGCGGATCATGGTTGATATCAAAGTATGAGGACGCAATGAATCCGATCTCAGCGATCAGCGGGTATCTTACCGCACAATTTGGCGAAATGGGCCCAGTCATCGGCCTCTTGGCAATAGCACTGGTCCTCATCGCAAGCACTCTGCCCTTTCTGATGAAAAAGAAGCCTGAGCCCTTTGACAAGCTGAAGGCCCTGCGCCAAGCGGTTGAAAAGCAATCTGCTGGCCCAGAGCGGGCACAGCTGCGCTCTGGCACCAAGGCCGACAGGCTTGAGAAATTCGCGACCTTTCTAGAGCCGCAGAACGCAGTCGAGATGACCGCCGCCAGAATGAAGATGCTGCGCGCGGGTTATAAGGACAAGAACGCGGTTCGCACCTTTCACTTCGCGCAGATGATGTTTGGCATCGGCCTGCTGGGTGTTGGTATGGTCTATACCTTGGTCGGCAATGGCGACGTTGAACCAACCACTCAGGCCATGATCATGCAGATCCTTGGACCAGGTGCTGCGGGTTATTACCTGCCGATCTATTGGGTTAACAAACGCGCAGCCGAGCGTGAAAAGGAAATCGTCTCGGGCTTTCCTGACGCGCTTGACCTCATGCTGGTTTGCGTCGAGGCAGGGCAATCGCTGGACCAGTCCATCAACCGCATCGCCAAAGAAAGCCGCGCGGGCTATCCGGCACTGGCTGATGAATTCGACCTTGTCGCCCAAGAAGTCAAAGCGGGTAAAGAGCGCAGCAAAGTTTTGCGGGACATGGCCGACCGCGTGGGTATTCCTGACATCGCGTCGTTTGTAACCACTTTGATTTAGTCGGCGACCTTCGGCACCTCGATGTCGGACGCCTTGCGGGTCTACTCTTTGGAAATGCGGGACAAACGCGTCATGCGTGCTGAAGAACTGGCAAACAAACTGCCAACAAAGCTCACGCTTGGAACAATGCTGTTTACCTTGCCGCCGCTGCTGATTATCCTGATTGGGCCGGCTGTGTCGGGCATTTCGGCAGGGCTTGGCGGAGGAGGCTGACCACGCGTGAGGACGATCTTCGCTACTTCCTTGATCCTATCGCTTTTGGCCGCCTGTTCACACACTGGCGGCCTTACGCCATTACAGGCCTCGCGCAATGCGCCCTTTGGGGCCGATGCCTCCGAGAAAGGCGTAGACGGGCTGCTGGTCGGTCATCGGCTGATGGAAGCAGGGGAATACGAGCTTGCCCTACGCGCCTATCTGCGCGGCGCAAGCGAACAGGGCATGACGGCCGATGTGCTGTCTGCGCTCGGGGCCGCCAATCTGAAACTGGGGCGTCTGGGCCAAGCGGAACAGGTGCTGCACCGCGCGCTAGAGGCTGATGAGACCTCTGTGCCTGCCTTGAACAATCTGGGCGTGGTGTTGATGGAACAAGGCAAAGTCGGAGAGGCCCGCGTTTATTTCCAACGCGCCTTTGCGCTCGACAGTGGCGAAACTGACTCCATTCGCGAAAATCTCAAGCTGGCTATCGCGCGAAGCGAAGCGAATGTATATGATGAGCCCAAGGACGAAAAACCCGTAATGAAGCTTGTGCGTCGGGGGCAAGGCACCTTTGTGCTGCTCTCACAGCTCTAGCATCGAGCAGTGACGACAAAAAGGACGCAAAATGCGCCAATTCAAGTTTATCAGCCGCTCTGTGGCCCTGTGCCTTTGTGGCGGAATTGCACTGTCGGGTTGCACCGGTAACGCGGGTGCCAAGTCCGGTGCGGCGCTAAAAAGCGTCAACGTCATCGACGACTTCAACCTGTCAGACATCATGCTGACCGTGGGCGATCCCGATGAAGCCGTTGCTTATTTCCAGAAAGCCTCGACCGAGAACCCCGACCGCATCGACCTCAAGCGCGGCTTGGGCAAATCTCTGGTGCGCGCGGGCAAGGCGGATCAAGCCGTCGCCGTCTGGGCCAGCGTTCTGACGATGCCGGGCAGCAGCGATGCCGACCGCGTCGAGCTTGCAGATGCACAAATCCGCACCAACAACTGGAAAGCCGCCGAGGCCACCCTGAACACCATTCCGCCAACCTTTGAAACCTTCGAGCGGTATCGCCTCGAAGCCATGGTTGCCGATTCCAAAAAGGATTGGAAAAAGGCCGACAGCTTTTATGAAATCGCCGCAGGCCTGACGCCAAAGCCTTCGGGCGTCTATAACAACTGGGGCTATTCCAAGCTGACGCGCGGTGACAACGCCGGCGCCGAGCGGCTGTTTCTTCAGGCGCTGACCTATGACCCAGGTATGTTCACCGCCAAGAATAACCTCGTTCTGGCCCGTGCAGGTCAGCGCAAATACGATCTGCCCGTGGTCGATATGACGCAACAAGAACGCGCGCAGCTGATCTACACCGCCGCGCTTGCGGCGATCAAACAGGGCGATATCGCGGTGGGCAAAGATTTGCTGCGTTCTGCCATCGACACCTCGCCGACCTTCTTCGAGGCCGCCGAACGAAGCCTCAAAGCCTTGGAAAACTAAGATGATTTCGCCAATCGCCGCAGCCGCCCTGCTTCCCTTTGCCCTTGCCGTCGGGCTCTGGGTGTCATGGAGCGACCTGAAATTCATGCGCATCCCCAACCAAGCCTCGATCGTGATGATTGCGGTCTGGATCGTGGTCGGCATCCTTGTAGTGCCGTTGAAGCTTTGGGCGATGGGCCTCGGCCTAGGGCTTGCGGTGCTGGTGGTGACCTTTATCATGAACGCTGGCGGTTTGATCGGTGGCGGCGATGCCAAATTCGCAGCCGCCATGGCCCCCGCCTTTATCCACGCCAATATCACGCTGCTCTGCATGATCTATGTCGCCTGCTCGCTGGGGGCTTTGGCCGCACACCGCTTGCTGAAATACGTGCCGCCCTTTCGCGCCGCGACCCCCGATTGGAAAAGCTGGACCCACAAGGGCTTTCCCTTTGGCACAACTCTCTCCGCGACACTGATCTTCTATCTTTTGGCCGCACTCTCGCCGCTTTTCTAAGCTTCTCTCCTTTGTGACACATCAAGCGCTTGAGGCGCTCGAATCGCACAAAGGTGATACGATGAACATCCAGACGCCCCTTGGCGTGCAGGCCCCGCCGCAACCGCGCAGCCTTGCCGAAACTGGCCTAACCTCGGTGATGATGCGGGATATCCTGCTCAAAACCATGTTCCGGATGAACCTTGATCTGGTCAGCGACCTGTCGCGCGCGATTTCGCTGCCAGTGACGCTGACCCAAGAGCTGATCGACGCCGCCCGCCTGCAACGCCTGCTCGAGGCAAAAGGCACCCTGAACGCCACTTCGACCAGCAATGAGATGGGCTATCAACTGACCGACGCAGGCAAGTCCCGCGCCTTGGATGCCCTGTCCCAGTCAGAATACTACGGCGCCCTGCCCGTTCCCCTCGATGCTTATTCTGCCCAAATGCGGCGCCAATCCGTGCGCGACATCAAACTCACCCGCCCCGAGCTGATGAAGGGTATGGGCCATCTGATCCTGCCAACCGACCTGATCTCAAACCTCGGCCCCGCTGTGTCGTCAGGCCGCTCGATCTTGATGTATGGCCCGCCCGGCAACGGCAAATCCTCGATCTCCAACGGCATCCGTGCCGCCTTGGGCGACAAAATCTACATCCCCCGCGCCATCGAATACTCGGGCCAAGTCATCACCGTCTATGACCCCATCGTGCATTCCGCCGCTGAATCCTCCGTCGACGACCCCAACGCCCTGCGCCGTTCTGGCAACCGCTACGACAACCGCTACGTCTACTGCGAGCGCCCCTCGGTCATCACCGGCGGTGAACTCACCCTCGACATGCTCGACCTGAAATACAACCCAACCGCACGCACCTACCAAGCCCCGCTGCAGCTCAAGGCTTCTGGCGGCATCTTCATTGTCGACGACCTTGGCCGCCAAGCGGAATCGCCGCAGAAACTGGTTAACCGCTGGATCGTCCCGCTCGAGGAATCCCGCGACATCCTCGCCCTGCAATCGGGCGAGAAATTCACCGTCCCCTTCGACACGCTGGTTATCTTCTCTACCAACTTCCACCCGAACGAGATCTTCGATGGCGCGGCCCTGCGTCGTATCTTCTTCAAGATCAAAATTGACGGCCCAAACCAAGAAATGTTCCTGAAAATCTTCGCTATGGTCGCCAAGAAAAAAGGCATGGCCCTCAACGAGACAACCCTGCTGCACCTGCTCAAAACCAAATACCCAACCATCGACAACAACTTTGCGAACTATCAGCCCACCTTCCTGATCGACCAGATGATTGCCGTCTGTGATTTCGAAGGCATCCCCTACCAAATGACCCCCGACCTCATCGACCGCGCGTGGGGCAATATGTTCGTCAAAGACGAGAAAATCGCAAAGTAACCGCGCCTTTCATACTGGCGCAAATACTCCACGGGGGTGCAGGGGGCGTGAAGCCCCCTGCCGCGCTAAAACAAGCACACCCCCGCCTCAGTCACCATCGCGTCCAGCCGCTGGTCAAAGGCATCGATCGGCACCTCGTCCAACTCCTGCGCCGCAAAGCCAAAGCCAACCGCAACGGTTGCCCGCCGCGCACGCAAGCCTTCCAAACTGCGGTCATAAAACCCGCCGCCATAGCCAAGCCGGAACCCGCGCGCGTCGAACCCAACAAGCGGCACGATCAGCACCTCGGGCTCAATCCACGCCCCCTCGGCAGGGATCAGCGCGCCAAACTCACCCGCGACCATCTCGCAGCCGTGGGTCCATTCGCGAAACCGCAAAGCCTGCCCCTCGCCCACGATCACTGGCACACAGACGGGCCCCTGATGCACCAACATCGCGGCCATCGGATCAGCCTCGGTCCGCATCGCCATATAACCCGCAAGAGCCCGCCCGCGATACTCGGCCAAATAATCCGCCAACAGTTCCGCCGCTTGCCCCTGCCCCGCCGCATAGGCAACCTTGCGCGCGGCAAAAGCCGTCTTGCGGGCTTCTGCCTTCGACATCACAACAGAACCTTCGACGCCAAGCCCAAAAAGGCGAAAAACGCCACCACATCCGTGACTGTGGTCACAAACGGGCCCGAGGCCAGCGCAGGGTCGATATTGAACCGCTCAAGCGTCATCGGGATGATAATCCCCCCCATCGCCGCCGCGATCAACGTCAACAGCATCGCCAGCGCAATCACCAAAGACAGCATCGGCACCCCGAACCAGAACCCCGCCACAACCGCCAGCAAAATACCAAAGATCAGGCCGTTCAGCGCGCCCACCAGCACTTCACGTCGCACCACGCGCCCTGCGTTCTGCGCGGTCAAATCGCGGGTTGCCAGCGCGCGCACCGCCACGGTCATCGACTGCGTCCCCGCATTACCGCCCATCGAAGCGACGATCGGCATCAGCACCGCCAAGGCCACCATCTTATTGATATCGTCCGAGAAAAGCGAAATCACCCCAGAGGCCAAAATCGCCGTCAACAGATTGACGAACAACCAGACCGCACGGCCCTTCGCAGCCTCCCAAACCGTGTCCGAGAGGCTGGCTTCGTCATCCACACCCGCAAGCCGCAGCATGTCAGCGTCATGTTCTTCGTCCAACACGTTCATCGCGTCGTCGATGGTAATCACCCCCACCAGCCGCCCTGCGCCATCGACAACGGGTGTCGAGATCAGGTGATACTGGTTAAAGAGATAGGCCACGTCTTCCTCAAGATCGGTGACCTGAACCATCCGAAAGGTCTCTTCGGCAATGTCGCGCAGCGCGGTCGCCCGACGGCTCGACAACAGCCGACCCAGCGTGACGTTGCCGACAGGCTTCATCCGTGGATCAACCAAAATGACGTGATAGAATTGGTCTGGCAGCACCTCTGTGCCGCGCAAAAAGTCGATCGTATCGCCCACGGTCCAATGTTCGGGGGCCACCACCACTTCGCGCTGCATCAAACGACCAGCGGTATACTCTGGATAGGACAGCGCCTGCTGCACCGCCACACGGTCCGCAAGCTCTAGCGCGCCCAGAATCAAATCCTGCGCGGGCTGCTCAAGGTCTTCCAGAATATCGACGACATCGTCGGTATCCAGCTCGCGCATCGCCTCGGCCACGACTTCGCGCGGCAGGGCCTCGATCACCTCTTCGCGGATAAACTCGTCAATCTCGGAAAGGATCTCACCGTCGATCTCGCCTGCCCAAAGCGCAAGCAGTGCCCGCCTGTCGGCGCTGCCGATCTGTTCCAAAAGGTCGGCGATATCAGCGGCATGCAGCGGCTCCATCAGCTCGGTCACCCGATCCGCATTGCCAGCTTCAACAGCGTCGAGAATGGCCTCTACGCGATCTGCGTGTACCTCGTCTTCGTCCATCACTGCCAACTCTTCGCGCATATCGCCCCCTCTATTCCCCCGACCTTAGCGAAAGCTGTTTCTGACAAACAGGGGCAATGGCAAATTTACCCCAGAATCATAACGCTCTAATGTAGGTATTGGAAAACAGGAGCCAGCTATGACCGAGATTCTTTTGGGCCAAGTGCTCTCGTTTGACGCAGACCCGTTCGAGGCTGGTCCCGACGCCGCCCACCACGAGCGGCAGGGCGCCGTCGCCGTCGCGCATGGCAAGATCATCGCCCATGGTCCCGCCGCCGAAATCCGTGCGGCCTATCCCGACGCGAAGGTCAATGATTATGGCCAGTGCCTGATCTCGGCGGGGTTTATTGACGCGCATGTGCACTATCCGCAAACCGCGATTATCGCCTCTTGGGGCAAGCGGCTGATCGACTGGCTGAACACCTATACCTTCCCCGAAGAGATGCGCTTTGGCGATCCGGCCTATGCGGCGTTGATCGCCGAAAGATACCTCGATTTCGCCATCGCCAATGGCACCACCTCGATGTGCTCTTTCGGGACCATCCATCCCCAAAGCGTCGATGCGCTGTTCACCGCAGCCCAAGCCCGCGGCATGCGCGCCTATACGGGCAAGACCTGTATGGACCGCAACGCCCCCGAGGGCCTGCGCGACACGGCGCAATCGGCCTATGACGACAGCAAGGCGCTTTTGCAGAAATGGCACGGCGTCGACCGCCTATCCTACGTGATCACCCCGCGCTTTTCACCAACCTCAACGCCTGAACAGCTAGCGGCTCTGGGCGCACTTTGGGCTGAGAACCCCGATTGTCTGATGCAAACCCACCTTTCCGAGCAGGTGGACGAGATCGCTTGGGTCGCCAGCCTGTTCCCAACCGCGCGCGACTATCTGGACACCTATGAGGCGCATGGTCTCTTGGGCAAGGGCGGACTTTACGGCCATGCCATCCACCTGACCGAGCGCGAGCGGGACCGCTTGGCCGAGGTGGATGCCAGCGTGATCCACTGCCCGACCTCCAACACTTTCATCGGCTCTGGTCTGTTCGATATGGGATTGGCCGAGCGCATGCGGACGGGTCTTGCCACGGATACGGGCGGCGGCTCGTCTTTTTCAATGTTGCGCACCATGGCTGCGGCCTATGAGGTCGCACAGTTGCGCGGCGAGGCGCTGCACCCAAGCAAGCTGTGGTGGCTGGCGACCGTGGGGTCGGCCCGCGCCCTGCAATCCGAAACCAAGATCGGCAATATCGCCGTCGGCATGGAGGCTGACCTGACCGTTGTCGATCTGCGCTCATCCGCCATAATCGAGCAAGCCAGCGCCCGCGCCGAGGATATCTGGCAATCGATCTTCCCGACGATCATGCTGGGCGACGACCGTGCAATCCGTGCAACTTGGATCGGCGGCCGCCTGCACCCTCGCGCCGCATAGGGGCCCTAAACCGCCTGCGCCCGCAGAAGCCGCACAGGATTGGTCACCTCGACCGCAATCCGTGGGCTACGCGGGCGCACGGCGGTTGCATCGGCAAAGCGCATCAAAACCGCACCAAGCCAGCTCTGAAAATACCCTACAAACAGGCCGATCACGGTGCCAACCAACAAGGCACTGCCATGAGCAACCGCGACCACGCGCCACTGTGGCGACCTGCGCGATGGATTGGCCCTGCGCCTCGGTCAAGCGTTCCAACAGATCGGCCAATTCGCACTCTGTCAGATTACGGGCCAGCACAGGCCGTCGCGCAGCGCAAAGTTGCAGACCGCCAAGTTGCCGCACGGACCAAAGGTGGCAAAGGTCCACCAAGCAGCGGCAGCAAGTGCGGGTTCGGGTACGAATAGACATAGATCACATGGTCCAAGGCCTCAAACCCCTCATAAGGCACGGCATACCAGAGGCTGCCGTCAGATTTCTCACGCGCCGAGATGACGTCCTTGCGGCGACAAAAAACGAGTTCGTCAAATGCCACGGGCACTGGCACCTCCGACTCGGACCAAGAAATCGACGCCGCGCATCGAAGTGGTAAAAAAATCAGGCATACCTTGAGCAATTTTGCGCAAATTTGATGCGCACTGCCGCTCAAAAAACCGCCCGACCTGTTCCAAGCACCGAATTGGGGTTGTGAATCCGGCCCAAGCAAAACAGGTTCCCGCCAAACCCCTTCGTCGCATTTCAACTGTGAGAGCCACCATGAAGCTTTATCATTCTCCGGGCTCTTGCTCGACAGGTATCCATATTCTGCTTGCGGAAATCGGGCAGAAGTTCGATGCCGAAGTCGTCAGCCTCAAGACCGGCGCGCAAAAAGCCGCCGCGTTCCAAGCAATCTCCACCAAGGGCAAGGTGCCGACCTTGTTGCGCGACGACGGCTCGGTGCTGACCGAATTTCAGAGCATCGCCTATTGGCTTGCCCGCAGCTTTCCCGAGGCGGGCCTGTTGCCAGACGACCTAGAGCGCCAAACCCGCGTGCTTGAGGCGCTCGATTACATGGTCGGCACGGTGCATATGCGCGGCTATACCTTTATCCTTGCGACGGGGAAATTCCACGCCGACCCAGAGGCACAGGCCACGCTTCGGGCGCATGGGGTCGAGGTGGTGCAGGACGGCCTTGCGCGGCTCGAGGCGATGCTGGGCGACAAGCCCTATCTGTTCGGTGACTTTAGCATTGCCGACGCGGGCCTGTTCTACATTTGCCGCTTTGCGGCGCGGGTGCCTTTGGATTTGCCTGCGGGCCTGCAAGCGTTCCATGACCGAATGTTGACGCGGCCTGCCGTGCAAAAGGTTCTGGCTGCAGAGGCTGCGTCCTAAAAGGCCAAAGCCAACAAGCAGTTCTTTCGCTTGTCATATGAATAATGTATCGTCGCGCTATGAGATCAAAACAGCGCGACGCAACCCGCGAACACATCATCAAAGCGGCGATGGATGCGATAGCAGAATCAGGCTACGAGGGTGTCAGCACCCGCGCGATTGCGGCGCGGGCCGGGGTCGCGCAGGGTCTTCTCACCTATCATTTCAAGTCGAAAGATGCGCTCTGGCAGGCGGCGGCGGACTTTATCTTTGCCAAGCTTGACGCGCGGCTGGAACTTGCCCAGACCTCGCCCGCCGCGCAATCCCCGCAAGAGGTGCGCCGCGAAACCATTCGCCAGTTGGTGATGTTTGGTGCAGAACACCCCGAGATGCTGCGTTTTATGATGGATGTGGGTGCCAAGGATCAGCGTGCCGACTGGCTGGTCGAGACGCATCTGCGGCGGATTTACCAAAGGTTTTGCAATGACATGGACGGGCGAGAGCGCGAAGACTTTGCGCATTTGTTCTATATCATCGCGGGGGCCAGCTCTCTGATTTTCTCGACCTCTAGTCGGTGCCAACAGCTTTCGGGGCTTGACCCAAGGGCGCCAGAGGCCGTTCAACGACACGCAGATATTCTTGTTAAACTTCTTGAGCCATAAGGGCGGGGCATAGGATTGCCGCACTTACTGTTCATTTGACAAGCAAACCAAGCGGGACTATCCCGCAGTCACAACTCAAACGACCAATGAGACCGTGGCGCCGCGGTCGCAACCAAGGACACCAAATGACACGCCAAGGTCACGTTCCTTTCTTTTCAGTGCAAAGCCGCCCCCGTCTCGGCGCGGCGCTGATGCTGTTTCTCACGGCGGCCACGCCTGTTGCGGCAGAGCCACTTCGGGTCAACTCTGTTGTGGCCAAGCTCGAGTCGCAGACGCAGGTCCTGTCACTGACCGGAGAAATCGTCGCCCGAGAGACGCTAACAGCGGCCTTCCCCTCGGCAGGGCGGATAGAGGACGTGCTGGTGCGGGTTGGCGACACCGTCACCAAGGGCCAAGTCCTTGCGCGCGTAGAACAAATTCAACAGCAGCAATCTTTGCGCGCGGCCCAAGCGGGGCTGACTTCGGCGCAAGCGGGACAGACCAAGGCGCAGCAGGACAGCACAAGGCTGGATGCGCTGCTGGCCCGTGGTGCGGCCACCCGCAGCGAAAGGGATGCCGCCGCCGACAGCCTGCGCGCCGCAGATGCGCAGGTCATGCTGGCGCAAGCCGAACTGGACCGCGCACAAAAAGCGATGCGCGATATTGAACTCTTGGCGCCCGAAGCCGCGACGGTCACTGACCGCATGGCCGAACCGGGGCAAGTGGTCAGCGCCGCCCAACCCGTATTGCAGCTTGTGGTTGGTGATCGCTTTGATGCGGTGTTCAACGTACCCGAATCTGTGCTGACCGATCCCGCGAAAACATCCGAAGTGCGGCTGGCCGCGCTTGACCGCCCCGCCCAAAGCGTGACCGGCACCATCCGCGAGATTTCGCCACTGGTTCATCCGCAAACCGGCACGGTCAAAGTGACGGTCTCGCTCGAGGCTCCGCCCGCGGGGCTCAGCTATGGCGATCCGGTGCGCGGGACCGTGACGCAGCGAATGCGTGATGCGATCTCGCTGCCCTGGACCGCGATCAGTGTGCTGGACGGCAAGCCTGCGGTCTGGGTCGTCAATCCCGAGGACAACCGTGTGCAACTGCAAACCGTACAGGTTCGGCGCTATGAAGAGGGTCGAATTATCTTGGACTCGGGGCTTGAAGCAGGGGCAATCGTGGTCACCAAGGGGGCGCAGTTGCTCTTTCCCAACCGCTTGGTCACTTTGATGGAGGACGTCGAATGATCCGCCGCTCGATATTGGGCCTGATGGCGACGGTGGCCTTCGCGCCGCTGGCCTGGGCCGAGGAAGCCGCTGTCGCCAACGATGCACCACGCCCTGTGGTGTCAGAGATTGTGACGCCAGTGCTGGGCGTCCAGGAAAGCTGGGTCGGCACAGTCGCCGCGCGGGTCGAGACCGATCTGGGCTTTCCCGCGCTTGGCACCGTCGCAGACCGCGGCGTTGAGGTCGGGGATGTGGTGAAACGGGGGGACATTCTTGCGATGCAGGACCCGCAGGACCTTGATACCAACCTGCGCGCGGCCCAAGCGGGCGTCACCGTGGTCGAAGCACAGGCGCAGTCGGCCCGCGATGCGGCCGCCCGTGCCAGCGCCTTGGTCGAACGCGGCGTCTCATCCCTCAGCGCGGCACAATCCACCACCGCACAGCTTGCCGCCGCAGAGTCCTTGCTGGAACAGGCACAAGCGACGCTGGCACAGGCGCAGGACGCTCGCTCGAAGGCGGCGCTCTTTGCCCCCCAAGACGGCGTCGTCACGCAGGTTTTTGCCGAGGCCGGAACGCGGCTTGCAGCGGGGGCCGCCGTGCTGCGCCTTGCAGGCACGGACGCGCGCGAGGTGGTGATTGATCTGTCAGAACAGGACGTGGCAGGGCTTGTGATCGGCGCGGGCTTTGAAATCGTGCTCGAGTCCAACCCCGCCTTGCAGGCCAAAGGCACACTGGTCACGATTGACCCAGTGGCCACGACACAAACACGGACGCGCCGCCTGCATCTCGAATTGGCCAGCGACGCGCCCAGCGGCTTTCGCCTTGGTGCCTTGGTGCAGGTCATGCCCGCCGCGCAGAACGAATTGCGCACCGCCCTGCCCGTGGTCGCCCTGATTGCAGGCCGCGATGCGCCGACGGTCTGGCGGGTCTCGCCCCAAGATCGCCACGTCGAAGCGCGACAGGTGCAAACCGGTGTGCAAATCGGCGATAACATCATGGTTCTGGGCGGGCTCAGCGACGGCGATGAAATCATCACGCGTGGCGTCAACTCCATCAAGGACGGGCAAATTGTTGGCCCGCGGGTTACAGAATGAAGAACTTCAACCTTTCGGATTGGGCGCTTGGACATCGGTCTTTTGTCTGGTTCTTGATGATCATCTCGGTCATGGCGGGCGTGATGTCCTATGTCTCGATTGGCCGCGAAGAAGACCCCAACTTTGCGATCAAAACGATGGTGATCTCGGCGGCCATGCCAGGCGCCTCGGTCGAAGACATGCGCCAGCAAGTCACGGACCGCATTGAGAAAAAACTGGAAGAGCTTGACACTTTGGACTTTACCCGCTCGCTGACAAGACCGGGTGTGTCGATCGTTTATGTCAACCTTCAGGCCACCGTCAAAGGCGATGCGGTGGCGGCGACGTGGCCGCTGGTGCGCAACATGATGAGCGATATCGCCTCTGAGATGCCGCAAGAATTCGCGGGCTTTAGCTTTAACGACAACTTTGGCGATGTGTATGGCAATATGTATGCCTTTACCTCGGATGGGTTCTCGCCCAGTGAAATGCGCGACCGCATCGAGCTGGTGAAACGCAAAATCCAAGCCTTGCCTGACGCGGGCAAAGTCGAGATTTTTGGCACCCGCGATGAGGTCGTCTATCTGCAATTCTCGACCGAACGGTTGGCCGCACTTGGGATCAGCCAAGACGCTCTGCAAGCAACGCTTCAGGCGCAAAACGCGATCCTGCCGTCGGGGATTATCAACGCGGGCCCCGAGCGGGTGATCGTGCGGGTCGGCGGGCAGTTCAAGGGCGCGCAAAGCCTTGAGGATGTGAACCTGCACATCGGCGAGCAGTTCTTTCGCCTGACCGATGTGGCCACGGTGATGCGCGGCTATGAGGACCCGCCGTCCGAGCTGTTCACCTATAATGGCGAGACGGCGATGGGGCTGACGGTCGGGATGCGCAAGGGCGCAAATATCGTGACCTTTGGCGAGGAACTGACCGCAGTGATGGACAAGGTGCAAGCCGAATTGCCCATCGGCATCGAGGTGCATCAGATCTCGAACCAACCGCATGTTGTCGAGGAAAGCGTCGGACACTTCATCCAAGCCTTGGTCGAAGCGGTGGTGATCGTGCTTGTGGTCAGCTTTATCAGCCTTGGCATGCGTGCGGGGTTGGTGGTGACGCTGACCATCCCGCTGGTTTTGGCGATTACCTTTGTGGTGATGTATTATGCAGGCTTTACCTTGCAGCGGATTTCGCTGGGGGCGCTGATCATTGCGCTGGGGCTTTTGGTCGATGACGCGATGATCGCGATTGAAACGATGATCACGCGGCTGGAGGTGGGTGAAAGCCTGACCAAAGCGGCCTCTCACGCTTGGACCTCGATTGCATTTCCGATGCTGACGGGCACTTTGGTGACGGTGGCAGGCTTTATCCCGATTGGCCTGAACAGCTCTTCGGCGGGCGAGTATACCTTCTCGCTGTTTGTGGTTATTGCGGTGTCGCTGCTGATCAGTTGGATCGTCGCGGTGCTGTTTGCGCCTTTGCTTGGGGTCAAATTGCTGCCCGCGAAATGGCCACATCAGCACGCAGGCCCCGGTCGGATGCGGCGCGGGTTTAACCGCTTGCTCAAGGCGGCAATGCGCTGGCGTTGGGTGACAATCGGCACCACCTTTGGGCTGTTCTGCCTGTCCATCGTCGGCATGGGCTTTGTCGAGCAGCAGTTCTTTCCTGCCAGCGACCGCGTTGAAATTGCTGTTGATTTCAACCTGCCGCAGAACGCATCCATCGCAGCCACGCAAGCCGAGATGCATCGGTTCGAATCCAAGCTCAAGGACAATCCGGATGTGGAGTTTTGGACCAGCTATATCGGTCGGGGCGCGCCGCGCTTTATCCTAAGCTTTGATCAGCTCGATACATCCGCCAACATGGGACAGATCATCATCCAGCCGCCGTCAATCGAGGCGCGCGACCGTCTGCGGGTGGACCTGCAAAGCTATGCCAATACCGAGTTTCCGGGAACGGATATCTATGTAAAGCTGTTGGAAATTGGCCCGCCCGTCGGTCGCCCTGTGCAATATCGCATCTCGGGCCCAGACGCATCACAGGTCCGCGACCGTGCCCGAGAGCTTGCCACTTTGGTCGATACCGATCCACGCGTGGCGGCGATTGTGCTGGACTGGAACGAGCCCGCGCGGGTGCTTCGCGTCGACATCGTGCAGGACAAGGCGCGCCAAATGGGGCTGACCTCGGCAGATATAGCCTCGGGTTTGAACGCGATTTTTGCGGGCAACACGATTACGCAACTGCGCGATGCGACTTATCTGATCGACATCATGGCACGCGGCAACGATGCCGACCGCAGCTCGCTCGAAGCGCTAGAGACCTTGCAGCTAAGCGGGTCAGGTGGGGCTTCGATCCCGCTGACCTCTGTCGCCGTGTTCCGCTATGAGACCGAGCAGCCGCTGGTCGTGCAGCGCAACCGGATCCCGACCATCACCGTCAAAGCGGCGATCACCACCAAGGACCAACCCGCGACCATCGTGACAGCCTTGGCCGACAAAATCGCGACCTTTAATGCCTCTTTGCCCGATGGCTATGAGGTCGTCGTCGGCGGCAGCGTCGAGAGCAGCGCCGAAAGCCAAGCGCCGATTGCCGCCGTTATGCCGTTGATGATGCTGATCATGGTGACCTTGGTGATGATGCAAATGCAAAGCTTCCGGCTGAGCTTTGTCGTTCTTTGTACTGCACCTTTGGGGTTGATTGGTGTGGTTCTTGCCTTGTTGTTGTCGGGAACGCCGCTTGGGTTCGTGGCGATCTTGGGGGTGCTGGCTCTGGTCGGCATCTTGATCCGCAACTCGATCATTCTTGTCAATGAAATCGAGGTGTTACGGGCTGCGGGGCGCCATGCTTGGGTGGCGGTATTTGAAGCATCTGACAGCCGCGCGCGGCCAATTCTGCTGACCGCTGCGGCGGCAAGTCTGGCGCTTATCCCGATCTCGCGGCAGATCTTTTGGGGACCGATGGCCTATGCGATGATGGGCGGCATCATTGTCGGCACCTTGGTCACCTTGGTCTTTGTGCCCGCACTCTATGTGGCGGTGTTCAAGGTCCAGCCGCCAACCGAGGCAGACTAACGCCCCACGTCACCGCCGCAGAAATGTGGCGGTGACCCCTTCCAGACGTCACACCGCAAGCAGCCCGCGCAAGTCGCGATAGACCCCCGACACATGCGGGCACAGCGGGAAAAGCGTCGCCTGCACCGAATGATAAATGTCGGGCTTGCCAAGGAACTGCCGCGCGGTCGGCTTGCCTGCTGCGTCGATTTCAGGGAACCAGCCCCCCTTCTCTGCATCAATGAAATGCCCCTGCGCAAAGCGCCACAAGTTTTGATACCACTGAATATCCTCGGGCTGCGGGTCGACCTTGAGCAAGGCCGCGATCACGCCAATGGCCTCAGTAACAGGCCACCAATATCGGTCTTTGATGCTCGGCGCGCCGCCAAACTCTAGGGTATAGAACAGCCCGCCCTGATCTGCGTCCCAAGCATCCGACAGCGCGCGATAGGTCAACTGCCGCGCAGTGGCCACCAAGGGCGGCAGCGGTGCTTGGGTCAGCGCGCCATAGTGCAGCAGCAACCGCGCCAGTTCGAACGAATGGCCCGGAGTGGTGCCCGCAGGCCGAAACATCGGGTTCCCCGCATAACCGCGGTCGACCTGCCAGCTTTCGGTGTAATGCTCGGGCAGGCGCCAGTTTTCTTGGGGTGCCATTTGGCCCAAAAAGAACTCCAAAATCCGCCCGGCACGGTCCAGAAACTTGGTTTGGCCGCTGGCTTCATACGCCGCAAGCAAGGCCTCGACCCCGTGCATATTGGCGTTCATGCCGCGATAGTTGGAAAACGGTGTCCAGTCGCGGTTCCACTCGTCACAAAACAGACCCTGCGCGTCTTGCCAAAAATGCGCGTCAAGCACCTGATCTATGTCCTCGAACAGGGCTTTGGCGGCAGGATGACCCGCGGCCAAGGCACTCGACGCCGCCAAAAGCACAAAGACATGCCCGTAGGCCAGCTTGCGCCCGTCGGCGACCTCATCCCCCTCAAGCGCCCAAAGATAGCCGCCGTGTACCCTGTCGCGGTGGTGCGATTGCAGATAGGACAGCCCGTGCGCGACCATTTCGGCGCAACCTGCGCGGCCCGCGATCTGCCCCAAGGCATAGGAATGCACCAAGCGGGTGGTGGTGTGCAGCTCTTGCACCGCGCTCGCAAGCGGGCGTCCCTGAGCATCCAGCACATAAAAACCGCCCGCTGGATTCATGCTTGCCGCAAAGAAATCGAACTGGCGTTTGGTGTCCGCGATCAGGAAATCCCTGTGGTCTTGGGCGTCGAGCGGGGTCTGAGTGTCGAACGTCATGCGGATACCTTTACCTGACTGACCCCGCGCGAAACAGCTTTGCGAGCGGGCCATTTGCACAGCAGCCTAGGCAGTTTGCACCACAGAACAAGCCCCTTGATCGACGCAACGCTCACGGGAATGTGTGACCATGCCCACTAGACGACTGGTCTATTTCTGGTTATCTAAGCCTCATGAAAACGCAAACCAATGACACACGCAGCCATATTCTTGCCGTCGGTCGCAGTCTGACCGCGCGCCAAGGCTTTGCGGGCGTTGGCCTGAACGAACTGCTCAAGGCCGCCGAAGTGCCTAAAGGCTCATTCTATCACTATTTTTCCTCGAAAGAGGCCTATGGCTGCGCCCTGCTGCAAGACTTTGTCGAGCAATACCGCAGCGATTTGGGCGGCAGCTTGCTGTCATCGCAATCAACCGCCCGCGCGCGGTTCATTGGATATTTCGAGGGATGGCTTGCCAAGCAAACCGGTCCTGCGCTTCAGGATCGCTGCTTGGTGGTCAAACTCTCTGCCGAAGTCGCCGACCTCTCGCCCGACATGAGCAAAATCCTTCAACGCGGGGTGGCTGACATTGTGTCGAGCCTGTCCGCGACGCTAGTGCAAGGCATCGCCGAGGGCTCTATCGCGCCGCTCGATGACCCGCATTTGTTGGCGCAGTCTATCTATCACCAATGGCTGGGGGCCAGCCTTGTTGCGGGGTTGTCGCAAGACGATGCCCCTCTGCAGGCGACCCTTTTGGCGACAAAACAAGCTGTGGCGGCCCCCTAACCGCCTTTTGCAGCCGCCGAAAACGCGCCCAAAATCCTAGACGACCAGTCTAATTTACAATTCCCTCCCCAAAGGACACAACGATGAACAACTTTGATCTCCACAATCCGACCCGCATCCTGTTCGGCAAAGGCCGCATCAAGGATTTGGGTGCGCAAATCCCAAGCGACGCCAAAGTGCTGATGATCTATGGCGGCGGCAGCGCCGAGCGCACGGGCGTTCTGGCGCAGGTGCGCAGCGCTTTGGGCGACCGCGAGGTCGTAGAATTCGGCGGCATCGAGCCAAACCCGCGCTATGCCACGGCGCTCAAGGCGGTGGACGTGATCGCCGCAGAAGGCATCACCTATTTGCTGGCCGTCGGTGGTGGCTCGGTGATTGATGCGACGAAATTCATCGCCGCAGCCGCCAAATTCAGCGGCGACCCGTGGGAGATTTTGACCTCTTTCGGCCGCGCGATCAACTCTGCCCTGCCTTTTGGCACCGTGCTGACCCTTCCGGCGACAGCCTCGGAAATGAACGAAGGCTCGGTCATCACCAACGCCGAAAAAGGCGCCAAGTTGCCGTTTCGCAGCGCGCATTGCTATCCGCAATTTTCGGTTCTGGACCCAGAGCTGACCTATACCCTGCCGCCGCGCCAAATCGCCAATGGTGTTGCCGACGCTTTCGTCCACATTATCGAGCAATATCTGACCTATCCGGTGAACGCCGCCGTGCAGGACGGCTTTGCCGAGACCCTGCTGCGGACCTTGATCGACCTTGGGCCAAAGGCGCTTGCCACGCCGCTGGACTATGACATCCGCGCCAATTTGATGTGGACGGCGACGCTGGCGCTGAACGGCTTGATCGGCGCGGGCGTGCCCCAAGACTGGGCAAGCCATATGATCGGCCACGAGATCACCGCCCTGAATGACACCGACCACGCGCGGACTTTGGCGGTGGTTCTGCCCGCCTTGATGCAGGACCAACGTGAAGCCAAGCGGGCAAAGCTGTTGCAATACGCAGCGAATGTGTGGAACCTGCGTGACGGTTCTGAGGACGCGCGCATCGACGCAGCAATCAGCGCAACGCGCGAGTTCTTCCACCAAATGGGCATCCAGACCCGCCTGACCGACTATGGCTTGGGCGCTTCTGACATCGACCGCATTGTCCAAGCGTTACAAGACCACGGCATGGTTGCGCTTGGCGAAACCCGCGCGGTCACCCCCGACGTCGCGCGCCGCATTCTGCAAGCAGCCCTGTAAGGAAACGCTATGACACAGACAAACACCACGAACCGCCAACAGGTTTTGGCCGAACGTCCCAAGGGCGAGCCGACCAAAGCGACGTTGAAACTGGTCGAGACTGCCATGCCAACGGCGGGTGCGGGCCAGATGTTGCTGCGCAGCGAATACCTGTCGCTTGACCCCTACATGCGGGGCCGGATGAGCGATGCGCCGTCCTATGCCGCCCCGGTCGAGATCGGTGGCGTCATGGTCGGCGGCACCGTTGGTCAGGTTGTGACCTCGCAGGTCGAAGGCTTTGCCGAGGGCGATTGGGTGCTGAGCTTTAACGGCTGGCAGGATTATGCGCTGTCGGACGGCAAGGGCGTCACCAACCTTGGCAAATCGCCTGCGCATCCGTCTTGGGCGCTGGGGATTTTGGGGATGCCGGGCTTTACCGCTTGGGCGGGTCTGACCAAAATCGGCGCCCCCAAAGCAGGTGAGACCATCGTCGTCGCAGCCGCCACTGGGCCCGTCGGCGCAACCGTCGGCCAGATCGGCAAGATCTTGGGGTGCCGCGTTGTTGGTATCGCAGGCGGCGCCGAGAAATGCGCCTATGCGGTCAACGAGTTGGGCTTTGACGCCTGCATCGACCACAAAGCCGACGACTTTGCGGCGCAGCTTGCTGCCGCCACGCCAAAGGGCATCGACGTTTACTTTGAGAACGTCGGCGGCAAGGTCTTGGACGCCGTGATCCCGCTGTTGAACGCCAATGCGCGGGTGCCCGTCTGCGGCTTGATCTCGCAATATAACGCCACCTCGCTGCCCGAGGGTCCGGACCGGATGAACTGGCTGATGGGGCAAATCCTGCGCAAAAAGATCAAGGTGCAGGGCTTTATCATCTTTGACGACTTCGGCCACCTCTATCCCGAATTCGCAACCGAGATGGCCGCTTGGATCGAAGCTGGCAAAATCAAATACCGCGAAGAAATCATCGACGGTTTGGAAAACGCCCCAGAGGCCTTTATCGGTCTGCTGCGCGGCGAAAACTTTGGCAAGCGGGTTATCCGCCTTGGCCGCAACTGAAAGGCGCTACAATGAAAATCCTTATGGTTCTGACATCGCACGACAAACTGGGCGACACGGGCAAGAAAACCGGCTTTTGGTTGGAAGAGTTCGCAGCCCCCTACTATGTGTTCAAGGACGCAGGCGCGCAGATCACGCTTGCTTCGCCTTTGGGGGGACAGCCGCCGCTGGACCCGTCAAGCGACGACGCTTCGGCGCAAACCGAAGATACCCGCCGCTTCAAGGCCGATGCCGACGCGCAAGCACATCTCGCCAAGACGCTAAAGCTGGCCGATATGGAGATGGGCGAATTTGACGCGATCTTTTACCCAGGCGGCCACGGCCCGCTGTGGGATTTGGCCGAAGACGTCAACAGCAAGCGCCTGATCGAGGCCTTTGCCGCAGCAGATCGTCCGATTGGTGCAGTCTGTCACGCGCCTGCGGTGTTCCGTCACACGCTGGGCGCAGATGGCAAGCCCTTGGTCGCGGGCCGTCGGGTCACCGGCTTTACCAACTCGGAAGAAGAGGCGGTTGGCCTGACCAGTGTGGTGCCTTTCCTTGTTGAAGATATGCTGACCGCAAACGGCGGCACGTTCGAGCGCGGCGCAGATTGGGCGGACTTTGTGCTGACGGATGGCAAGCTTGTCACCGGTCAGAACCCAGCTTCCTCGGCGCAGGCCGCACGGGCGTTGATGGCGCTGCTGGCGTAAAACCACCGCTACGCTTGGGTCACCGACTGGCCCAAGCGTATTGCGCATCTGTTTCCACCGCACAGGGGCGCGCCTTGCGTAGGCGAGTCAGCGCCACATCTGCCGCCTCGCCCGCCTCAACCATCAGGCGCAACACTGCTGTGCCAGAGCGACCGCAGCCGCCCATGCAGTGCACCAAGACCTTGAACCCGTTGGTGATCTCGGCATGGGCGGCTGCCGACACCTCGCCCCACCCTGCCTCGGGAACGCCAAAGTCCTGCACAGGAAGATGCACCCAGCGTATCCCCAACCGTGCCAGATCCGCGCCCAACTCGGGTGCCACGCGCGCGATCTCTTCGGCGCTGATCATGCTGATCACCATCGACGGCCCCCACCGGCGCAGCGCCGCAAGATCGGCCTCATAAAATCCTGCCCGCCCTGGCATCGGGCAAATGCCCAACGTGCCACGGCCCAAGGGAAGCTCGGCGATTGTCAGGTCCATGATTGCCTCTTAGGTTTACCTTCGGCCCCGCGCACCCTAGTCTGGGGCAACTCGAATCCTTATGGCAGTAATGACCGAAAATTCTGAACAAACCTATCAGGTTCTGGCGCGCAAATACCGCCCCGCCACTTTTGCCGATCTTGTCGGTCAAGAGGCGATGGTCCGCACGCTTAAAAACGCCTTCGCGGCTGAGCGGATCGCCCATGCCTTCATGATGACGGGTATTCGCGGCACGGGGAAAACCACCACCGCGCGGATTATCGCCAAGGGCCTGAACTGCGTCGGGCCCGACGGCAAGGGCGGCCCGACCACCGAACCTTGCGGTGTTTGCGAGCCCTGCATCGCCATCGCCGAAGGCCGCCACGTCGACGTAATGGAGATGGACGCAGCCTCGCGTACAGGCGTCGGCGACATGCGTGAGGTCATTGATTCCGTTCACTATCGCGCGGCTTCTGCCCGCTATAAGATCTATATCATCGACGAAGTTCACATGCTGTCGAACGCGGCGTTCAACGCGCTGCTCAAGACATTGGAAGAGCCGCCTGCCCATGTGAAGTTCATCTTTGCGACCACGGAAATTCGCAAAGTTCCGGTGACGGTGTTATCTCGCTGTCAGCGCTTTGACCTCAAACGCATCGAGCCAGAGGTGCAGATCGCGCTGCTGCGCAAGATTGCCAATGGCGAAGGCGCGCAGATCACGGATGGCGCTTTGGCGCTGATCACCCGCGCCGCCGAAGGCTCTGCCCGCGACGCGACCAGCCTCTTGGACCAAGCGATTTCGAATGGCGCGGGCGAAACCAACGCCGACCAAGTGCGGGCGATGCTGGGGCTTGCGGACCGTGGGCGCGTGCTTGATCTGTTTGATTTAATTATGAAAGGCGACGCTGCGGGCGCTTTGGCGGAACTGTCGGGGCAATATGCCGATGGCGCGGACCCGATGGCGGTCCTGCGCGATTTGGCCGATATCACCCATTGGATTTCGGTGATCAAGATCACCCCCTCTGCCGCCGAAGACCCGACCACACCGCAAGAAGAACGCGAGCGCGGTCTGGAAATGGCCCAGCTTTTGCCGATGCGGGTGCTGTCGCGGATGTGGCAGATGCTGCTCAAGGCGCTTGAGGAAGTGTCGCTTGCGCCGAACTCGATGATGGCGGCCGAGATGGCGGTGATCCGCTTGACGCATGTGGCCGACCTGCCTGACCCTGAAAGCTTGGTCAAAAAGCTGATGTCGGAACCCAGACCCACGGGCGGCGCGCCTGCGGGTGGCGGTGGCGGTGGCGGCAGTGTCCACGGCGCGATGATGATGGCCCCCTCGGCACCGATGCGCGGGCCGACCATGCAAGGGGGGCAAGCTGTTGCTCTGGCCGAAAGCCAGCTGACCGTCTATGCGACCTTCGAACAAGTCGTTGATCTTATTCGTGAAAAACGTGACATGCGGCTCTTGATGGAGGTTGAGACCGGTCTCAAACTTGCGAAATACACCCCCGGCCGGATTGAATTTGAACCCGCGGCGAATGCATCGTCGGATCTTGCCGCGCGGCTGTCGCAGCGGCTGCAAGGTTGGACGGGTGTGCGCTGGGGGGTGTCGATTGTCTCATCAGGCGGGGCCGCGACCATCGCCGAAGAGCGGGACCGCGAAGAAAATGCCGCCCGCGCCGAGGCCATGGAAAACCCACTGGTCCAGGCCGTAATCATGGCGTTTCCAGGGGCAAAGATCAGCGAAATTCGCACGGCAGAAGCAATGCAAGCCATTGCCGCCGCCGAGGCTTTGCCAGAAGTAGAAGACGAATGGGATCCCTTTGAGGATAGCTAAGAGGTTGATATGCTAAAAGGATTAGGTGGTCTTGGCGATATGGCCAAGATGATGAAAGCCGCGCAAGAGATGCAAGGCAAGATGGCCGAGATGCAAGAAGAACTCGCCCGCACCGTCGTCATCGGTGAGGCAGGTGCAGGGCTTGTCAAAGCGCGCTGCACCGCCAAAGGCGAGGTCACGGGCCTTGATATCGACCCGTCGATCCTTGTTGCTTCGGAAAAAGAGGTCGTCGAGGATCTGATCCTTGCCGCCCTTCGCGACGCGCAGGCCAAGGCCGCCGCACGCGGTCAGGCTGAAATGGCCAAGATGACCGAAGCGCTTGGCCTTCCTGCCGATATGAAGCTGCCGTTCTAACCAATGAACGACAACCGCGACATCGAGACGCTGATCGAGCTGATGGCTCGGCTGCCGGGCCTTGGGCCTCGGTCAGCGCGGCGCGCGGTTTTGACCCTGCTCAAGCGCCGCGAGGCCCTGATGGCCCCCTTGGCGCAGGCGATGGCGGGGGTGGCCCTTTCTGCCAAGGATTGCAGCATTTGCGGCAATATCGGCAATGCTGAAATCTGCGCCATTTGCGCCGACCCTGCCCGCGCCACGGGCGAGATTTGCGTGATCGAAGATGTTGCCGACCTTTGGGCGATGGAGCGGGGCCAAGCCTTTAAGGGCCGCTATCACGTTCTGGGCGGCACACTGTCAGCACTGGACGCGATGGGGCCGGACGAGCTGGGCATCCCGCGTCTGGCGCAACGCGTCGCCCAAGACGCCGTGACCGAGGTGATTTTGGCGCTAAACGCCACCGTCGACGGTCAAACCACCGCGCATTATATCGCCGATGTGCTGGCCGACAGTGGCGCGCAGATCACCTCGCTGGCGCAGGGCGTGCCGATTGGCGGCGAGCTGAACTATCTGGACGATGGCACCATCGGCGCGGCCCTGCGCGCTCGGCGTCGATTTTAACCCATCACGACCTTTCCCCGCTTTCGCCGCAATCCTGCCCCAATTCGCCGTAAAGTTGAACCTACGGAATTTGGAGGCGATCATGGCAATAGTTTCGATTCTCTTGGGCGGTATGCTTGGCTTTGTTTCGGCAATGGTCGGACTTGCCACAATGGACATCAGCTGGCTGATGGCTTTGGGCCTTTGGATGGGGGTTGGAACCTCGGTCTTTGCGGTGATCTTGCTTAAATCCATGATGCCAAAAGCCGAAGGTCGCGTGCAGACGCTTCACCGCGAAGCCTAAGACCGCGCCGCAAGACCCTTCGCCTCAATGAAAAAGGGGACCGGTTTCGGTCTCCCGAAGCGCGTTCCCCACTAATTCCGTTGATTTGACAGACAAAAACCGCGTCGCTGCACTTAGCTCCAGTGCAGCATCAGCCGATCGCGCAGTGCATGTTCAAACCCCATCCGCATCGACAGACCTGATGCAGGTGCCCGCAGCACAACCGGAACGCCGCGTTCTTGCGGAAACTCCTGCGAATGGCACTCGCTCGAGATCAGTATGACCGGCACGCGCAACCGCACCTCACCCAAAAGCGCATGACCACGGCGCGCGGCCTCAAGCCCGCCAATTGCGTCACAGTCGATGACACAAAGCCCATAGCCCGCGGGATCTTCGATCAACGCTTCAAGTCCTGCAAACAAATCCGAAACCACCTCGACCGAGGCCCCCAAGCGCGCGAGCTTGTTGTCCAGCTGCGCGCTGCCTGCCGCGCCAATCAAGATCGCTCGGATATTAAGACCGACAGGCGCAACCGTATGGTGATCGAACGCGTGAATAACATGCATCGTGGTCTCCTGTTTCTCAACTGCATCGGACTGTTTCTAAAAACGTAACGCGGGCTTGCGGCAAAATTGGGAGGAGTTTGCGGTATTCCTTGGTCAATTGCGGCAAGGATTGGGCGTTGAAACTGGCCCCACTCCGCGCCATGCTGCGGCCATAGCAATCAAAAGGCGCAGCCCGCTTATGGCCCTCCCCGATTACCAAATCCTGCTTGATGACCAAATCCGCGCCTTTATCGCTGCGACGGACGCCTGCTATCCCCCTGATACAGCGACGATGGAGATTGCCCAACAGCGCGCGATTTATGATGCGATGTGCGCGCAGTTTCACCGCCCCTATCCGCAAGGCATTACCGCCCAAGACACGAAGATCGCCGGAGTCGCTTGTCGGCGTTATAGCGGCGCACTTCCGCGCGTGGTCTATTTCCACGGTGGCGGCTTTGTGGTCGGCGGGCTTGAGAGCCATGACGACGTCTGCGCCGAAATCGCTGCGGCGACGGGGCGCGAGGTGGTCTCGGTGGACTACCGTTTGTCGCCCGAGCACCTCCACCCGGCCGCCTTTGACGATGCCTGCGGCGTGGTGCGGGCCTTGGCTGGCGAAGGCCCCGTTGTCTTGGCTGGCGATTTCGCGGGCGGAAATCTGGCTGCGGCTACGGCGCAAGCCTTGCGCGGCACGGGGGCGATCTTGGGGCAGGTCTTGATCTATCCGGGTCTGGGCGGCGATCCGACCAAAGGCAGCTATCTGACGCATGCCTTTGCACCGATGCTGACCTTGGCCGATGTGACATTTTATGGCCAGATCAGGGGCGAACCAACAGCGGGCGATGCGACCCTTAGCCCTTTGCAAGACAATGATTTTTCGGGGATTGCACCCACTTTTGCGCAGGCCGCCGAATGTGATCCGCTTGCCGATGATGCATTGGCCTATGCAAGCGCCATCCAAGCGGCGGGCGGCAAGGCCCATGCCGCGACCGCCAAGGGGCTTGTGCACGGCTATCTTCGTGCACGCCACTCATCCGACCGCGCCGCCGCCGGCTTTGCGGAAATCTGCGCCGCCATCACCGCCTTTGCCAAAGGTGACTGGCCCTATGGAGACCAAAGATGAACCAACACGCCAATATCACCCATTGGGCCGAGCGCGTCGATCTGGCCGCTGCCTTTCGCTGGTCCGTCAAGCTGAACCTGCACGAGGCCGTGGCCAACCACTTTAGCCTTGCGGTCAATGACACGGGCAGCAAGTTCCTGATGAACCCCAAGTGGAAGCACTTCGCGCGGCTGAAGGCTTCGGATATGATCGAGGTCGATGCCAATGACCCGACGACGATGGATCGCCCCGACGCCCCCGATCCGACGGCTTGGGGGCTGCACGGGTCCATCCACCGCGCCCTGCCCCATGCGCGGTGCTTGATCCATGTGCACTCGATCCACGCGACGGTGCTGGCGAGCCTTGCCGACAGCCGTTTGCCGCCGATTGACCAGAACTCGGCGATGTTCTTTGGCCGCCACGTGGTCGACGATCATTTCGGTGGCATGGCCTTTGCGGACGAGGCCGCCCGCTGTGCAGATATGCTGAGTGACCCCAAGATCACCACTTTGGTGATGGGCAATCATGGGGTGCTGATTATCGGTGCGACGGTGGCAGAGACGTTTAACCGCCTCACTTATTTCGAGCGCGCCGCAGAAACCTATATCCGTGCGCTACAAACCGGCCAACCGCTGCGGGTTCTGTCGGATGAGATCGCGGAAAAGACCGCGCAGGAATGGGAAGACTACGGCGACTACGCCCAAGCACACCTAAGCGAAATCAAAGCGTTGCTGGACGAAGAGGGCGCCAACTACGCAAGCTAAGCACTGAGAAACGGTTTTGCGCGCATGGTTGGAGGCACCGCCACCCCCATGCGCGTCAAAATTGAGGGTGCCAGCGCCAGCTGATCGAGAACCTCATCCGCAGGCGGCATTTCCGCATCGCCAAAGTAGTAAAAGGCAAAGTCCTGCTGCAACTCGCCCGTGCCACCGTGGTGGCCGCGTGCATCTTGGCCATGGTCGGCGGTCACAATCACCTCGTAGCCCGCAGTGCGCCAGCGATGGATGAAGGGCGCAAGTTGCGCATCCAACACATAGCAAGCGTGGTCCATTTCCTCGCAATCGTGAAAGAAGCGGTGCCCCATGCTGTCAAGCGTGCAGCTGTGCAGCATGGCGTAATCTGCGTGTTTGATCTCGCACAGGCGCGTGAGGGTCGCAAAGAGATCGACGTCGGACGGCGTCATCTGGTTGATGTTGCCGTAGCCGGTCATCGTATGAAAGCGGCCGTGGTTGATCGGGCCGGCCTCTTCATCATATTCAATATCGCGCACAAGGTCGAAGGGGCTGCGGTTAAAGAGCTCGGACCAAAAGCTGTGGGCGACGGCACCCGTGCGCTTGCCTGCTTTGCTGAGTTCGGAAAAGACATCGGGCTGTTCCAGGCGATACACGGCCTCGTTGCCCCAAACGCGGTGCTGTTGTGGCGGCACGCCCGTATGGATGGAGGCATAGCACGAGGCGCTGGTCGAGGGCAGCGTGGCCCGCATGCGCCAGACCCTTGCATCGCCATTGGCGACCCAGCCTTCGAGGTTGCCGAACAGGCGGCGCCAATTGCGGTAGGGCACGCCGTCAATCAGGATCAACAAGAGTTTGCGCATTTTAATCTCCGCTCCCGCCAGAGAGCTTGGATGCCTCCGGCGGGAGTATTTATGCCAGTATGAAAGCGCTGGATCAGTTATCCGCGCTGGACATTTTACGAGTTGCGAGCACCTTTTCGAGCCAACCGAGTTCCATTTCTGGCACGGAGGAGAGCAAGAGGTCGGTGTAGTCGTCGAAGGGGGGCGTCAGGACTTTGGTCTTGCCGCCGTAGCGCACGACCTCGCCGCGATACATCACTGCGATTTTGTCGGCGATGGCTTTGACCGTCGCGAGATCGTGGGTGATGAAGAGGTAAGCGACGCCTTCGCGCTTTTGCAGGTCGAGCAGAAGTTTGAGGATGCCATCGGCGACAAGTGGGTCAAGCGCCGAGGTTACCTCGTCACAGATGATCAGCTTGGGTTTGGCTGCAAGTGCGCGGGCGATGCAGACCCGTTGCTTTTGCCCGCCCGAAAGTTCTGCCGGATAGCGGTCGGCAAAGCCTTGGCCCATCTCGATTTCGTCCAGAAGTTCTTGCACGCGTTTTTGTTTCGCCGCGCCTTTGAGGCCGAAGTAAAACTCGAGCGGGCGGCCGATGATCGTGCCGACCGTTTGCCGCGGGTTCATCGCCGTGTCAGCCATTTGGTAGATCATCTGCAATTCGCGCAGATCATCTTTGCTGCGGCTGGCCAAGTCGGGAGACAGGCTGCGTCCATCAAAGGTCAGGCTGCCCTTGGATGCGGGCAAAAGGCCTGTGATCACCCGCGCCAGTGTCGATTTGCCCGAGCCGCTTTCGCCAACCACAGCGAGGGTTTGCCCCGCGGCGAGGTCGACGGAGACATTCTTGAGCACGTCGAATTTGGTGCCGCTGTAGCGAGCGGTGATGCCTTTGACGGTGAGGACCGGTGCGGCTTCGGGCTTTTCGACGTGGTCGATCGAGCGGACCGAAACCAGCGCGCGGGTGTAGTCTTCTTTGGGCGCATTGATGATCTGATCGGTGGTGCCGTATTCGACCATCTTGCCGCCGCGCAGCACAAGGATATCGTCGGCCACCTGTGCCACCACCGCGAGGTCATGGGTGATATAAAGTGCGGCCACACCTGTGTCGCGGATTGCGGTTTTGATTGCCACCAGCACGTCGATTTGGGTGGTCACATCCAGCGCCGTAGTCGGTTCGTCAAAGATCACGAGGTCCGGTTTAGGGCAAAGCGCCATCGCGGTCATGGCGCGTTGCAACTGTCCGCCTGACACCTGATGCGGATAGCGGCGGCCAAAGGTTTCGGGGTTGGGCAGGCCGAGTTTGCCGAACAGCTCGATCGCGCGGGCTTCTGCTTCGGCCCGCGTCATCACGTTGTGCAGCAGGCTGGTCTCGATGACTTGCTCCATCAGACGTTTGGACGGGTTGAAGGCCGCAGCCGCAGATTGCGCCACATAGGTGACTTCGCGGCCCCGCAGGCTGCGCAAATCGCGCGACCCTGCTTCACGGATTTCGCGACCGTTGAGCAGCACATGCCCCCCCGTCAGCCGCACGCCGCCGCGCCCATAGGACATGGCCGAAAGTCCGACTGTCGACTTGCCCGCACCGGACTCGCCGATCAGGCCAAGCACGCGGCCCTGCTGAACAGATACCGTAACGCCATTGACCAAGACCACATCGCGTGGTTTTTCGCCCGGCGGATACGAGGTGGCCTCGATCCGCAACCCTTTGATTTCAAGAACGTTATGCACCTCGGCCTCCTTTCAGGCTTGTGGTGCGTGACAGCACCCAGTCGGCCACGAGATTCACCGAAATCGCGAGAGCCGCAATCGCCATTGCAGGCGCTAGTGCTGCGGGGATGCCATAGACGAGGCCAGCAGAGTTCTCTTTCACCAAGCCGCCCCAATCCGCCAGCGGAGGCTGCACGCCAAGGCCAAGGAAGGAAAGCGTCGAGATGAACAGCACTGCGAAGATAAAGCGCAGCCCCAGTTCAGCCACCAGAGGTGTCAGTGCATTGGGAAGGATTTCCGAAAAGATCACCCAGCCCGTGCCCTCGCCGCGCAGTCTTGCGGCTTCGACATAGTCCATCACGGTGATATCGACCGCCACCGCTCGGCTCAGGCGAAAGACCCGCGTGCTGTCCAACAGGCCCATCACGATGATCAGCGTCGGCACCGTCACATCAACGGCGGTCAGCACCACCAGCGCGAGGATCAGCGACGGGATCGCCATGACCAGATCGACAAAGCGCGACAGCGCAAGGTCAACCCAACCGCCAACCGTTGCGGCCAGAAAGCCCATGACCGCCCCCGTCACAAACGACAGGATGGTCGCGCAGGTTGCCACAAAGATCGTGACTTGCGCGCCGTAGATCATGCGCGTCAGCAGATCGCGGCCAATGGAATCCGTGCCCAGCAGGTTTTTGGCGGACATTGGGTCCCAAACCCCGCCAACAAGTTCATCCATTTTGTAAGGCGCGATCCACTGCGCGAAGATAGCGACAAAGAAGAAAGAGGCAGTCAAAACCAGCCCAATCATGGCGGAAACAGGAATACGTCTCATTTTGGGTGCCTCAATCTCGGGTTCGTCAAAATCGAGACGACATCAGCGAGGATGTTCAGCCCGATATAGACGGCGGCGAAAATCATGCCACAGGCCTGAACAACAGGCATGTCGCGCTTGGTGACGTGATCGACCAGAAACTGCCCCATGCCCGGATAGACAAAGACCACTTCGACGACCACAACCCCGACCACCAGATAGGCAAGGTTCAACATCACCACGTTCACCACAGGGGCAATCGCGTTCGGGAAGGCATGTTTCCAGATCACATTGATCGGCGAGACGCCCTTCAGCTCGGCGGTCTCGATATAGGCCGACTCCATGACGTTCAAAATCGCCGCTCGCGTCATCCGCATCATATGTGCCAGCACCACCATGACCAAAACGATCACGGGCAGGATGATGGCGTTCAGACGCTCGAACAGGCTCATGCCAGGGAAGACCATCGACATTGACGGGAACAGGTGCCACTTCACCGCAAAGAAATAGAGCACGATGTAACCGGCTACGAATTCTGGCAGCGAAATCGTCGCCAGTGTTACACCCGAAATCAGCTTGTCGGGCCAGCGACCGTTAAACCGTGCGGCAACCAAGCCCAGCGTGATCGCCAAAGGCACTGCGATAACCGCGGCCCAGAATGCGAGGAAGATCGTGTTGCCAAGGCGTTGGCCAACAGATTTTGCGATGTCTTGGCCGTTGCTGAGTGATACGCCCAAATCGCCAGTCATAAAACCGCCAAGCCACTGCAAATAGCGCCAGACGATCGGCTCGTTCAGGCCGAGCTTTTCGCGCAAGTTGGCAAGGGCTTCGGGGGTTGCAGATTGGCCAAGAATGGCCTGAGCGGTATCTCCTGGAAGCGCCGCGACGCCGAAAAAAATCAAAGCTGACACCGCCAGCAGGAGAAGCAGACCCAGCGCTAAGCGCTGGGTCACAAGTTTCAAAATCGGATGCATACCGACCTCAGGCGTTCAGCCAGCACTTCGCAAGCGCGCGGCCGTTCATCATCTCACCGTTTGGATCCGCGAACCAACCACCCACTTCGTTACGCTTGGCCGCAACGAAGTCGTTGAACATTGGGCAAATCAGGCCGCCCGTGTCACGCAGCGTGTTTGCCAGCTCGGAGTACATGGCTTTGCGTTTGGTGTTGTCCAACTCGGCGCGCGCTGCAACCAAGGTCGCATCGAACTTTGGATCGTTGAACTTGGTGTCGTTCCAATCTGCGGTCGACAGATAAGCGGTCGAATACATCTGGTCTTGGACCGGACGGCCCCCCCAATACGATGCGCAGAACGGAGCGACGTTCCAAACGTTGGACCAATAGCCATCATCGGGCTCGCGCTTGATTTCAAGCGGGATACCTGCCGCATTGGCCGATTGTTGGAACAGTTGTGCAGCTTCGATCGCACCTGGGAAAGCACCCGCTGCGACTTGCAGTACGATTGGCGACCCATCGTGACCGGATTTTTTGTAGAACTCGGCCGCTGCGGTTGCGTCATATTCACGCTGCGGGATGGTGTCGTCAAACAGCGGATAGGACGAGTTGATCGGGAAGTCGTTGCCCACCGAGCCAAGGCCACCAAGGATCTTGTCGACCATTTCCTGACGGTTGATCGACAGCTTGAGAGCCATGCGCAAGTCGTTGTTGTCAAAGGGTGCTTTGTCGCAATGCATGATGAACACATAGTGACCACGGCCTGCGACGGTTTCGACCGTCATGCCAGGCGCGCCTTTGATCAAGCCGACGATCTTTGGATCGACCTTGTTGATCATGTGCACTTGGCCAGCCTGCAAAGCCGACATCCGCGCGGTGTTGTCGTTGATCACAAGGATTTCGATGTTGTCGGCGTGGCCAAGGCTGGTGTCCCAGTGGTCCGCGAACTTCTCGAAGGTGTGACGCACGCCTGGCTCGTTTGCGACGACCTTGTATGGGCCCGCACCGATGCCTGCGTCTGGCGCATCAACGCCGCCGCCGGGCTGGATGATCAGGTGATAGTCCGCCATCAGGAAGGGCAAGTCGGCATTGCCAGCCGCAAGCTTGAGCGTGACAGTGTCACCCTCTGCGGTCATCTCGGAGATGCCTTTGACGATACCCAAAGCGCCCGACTGCGACTTCTCATCGGTGTGACGCTTGAGCGTGGCAACCACGTCGTCTGGGGTCACGTCAGCGCCATTGTGGAACTTGACGCCCGCACGGATTTTGAATTTCCACTCGGTCGCATCAGCGTTCGACGACACTTCTTCCGCGATACGGTGAACGATTTCACCCTTTTCGTTGACTTCAACCAGCGTGTCACCCCAAAGCAGGTTGACCATGAACGGCACTTCGGACGCGGCCAGCGCTGGATCAAGCGAGTTGGTGCTTTCGCCGCCCGACATCGCCGCGCGCAGCAAGCCGCCCTTTTTAGGCTCTTCCGCTTTGGCAGCGGTCGTCAGCAGCGTGCCTGCCATCGCAGCCGAGACGCCCAAAGCGCCTGCACGACCCACGAATTCGCGGCGGCTGATGAGACCTTTCGCTGCGGTCTTCAACAGATGGTTAAGTTCAATAGACATTGTATTCTCCCGTGTTGGCTTTTTTGCCGTGTTATTGTTGCGGCAACTTTGCTGCCTTTGTTCTTCGACGTCTAATCAGTAACCTGCCAATTTTATTTGTGGCAAGGATTCTTGTTTTGGCCCGCAAGGGGCTACACAAACCTTCTTGGCACTTTGTCATCAAAGTGCCGCTCAAAGATTATCTCGTCGCCTTCATAGGCCTTCAGCGAAGCGCTCAGCTGGAAATGCGTGGCGCTTGAAGTCATCTCGGCCCAGACCACTGTTTTTACACACCAATCCCCGCGTGACAACCGCTGTTCCCAAGTATGTACCGCCCGCGCCGACAATGGATCATCCGGTTTGATCTGCCAAAGTTCGCTCATGGTTTCGCCGGTGCACAGCCCGTGATCGAGGTTTTCGACATCGCCCAGATCGTCATTCACGATCAACGAAAAGGTTTTGCCGATCAGGTCATGCTCAATTTTGCGGCTGGTTTTGCCCTCTCGCAGCACCTTATGCGGCCAAGGTTTGGCGGCCTCTGGTGCGGGCGGCGTCCATTCGGACACGCTGCCGCTGTGGCGCGGCAAATCAAGCACGCCCGCGCTTAGCGTCAGGCGCCCCGCCTCGGGTGAGGGCCAGACAAACGGCCAGTAACTGTTTGAAATCGCAAGACGAAGCTTGTGACCCGCCGAGATACGATAGGCCATCTGGTCAATCAGAAAGCTGATCTCGACCGCCGTGTTGATCGGCATTGGTGAGGGCGTCTCCATACTGTCACGGTGGCACAGGTTCATCATCCCATGCGCAATCCGCACCGAGCTGCCATCCGGCGCCACATCGCACAGCCGCGCCACGACAAATCCCAAAGGTTTGTCGCTGGCCAAGGTCAGGCTCAGCTTTGCCGCGCCCAAAAGATCCATCGGCTCGGCCAGAATTTCGCCGTCAAAACAGAGGGAACGCGCATCCTCGCCCGACTGATCCCCCGGCATTTCGGCGTTCAATCCCATCGGAAAAAACTCGCCCGTGTGCATCCCAAGCTGTTGCGGCGTCGCGATTTCGGCGCGGAACGGCTGTGCTGCGTCGGCTTGCAACGCCCCCGCCCCACCCAGCCACAGCCGTTGCTGCGTCACCCGAGGCGAGGGCCAAACGGGCTCGCAAACCCAGTGACCGTCACGATGTTGCGCGCTTGCGTCAGGGGGGGCCGAGTGCAGCATATAGGCGCGATAGGCACCGTCATTCTCGACACCGTTCTCGATGCCCTTCAACCAGCGATCCCACCAACGGATCGCCAGTTGCAAAAAGCCGATCGCAGGCCCAGGCACCGCCGTGTGGGGGTACTGATGCACCCACGGGCCGACGATACCTTGCACATGCGCGGGCACATTTTCGACCAGCTTTGCCACGGTATTCATATAGTTATCGGCCCAACCGCCCCACGATAGAACCGGCACCGTCATGCGGCTGTAATCCTCGCAGACCGAGCCGTGGCGCCAGTAACCGCTGCGCTCTTGCTGCTCGGCCCAACGCGGCGCAAGCCAAGGCTCGGCCTGCAATCGTGCCAGCCAATCCTCGCGCCAGTCAGGCCGCAAAACAGGATCGGCAGGGCGGCTGGAATAGGACAGCATCACCGCCCCCCAGCCGAAATTCTCGCCCAAAAGGCAGCCGCCCTTATAGTGGATGTCATCCGCAAAACGGTCCGTGGTCGCGCAAACCGACATCACAGCCCTGAGCGCGGGCGGCTGTAAATAGGCCGTCTGCAAGCAGTTAAACCCGCCCCAGCTTTTGCCCATCATCCCAACCGCACCCGAGCACCAGTCCTGCGCCGCCAACCACTCGATCACCTCACAGGCATCCGACAACTCTTGCGCGGTATATTCGTCGGCCATCAGCCCTTCGCTGTCGCCATTGCCGCGCATATCGACCCGCACGCAAGCATAGCCATGCCCCGCCACATAGGCGTGCATCATCTCATCACGGGCAATGGTGCCGTCGCGCTTACGATAGGGGATATACTCTAAAACGGCAGGAACTTTACCACAGCCCTCGGCCCGCCAAACCCGCGCCGAAAGCCGGCACCCGTCCGACAGAACAATGCCCAAGTCTTCGATCTCCATAACTTTGTTAGGAAATTCTGAAATGGTTTGCATGTTAACATCTCCGATTTTGAGCCTCCATTGGGCGATGCAAAAGCTTCAAACACTGGCACCGTTGCGCCGCTTCATCACGGTTTTGCGACAGCGCGTGCGATTGGACATCATTGCCTCTTGCCCAAACGCAAAAGCCGCGCCATGCCTATAGCACAATCTAGAGAGGAGCCGTCATGACCGCCCGCCCGAACATCCTAATAGTCATGGTCGATCAGTTGACCGGCACACTTTTTGACGATGGCCCTGCAAAGTTTTTGCACGCCCCAAACCTGCGCCGATTGGCCGAGCATTCGGTACGCTTTGCAAACGCCTATACCGCCTCGCCACTCTGCGCGCCCGCCCGCGCGGCCTTTATGTCGGGCGCACTGCCACGACGCACCAAGGTCTATGACAACGCCGCCGAATTTGCCTCGGACATCCCGACCTATGCCCACCATCTGCGCCGCGCAGGCTATTACACCTGCCTGTCGGGCAAGATGCACTTCGTCGGCCCCGACCAGATGCACGGCTTTGAAGACCGCCTGACCACCGACATCTATCCCGCCGATTTCGGCTGGACCCCCGACTATCGCAAACCCGGAGAGCGGATCGACTGGTGGTATCACAACTTGGGCTCGGTCACGGGCGCAGGCGTGGCCGAGATCACCAACCAACTGGAATATGACGACGACGTCTGCCACCAGTCTGTGCAAAAGATCTATGATTTATCGCGGGGGCTGGACCCGCGACCTTGGTGCCTGACCGCAAGCTTTACCCACCCGCATGACCCCTTCGTGGCACGGCGCAAATACTGGGATCTCTATAACGACGCACCAGAACTCGAGCCGCCAACCTCCCTGCCCTACAAGGAAATGGACCCCCACTCCAAACGCCTGATGGATGCCTGTGACTGGCGCGGTCTCGAAGTGACCCCCGCCCATATCCGCCGCGCCCGCCAAGGCTATTTCGCCAATATCTCCTATGTCGACGATAAGATCGGCGAGATTTTCGCCGCGCTCGAGGCCACCCGCCAAGAAGCCATCGTGATCTTCGTCTCCGATCATGGCGAGATGCTGGGCCGCAAAGGGCTGTGGTTCAAAATGAACTTCTTCGAGGGCGCATCCCGCGTCCCGATGATGATTTCGGCCCCAAGTCTGGCACCACAACGCATCGACACACCAGTCTCGACTATCGACCTGACGCCAACACTTTGCGATTTGGCAGGCATTTCGATGGAAGAGGTCATGCCGTGGACCGACGGAATGAGCCTCGTCCCCCTCGCCAAAGGCACACCGCGCACCGAACCCGTCGCTATGGAATATGCCGCCGAAGGCACCATTACCCCGATGGTTGCCCTCAGGATGGGCGCATGGAAGTTCATCCACTGCCCCGCCGACCCCGACATGCTGTTCGATCTCGCCTCAGACCCAGAGGAAACCAACAACCTCGCCGCAGATCCACGCGCCGCCGAAGTCCTCGCCCATTTCCAAACAATGGCCGAAGCACGCTGGGATATCCCCGCCTATGACGACGAGGTCCGCCAATCCCAAGCCCGCCGCTGGGTCGTCTACGAAGCCTTGCGCAACGGCAATTACTATCCTTGGGATTACCAACCCCTGCGCGCCGCGTCAGAGCGCTATATGCGCAATCACATGGACCTGAACGTGCTCGAAGACAACAAACGCTTCCCGCGCGGCGAATAGGACGAACGCTCTGCATCAGCGACCTTAGGATTCACTTTGTGCCGCCAAAGCAAACAGTGCTTCGCATCTCATTCACACTGGCTCAAATACTCATCTGTTTAAAAGTTGAGTATTTGAGCCAGTATGAAAGCTGCAAGCCGAGAGCCAAGCTAAGATCTTTATAACTTGGCAGGAATGGGGGCCGCAGCCCCTGCTGAGGGCTCGATGCCCTCAGCAGGGGCATTTGCTTTGTCATCGCGCGTCAGCCGCGACCAATGCGGCGTCTTTCCACCCCATCAGAATGGACGGCGCATCGGTATTGCCCACGATCAGGCTCGGGAAGGCGGCGGCATCAATAACCCGCAGGCCGTCAAAACCTTGAACACGGCAGCGCACATCTATGACCGAGGTTTTCGCCGAGCGCCCCATTCTGGCAGTGCAGCTTGGGTGGTAGACGGTGCCTTAAAGGACTCTGAAATCTGCGATAAGATCTTCACCGCTTTGCACCGCGGGTCCTGACCGCATTTCTTCAGCGACATATTTTGCAAAAGCTGGCTGCGCTGCGATGTGGCGCAAGAACGTCACCGCGCTGGGAATTTTGGCCAGTTCTTCGGTTGAAAAGGCGTTTGCGCGGATCTCGGGATGCGCGAGAGGGTAGCTTGGTTTGATCCGGACCGACCCACGGCTGGTCGGATTGCAGTTCGACAGGCCGATAGAGAGGCCCAAAACTGGATCTGGTGTCGACAAAGGCCGCTTTCCTGCTTTGGACAGCTGGGTTGACAAGGCTTGGAAATACAGCTGTACATTTGGGCGCACGAGGTCGGGTTGTGTTCTGAAAAGCCGCCCCCATGATTGGTGGAATTGGCCTACGGGCCACCTCTGGTCAGCAGGTAATGTGCACCGACGAACGTCTTTCCCCAGCAAGGCCGCAGGATGCCGTTATAGGTCCGCAGCTGCATCCGCCATGTATAGTTGATGCCTTGGTGATCGCTTAGATGCCCGCCGACATTAGCATTCTCGCACGCCATTGGGATGCCCTGCGCGGCCAACAGATCGGGGGGGCCGATGCCTGACAGTTGCAGCAACTGCGGGCTGTTGATTGCGCCGCCTGACAAGATCACTTTGCCCGAAGCCCGCAAGATCTGACGCTGCGCGCCCTCGAGCTTTTCGATCCCTACCGCACGGCGCCCTTCAAAGATCAGCCGCGTGACCTACGCCCTTGTCAGCACCTGAGGGTTCTTGCGCTTCATCGCGGAGCGCAAAAACGCCCGCGCGGTCGAATTGCGCCATCCCGATTTGATTGTCCTCTGATAGGTGCCGGCCCCCTCTTGTTCGGCGCCGTTAATGTCTGGGTTATACGCCAGCCCTGCTTGACCGCAGGCTTCGACATAAAATCTCTACCCGCCAGTGCAGGCTCTTGCGGTTTTGCGAAATCAATAGCGGACCGCTTTTACCGCGATAGGCATCCGCGCCGGCGTCTCGTCTTCGATGGCGCGATTGACTTCGAGGCAGTCATCCCAGCCCCGCTTGGCTTTCCCAAACCTTAGCGGCCGCGGATGGCGGCTTCAGGGTGTGGTGTAAAAGCGGGGGCGATAGGTCACGGGGAAATTTACCGAGCGGGCAATGTAGCATACCTTTTGGATGCGGTGATGGATCGCCTCGGCCTCGGCAAGGTCTGCGCCTGCCTGCACGTGGATGTCGGGCCGCAACTCTGCCGATAAAAACCGCCCCGCGCCGCCTGGTCCGGTTTCGCCCACCGCATTCGGATTATCCTCATAGTGGCTGACGACAATCCCCGCCTCGGAGGCAAGGTGCAGATACCACAGCATATGACAGGCCGAGAGGGCCGAGATCAGGAGGTCCTCGGGGTTCATCTTGGTCGGGTCGCCGCCCAGCAAAGGGTCGTTCGAACATTCAACCACCGGCTTGCCTTCGGCTGCGATGTTCCACGTGCGGTCATAGGCTTTGTAGCCGCTTGTGCCAGTGCCGCGATTGCCGGTCCAAATCACGCGGCTGGTATAGTCATGTTGCATCTGCGCCCCCTCATTTTGGCGCAGGATAGGGCGGCAGCTGCGATCGCACCAGTCCCAGCGAAGGGCATAAGGGCGACAAATCTGGCGCCCTTATGCTGATAAATGTTAACGGCCCTTCCAGACCGGATCGCGCTTTTCGGCAAAAGCCTTGGCGCCTTCGAGTTGATCCTCGGACGAATAGAGCTTGTCCACGGTCGGGAATTGGCGCTTGCCGATACGGCTCATCCCGTCTTGAAAGCGCAGGTTCTCGGCCTCGCGCACGACTTCTTTGATCGCAGCATAAACCAAGGGCGGCCCAGAACTCGAGCAGCCGTGCCAAATCCCACGCCTTGGCCAGCAGGTCTTCGGGCGCACAAACCTCTTTGACAATGCCCCAGCGCTGCGCCTCTTCGGCGTCAAACCAACGCCCCGTCAGCAGCAAATCCATCGCCACATGATAAGGGATGCGCTTGGGCAGTTTCAGCGAAGCCGCATCCGCCACCGTGCCCGACCGGATTTCCGGCAGCGCAAAGGTCGCGTTCTGCGAGCACAGGATCAAATCCGCCGATAGCGCCAGCTCTAGCCCGCCGCCACAGCAAATACCGTTCACTGCCGCAATCACGGGTTTGTTGAGGTTCGGAAGCTCTTGCAGGCCGCCAAAGCCGCCAACGCCATAGTCCCCGTCAACCGCGTCTCCGCCCGCTGCCGCCTTCAAATCCCAGCCGGGGCAAAAGAACTTTTCCCCTTCGGCGCGAAGAATGCAAATGCGCAAGCTGTCATCATCGCGAAAGTCGCGGAACACCTGCCCCATCAGGCGGCTGGTGATCAAGTCGATCGCGTTGGCTTTCGGACGGTCCAAAGTGACCTCTAGAATGGCCCCTTCTGTCCGTGTCTTGATCGGGCCTTCAGTGCGCATCTGCATCATGTTCTCCTTACCAAAGCGTCCACCGCAACCGCCCCTTGGGGTTTTGCGAGGATCGGGTTAATCTCGATCTCTTCCAGTGTCATGTCCGAGGCCATCTGCTGGCCCAAACGCACCGCAATCGCCGCAACCGCTGCGACATCCGCTTTGGCCCGACCGCGATAGCCGTCAAGCAATGGCCAGAGCCGCAAGCCCTGCATCGCCTCGATCACCTGCGCCTCGGTGACAGGCCAGATCAGTGTCGCGGTATCGGCCAGAACCTCGGCAGTGACGCCGCCCATGCCGATGGTCAGCGAAATCCCATAAACCGGATCGCGCCGCAGCCCGAGCAAAATCTCGGCCACGGTGCCGACGACCATTTCCTCGACCAAATAGCCGGTGGCCCCCGCCATCTCGGTCTGACCGTCCAAGGTTGTCAGGCCCAAACGCACAGCCCCCGCTTCGGTTTTATGGGCAAAGCCCAACCCCTTGAGAGCATAGGGCGCGGTCAGGCTTGCAGCGCCCGCAACCACCTCGGCCCAAGTGCCGCTGACCGCGCGCGGCACTGCGACGCCCGCTTGTGCCAGAACGGCCTTACCCTCGGCCTCGGACAGCATCTGGCTGTCACGTTCGGGCAAAGCCGCAACGGGCCGCCATCCAACCCCTGCCGCAGGAAGTTGCGCGGCCTTGATTGCCGCAAGCGCAGTCTCCAGCCCCATCAGAGTGCAGACGCCCCGCGACAACAGCTCTGCCGCCATAGCCTCGTCAAAGTTTTCGGCCATCGAGGCCACAGGCAACGCAGGTTTGCCCGTGGCTAGCTGCGCCGCGACAATCGCATCAAGCGCTGGCTGATAGCCCGAAGGGTCACAGCGGTCGCCGCGCGGCGGGTCGATGATATAGATGCCCGCATCATAGCCCGACAGCATCGTGCTGAACACATCCGTCGTGCGCGGACCGTCTCCCCAAATAAAGGTGTGGTAATCCAAAGGGTTCGCCACTGTGACGATAGGTCCAAGGATGTCGTTCAGGCGGGTTTTGATGGCCGCTGGAACGGGCGGAAACTCAATGCCGTGAGGGTCCGCAAGATCGGCGACCAAGCCTGCTTCGCCACCAGAGCAGGACAGCGAGCAAATCGCGCGGCCCAGCTGGCCATGGGTGTGCAAAATCTTAAGCGTTTCGATCAGCTCTGACGGAGAGTTCACCTCGGCCACGCCGATCTGGCGCAAAAAGGCCGAAGACGCCGCCCCGCCCCCCGCCAAAGAGGCCGTGTGCGAGGCCGCAGCCGTGCGGCTGAGGTCGGTTTTACCTGATTTGATCGCGACAATGCCCTTGCCCATCGCACGCGCACGCTCGGCCAAAGCGGCAAAGCCTGCGGCGTCGTCAAAGCCTTCGATATAGAGGCCAAGTGCTGTGACGCGCGGGTCGTCCAGCAAAGACCCCGCCAAATCCGCCAAGCCGACCGCCGCCGCATTGCCAAGGCAGGCGACATAAGCAACAGGCAACGCGCGTTTCTGCATGCCAAGATTGATCACGATATTGGAGGACTGGCTGACCAGCGCCACGCCTTTGTCAACGCGCACTCCGCCGTGCTGATCTGGCCAAAGCAGGGCGCCGTCCAGATAGTTGATCACGCCGTAACAGTTCGGTCCCAAGATCGGCATATCTCCTGCCGCTGCGACCAGCTTGGCCTGAAGCTCTGGCTCGCCGGCTTCGGTCCAGCCCGAGGCAAAGCAAATCGCGCCGCCTGCGCCCATCGCAGAGAGTTCAGCCACAAGATCAATGGTGGCAAAGCGGTTGACGCCGATGAACACGGCATCGGGGGCCGCGGGCAAATCGGCAAGGCTGGCATAGGTTGGCAGACCCGCGATTTCGGATTTTGTCGGATGCACCGGCCAAACGTCGCCAGCAAATCCCATTTTGCGGCATTGCTCGATGACGTTCACCGCCCAGCCCGCGCCAAGTACGGCGATGGTTTTGGGCCGAAGCAAGCGGTTCAAGTCTTTCATGGATAGGCCTCATTCATGGATAAACGGCCGGGGGCTGTCTGCCCCCGGACCCCCGAGGATATTTGCGAACAGATGAAGGGGGAGAGGGCGTGACGCTCTCTCCCGAGCCAACGGGAGAGAGAATCTTCACCTGTTACCGCCATCGGGATCCCTCCCTGTACGGTGGCTCTCTTGTTGCCGACAACGGTTAACATTTGGTTTTCATGGCTCCGCTGAGGCGAAATTTTAGGCCCCATGTGCGCGCAGCAATTCGCGGCTGATGATGTGACGTTGGATTTCCGATGTGCCTTCCCAGATACGCTCTACGCGGGCGTCGCGCCAGATGCGTTCCAGCGGCAGCTCGTCCATCAGGCCCATGCCGCCGTGGATTTGGATAGCTTCATCCGCAATCATTGCAAGGACTTCGGTGGCTTTGAGTTTGGCCATCGACATATCCGCCTCGGTGACCGTGCCGTTTTGGTATTTCCAAGCGGCTTCGCGGGTGAGCAGTTCCGCGGCTTTGAGTTCCATTGCCATGTCGGCCAATTTAAACGAGGTGCCTTGGAATTTGCCGATCTGCTGGCCGAACTGTTTGCGTTCGGCGGCGTAGCTGATTGCATGGCCCAAAGCGCGTTCAGCGCGGCCAAGGCAGGTCGAGGCGACTTGCAGGCGAGTGGCACCCAGCCATGTTCCGGCAACCTCAAAGCCTTGGTGCACTTCGCCCAAGATTTGGCTTTTGGGCAGGCGGCAATCGTCAAATTCGAGGATCATGTTGTTATAGCCGCGGTGGCTGACGTTGCTATAGCCGTCGCGCACGGTGAAGCCTTTGGTGCCTTTGTCGACCAAGAAGGCGGTGATCAACTTCTTTTTACCGCGGGGGGTGTCTTCTTCGCCGGTGGCCACCCAGACGATAGCGAAGTCGGCGACATCGGCGTGGCTGATAAAGTGCTTGGTGCCGTTGAGGATATAATCATCGCCATCGGCCCGCGCAAAGGCCTTCATTCCGCGCAGGTCGGACCCTGCCCCCGGTTCGGTCATGGCTTGACAGTCATGCTTTTCGCCGCGCACGCAGGGCAGCAGGTATTGCTCGCGCTGGTCGCCAACACAGGCGAGCAGGATGTTCGACGGACGCGAGACGCAGTTCCAGTGCAGTGCATAGTTGGCGCGACCCAGCTCTTTTTCGTAGAGCAGCCATGTCATCGTATCAAGGCCCGCACCGCCGACCTCTTCGGGCATATTCGCCGCGTAGAGGCCCGCCTCGATCGCCTTTTGCGCCAGCTCGCGGCGCAGTTCGGGGCGCAGGATGCCTGTGCGTTCGACTTCGGCTTCGTGCGGATAGAGTTCGTTTTCCACAAACGCACGCGTCGCGTCGATGATCATCTGCTGTTCGTCGGTCAGTCCGAAATCCATCACGTCTTCTCCTAAATCAATGTTCGGAACATGCGGGAGTCCGTCGGCGCAAAGGCTAACCCTGCGCCGTCGCGGCCCCTCGCGTGGTGCGTTACTTTTTCTGCCCGACAGCGCGGCCTGCGCCCTCTGGCATCTCGAGCCCCGATTGCGCCTCGGCGATGGCCTTGAGCTTGGCCCAAACCTCTGGCGATGCGGGGGCCGATTTGCCCTCGGCCATGTTCACATGCAGGCAAAGCTGCTCAATCGTGGCGACGCATTCGTCGTCTTTCATGATGCGCACAAACGAGCGAAAGCGCTTTTCATCGGCGCTGATGATCTGGATTGTACCGGTCAAGCGGTCGCCCAGCTTGGCCTCGCCCAAGTGCCGGATATGGGTTTCGGCCGAGTAGAACGAGTTACCTGCCGCGACATAATCCATGCCCGCTCCGATAAGCCGCAGGAAGTTATCGACCACTTCCGAGTTGGCAAAGTAGTAGCGGCTTTCGGTCATATGGCCGTTATAGTCGATCCAGCCCGGCAGAACTTGCATCTGCGCCATCACCAAAGGCGCGGATTTCGGCGCGCTATCAAGCTCGGCGTGGAAGGCCACCGCGCGCTTTTCGTCATGCTCGCGCAGCACCTTGCCGGCGCCCCAGTTGCGATCTTTGAGCGCGCGCAAGAAGCCGATCAGGTTGCTGTCGCGGATACGTTCCAGCTCGCGAATGGTGTGATGCCCCGATTGCGCATCCGACTGGCCTGCGATCAGATCGACCAGCTCGTCGTTGAACTCGGGCACATCCATCAGCTTGGTCCAGGGCCAGGTCAAACACGGCCCGAACTGCGCCATAAAGTGCTTCATGCCCGCTTCGCCCCCTGCGACGCGATAGGTCTCGAACAGGCCCATTTGCCCCCAGCGCAGACCAAAGCCCATGCGGATGGCTTCGTCAATTTCCTCGGTGGTGGCGATGCCATCCTTGACCAGCCACAACGCCTCGCGCCAGACAGCTTCGAGGAAGCGGTCCGCAATGTGGGCGTCGATTTCCTTGCGGATGTGCAATGGAAACATGCCGATGTCTTTGAGGATTTGCTTCGCGTTTTCAATAACCTTTGCATCAGATCGCACCGAGGGCACGACTTCTGCCAAAGGCAGCAGATACACCGGATTGAACGGATGGGCGACAAAGATCACCGCAGGGTTGGCCGCGTTTTCTTGCAGCTCGCTTGGCTTGAAACCCGAAGTGGACGAGCCGATCGGCGTGCCCAAAGGTGCCGACTGCTGGATCTGCGCAAAGACGCGATGCTTGAGATCAAGCCGCTCTGACACCGATTCCTGAATGTAATCCGCGTCCTCGACAGCCTCGGTCAAGGTAGCGGCAAAGGTCAGTTTGCCCTCGGCTGGCATCGGCACATCCGACAGCGCAGGCAGAGCCGCCCGCGCATTCGCCATCACTTCGCTGATCTTGCGCTCGGCCTCTGGATCGGGGTCGAACACCGACACATTCCATCCGTTCAGAAGGAACCGCGCCGCCCAACCGCCGCCAATAACGCCGCCGCCAATGATCGCTGCCTTACGTGTCATAACCATCTCCTCAACGGGCCAAAGGCGCGCGTTTTTCCAGCTTCAACTTGGTGCGGACTTCGGCAGGCGTAATCACCCGCGCACCAAGGTTCGAAATAATGCCAACCGCCCGCTCGACCAGCTGTGCGTTGGTGGCAAGCACGCCCTTATCCAGCCAGAGGTTGTCCTCAAGGCCCACGCGCACGTTGCCGCCCGCAAGCACCGAAGCCGCCACATAGGGCATCTGGTTGCGGCCAATGGCAAAGGCGCTCCAGAGCCAGTCAGCGGGCACATTGTTCACCATCGCAAGAAAGGTGTTCAGATCATCCGGCGCGCCCCACGGCACGCCCATACACAGCTGCACCAAGGTCGGCGCAGGGATCACGCCTTCGCGCGCAAGCTCTTTCGCAAGCCAAAGATGGCCCGTGTCAAACGCCTCGATCTCGATACGCACGCCCGAAGCCACCATCCGCTTGGCCATATCGCGCAACATGCCGGGTGTGTTGACCATAACGTAATCGGCTTCGTTAAAGTTCATCGTGCCGCAGTCCAAGGTGCAGATCTCTGGACGGCATTCAACCACATGCGCCACACGCTCTTCTGCGCCGATCATGTCCGAAGTCGCGGCCATCTGGCCCATGTTCTCAGTGCCGTTGAACATCAGATCGCCGCCCATGCCCGCAGTCAGGTTCAAGACAACATCCGTGCCAGAATCGCGAATCCGTTCAGTCAACTCGCGATACAAAGCACGGTCGCGCGAAGGCTTGCCCGTCTCTGGATCGCGCACGTGGCAGTGCACGATCGCAGCGCCCGCCTTGGCCGCATCAATCGCGGAGTCCGCAATCTGTGCAGGGCTGCGCGGCACATGCGGGCTGCGGTCTTGGGTGCCGCCAGATCCGGTCACGGCACAGGTGATGAAAACGTCGCGGTTCATGGCCAAGGGCATGGCATCCTCCTTTAAATTTGAAGGCAGCATATCGGTGTTGCAAAGCTCCGCGTGTCGATTTACGAAATCCATATGTCAAAAAACGCAACGATTTTCAACGCGCCGATTTTCGCCGCCTCGACCCAGCCGCTCACGCTGGCGCTGCTGGTGCTGCCGCATGCCTCAATCCTCGAAGTCGCCTCAACCCTCGACCCGCTGCGCTCTGCCAACCGCCACCTTGGGCGCGAGATGTACCGCTGGCGTGTGGTCACCCCCAACGGCCAAGCGGTGCCGCTGACCTGCGGCATCGAGCTGCCCTCGTCCGGCCCTCTCGCCGCCGCAGCAGGAGCAGATGCACTGATCGTGATCGCAGGATTTCGCCAATCCGAAGTCGCCACCGCCCCGCTTATCCGCGACCTCGCCCGCCTCGCGCCCCGCTTCGCAGCCATGGGCGGCATCGACGCGGGCGCATGGGTGCTTGCGCGCGCAGGATTGCTCAACGGCTTCAAAGCAACAGTGCATTGGGAAGACCTCGAGGACCTCAGCAGCGCACATCCACAGATCGAGGTTCTGCCAGACCGCTACGTCATCGATCGAACCCGCTTCACCGCGGGCGGCGCGGCACCAGCCGCCGATATGATGCTGCACCTGATCGGGCTACGCAATGGCACAAGCCTCGCAAGACAAGTCGCCGCAAGCTTCATCACCAGCCCGCGCCCCGCCAACGAGCCACAGCTCAAACCAACAGAGGCCACCCCGCGCCTCGACACCCGCGTCGCGGCTGCCGTCGCAAAGATCGAGGCCAACCTCGACACACCAATGCCCATCACGGCCATCGCACAAGACCTCAACCTGTCACCGCGCCGCCTTGAGCAGCTCTTCCAAGAAAACCTTGGAATGCCGCCAGCCGCCTACGCCCTCTCGCTGCGATTACAAGCCGCGCGGCGTATGGTGACAGACACCCAGCACCCGCTCGCCGAGATCGCCCTGCGCTGTGGCTTCTCGTCGGCTTCAAACCTGTCGCGCGCATTTCGCGCAAAGTTCGGCAGATCTCCCCGCGCATTGCGCTGACCAAAGCCATGACCTGAAACCGCGCACTAATCTTAAACCGAGTTTTTCGAGTATTTAGACCAGTATGAAAGCAACAGTTCGGCCTTTCATACTGGCCCAAAATACTCTGGGGGTGAGGCGCGCAGCGCCGTAAGGGGGCAAAGCCCCCTCGCTTAGGCCTCCACCAAACCACGCCCTTTTAGAAGAGGTTCGATACTTGGCATCGCGCCGCGGAACTTGGTGTAGAGAGCTTCTGGTGGTTCGGACCCACCCGCCGAGAGGATAAACTCCTCTAGGCGTGCGGCGGTCGCAGGATCAAAGGCATCGCCCGTCTCTTCAAAGGCGGCAAAGGCGTCGGCGTCCATCACCTCTGACCACATGTAGGAATAGTAGCCCGAGCTGTAGCCGTCGCCTGAAAACACATGGGCGAAATGCGGGGTCGCGTGACGCATGCGGATTGCCGCAGGCATGCCGATTGCCTCGAGGACTTCAGCTTGTTTTTGCATCGGGTCGGCGGGCGGCGGACCCTCGTGGAAGGCAAGATCCACCAATGCAGAGGACACGAACTCTACCGTTGCAAAGCCTTGATCATAGGTGCCCGCCGCCAAAAGCCTAGCCAGCAGGTCTGCGGGCATAGGCGCGCCAGTTACCACGTGGCGGGCGTGTTTTTCCAGCACTTCGGGCACTTCCAGCCAATGCTCGAACAGCTGGCTTGGCAGTTCGACGAAATCACGCGCCACCGATGTGCCCGAGATAAACCCATAGGTCACGTTGGACAGCATCTGGTGCAGCGCGTGGCCGAACTCGTGGAACAGCGTGCGCGCATCGTCATAGGACAGCAAAGCCGGATCGCCTTTGGCGAAGTTGCAAATATTCAGCACGATGGGTCGAACCTCGCCGCCCAGTTTGCGTTGCGAGCGCATTGCCGAGCACCAAGCGCCCGAGCGTTTTGACGGTCGCGCAAAATAGTCGCCGATGAAGACGGCGATATGGGTGCCGCCCCGTGTGACTTCCCATGCTTTGGCGTCTGGATGATAAAGGGGCGTATCCAGCGCGCGGAACTCAAGCCCGAACAGCCGCGAAGCGCAATCGAAAGCCGCGGCGATCATTGCCTCAAGGCCGAGGTAGGGTTTCAGCACAGCTTCGTCCAGATCATGTTCCGCCAAGCGCCGCGCTTCGGAGTAATAGCGCCAGTCCCATGGCTCGAGCGGACCCGCGATACCGTCGGCGTGCAGACGCGCCTCTAGGATTGCGGCGTCCTCTAGCGCTTTGGCGCGCGCAGGCGTCCAGACCCGCATCAACAGATCGCGCACTGCGGCGGGCGATTTTGCCATCTCTGGTTCCAGCTTGAAATCGGCAAAGCTTTTGTAGCCAAGCAGTGCCGCCCGTTCCGACCGCAGCGCCAGCGTTTGTGCTGCGATGGTGCGGTTGTCGGTTTTGCCGCCATTTGCGCCTCTGGCGGTCCAGGCTTCATAGGCTTTGCGGCGCAGCGTGCTGCGGGGCGAGAATTGCAGAAATGGCACGATCAACGAGCGCGACAGAGTGACGACGGGGCCGAGGCCTTTTTCTGCTCCGGATGCGCGGGCCGAGGCCACGACGAAATCGGGCAGGCCTTCAAGGTCGGCCTCGGACAGCTCCATGAACCAAGCGCGCTCGTCCGCAAGCAGGTTTTGGCTAAAGGTGGTGCCCAAAATGGCCAGCGTGGATTTCACTTCGGTCAGCCGGTCGGCGTCTGCGCCTTCAAGCTGCGCACCAGAGCGCACGAACATCTGGTGATAAAGGTCCAGAACGCGCAGTTGCTCGGGCGTGAGGTCCAGCGCGTCCTTGGCGGTCCACAGCTTTTGGATGCGCGCGAAGAGGGCCTTGTTGTTGGTCACCTCGGAGGCAAAGGCGCTCATTTTCGGAGCAAGATCGCGCTGCAATGCTTCGCGCGCAGGGGTGCTATCGGCGCCAGCGAGGTTATAGAACACCCCCGCCACCCGGTCCAACAGACCCTCGGCCAGCTCCATCGCCTCGATGGATCG
>CAWJOY010000079.1:0-38527 GCA_963844505.1 uncultured Alphaproteobacteria bacterium
AGCGCAGGCGCCCTTGATAGACCTTGAGCAACCGCCGCGCCTCGGGCACCGATTGCGCCATCACCCAAAAATTCAGCCAAGCCCCAACCGCCTCGCGCCGAAAGTTTCCCGCCGAAAAAGAGGCCGCAAGGATCGCTGACAGCCGCGCCTTTGGCCCCACTGCCAGCACCAAAGCGCCCCGCACCTCGGCCCCATAAAGCGTCAAGATGTGCCGCATCGCCGCCAAGAACAGCGCCTCTTTGCTGCCAAAATAGTGATGCGCGAGGGCCGAAGACATGCCCGCACGTTTGGCGATCTGGCTGACCGTCACATCAAGCGACCCCGCCTGCCCGATCTCTGTGATCGTAGCTTTGACGAGAGCCGCCTTTCGGATAGGTTCCATCCCAAGCTTTGGCATATCTGCACCTTTTTCAGGAAAACACTTGCTTTCTGCAGCTATCTTGAAGTTTATTGACTCGTCAATCAACAAAAAACAGGGAAACACAACATGACCCTTCGTTCTACACTGCTTGCGACCGCTGTAACTTTCGCGATGACCGGCTCGGCTTTTGCCGCGGGCTGCGACAAGATCGTCTTCTCGGATGTGGGCTGGACTGACATCACCGCCACCACTGCGACGGCGTCGGTCGTGCTGCAAGCGCTTGGCTATGAAACCGAAACCAAACTTTTGTCGGTGCCAGTGACCTATACCGGACTTGCTGGCGGCGACATCGACGTCTTTTTGGGCAACTGGATGCCAACAATGGAAGGCGACATCGCCCCCTACCGTGAGGCAAAAACCGTTGATACCGTGACGGAGAACCTCAAGGGCACGCAATACACTCTGGCGACCAACGCCGCCGGCGCGGCGCTTGGCATCAAATCTTTTGCCGACCTCGCATCCCACAAAGACGCGCTCGAGGGCAAGATCTATGGCATCGAGCCGGGCAATGATGGCAACCGTCTGATCCTTGACCGCATCACCGCCAACGACTTTGACATGAACGGCTTCGAGCTGGTTGAAAGCTCCGAGCAAGGCATGCTGGCGCAGGCGGTCAACCTTGATAAGGACGGCAAGCCCGTCGTTTTCTTGGGCTGGGCACCGCATCCAATGAACGCCGCGATGAATCTCACCTATCTTACCGGTGGTGAAGAGTGGTTTGGTGCCGAGGGTTCGGTCTTTACCAACACCCGCGCAGGCTATGTTGCAGAGTGCCCGAACACCGGAAAACTGTTGCAAAACATGACCTTCACGCTGCCGATGGAAAATGCGATCATGGCTGCGATCTTGAATGATGGCGCGGATGCGACCGAGGCTGCCACCGCGTGGCTTGCCGCAAACCCCGACGCTTGGGCTGCGTGGCTTGACGGCGTGACCACCAAAGACGGTGGCGACGCCAAAGCGGCTGTTCAAGCTGCCCTCAACTAATCCTGATCGGGCCCCGAGGTTATCTTGGGGCCCGTTTCTTTTATGAACGGAGCGAGAATGGACTGGCTACTCGACGCAAAGAGCTTCACCAAGATGATGAGCGCCCCCGACCTGAAAATTCAGGTTGGCAAAACGGCCAAGACCATTTTCGACTGGATGAACGACAACCTCGGCGTGGTGTTTGACGCCATTGCTGCCACGATGAAGACGATGATTTCGGCCATCCTATGGCTGCTGCAGGGGCCGCACCCGTTGGTGGTGATCGCCGCTTTTGTTGGTCTGACGTGGGTGCTGCAACGCAACTGGAAAGTCTGCGTCGGCGTCGTGCTTGGCTTTATGTTCATCCTCAATCAGGGCTATTGGAAAGAAACCACCGAAAGCCTGACGCTTATTCTCTCGGCCTGCGTCGTGTGCATGGGCATTGGCGTGCCGATTGGCATTGCCGCCGCGCACCGCCCCAAGCTTTACCGCGCGATGGTGCCGCTTTTGGACCTGATGCAAACACTGCCAACCTTTGTTTATCTGATCCCAGCCATTGTTTTCTTTGGCCTTGGCGCCGTTCCAGGCCTGATCGCAACGGTGATTTTCGTGCTGCCTGCGCCGATTCGCCTGACCTATCTGGGGATTTCGACCACCCCCACCGCCCTGCTAGAGGCCGCGACCGCCTTTGGCGCCACGCCAAATCAGCGGCTGTGGAAGGTCGAGCTGCCCTATGCGTTCCCGCAGATCATGGCTGGCCTGAACCAAACCATCATGCTGTCGCTGTCGATGGTGGTGATCGCCGCGCTGGTCGGAGCCAACGGCCTTGGCGTGCCCGTCGTGCGCGCCCTGAACTCGGTCAACACCTCGCTTGGCTTTGAATCCGGCTTCATCATCGTGGTGGTGGCCATCCTGCTTGACCGTATGCTGAGAGTGACCCGCAAATGAACGCTGTAGAATTCGACAATGTTTCCATCGTTTTTGGCGACACTCCAGCCCGCGCTCTGCCCCTGATGGACAAAGGGCAGACCCGCTCCGAGATCCAAGCCAGCACGGGGCAGATCCTTGGCGTGCATGATTGCAGCCTGTCCGTGGCCGAGGGCGAAATCCTTGTGCTGATGGGGCTGTCCGGATCGGGGAAGTCGACGCTTTTGCGCGGGGTCAATGCGCTTAATCCCGTGGTGCGGGGCGAAGTGCGGGTGCGCGACGGCAACGCGATGACCTCTGTGACGAATGCCGATGCGGCGACCCTACGCCGCCTGCGCTTGTCAAATATTGCGATGGTTTTTCAAGCCTTTGGCCTGCTGCCATGGCGCACCGTGCGCGATAACGTCGGCCTTGGCCTAGAGCTTGGCGGTCAAACTGCCGAGCAGCGCCGCGCCAAAGTTGACGAGCAGCTTGCGCTGGTGAACCTGTCGCAATGGGCCGACCGCAAGGTTGGCGAGCTGTCGGGCGGCATGCAACAGCGCGTCGGGCTTGCCCGCGCCTTTGTCACGGATGCGCCGATTTTGCTGATGGATGAGCCGTTCTCGGCACTGGACCCGCTGATCCGCGCCCGCTTGCAGGACGAACTTTTGGACCTGCAAACCAAGCTCAAGCGCACGATCATCTTCGTGTCGCATGACCTTGATGAAGCGTTCAAGATCGGCAACCGCATTGCCTTGATGGAGGGAGGGCGCATTGTCCAAGTCGGCACCGCCCGCGAGATTATCGCCAATCCATCGTCCGAATATGTTGCTGATTTCGTTGCACATATGAACCCGCTTGGCGTGTTGACCGCCCGAGATGTCATGCAACCAGGATTTGGCAGCGGCCCCGCCGTAGACTGTGAAATGCCTGTAAAAGAAGTGATGGAACAGCTTGCGACCGAGACAGTCCTAACCGTCACCGAGGCAGGAAAAGCCATCGGCATTATTCAAGCAGGCGGGCTGATGGCCAAGCTCATCAACCCGCGCGGCTGATTATTCGGTTACATCATCATCGACAGCGGCCGCTTTGGCCGCTGTTTTCTTTGCAACAGGTTTCTTTGCCGCGGGTTTCTTTGCCGCCGCAGTCTTGGCCGCAGCTGGTTTCTTTGCCGCAGCTGCCTTAGTCGCCGCAGGCTTTTTGGCAGCGGCCTTTTTCGGCGCCGCTTTCTTTTTGCCCGACTTACCCGCCTTCTCGGCGATCAAGGCCAAAGCCTCTTCAAGCGTTACGGCCTCTGGCTCTATTTCCTTAGGCAAAGTCGCATTAACCTTGGCCCATTTGACATAGGGGCCATATTTCCCTGGCATCACTTGGATTGGTCCGCCGTCTGGGTGTTCACCCAATTCGCGCAAAGGCTCAGCCGCAGGTCCGCCCCGCCGCCCCGCCAATTTCAGCGCCAAAACCTCAACCGCGCGGTTCATCCCGATGGTGAAGACTTCCTCAACATCCGGAATATTGGCGTAGACCGTGCCGTGCTTGACATAAGGACCAAAGCGCCCAATCGCGCTTTCAATCATCACGCCGTCCTCGGGATGCGGCCCGATTTGCCGTGGCAGGCTCAGCAATTCTACCGCGCGCTCAAGTGTCAGGCTCTCGGACGGCCACGTTTTAGGCAAGCTGGCGCGCGGCGGTTTTGGCACCTCTTCGCTGGCCTCGCCCTTTTGCACATAGGGACCAAACCGCCCCGCGCGCAGGGAAATCTCGACACCTTCAGCATCAACGCCCAGCACGCGCCCGTCGACCGAAGCGCCCTCTTCGCCCGAAATCGGCCGCGTATAGCGACATTCGGGGTAGTTGCCGCAGCCAATGAACGCCCCGCCAGAACGCGAGGTTTTCAGGTGCAAACGCCCCGTGCCGCAAGAGGTGCAGACCCGCGGGTCCGAGCCATCTTCGCGCAAAGGATAAAGATGCGGCGACAAGAAGTCGTCGATCTTGGTCAGAACTTCGCCAATGCGCAGATCGGCCGTCTCGGCAATCGCCGCCGAGAAATCACGCCAGAACCGCGCCAAAACTTCCTTGTAGTCGCGCTCACCCGCCGACACATCGTCAAGCTGGCTCTCCAGATCGGCGGTAAAGTCATACTCCACATAGCGACGAAAAAAGTTGGTCAAGAAGGCGGTGACCAAGCGGCCTTTGTCCTCGGGGAACAGCCGGTTCTTGTCCTTGCGCACATATTCGCGGTCAACAATCGTTGTCAAAACAGAGGCATAGGTCGAAGGCCGCCCGATGCCGAGCTCTTCCATCTTTTTGACCAAAGTCGCCTCGGAATAGCGCGCAGGCGGTTGCGTGTGGCTTTGGCTGCCCAAAACCGCGCCATCCGCACTAATGACGGCCGATTTGATCCGGCGCAAACCAACCGAAGTGCCCGCGTCGATCAGGTCGAAATCATCCTTGGACAAAGCCTCGGCCTGTTTTTGGAACGTCGCTTCGAAGCCGCCCTTTTTGGGTGAAACCGCCTCGCCCTGCATGATTTGTGGCAGTTTGCCCTCGTCCTCGTCCTCGTCGTCGCGGCCTTCTTCATAGACCTTGAGGAAGCCGTCAAACAGCGTCACTTGCCCCGAAGCGCGCAGCCCAACTTGGCCATCGGCACTGCCAATCTCGACGCTTGTCCGTTCAAGCCGCGCAGAGGCCATCTGGCTTGCCAAAGTCCGTTTCCAGATCAGCTCGTAAAGCTTGCGCTGATCGGACTCGCTTAGCCGCAGATCGTCGGGCCCCGCTGCCATGTCGGTCGGGCGAATACACTCGTGCGCCTCTTGCGCGTTCTTGGCCTTATTCTTATAAATCCTTGGTGCATCAGGCACATAGGCAGGGCCAAAGCGCGCAGAAATCGCCGCGCGCGCCGCCGCGACAGCCTCGGGCGCCATGTCGATGCCGTCGGTCCGCATATAGGTAATGTGACCGGCCTCATAAAGACGCTGCGCCGCCGACATACACGCCTTAGCGCCCATGCCAAACTTGCGGCTGGCTTCTTGTTGAAGGGTCGAGGTCATGAAGGGCGGATAGGGGTTGCGGCTTGCGGGCTTGGCCTCGACCGATTGCACCGTCAGGCTGCGCGACGTGACCGCTTTGACCGCAAGCTCTGCCGCTTCGGCCGTCGCAAGGTCGAACTTATCCAAGCGTTTGCCGCCAAAGTTCACCAAGCGCGCCGCGAATTCCTGCCCGCGTGGCGTCAAAAGCGTTGCGTTTACCGTCCAGAATTCACGCGCCCGAAAGGCCTCGATTTCCATCTCGCGGTCAACGACCAAGCGCAGGCAAACCGACTGCACACGCCCTGCAGACCGCGAGCCCGGAAGCTTGCGCCAAAGCACCGGCGACAGGTTGAAACCAACCAGATAATCCAAGGCGCGCCGCGCAAGATAGGCGTCCACAAGCGGCTGATCGACCACGCGCGGATGCTTCATCGCCTCGGTCACCGCCTCTTTGGTGATCGCATTAAACGTCACGCGGCTGACCTTTTTACCTTTTTTCAGGCTGCTGGCCAAGGCCTCTTGCAAGTGCCACGAAATCGCCTCTCCCTCACGATCAGGGTCGGTCGCCAGAATAAGTTCATCGTCGGTCTTAAGCGCCTCGCGAATGGCGGTAATATGCTTTTTACTGTCGCTCGCTATCTCCCATTTCATGTCGAATTCATTGTCAGTGTCGACAGAACCGTCCTTGGGCGGCAAGTCGCGCACGTGGCCATAAGACGCCAAAACAGTATAGTTCGAGCCAAGATATTTGTTGATTGTCTTAGCCTTAGCGGGCGACTCTACGACGACTACGGGCATGAAATTCCCTTAAAAATGCGGAACGAGGATAGCAGGGCACCTTGTGGCCGATATCTCGCCCTTGTCAACAGGTGCCGACGCGATCGCCCAAAACCGCCGTTCTATACGCTTTGGCAGCGCCCGTTCAATCGATCCGACTGAGCAGCCCTCCTGCCTGACGCGAAATCCGCCCCTCAAGTTCGAGCGAAACCAATGCCGCCGCGGCTGCCCCGATAGGCAGGGCAAGGTCGCGCAACAGTTGATCTTCGGCCAACGGGCTTGGTCCAAGCCGCGCCAAGATCTGACCATGCACTGCGGCAATATCAGCCAAGCCGCGCCGCATCGGCACGGGACCTGGCAGCTCAACAACGGGCTCGATTGGCTCAACCTCGGGTTCGCGGGCGACTGACAGAAAATGCCCGCGCACGCCAATCGCTTCTAGAATATCATTGGTCGAGCGAATGAGCCCTGCACCATCGCGCAGCAAGATATTGCACCCCGCCGCCCGCGCATCAAGCGGATGCCCCGGAACCGCCAGAACCTCGCGCCCTTGATCCAAGGCATTGCGCGCCGTCAGCAAGCTGCCTGAACGTGCGGCAGCTTCGACCACGACCACGGCCTTGGAGATGCCCGAGACGATCCGGTTGCGCTGAGGGAAATGGCGCGCCTGCGGCACCAGCCCCATCGGTTGCTCGGAAATTCGGCACCCTGTCTCCGCGATCTGTGCCGCCAAATCGCCATTCTCTAGCGGATAGATCACATCCACGCCGCCCGCCTGAACCGCAACGGTGCCCAGTGGCAGCGATGCCCGATGTGCTTCTGCGTCGATCCCGCGTGCAAGCCCCGAGACCACGACATGCTCCGCCTCGCCCAAGCCCCGCGCCAACTGCCGCGCCATCCTGATCCCCAAGGACGAGGCATTTCGCGCGCCAACAATCGCGACCTTGGGCCGCCCAAGCAGCCGCACATCCCCCTGCGCCCACAAAATAGGTGGCGCATCGGGCAAGTCCATAATCTGCTCTGGATACCCCTCCTGCCCCCAAAGCAACAGCTGCGCCCCCGCCGCTTGGCCCAATGCCAGCTCTTGTTTGACCACCGCCAATGGGCAAATCACATAATTCTCAACTCCAGCCGCCCGCGCAATCTCTGGAAGCGCAGCCAAAGCCTCATCAACCCGCCCGTAGTCCCGCAACAGCTTGTGAAACGTCGCAGGCCCGACCCGACGAGAGCGAATGAGGCGAAGCCACAGCATAGGGTCCGCGTCCAAGGGTGCGGGACTAGGGGTGTGGGGTGTTCTTAGACCAAATGCCATCCGCGCCTCGCCTCATTCACGATTCGCAGTCTGCCCGATTGAGGGTTAACAAGTGATGAATCCAAACCGCCCAGCGCTGGACTATCTTGCGCAAAAATCTGGACTTATCGAAAATGCTCTTGGGCAGATTGAAGTCGACAAATAATTCGATCAAATTGCTTGAAACCCCTTAAAGGACGCGACCAATGAAAAACGCCGAAGTTGCCCGCCGCCGGACCGATGCCATCTCTCGCGGCGTCGGCGTCCAAACCGAGATCTACGTTGATCGCGCCCTCAATTCCGAGGTTTGGGATATCGAAGGCAACCGCTATATCGACTTCGCGGCAGGCATCGCCGTGGTGAACACCGGCCATTGCCACCCGCGCGTGATGGCTGCTGTCACCGAACAAATGTCCAAATTCACCCATACCTGCCACCAAGTCCTGCCCTATGAGAACTACGTCCGTCTCGCAGAGCGCCTCAATGAGATCGTGCCCGGTGACTTCGCCAAGAAAACCGTCTTTGTGACCACGGGCGCCGAAGCCGTTGAAAACGCGATCAAAGTCGCGCGTATCGCCACGGGCCGCAATGCGATCATCGCCTTTGGCGGTGCGTTCCATGGCCGTACTATGATGGGCATGTCGCTGACTGGCAAAGTCGACCCCTACAAAAAGGGCTTTGGCGCAATGATGCCGGACGTCTACCACGTGCCCTTTCCACAGGACGCGCACGATATCTCGACCCAAGACGCGCTCGACGGCATTACCAAGCTGTTCAAGGCCGACCTCGACCCAACCCGCGTCGCCGCGATCATCTTTGAACCGGTGCAAGGCGAAGGCGGCTTCTACCCCGCGCCGCACGACCTCGTGCATGCTCTGCGCAAAATGTGCGACGACAGCGGCATCGTGCTGATTGCTGACGAAGTACAAACCGGCTTTGCCCGCACCGGCACCATGTTCGCGATGGAGCAATACGGCGTCGCTGCCGACATCACCACGATGGCCAAGGGCCTTGCAGGCGGCCTGCCACTGGCAGCCCTGACAGGCCGCGCAAGCCTGATGGATGCCGCCCACCCCGGCGGCCTTGGCGGCACCTACGGCGGCAATCCCATCGGCATCGCCGCGGCCAATGCCGTGCTGGACGTGATCAAAGACGAAGACCTCTGCGCCCGCGCGAACGAACTCGGCTCGCGGCTGAAACAACGCCTCGCTGCGATCAAAGCCACCGCCCCAGAGATCATCGACATTCGTGGCCCCGGCTTCATGATCGCGATCGAGTTCGCAGACCCAACCTCGCACGCCCCAGACGCAGGCTTCACCACCCGCGTCCGCACCGAGGCCCAAAAGCGCGGCCTGATCTTGCTGACCTGTGGTGTCTACGGCAACGTCGTGCGCTTCCTCGCGCCGATCACAATCCCTGATGCCCATTTCACCGAAGCAATGGACATCCTCGAGGCGTCAGTCAAAGCCGCCCGCCAAGCCTAACCCCAAGCGGGGCGCGCCCAATCCCGCGTGCCCCGCTTTCACACTGGTCTAAATACTCATTCAAACCTTCCCATTTGCCTCCCCCCTTTGGCTTCGCTAAACCCTCCCCTAACAAGGGGCGCCACATGAGCCAATCGATCGACCTAAAATCCGTCAGCGCAACTCTCACAGGACGCGCCATACTCTCCGACATCACCCTTACCCTCTCCGAACGCCGCATCGGCATCATCGGCCGCAACGGCTCGGGCAAGACCACGCTGCTGCGCCTGATCGCGGGGCTCATCCCTGCCACAACGGGCGAGGTCAGCATCCAAGGCCACACGCCCCAAGACCGCCGCGCCATGCTCTCGCACCTCGGTATCCTGTTCCAAAACCCGGACCACCAAATTCTCTTCCCGACCGTCGGTGAAGAGCTCGCCTTTGGGTTGCGCCAAATCGGCCAATCCAAAGCCCAAGCCGAAACCGAAGTCCAAGCCCTTCTGACATCCGAAGGCCGCAGCCACTGGCTCAACGCCAATACCCACAGCCTCAGCCACGGCCAAAAGCATTACCTCTGCCTGCTCGCGGTCCTGCTGATGAAGCCGCAAACCATCCTGCTGGACGAACCCTTTGCGGGGCTCGACATGCCAACGCAAATCCGACTGGCACGCCGCCTTGACGCACTGCCACAACGGCTGATCACCATCACCCATGACCCCGCCGCCGTGATGTCTTGTGACCGCATCCTCTGGCTCGACCAAGGCCGCATCCACGCCGACGGCAGCGCAGCACAGATCCTGCCCGCCTTCACCGCGGCGATGACACAGCTCGGCGCACAAGACGCCGACACTGACCTCTAACCGACCGAGGCCCCGATGCTCACCCTCACCTCCCCCATCGAGACATGGGCGCACCGCCGCCCCGCAAGCCTCAAGCTCGCAGCCCTCTGTGCCACAACGCTGCTGCTGTTTAGCCTGAAATCCCCAGTAGCCCTCTGCCTCGCCGCCCTCGCCGCCGCCGCGCTCATTGCCAGCGCAGGCACCACCTTCGCCCGCCAAAGCGCGATGATGCTGCGCCCCCTTGTCCCCTTCATCGCCCTCGTCGCCCTCTGGCACACGATCACCCAAGACCCAACTGGCGTAGCGATCATCCTGCGCATGGTCACTGCCGTCGCCTGCGCCAACTTCGTCACCATGACCACGCGCCTGTCGGATATGATCGACGTCATCACCCGCCTCACCTCGCCCTTCAAACGCTTGATCCCGCCCAAGTCCTTTGCCCTCGCGATTGCCCTCACCATCCGCTTCATCCCGACCATGCTTGACCGCAGCCAAACCATCGCCGAAAGCTGGTCCGCCCGCGCCGCCACCCGACCACGCTGGCGCATCTTGCTGCCCACCACGCTGTCCGCTCTGGACGATGCCGACCATGCCGCCCAAGCCCTGCAGGCCCGCGGTGGACTGCTTTAAAGACAGCTTGCCAAAAAACAAAAACCTGCAATAGCTTCGCGACCTTCAACAGGAGCCCTAAGTGGAAAAAAACCTCACACATATCGCCCTCTTCGCTGCCTTGATCGCAGTGCTGGGCCTTGTGCCAAAAATCGACCTCGCCTCGGGCGTGCCCATCACGGCACAGTCCTTGGGCATCATGCTCTGTGGCACCGTGCTCGGCGCACGCCGCGGCGCATTGGCCGTCCTCTTGTTCCTCGCCCTTACCCTCGCAGGGCTACCGCTGCTCTCGGGCGGTCGTGGCGGCATCGGCCTTCTGGCCTCGCCAACGGCTGGTTATATCATTGGCTTCCCAATCGCAGCCTTCGTGACCGGCCTGATCACCGAGCGCCTCAAAACCAGCGTCGGCCTCGCCGCAACCATCGGCGCCTTCGCCGGCGGCATCTTGCTGCTCAACGCCATCGGCGTCGTCGGCATGTCGGTCATGCTGGACAAAACCCTGCCAGAAGCAGCCCTGCTCGCCACGCCTTACCTGATCGGCGACAGCATCAAAGCCGTTCTTGCAGGCGCGATCACCCAAGCCATCGCAAGAATGCGCCCCGAGGCACTCCTCTCGCGCACCTAAGCCTAAAGGCCAGTCTGCACAAAAACAGACTGGCCCAACTGCTCAGCAAGAGCCGCTTTCATACTGGCCCAAATACTCACTCCAACCGTTCAACCAAAACCGCGGTCCCCAAACCGCCCGCTGCCGCAATGGCCGCCAAACCAATCCCCGCCTGCAACTCATAAAACAATCGCACCGCCAAGATCGCCCCCGACGCTCCGATCGGATGTCCGCGCGCCAAGGCCCCCCCCCCAACATTCACCCGCGCCGCATCCAAACCAGCCCCCGCAACACAAGCCATCGCCTGCACCGCATAGGCCTCCATCACTTCGGCCAAAGCCACCTGCCCCAGCCGCAGCCCGCCCCGCGCCAAAGCGGCTGCAATCGCGGCCACGGGCACCAGCCCCGGCTCTTCAGGATCTCCGCCCAAAGTCACGCCCCCCAAGATGCGCAACCCGCCCACAGCCAGCCCCCTGCGTGCGGCAAAGCGCTCTGACACCACCAAGACAAATGCCGCCCCATCCGCCGCAACTGCCGCATTGGCCGCCGTCACACTGCCGCAAACCACCTTAGCCCGCGCGGCCACCTCGACCCGCAGCCCCCGCGCAAAGACGTCCCGCTCAATCCCCAAAACCGGCACGATCTCGCCTGCGCAAACCCGCGCCCGCGCATGGCTCGCCACCGCCCATTCATCCTGCGCCTGCCGCGAAATCCCCAACCGCTCCGCCAAGGCCGCCGCCGCCACTCCCATCTGAGGGTCTCGCGCGGCCCAAGGCGTAAAGCGCGCCTGCTCATAGCGCACAGACGCCCCGCCCGCAGGGTCCGTCCGCCACCGCTCCGGCGCACGCGAATAGCTCTCAACGCCGCCCGCAATCACCACCTCCGCCGCCCCCGAGGCCACCATTGCCTGCGCCAGCAATATCGCATCCGCGCCACCGACGCATTGACGGTCAATCGTCAACCCCGCCACCCGCTCAGGCAACCCCGCCGCAAGCGCCACCAACCGCGCCACATTGCCACCACCCGCCAAAGCATTGGCGCAAATCACCTCATCAACCTCATCCGCAGAAATCCCCGCCTGCAAGAGCAAGGCCCGCACCACCGGCGCACCTAACGCCTCGACCTGCAACCGCGCAAACGCCCCGCCCCGCGGCACCACCGCCGTCCGCTTCGCCGCCACAATCACACTCACAGCCCAGCCTCCAACGCCAATCGCCGCAAATCGACCTTGCCCGAAGCCAGCACCGGCCAATCCGCCCGCCATATCACCGCCCGCGGCGCCTTCAACGCGCCCAAACTGCCGCCGACAGGCCGCCAAAATCTCGCCCTCACAGCTTGCATCCCCCTACAGCAATCGCCACCATCACCACCCCGCGCAAAGCATCCACGCGCGGCACCACCGCCACCCGCGCGCACCCCCGGCAAACCCGCAATAAACGCCTCTATTTCCTCAGGAAATACATTCTGGTCGGCCACCGTCACCATCCGCCCTGCCCGTCCCGACAGATACAGATAGCCCGCCTCCATCCAGCCCCATCTCACCAACCGACAACCAGCCCTGCATCCCAAACCGCGCCGCCCCGATCCGCCCCCGCATAGCCCTGAAAGACATAGGGGCTGCGCACCCAAATCTCGCCCTGCCCGCAGCTCAATCTCCACCCCCGGATAGACCGCGACCAACCGATGCCAAAGGCGCATCCGCACCCGCAAGCGTGATAAAACTCGCCTCCGCCGCGCCGTAAAACTCGCGCACCTCCGCCCCCGCCAAAGCCAAACGCAACCCCGCATCCAACTTCGACCCACCAACCAAAATCAAACCCGACGCGCGCCACCCCGCCTCAACCAGCATCCGCAACTGCGCAGGCGTGGCATAAATCACATCCGCCGCCAAAGCTCGCGCCTGCCGATCCGGTCGCATCCCGCCCAAAAGCTGCACCCGCGCGCCCAAATGCACCGCCTCCAACGCCCCATAAAGCGCCAACGAATGCACCAAATCCCCCAAGACCGCGACGCGACAGCGCGGCCCGATGCCAAACATCGCCGCATTCACCGCAAAACTGCGGGTCCAACTCTCCATGCTGCGCACTATCCGCCGCGGCTGCCCCGACGATCCCGAGGTCAGCGTCTCAAACACCCCCGCGCCCACAGGCTGCGGCCCGACGCCCCCGATGCGAAACGCCCCGCCCCGCCGCACAGACCGCCGCAAGCCCTGCATCATCGCCCTCGACCTGCGCCAAAGGATGCCACCGAAAAGCTTTCATACTGGCCGAAATACTCCCGCCGGAGGCTTCACCCGATCAGCCCGCCCATCCGCCGCAACGCCAAAAGATAGCCCTCCGTGCCAAACCCCGCGATCACCCCTTCGGCGCGCTGCGACACAAACGAATGATGCCGAAATGCCTCGCGCTTATGGATGTTCGAGATGTGAACCTCCAACACCGGCCCCTCAAAGGCATTCAGCGCGTCCAAAATCGCCACCGATGTATGCGAATAGGCACCAGGATTGATGATAATCCCTGCCGCAACAAGACGCGCCGCTTGGATCCAATCCACCAACTGCCCCTCGTGGTTGGACTGCATGGCCTCCACCACCAACCCCAATTCTCCCGCCAAAGCCGCCACCGCCGCCTCGACATCGGCCAAAGTTTCGGCCCATAAATCTCGGGCTGCCGCTGCCCCAAAAGGTTCAGATTCGGGCCGTTCATCAGGTAAATCGGTTTCACGGGGCGACATTCCTTGCAAGTTCGCCCCTTTCTACCCCATCCCGCCGCGCCATAAAGCAAAAAACGCGCCCCTCTTCCAAGGGACGCGCAGTCGGTCACGGGGCAAAACCCATCAGAGGTAGGTCGGGAGACTGACCCTCTACGCGACTTTTCCCAAAGCCACCTCAGGCACAATCCCCAAGGCCCGCACCACATCCCGCGTCAATTCCGGACGGTTCAGGGTGTAAAAATGCAAATCCTCAACCCCTTCTTCGAGCAACCGCGTGCAAAGTGTGCTGCACTGCGTCAGCGACAACAGGCTCTCACGCCCATCCCGCGCCGCCGCCTGAAAGCCTTCGTCCAACCGCAATGGCACATTCGCCCCACAGCGCGCCGCGAATTTCTTGGTGCCTTCCCAACTTTGGATCGGCAGGATACCTGGGATGATCGGCGCATCAATCCCCGCCTTCACACAAGCATCGCGGAAGCGGAAGATAGGTGTCTGCCTCAAAGAAGAACTGCGTGATCGCCGAAGTCGCCCCGGCATCAATCTTGCGCTTCAGCCATGTCACGTCGGAAAAATCGTCCGCCGCATCAGGGTGACGCTCGGGATAGGCACCAACGCGCAGCTTGAATTTGCCGGTTTTGGCAAGCGCCGCCACCAGTTCCTCAGACGAGGCAAACCCGTCCGCCCGCGGTTGAAAGCGGTCCGCGCCCTTGGGGGCATCGCCGCGCAGCGCCACAATTTCTTTGACCCCAGCCGCAGCATAAGCCTCGGCGATCTCCAGCGTTTCCTCTTTCGAGGCATCAACGCAGGTCAGATGCGCGGCGACGTTCAAGCCGTAGTTGCGCTTGATGGTGCCAACCGCTTCATGGGTCAGCTTGCGCGTCGTGCCGCCCGCGCCATAGGTCACCGACACGAAATTCGGGGGCCATCGGAGCCAGAACCTGCACGGTTTCCCAAAGCCGGAACGAAGCATCAAGGCTTTGCGGCGGAAAGAACTCAAAAGAGATGCGCGGTGCGGTCATCGGAAGGCTCCTTTTGCTTGCCCCTTTGTCGCAGAAGCCGCTAAATGAATCCAATTCATAGTTTTCAACATGAACATGAGAACCGCGCATGTATCTGGAACTTCGCCACCTCCGCACCATCCGCGCCATCCATCAGGCAGGCGGACTTGCCCGTGCCGCCGATCTGCTGAACATGACGCAATCGGCGCTGTCGCATCAGGTCGCAGGGCTAGAGGCGCAGGTCGGGATGGAGCTGTTCGTGCGCCGCTCCAAACCGATGACGCTGTCGGCGGCGGGCATCCGGATGCTGCGCACGGCAGAACGGATCCTGCCCGAGATCACCGCACTTGAGGAAGAATTCCGTGCGTTGCAAGCGGGCAAGACCGGCCGCCTGCATATCGCCATCCAGTGCCACGCCTGTTTTGACTGGCTGTTTCCGGTGCTGGAGCTGTTCCGCCACGCTTGGCCCGAGGTGGATGTCGATATCCGCGCAGGGCTGGCCTTTGACAGCTTTCCAGCGCTTGCTGCGCGAAGAGGTCGATCTGGTGATCTCGTCCAACCCCGAGCCGCTTGCCGGGCATCACCTTCGAACCCGCTGTTCGACTATCACCCGTTTTTGTCGCCTCGTCGCAAAATCCGCTGGCCGAGAAAGCCGTGATCGAGGCCGAGGATTTCCGCGACCAGACGCTGATCACCTATCCTGTGGGCCGCGACAAGCTCGACGTCTTTACCGAACTGCTGACCCCCGCCAAGGTAGAACCCCGCGCCCAACGCCCTGTCGAGTTGACCGCCGTTATCCTGATGCTGGTCGGCATCGAATCGCGGCGTGGCGGTGCTGCCGGACTGGGTGTTGCACGATGTGAAATCCAACGCCGACTACATCACCCGCCCGCTTGGGCCCGCAGACCGTCACCAAACGGCTGTGCGGCGCGACGCGCGACGAAGACGCCGCCCGCCCTTATATCGCGCATTTCCTGCGGCTTGCGCGGGTCGAGGCGGTCAAGCTTCAGCGCAAATCTGCATAGCACCTCTGCATCGGCCACATAGGTCCGGCGCAAACACTGCTTGAAATCATAAGCACGCTTATCATATCTAGGCTTATGACTTCTTTGAACCTCTCCCTCGGCCCGCTTTTGCATGATGCCGCCCGCCTGATCCGCCGCCGCTTTGAACAGCACACGGCGGAATATGGGGCTGTCGTCTGCGCAGTGGCGCCTGCTGATCCATGTGCTGAAAGAAGAGCGCGTCACCCAAGCGCGGCTTGCCGAACGGCTGGAGATCGAGCCGATCTCGGTCTCGCGCCTGATCGACCGGATGGAGCAAGCAGGCTGGGTGATGCGCGAAACCGATCCGAACGACCGCCGGGTGCGCCTGATCGTGGCCATCGCCCCGCGCGCTGTCTATCCGCGAGTTGCTCTTTCAAACCGCCAGACGGATCGTTTACGCCGAGGCGCTGGCTGGCATCCCAGCCCGAAGACGCAAGCCGCCTTGATCGCCATGCTTCAGACCCTCACTCACCCAATCTGTCAGAGGCCATCGCACAGCTGGCTGCAAGGACCCAAAATGACCGCGACAACCACAGACCCCGACCAGCCTTTGCTGCCCCCGCTCCGCAAATCGCAAAAAGCGCCGCGTTCTGATGATCGCAGGGCCTGCCGCGCTTTTGCTGCTCGCGGGGGCCTATTGGCTGATGGGCGGGCGCTATGAGGAAACCGAAAACGCCTATCTGCATCAGGCGCGCATCTCGGTTGCGCCTCTCGGTGCAGGGCCGCGATTGAAAAGGTGCTGATCGCGACAACCAGACCGTCAAAGCGGGCGACGTGCTGTTTCAGGTCGATCGCCGCGCCTTTTCATACTGGCCCAGGCCCAGGCCGAAGCCGCTGTCACCGCCGCCCGCATCGCGGTCGAGCAGCTGAAGCTGACCTACACCACCGCGCTAGAGCCAACCTGCAACTGGCCGAGGATGAGGCCGCCTATCAGATCACCGAACGCGTCAGCGGCGAGGAAAGCCTTGGCACCAAAGGTGTTTCCACCGATTCCAACCTGATCGACGCCCGCCATGACAGAACGCATTGCCCTGGACAAGCGCGACCTTGCCAAGCAAGCGGTCGCCATGGCGCTTGGCGGCCCTTGGCGGCGATCCGATGATCGCCGACCGACTACGCATCCCGCCGTGCAGGCGGCCCTGATCGCCCGCGACAGGCCGCTTATAACTGTGCCAACGCCGTGGTGCGAGCGCCTGCCGATGGCGTGATCTATCAGGCCTCGTCCTTCAAACCGGGCCAGATGGTCACCGCCGGACAAAGCCTGTTCACGCTGGTGCAGACCGGGGATGTCTGGGTCGAGGCCAACTTCAAGGAAACCCAGCTGCGGGCATGTGGCCAAAGGCCAACCCGCCGAAATCGAGATCGACCTGCAAGGCGGCCGCAAGATCGAAGCCGTGGTCGAGGCCATTGGCGCGGGCACGGGGTCCGAATTCTCGCTGCTGCCCAGCGCAGAATGCCACTGGCAACTGGGTAAAAGTGACCCAGCGCGTGCCCGTGCGTCTGCGCCTGGTGAACCCAGAGGACGCGGCGGGCCTGTCGTCGGGTCTGTCGGCCAGCGTCTCGGTCGATACCGGCAGAACCCGCAGCCTTTCTGATCTGCTGCCCAGCTTTCTGAAGTACCCGCCATGAGCAACCGCCCCGACCGAAGTCCCGCACAAGGGCTTGATCACGCTGTCGATCATGCTGGCCACCATCATGCAGGTGCTCGACACCACCATCGCCAACGTCGCCCTGCCGACGATGACGGGCGACCTTGGCGCGTCGCAAGACACCATCACCTGGGTGCTGACCAGCTATATCGTGGCCTCGGCGATCATGACGCCGGCGACGGGCTGGATTTCGGACCGCATCGGCAAGCGCGAGTTCTTTCTGATCTCGATCGCGGGCTTCGTCATCACCTCGATGGCCTGCGGTGCTGGCGTGGAACCTGCCTTCGATGGTGGCTGTTCCGCCTGCTGCAGGGCGTGTTTGGCGCGGCCATCGTGCCGCTGTCGCAGACCTTCCTTCTGGACATCAACCCGCGCGAAAAGGCGGGGCAAGCGATGGCGATGTGGGGCGCGGGCATCATGGTCGGCCCGATCATCGGGCCAACCTTGGGCGGCTGTCTGACCGAGAGCTTCAACTGGCGTTGGGTGTTCTTCGATCAACCTGCCCGTCGGCATCATCGCCTTTCTGGGCTGTGCCGCCTATCTGCCCAAATCGATCACACGCCCGCGCCGCTTTGACTTTTTCGGCTTTGCGCATGCTGTCGATTGGCATTGGCGCGTTGCAACTGATGCTGGACCGTGGCGCCGAGGTTGATTGGTTCTCGTCGACCGAAACCTGGATTTACCTGTTCCTCTGACCTCAGCGGGCTTTGGGTGTTCGTCATCCATATCCTGGGGGCGGACAAGCCGTTCCTAGAGCCGCGCATGTTCCTTGACCGCAACTTCTCGACCGGTCTGGTGTTCATCTTTGTCATCGGGATCATCCTGCTGGCGAGCCTCGCGCTGTTGCCGCCGATGCTGTCGCAAGATTTACGGCTATCCGACCATCACCACGGGGCTTGTCATGGCGCCGCGCGGGGTGGGGACGATGTTCTCGATGATTATGGTCGGACGGCTGGTCCGCACGGTCGATGCGCGGTTGCTGGTGACGCTTGGTTTGCTGCTGACGGCGGCCTCGCTCTATCTGATGACGGGGTTCACGCCGCAAATGGACAGCCATCTGATCATCTGGTCGGGGGTTATCCAAGGGCTGGGGCTGGGGCTTGTGTTCGTGCCGCTGTCGACAATCGCCTTTGCCACCATCGAGCCTGCCTTTCGCGCCGATGCCACCAGCCTGTTTTCAGCTTGGTGCGCAATATCGGCTCTTCGATCGGCATTTCGGTGGTGACTCTGATGCTGACGCGCAACCTTCAGATCAACCACGCTGACATTTCGACCGCGATCTCGCCGTTTAACCCCAACTTTACCACCCTCCTTCCGGGGGCGGCAAAGAGCCTGCTGACCATGGCGCAGGTCGATGCCATCGTCACCGTGCAGGCGCTGATGATCAGTTATATCAACGACTTCAAGCTGATGATGATCATTACCCTTTGCGCGATGCCACTGGCTTTGCTGCTGAAAAAGCCCGATATGTCGCCTCTTCCACCGGGCCAAGCGCCTATTGCCCACGACTAAAGGCGATTTGCTTGGCCTGCCCCCCTTCACATACCGCCCCCGCGCGTGTATGCCCCATTGCTTGAACCGACCGGAGATCTCCCATGCAGGGCAGCGCAAACCTTAATATCATGATCAAGGCCGCACGCCGCGCGGGCAGATCCCTTGTGAAAGACTTCCGCGAAGTCGAAAACCTTCAGGTCTCGACCAAAGGACCTGGCGACTTCGTGTCCAAAGCCGACCGCGAAGCCGAACGCATGATCAAAGAAGACTTGCTTGGCGCGCGTCCGACCTATGGCTGGCTGGGTGAAGAAACCGGCGAGACCGAAGGCGTGGACCCGACCCGTCGCTGGATCGTTGACCCGCTGGATGGCACCACCAACTTTTTGCACGGTATGCCGCATTGGGCCGTGTCGATCGCGCTCGAGCATAAGGGCGAGATCGTCTCGGCCGTGGTATTTGACGCCGCAAAGGACGAAATGTTCTGGGCGGAAAAAGGTTCGGGCACATGGATGAACGACCGCCGCTTGCGCGTGTCGGGTCGTCGTTCGATGTCCGAAGCCGTGTTTGCGACCGGCGTGCCCTTTGGCGCGAAAAAGACCCTTCCCGCCACGCTTGGCGACCTTGCGCGCCTGATGCCAGCCTGTGCTGGCGTGCGTCGTTGGGGGGCTGCGTCGCTTGACCTCGCCTATGTGGCCGCTGGCCGCTATGATGGTTATTGGGAGCGCGAGCTGCAGCCTTGGGACATCGCCGCTGGCATCCTCTTGGTCAAAGAAGCAGGCGGCATGGTCGCCCCTGTGCGCGAAGGCTATGACATCGTTGAAAAAGGCGCTGTGATTTGCTCGAACGATCCGCTGTTCGAGAGCTTTAAGAAAATCATTCGCGACGCGTGATTTTGGTTGCCGCGGTTAACGCCGCGGCACCTTCGGAATACGGGTTGGTTCGACGGGATACTTGGCCTCGGGATGGGGTGGCTGTCCCTGATTGCGCCGCCAGAACGCGAAGCCGCCGCGCCGCAACAGCGCCGGAATGCTGATGACACCCCCCGCCACAAAGCCGCCAACATGCGCGAGATAGGCCACGCCATCTGTGACCTCGCCAAGCCCGTTCATCAGCTGCAGGCCAAACCAGACCCCCAACACGATCCACGCCTGAATTGAAAACACGCGGAAAAAGATCACAAAGATGAACAACACATCGACCCGTGCGCGCGGGAAGAACAACAGATAACAGCCCAAGACCCCCGCAATCGCCCCAGAGGCCCCGACCATCGGCACATTCGACCGCAGGTCCCCGGCCATCTGCAGCGCTGCCGCCGCCAGACCGCAGGCAAGATAAAACAGCAAGAACCCCATGTGGCCGAACTCGTCTTCGACGTTGTCGCCAAAAATCCACAAAAACAACATGTTGCCAAGCAGGTGCATCCAGCCCGCATGCAGGAACATATGGGTAATCAGCGTCGCCCCGCCCTGCCCCGCCATCAGCCGTCGCGGCACAATCCCCCAGTCATAAAAGAACTGATCCAAGGCCGCGCCCTGCAAGCTGCTCCAATACCCAAAAAAGACCGCGATATTCACCGCGATCAACAGGTAGGTCACATAGGGCCGACGCCCCGACGGATTGTGGTCGCGAATGGGAAACATGCGCCCATCCTGCCCATCACCGCAGCAACGTCAAGCGCTTCAGCCCGAGACTTCGGCCAAAAGCTGCGCGTTTCCGCCCGACGCCGTGGTGTCGATGCAGACGTGCCGCTCTAGCAGGACGTGCGCTGCGTCCGGCATCTCGCCAATCAGCGGCAAGATCGGGCCGTCGCGCTTGGCCAGAGCCTGCGCATAGGCCCGCCCCGCCGTCGCATCGCCCCACCAGATCGCGCCGCCAAAACCGGACAGCCGCGTCAATGCCTCTGGCGCAAGCGCGGCCGCCTCGATCGCATGGCCGCCAAGACCGCGCACCGCTTCGGCCTGCGCCAAAGCCGTAGCCGCAGTTGGCCCAAGACATAGGATCGGCGGCCGTGCCAAAACCGAAAGCCGGTTCGACTCGCCCGTTGGCCCCGGCAACAGCCGCGTCCACACCACAGGCGTTTGCCGTTTTTGATTCAGGGCTGCCACGACCTCGGGCTCTGCCGCAGTGGTCGCATCAGCTTGAACCCGCTCGACCGGTTGCACCGCGAAACGGCGCAGATACTCTGGCCCGCCCGCCTTAGGGCCCGTGCCCGAAAGCCCTTCACCGCCAAAGGGTTGGCTGCCAACGACCGCGCCAATCTGGTTGCGGTTCACATAGGTATTGCCAACCTCAAGCGCCTCGACCACCTCTTGCACACGGTCATCAATCCGCGTGTGCAGGCCAAAGGTCAGCCCGTAACCGCTTGCATTCACCGCAGCGATCACCTGCGCCACTTCGCTCGCTTTGAAGGTCGCGATGTGCAGGACTGGGCCGAAAATCTCGCGCGGCATATCGGCGATGCCTCCCACCCGCAGCACCACGGGCGCGATGAAATGCCCCTCGGTTGGGGTTCGCAATTCGTGCAAAACCCGACCTTCGGCCCGCGCCGCATCGACATAGTCCGCGATCAATGTGCGCGCCTGTGCATCAATCACCGGCCCAACATCTGTGAACAAATCCAAGGGGTTGCCCAAAGACAGCTCATCCATTGCGCCAAAGAGCATCTCTTGTACTGTCTCGGCCACATCCTCTTGCACATACAAGCAGCGCAGCGCCGAACACCGCTGGCCCGCCGACTGAAAACTAGAGGCCAAAATGTCGCGCACCGCTTGTTCAGGCAACGCCGTGCTGTCGACCAGCATCGCGTTCAGCCCGCCCGTCTCTGCGATCAATGGCGCGTCAGGCGACAAATGCTCGGCCATCGAGGCCCTGATTTTCAGCGCCGTTGCAGTTGACCCCGTAAACACCACCCCAGCCACCCGCGCATCTCGCGTCAGCATCGCACCCACCGCACCATCGCCGGGCAAAAGCTGCAACGCCGAAGCTGGAACGCCCGCCTCATGCAGCACCTTCACCGCCAAAGCTGCGATCAAAGGCGTCTGCTCTGCGGGCTTGGCCAGCACCGCATTGCCCGCGGCCAAAGCGGCAGAGATCTGCCCCAGATAAATCGCCAAAGGAAAGTTCCAAGGGCTGATGCAGGCGAAGACGCCGCGCGCAGGCAGGGTCAAGGCCTCTGCGTCATCGGCATAGAAGCGCATGAAATCAACAGCTTCGCGCAGTTCTGCCACGGCATCGGCTAGGGTCTTGCCTGCCTCGCGCGCCAGAATGGCGAAGATTTGACCAAAGTTGGCTTCGAGCAAATCTGCCGCCCGCCGCAGGGCTTTGGCGCGAATATCCGCCGTTGCCGCCCAAGGCTCGGCCAACCGCAGCGCCGTATCGACGTCTGCAGCACTTGCCGTCAGCACATGCCCGATGCGCGCGCCCGTTGCGGGGTTGACGACATCCTTGCGCAACCCGCCAACCATATGGCCCGCGAGCATGGGCGTGGCCTCGAACTCGACCGCCTCAAAGGGCGCGCGCGCGGCGGCGATCCCCGCCAAAGCAGCGGTGTCGGTCAAATCCCAACCGCGCGAATTGCGCCGCGTGTTGAACAGCTCCGGGCCCGTCAGGATTGCGGCGTTCTCGACGTGCGGGATCGCCTCGAGAGCGGTGATCGGACAGGCCGCAACCCGCTCGGGCGAGACCTCTTCATTGACGATCTGGTTCACAAAGGACGAGTTGGCGCCGTTTTCCAACAAGCGCCGCACCAGATAAGCAAGCAAATCCCGATGCGCCCCGACAGGCGCGTAAATCCGGCAGCGCGTGCCGTGATCGGTCAGAACAATGTCGTGCAACCGTTCGCCCATTCCGTGCAAGCGCTGGAATTCAAAGGCATTCTTGTCGCTGGCCATCTCAAGGATTGCCGCAACCGTATGCGCGTTGTGGGTGGCAAACTGCGGATAAATCCGGTCCGTCATCGCCAACAACTTGCGGGCATTTGCGATATAGCTGACGTCGGTCGCCTGCTTGCGGGTAAACACCGGAAAGGACTCAAGCCCCAAAACCTGCGCGCGCTTCACCTCGGCGTCCCAATACGCGCCCTTGACCAAGCGCACCATGATGCGACGGTCCAACCGCTGTGCCACCGCATAAAGCCAGTCGATCACAGCCCCCGCGCGCCGGCCGTACGCCTGCACCACGACGCCAAACCCATCCCAACCCCGAAGCGCCGGATCGCTCAGCACCGCCTCGATCACCTCAAGCGACAGCTCCAGTCGGTCCGCCTCTTCGGCGTCGATGTTGAACCCAAGCCCCGCCGCCTTGGCCAAGCCCGCCAAAGCCCGCACCCGTGGCACCAGTTCCTCCATCACGCGGGCGCGCTTGGCGACCTCGTAACGGGGGTGCAGCGCGGATAGCTTGACCGAAATCCCAGGATTAGAGCGAATGTCGCCCTTGGTCGCAGCCTTGGCAATCGCCGTGATCGCCGCGCCATAGCTTAGGTGATAGCGCCGCGCATCAGCCTCGGTCCGCGCCGCTTCGCCCAGCATGTCATAGGAATAGCTGTAGCCCCGCGCCTCAAGATCGCTTGCGCGTTTCATAGCCTTTTCAATGGTTTCGCCCAACACAAAGTTGCGCCCCATCTCTTTCATCGCCCGCGTCACCGCGCCTCGAATGACCGGCTCGCCCAGCCGTTTGACCGCACCGCGCAGATGACCGACGACGCTGGTTTTGCGCTCGTCCAGCACTTTGCCGGTCAGCATCAGCGCCCACGTCGAGGCATTCACCAAGGACGAGCTCGACCGCCCCAGATGCTTGCCCCAATCGCTTGGCGCGATCTTATCCTCGATCAGCGCGTCCATCGTCTCGGCATCGGGCACCCGCAACAGCGCCTCGGCCAAGCACATCAGCGCGATGCCTTCGTCCGTCGAAAGACCGTATTCGGCAAGGAAAACTTCCATCAAGCCGGGCTTGGCCGAGGCCCGTATCCGCGCCACAAGGTCCGCGCCGCCCGCGGTGATCCGCGCCCGCGCATCGCCATCAAGACCCGCGGCCGCAATCAGTTCGACCACAAGCTCCGCCTCGCCTCGAAGGCTCTGCTGCGCCACCACATCCCAAGCCTGCTGTTCCAAAGACATCGCGGATCTCCATACCGATTTGGTCCAGCATATCGCAGGTTTGACAGGCTGTATTCCCGAAGTTAAAAGCCAAGTCAGCCGTTTCTCCTGCAATTCGCGAGCAAAACATGCCGACTGAACTTGACCGCTTTGATGCTGCGATTTTGCGTGAACTTGCGGCCGATGGGCGCCTTAGTGCGACCGAATTGGGGCGCCGGATTGGGCTGTCGAAATCGCCGACCCAAAGTCGCCTGAAAAAGCTTGAAGACCAAGGGGTTATTCTTGGCTATCGGGCGATCTTCGACCCCGCCAAAACCGGCCTTGCCCATATCGCATTCGTCGAAGTGCGCCTCTCGGACACGCGCGAGGCGGCTTTGCAGGCCTTTAACCGCGCCGTCGCCCTGATTCCCGAGGTCGAGCAATGCCATATGATTGCCAGCCGCTTTGACTATCTGCTCAAGGTGCGTACGACCGACATTCAACACTATCGGCAAGTGCTTGCCGAAGCGATCTCGGCGCTGCCGCACATCGCGTCCACTTCGACCTATGTGGCGATGGAATCGGTCAAAGACGGCGGCTAAGCCGCTAGACCTCTCCGCCCGAGCGTGCCAGTCTGTCCGAAATGTGCTTGCTCGATAACGGAACCGCCCATGACCCTTGCTTTGCTCTCTGCCTATTATGACGCGTTTAACGCCGAGACCCCCGCAGGAATGCTTGCCTGCGTTTCGGAGGATGTTGAGCATCGTGTCAACGAATCCGCCACCCGTCACGGAGCCGCCGCCTTTGCAGAGTTCTGCGCCCATATGGGTGTGTCCTACCGCGAGCGGCTGAGCGATATCGTCTTATTCCTCAACGATGCGGGCACGCGTGGTGCCGCAGAATTCATCGTTCACGGCGAATACCTTCAAACAGATCCGGGTCTGCCCGAGGCACATGGCCAAAACTACACCCTGCCTGCAGGCGCGTTTTTTGACATCCAAGACGGAAAAATCACGCGCATTACAACATATTATAACCTCGCCGATTGGATCGCGCAGGTTTCAGCGTGATCACCACCCGCACCCTGCGCGGCCCCGAGCTTGAGGCAGCCCTGATGGATGTGGCGCAGCTGCGGATCACCGTGTTTCGCGCTTGGCCATATCTCTATGACGGCACCTTGGACTATGAGCGCGCCTATCTCGAGACCTATCGCAACAATGCGGGGGCACTGCTGGTTGGGGCGTTTGATGGCGACAGGTTGATCGGCGCATCGACTTCGACGATGATGGAAGACCACGCGAGCGAGTTTGCCGCCCCGTTTGTAGCCTTGGGGATTCCGCTGACCTCGATGCTCTATGGCGCCGAATCCGTGATCTTGCCCGAATACCGTGGCCAAGGCATCGGGACCACATTCATCAAATATCGCGAAGCCCACGCGCTTTCGCACAACCGCAGTCATGTGGCCTTTGCCTCGGTCCTGCGGCCTGATGACCATCCTCTTAAACCTGCGCAAGCCCGCTCGAACGACGCGTTCTGGCGGCGCAACGGTTATGCCCCGCTTGATGGGGTTCTGGCCGAATTTGCGTGGAAAGACGTCGGCGACGATGCCGATACCACCAAGCACCTTCAATTCTGGATGCGCCAACTCTGAGGTCCCTATGAAAATTGCAGCAGCAGCCTATCCGCTGACCGAGTTCACCAGCTTTGCCGAATACGCCGCAAAGATTACGGCTTGGGTGGCCGAAGCCGCCGCAGAATCTGCAAATTTGCTGGTTTTCCCTGAATACGGATCGATGGAGCTTGCCTCCCTCGGCGGGCGCGCGGTTTCTAGCGACATCGAAGCCGCCCTGCACGAGGTCGCCAAGCATCAGCCAGAGGTAGACGCCCTTCATTGCGCTCTGGCGGCGAAGCATAATGTTTACATCCTTGGCGCATCTGGTCCTTCCTTCAATGGGGAGCGGCCTTCGAATCGGGCGGTTTTCTACGGTCCTGACGGAATCATCGGGCACCAAGATAAACAAATCATGACCAGATTTGAGCGCGACACGTGGAATGTGGTTTCAGACGAGCCGTTAACCCTGTTCGACACGCCGATCGGCAAAATCGGGGTGGTGATTTGCTATGACAGTGAATTTCCGCTGCTGTCGCGGGCACTGATTGATGCGGGGGCCGAGATTTTGCTGGCGCCGTCGTGCACAGAAACCATGGCTGGCTTTACCCGCGTTCGGCTTGGCGCGATGGGACGTGCGCTTGAAAATCAATGCATTACCGTCCACAGCCCGACGGTCGGTCCCTGTGATTTCTGCCCGCCCGTTGAAGTAAACCACGGCAGTGCCGCGATTTACGGCCCACCCGATCGCGGCTTTCCAGCCAATGGCATCTTTGCCGAGACCCCCTATGACGTGCCCGGCTGGGCCTATGCCGAGGTCGATTTGGCGGCAATCCACGAGCTGCGCCGCGATGGCGGCGTCTTGAACCACCACGACTGGGCCGAGCAAGTCGAGCGCAGCGCCAAGCCGGTCGTCATGGTGAAAACCCACTAGCCCCCCACAACCGAGCCCGCCCCGCACCGAGCGGGACGGGCTTTGCGCATTTTCCCTCTTGAAAAACAGTGGCAACAAGCGCATATCCGCCCAGATGCCTGCGGTTTCCGCGGGCTAAATCCTATTGGAGAGACCATGGCCAAGGAAGATATCCTCGAATTCCCCGGTGTCGTGAAGGAACTCCTGCCTAACGCGACTTTCAAGGTTGAACTCGACAACGGCCATGAATTGATCGCAGTGATGGCAGGCAAGATGCGCAAAAACCGCATCCGCGTTCTGGCAGGCGACAAAGTGCAAGTTGAAATGACTCCTTACGACCTGTCAAAGGGCCGCATCAACTACCGCTTCAAGTAAATTGCGGCTGATCCTCGGTTCAGGCAGCCCCCGCCGCAAGGAATTGCTGGCGCAGCTTGGCATCATACCCGACGCCATTCTGCCACCAGATATTAACGAAGACCCGCTGAAGGCCGAGTTGCCGCGCCCCTATTGCGCGCGTCTCGCCAGCGAAAAAGCCCGCGCTGTTCAAGCCGAGCCCGACGACATCGTTCTATGCGCCGACACGACCGTCGCGCTTGGGCGGCGTATTCTGGGCAAGCCTGCGAATGCGGGCGAAGCTGCAAAGTTTCTGACCGATCTGGGCGGGCGCCGCCATCAGGTGATCACTGCCGTAGCGGTGCGCCGCGGCGACAAGATCTGGGCGCGCGAAAGCGTCTCTGCGGTTAAAATGAAACGACTCTCGGATGCCGAACTGAACGCCTATCTCGCCAGCGGCGAGTGGGACGGCAAAGCGGGCGGCTATGCGATTCAAGGCATGGCATCTGCCTTCATCCCTTGGATTTCCGGCAGCTTTACTGGCATCGTCGGCCTGCCGCTTGCCGAAACCACCGCCCTGCTTGCCGCTGCAGGCTATCCGGTCTGGAGCCCTAAATGACTCGTCTTGTCCTGCTTGATACGCTTCAAGATCGCCCCGCCGCAGCCCTTGTGGTCGATGGCCGGCTTGAAGACCTCGCCATTGACCCGCTGACCGATGCGCCCATTCCGGGGGCGATCTATCGCGCCGTGGCGGATCGCCCGATGAAGGGGCAAGGCGGGCTGTTTGTAAAGCTGCCGCAGGGCTCTGGCTTTTTGCGGCAGACGGCGGGCATCGCCCCCGCGCAACGGCTGCTTGTGCAAATCACAGGCCCCGCCGAAGCTGGCAAAGCCTATCCGGTAACGACGCGTCTGCTGTTTAAATCGCGCTATGCGATCGTGACTCCGGGCGCACCTGGCCGCAACGTCTCGCGCCGCATTCGCGACGAAGAACTGCGCGCAGAGCTAGAGGCGCTTGCCGCCGATGCGATGCAAGGTGCCGATGAGATGCTCGGCTTGATCCTGCGCTCTGCTGCCGCCGAGGCCGACGCCGAAGAGGTCAGCCAGGACATCACCGCCATGCGCGAGCTGGCCGAAGCGGTGCTTGCCGATCTGAACGGCGGCCCCGAACTGTTGGTCGAAGGCGCAGGTGCGCATGAAACCGCATGGCGCGATTGGGCCGATCCAGCGCCAGACGAGGTTTACGAGGGCGGTTTTGCCGACCACGGCGTGCTTGAGATGATCGACGATCTTCTGACGTCCCGCGTCCCGCTGGGCGAAGGTCACATGATGATCGAACCTACGCGCGCCCTGATCGCGGTCGACATCAACACCGGCAACGACTCGTCGCCCGCGGCCGCGCTCAAGGTCAATATTGCCGCCGCCCGCGAGCTGCCGCGCCAACTGCGTCTGCGCGGGCTTGGCGGTCAGATCGTCGTCGATTATGCGCCGATGCCGAAAAAGGACCGCGCGATCTTGGATCAAGTCATTCGCGCCGCGTTCAAGAGCGAATCCGAGGTGAATATCGCGGGTTGGACCACGCTTGGCCTGCACGAAATGACCCGTAAACGCGACCGCCTGCCCCTGCGCGAGGTTCTCGCATGAGCTGCCCCATCTGCGCACGCGCGGCGGACGAAAAGTACCGCCCGTTCTGCTCGCGTCGCTGCGCAGATGTCGACTTGGGCAAGTGGCTCAGTGGTTCTTATACCATTCCCACTGAGGCAATCGACGACGAAAACCCAGTGGAATTGCCGACAAAGCCGCCGACGGTTCAATGATCTGAAAAAGCGCAGATTTTCTGTCAAATCCCTCTGGACAGCCTCGCGCCGCTCGCGTATCACGCCCAAACCAAGCGAACGCAAGTTTCGCAAAAGTGCCCGGATAGCTCAGTTGGTAGAGCAGCGGATTGAAAATCCGCGTGTCGGCGGTTCAAATCCGTCTCCGGGCACCACTTAACTCCATGTTTTTCAATAAAATTCCCAACCTAGCCTCAGTGACTGCTAATGTTTGTCATTCTCTGGGCTACCTCTGGGCTACTTTACGCTCTTCATGCGAATGTGCCCCAAGCTATGCAGTCTGGCAACTCAAGAAATCTTTGCAACAACTTGCAATGCCTACGGCAGGCCTTCTTAAGCCTAAGTATATAGGTGGAATTGCCCGATTTCCGAGCGCAGCACTGGAGGCAACATGAGCACACATCTTAGCAACGAAAGCCCCTTCCTAGACGTAAAAGAAGTGGCAAAACGGTATGGCGTATCGATAGACACAATCTGGCGCTGGAAAAGAAACAAAGAGCTTCCACCGGCTGTCCGCGTTGGCTCAGGAACAACGCGATGGCGGCTGGATGACCTTTTGGTCCACGAGAACAACTTCGAAGCCTGCTTCGCAACGCACTTTAGCCTGTAGCCTTTCGTTGCCGAGATGCCCACCTTACTGGGGTGGGCATCTAACGTTCCAAATTCAGGGGAACGGCTCGCACTGCCACGATTGGCGGGCGCCCCGTCCCTAGCTCAGCAGGTCTGTCAACGCGCGCAAGCGGTCCAGTGTCAGCTTGGGGTTTGTGCCATTTGAAATGACGCGGATCATTTCGATCCACGCCTTTTCATTTTTGCTCAGCTGGTCCCATGGTCCCAATGGTGATTTTGGCGGGGCAAACTGTAGATCGCTCATTTGCCAAATATCCCACGCAAAGATGTCCGCGAGCGTGCGGTTAGGCGTGGGTCGCTGTTGTCAGAGGCCTCGCGTATTTCGGCCAGCCAACCGCGTTCGTTTTCACTGACCGGGGTGCCGAAGATGTCGGTAATAGCGCGAGCGGCGGTCACGCCGACTGCTTGGTCAAGCGCTATGCGCATTAGATAGGCGGGGTCGCATTCAAGCGCTTTGGCGAGCGTTGGCACCCGATCAAGGGGTATCTTTGATTTACCGGCCTTCAGGATAGACAGCATATTGGCGTTCTGGAAACCTGCCTCGACGGCAATTTCAGCCTGTGTTTTTCGGTGCGATAGATCGCGCATTCGGTCAGCTATGTATTGGGTTGCAGTGCTGTTCGCATAAGGTGCGGTCATGGTGCGTCTCGTTTGTTGTTGATGATCTTTTGACCATACCGACGCTTCGCTGAAACTGCGGGTGGGAAGTTCGAAGTCTTAGAAAAATCAACCTCGTCTGCTGGGGATGCAGCCAGTTGGCGCAGAGGTTTTTAGCCTAAACCCTCCACCTTTGTGCGTATTGCCAAGGCCTGACTTCGTCCACGATCCAAGCAAAATCAAAGTGCTGCGCGTCATGAGGTTAACATTTTGACGTCTGACCGAAAGAAAATGTTAAGCAAAATGTTAAGTTTCGCAACATAGATCACACGCTTGAGTTGTAAATTGTCCAAAACTGCGCATTCGAATGTAACATTCGATCACGAAATTGAGCACTACGGCTCACGATCTTCGCAGCATTTTCAAATGAAATAAGCCCTCGGCAGATCAACTTAACAAAAAAGTTACGTTTTTAGAGGCTAAAAAAAATCCCATTTACCCCTCCAGCCCCAAGTGGGTTAGGTCGCCAAACGAAAACTATCAAAAGCCAAACGTAATAAATGGCGCTAGAGCATGCTTTTGCGAGCTCTTTTCGTTGGCATACCCGGCAGGGTTTTGCGGAGCAAAAGCCCGAGAGGGCATCCCGCCATACTTCGCCCGCCATTTGTAAAACGAGGCGTTGCTCATGCCATGCTCGCGGCACAGTTCCGCTACCGGAACACCGCCTTCAGCCTGCCGCAGGATCGCGATGATCTGCGCCTCTGTGTATCTGCTTGTCTTCATTCAGAATCTCCTCGTTCATCTTGCCGAGAAAATTCTACTTATGCAGCCCCTTACTTTCGGGGGGGATTACCGATCGATCGGGTGTTGGGCCGGTTGGTGGCGGTTGGTGTCGCCGAGGCGCATGATCTGGAGCGGCGCGTCACAGCGGCGGCCGAAGCCCAGGCGGTCGCGCCCGTGGGTGGCAAGCCTGGCTGAGGCTTGGGGCGGGGGCACCCCCGCGCATCAGGGGTAGGACAAGATTGTCGGGCTCGCCTCAGAGAGCCTGTCCATCTCTTCCAGGATCGGGTTGGCGCAAAGCAGCATGCTGACGCCGAGTGACAGTCGGGTGACTAAGTCCGCTTTGGTCGATTGGGCAACGGAGGCTGCCAGTATCCTCTCGGCCCCAAAGCGGTCGTCCGTCGACACCGCAGCGAGCGACCGGAATTCGCCCATAGCGTTGCGCAGCCTTGATAACAGCGAGACCTGGGCACTGTGCAGGTTCAATGATGCATACCATGTCATTTCTGGGTGGACCGAGAACCTCGCCAGATCCGGCAACTAATCTGTAGGTTGCGGCACCTTGCAATTATCTTAGCTATGAACACCACTGAAGCATTCACTAAGCAACTGAAGATAATCTCTGCAGTTTGAAGCCCAAGGCCACCTCGATGAGAGAATGGGGAAATTCAGACAAAGGATGGTTTGCGCATTTCCCCGGCAGGAAGGCTACGCCAATCCAAGCCTGCAAAAAAAGCCTCAAATTGCGGCTTGCTAAGCACGAAGGGCCCTGACTGTGGCTTCGGCCAAACGAAGCGCTTGCTGTCGAGCCTCTTCAAAGCCAAAATAAGGCCAGACCCGTCCCAAACGATAATTTTCAGGCGATCGGCGCGACGCGATCGAAACACCCAAATCGCACCGTCATAAGGGTCGAACTGGTAGGTGCTAGCGATGATGCCCACAAGCCCATCCATGCCCTTACGGAAATCAACAGGCTCTGTGGCAAAGAAAATTCGAAAACCGCCCGACGGAATGATCAAAATGAAGCCCTCACAGCACGCAGAATATTTGGCAGCTCGTCGAGCGGAAAGCCGGCTGGCAAAGCGACTTCGACGTCGCCCAACCGGATGATGCATTCCGATGCAGCAGCATTTGTTTTCGCATGAGCATGCAAAGGTGAAAGCGCCTCAACAAAGGTCTGCTTAACATCCGTTTTCTTGCTGGAGGTGAGCCAGCCCGCTACGAGCGAAGGGGTTGTAACCGACCGATTGGCACCGCCTTCTGACGCACGGGATTTTCCACTAAGCCACTGTCGTTATTGACGTCGTTAACGACGTCGTTTGCGATGGGGATGATATGCGGCAAGAGGTTATGACAGGTGTGGAACGGCGGCGTCGGTGGTCGGATGTCGAGAAGCGGTCGATTTTGGGCGAGGTTGGTTTGCACGGGGCAACTGTGGCCGAGGTTGCGCGTCGGCACGATCTGACACGACAGCACCTTTATCAGTGGCGTGCCGAGTTGAGGAAGCGCGGTGAGGGCCTGTCAGATGACGCGGTCTTTCTGCCAGTGGAGATTGCGGCGGTTGTTGCGGCGGCTCCTGCCCCGACGCGTGTCGAGATAGTGCTGGCGAATGGGCGGCGGTTGCGTGGGATCGACGGGCTTTCGGCATCTGGCTTGGCGCAACTGATCCGGGTTCTGGAAAGCGCATGATCGGTCCTGGGAACGGGGTGCGGGTGTTCATCGCAGCGGGCATCACCGACATGCGCTGCGGCATTGCAGGTCTTTGTGCGCGGGCGAAACGGCTGCTTGAGGAGGATCCGGCCAGTGGGGCGGTCTTTGTCTTTCGCGGCAGGATGGGCGACAGGCTGAAGATTTTGCACTGGGACGGCCAGGGGTTCTGCCTCTACTACAAGGTTTTGGAGCGCGGTCATTTCCCTTGGCCGAAGGCCACGGAAGGCAAAGTGGCACTGACCCCGGCACAGATGTCGATGCTGTGGGAAGGGATGGATTGGCGCCAGCCGCGATGGACCAGCGCCCCCACGCGTATGTAGAAATAGCACCGTTTCTCCTTGTTTTCATGGACTTTTATGCCGATTTATGGTAGTTGAGCCCATGTCGACCGAAGCATCCTCCTTGCCAGATGACCCCCAAGCCCTGAAGGCGCTTGTCCTTCAATTGCAGGGCAGTTTGCGCGCGCATGATCTCTTGGTGCAAGCCCTGCGCCTGCAGATCGCGCGGCTCAAGCGCCAGAAGTTCGGTGCCAGTTCCGAGAAGATCACCCGCGAGATCGAGCAGTTGGAACTGGCTCTTGAGGGGTTACAAATCGCCCAAGCCGAGGTGGCGCCTGCGCCCGAACCCGCGACCGTGGACATAGCCCCCGATACTGAAATCTTCGGAAGAACGTGCCAAGGCGCCCCGCCGCCGTCCTCGCGTTTCCCCCGACACACCGCGTGAGCGGCGCGAGTTGGACCCCGGTGATGCATGCCCAGACTGCGGCGGCGTCCTGCGTCTGGTGGGTGAGGACGTAAGCCAAATCCTCGACATGATTGCCGCCCAGATGAAGGTGATTGAAGTCGCGCGGCTAAAGAAGTCCTGCCGCTGCTGCGAACGGATGGTCCAGTGTCCAGCACCCAGCCGCCCCATTCCGGGCAGCCTCGCCGGGCCCAACCTTCTAGCCTTCATCCTGGTCTCAAAATATGACGATCACCTCCCCCTCTATCGCCTGAACGAGATCTTCGCCCGGATGGGCACAGATATCCCTGACAGCACCCTGTCGGGCTGGTGCGGCGGCGCCATGAAGACCCTGACACCGCTGGTCGATCTGCTGCGGGCCAATGTCATGGACTGCGACCTGCTACATGCCGACGACACCCCGATCCGCGTGCTCGACCGGGCGAAGGCCGCAGGGCAGCTTGGCAAGGGCGTCAAGGAAGGCCGGATCTGGGCCTATGTCCGCGATCAGCGGCCGTGGTCTGGAACAGCGCCACCCGGCGTGGCCTACTACTTCTCGCCCGACCGCAAAGGTGAGCAGCCGCGAAAGCACCTCAAGAACAGCAAGGGCATCCTGCAAGCTGATGCCTATAGCGGGTTCAGGGATCTGTATAAGCTTGGGCTCGATGGCACCGCCCAGTTCCGCGAGGCCGCCTGTTGGGCGCATCTGCGCCGCGATTTCCATGACGTCTGGAAAAGCACCCAGTCCGACATCGCCCGTGAGGCACTTGACCGGATCGGCGCGCTTTATGACATCGAAGCGCAGGTCAGCGGCAGGCCCGCTACAGAACGCCATGCCGTCCGGCAGGCTCATAGCCGGCCGAAGGTCGAAGCCTTCAAGCTCTGGGCCGAAGACAACCTGCGCCACATCTCGGGCAAGGGCGACCTCGCGGCAGCCTTTCGCTACGCCCTGAACCGCTGGTCGTCCTTCTGCCTTTTCCTGGACGACGGTCGCGTGGCCATCGACAATAATTCCGCCGAGCGCGCCATGCGGCCAATCGGAATTGGCAGGAAAAACTGGCTCTTTGCCGGTAACGACGCCGGGGGCGAGACCCTCGCCAAGGCAATGACCCTGATCGAAAGCGCCAAGCTGAGCGGACTCAATCCACAAGCCTACCTCGCCGATGTCCTCGCCCGCATCAATGACCACATCGCGCCACGCCTCTACGAACTGCTCCCTTGGAACTGGAAGCCGCTGCCTGCTGATGCCGCAGACAAAATCACAGCCTGACCTCGGAAGGTCGCTCACCCCCCTGAAGTCGCCACCGACGTCAGGGGCGCCACCCGACATTCGGATGAAAACCGCAAGGCGGTCCCAATCGGGCGGTTACGTTACATCGCCCGTGAGGGTGCTGACATAAAGCCAAATGAACGGCCCGTAGGTGAGCGGATAGATCAAATCAGCGCGGAGAATGGGGATATATCTATCCGGCCACGCCTGTGCCGTTGCGCCGGCGATTAGCGGCAGAGCCATGAACAGCATCCAGAGCGCCAACACGGTATCATTCAGGCTGCGGGACCACTTAGTCATTAAGAAAATCGCCGTAAAAAGCGCATGCACGCTGCCGACGACAGGCAAATGTTCCATGCAGCCCCGAATATGATTTGAAACCTGTTCGCCGCATTCAGCCTTATCAGCCCTTCGAATGCAACTCAAACGCGCTCGTTGTGAGGGTATGATCTAGGCAGTTTCTGTAGATTTTGTCTACCTGCACGAATTGCAGGACGGGTTCCAAGCCAAACGCGTCATCGACGAATGGCTCGAATTCTACAACGCCGAGCGGCCGCACACCGCGCTTGATAAACGGACACCAGACGACGCATACTTTGACCCAATACAGATGAACCAAGCAGCATGAAACTTAACCCCGATGCATCTTAGCTGAGCCGCAAACCTGTTCAGAAAAGCAGGCCACTTCACGACGCATCGCAAAGTTGTTGATTCTTAGATTCAAAAAAAGCCCGTCTTGTAGAGTGATGGCGACGCGCAAACTAGGTATCGTTTAGCAAATCCTTCATTGGATCGTTTGAAGTTCGTTTGCCATCCGAGCCGTACGGCTAACAAAGCTTGGGTCCGTTCTCGCTGTATCATCAGAAAAGTAACCGGTACTGGTCCCGTTCAGATGAACGGAACCAGTTGAAGTGAACGATGAACCATTCAATTAGGCCTGTATTGCCTCCGTCAGTGCCTTGTAATGCACTGGCGCGACTTCCTGTATCATTTCTAGCATATGTTTGACGTTAGCCTGCGTTTCGCCGACAAGCGCGGGATCTAAGCCAGAAAGAGTAGGGTGTGATAGATCATTTGTGTACTTATACAGCGACGATTTCTTTGTTTCATCGTAATCAATATTTTTCAACAGCTGGTAAAAGCTGTCTCCCGTTGAGTGCTGAGCTAGAAATGTTTCTAACACTTTGCGGACGATATTTGGGATTGGATACGAATTGGAAATTGTACCATCTGATTTGAATTCAGTGAGAATTTTTACTAAATAGGTAAATTCACTTTTATTATTTAGTAGAACGGAATCCAGCGGCTTTATCGTTGTTTCTCTCTGGGTGGCGGAGGTGCTTGAACAATGCAGCATCCAATACGTCTTTCCAATCGACTTTGCTTTCATACCTTCACGGAACCAATTTAGCAAAAGTTTGAGAAACTCAAAATTATGCGTCAGTAAAAATACTTGCCTGGCATCTTTGACCGCACTTTGTAGGTATGAGAAGGCTTGGTAGACTGAGCTGGAGTCCAGACTGGATATTGGATCGTCAATTACGACAATGCCTTCTGCAATTTCAAAATCCTGATCTCTCAATCCAACAACAAAGTAGAGAAAGGTAATGGCTGTTTTTTCACCCTCACTTAATCGCTTAGCCGCCCTCCCAAAGCGCATGATTCGATATCCTTCCCCTTCGGGCTCAAATTTCAAATCATTGCGTCCTAGGAATGATTCCAATTTATCAGACAGGGTAGCAGCTGCTTGATGAGAATTTGAAATTTTTGCACGATTACTCCTAATGCGGCTCTCTAAATCGTTTATACCAAGCTTGCCGGACTTAGTGTCGCCGTGTTGGCATTCTTCGATATCAGCTTCTAGTGATGATATTGTGACATCTGCAGCTTTCACCTGGGGCGCTATGGTGCTCAGAAAATGCATTTCAATCTTTATAAAATTACCTTTTAGCCGTTGGTCGAACGCTGCTGTTTCGGAGTTGTGCTTATCAATCGTTGAGTTCAGCTGTGAGGCGGTTTCTTCCCAAGTTGTGCTGTCGAATTCTGGCAGGGTTATTTCGTAAGCTTCGGTGCGCCGAACCAATTTCTCGCATAGCGATTTTCGTAGAAATTTAATATGCTCAAGGACTTTAGTCCGTTCTTCACTTAGAGCCTTTGTCAGGTCTGTTGCTTCGTTTCTCAGTTCCGAATGAAAAGCTGTCCGTTTAAACTGCTTACTTTTAACATTTTTTCGATGAACGCATCAGTGGTGGATATTGCACGCTCTATTTCATGTTTTAAATTGCTATCTGATTTGTTAAAGTGTGCTGCAAGTTCTTTTTCCCGGCTTTCTGGCACCTCTTGCTGGCAGTATTCGCATGTACTACCATCTTTAAGCGAGTGAATTCTTCTTCCGTTTTCTACCCAATTGGCGATTTCGGGATTTTCTTTCAGTCTTTGAATTGCGATAGATGTCGCGCTGGCTCGGATAGTATTCCGTACTGCTTCCTCGTGTTGAGTAAGTGCGGCGAAAAACGGCACTTCCGCGCTGCCGAGAGTCATGTTCTGAAGAGTATAATGCGTCAGCTTTTCCATCGCTGATTGGTTCATCGCTTTGGATGCCTCAGCAAGCTCTTGGATGCTTAATGTGTGCGGGGCAGTGAGATTTGCTTGCGCCATCTCGGCATTACGCTTGTTATAGGTCCTCGTTGTCGTACCTTTGGCAGCTTCAGATATTTCCTTGGCTATATCCGTAAATATCTTTGATCTAGTTTTCTCTGATTTATCTAATGAGAGCTTCTTTGCGACAAGGTTTTTTGACATTGATGTCAACGTTATTTCATCATTCTTTACTGTTTCGGCAAGATTTTTGTTCTCTTCGCCGATGACGTAGATTGGATTAAGTTGTCCGTCCAGCTGCCCTATATTGGCTTCCACATATTCTGCGTTGAAAACGCGAATTTTGCGGGTGTAAGGCTGACTTTGTTCGAAAGTCCCTTCTTCTGTGGAGATCTTGTACTTTAGGTCCGGGAAACCTTCCGCCTTGCCTGTGTTTAGGTCAGCAAAAAATCTAGAAATCGTTGTTTTGCCTGATCCGTTTAGGCCATAAATTAGATTGTATCTTTTAAATGCCTCCATACCGGCAGGTTTCTTATAGTTTGCGAAAACGCCTAAGTTTTCTATCTTTTCAAAATTTTGAATCATTGTTTAACAACTTTCGAGAGAGCCATTGTGAAATTATTTCTAAGAGCAGTTTGTCTGAAATTGTGAAACTTGGTCACTTTAAGGTAGTCAGATGTCGGCGAGCAGTGTTTCTCAACTCTCACCGATGATGCTGCTAGGAATAAAGTTTTTAAACAACCCCCAGATTGATACTTTGATGCCGGCGCTGTCAGAAGAAATTGGCTTGAGCGGGGCAGGGTGGATGCGTAGGCTTTCCGCATGACCAAGCGCTCGCCTTTTCGATACTTCAAGACCAGCCCCGAGATCATCCGCCTTGCGGTGATGATGTATGTCCGGTTTCCACTGTCGCTTCGCAACGTCGAAGATCTGCTCCACGAGCGGGGCATCGACGTTTGCCACGAAACCGTCCGATATTGGTGGCTTCGGTTTGGCCCGATGTTCGCGGCGGAAATCAAGAAGCGGCGGATCGAGAAGCTGAAATCGAGCCGCTGGCAGTGGCATCTTGACGAGGTCTTCGTTAAGATCAACGGCAAGCAGCACTATCTTTGGCGGGCCGTGGATCACGAGGGCGAGGTTCTGGAAAGCTATGTTACCAAGCGTCGTCACAAGAAGGCGGCGCCGAAATTCATCAGAAAAGCAATGCGTAAACATGGCCAGCCTGAGGTTTTCGTCACTGATAAGCTCCGCTCATACGGTGCCGCGTTGAAAGAGACGGGTGGTGTCGAAAGGCAGGAAACCGGCCGCAGGATAAACAACCGCGCTGAGAATTCACACTTGCCCTTCCGGCGACGAGAGCGGGCGATGCTTGGATTTCGGGGCATGCGAAGTCTGCAGACGTACGTCTCGGTTCACGCCTCCGTCTACAATCATTTCAACCGGCAACGTCACCTCTATTCTCGGGACATTTTCAAGACCAACCGCGCCGCTGCTCTGAACGAGTGGCGCGGACTTTGCGCGGCGTAATAGGGAGAGCCTCCGCCATAGCTGAGGCTGGTTCGGATTTGTCTGACAACGCCCGTTGGCGCCAAAACCGCTTTCATCACGCCAGGATCGCCGCGGGAAAACGGCTATTGCGAAAGCTTCAACGCCCGTTCC
>CAWJOY010000080.1:0-44499 GCA_963844505.1 uncultured Alphaproteobacteria bacterium
CGGCTTTTCCATGCCTTTGGCGGGCCCTACCCAAATCCGTCGGTGACAGGGGCTGCTGTGGCCGCTGTTACCAAAAATATTGCAGTCCGAGCAGGGTCTTGCGTGATGCCGCTTCATCATCCGGCGCGTATTGCTGAGGAATGGGCTGTTATCGACAACCTTACCAATGGCAGGGCGGGCATTGCGGTTGCCAGCGGCTGGCATCCCGATGACTTTGTCCTTCGGCCAGAAAACACTCCGCCTCACAATAAGTCGGCGATGTTTACCGCTGCCGATCAGGTTCGTAGGCTCTGGCGCGGTGAGGCCGTCGAGTTTCCAACGAACAATGGTTCACATTCGCTTCAGAACTCAACCTCGCCCCGTGTCAAAAGAGCTGCCGCTGTGGGTTACGACTGCGGGTAATCCCGAGACGTGGCGCGAGGCCGGTGCCATCGGCGCAAACATTTTGACCCACCTCTTGGGGCAATCTATCGACGAGGTTGCAGGCAAGATTAAGCTCTATCATGAGGCGCTAAGAACAGCAGGGCACGATCCAGCGGATTTCAAAGTAACGCTGATGCTTCACAGTTATCTTGCAGCAGATCGAGAAACCGCCCGAGAGACCGCCCGTGGACCGATGAAGGACTATCTCCGTTCTGCCGCAGCTTTGATTAAACAATATGCTTGGGCATTTCCTGCCTTCAAAAAACCAGTTGGTGTTTCAAACCCGATGGAGATCGACCTTCAATCGCTGAGTGGTGAGGAAACCGAAGCGATTTTGGATTTTGCCTTTCAACGCTATTTCGAGGATTCGGGCCTTTTTGGCACGGTCGAGGACGCGATCGCGCGGGTTGAAGGCCTCAAGCAGATCGGCGTGACCGAGGTCGCCTGTCTGATCGACTATGGCATCGCGCCAGCCAAAGTCATGGAGGGGTTGATCCCTTTGGCAGAGGTTTTGCGCCGCTCGAACCTAGCGACAAGCGCTGCGAACGACGATTTTTCAATCGCCGCGCAGATCCTGCGCCACAACATTACGCATTTGCAGTGCACGCCATCGATGGCGCGAATGATCGCTATGAATGCTGAGTCACAAATTGCCCTGGCAGGGATCAAAACTCTGTTGTTGGGCGGAGAAGCGCTGTCTTCGGCCTTGGTTTCCGAGCTTCGTCAGCGAACATCGGCGAAGATTTTGAACATGTATGGCCCGACAGAGACAACGATTTGGTCTTCCACCGAAGAGGTCGCGCCCTTTGGGGGGACGTGCAACATCGGTCGCCCTCTGGTGAACCAAAGGCTCTATGTGCTTGATGAGGCGCACAATCCTGTCCCACAGGGCGTTCCAGGAGAGCTGTGGATTGGTGGCGACGGTGTGACGCGTGGCTATTGGATGCAGCCGGAGTTGACGGCAGAGCGGTTTGTGAACGATCCTTTTGTTAAGGCAGAGTCTGCCAGTGCTTGGGGCGCCCGCATGTATCGTACGGGTGATTTGGTGCGCCTCCGTCAGGATGGGAAAATTGATTTCCTCGGCCGTACCGACCACCAAGTCAAGATAAGGGGGTATCGGATTGAGCTCGGTGAAATCGAGGCTGTGCTTGAAGCGCAACCCAGTGTGACGCAGGCCGTCGTCCTTGCCCGCGAAGACAGCCCGAACGACCTTAGGCTGGTTGCCTACTATGTCGGTCTGGCAGATGAAGCGCGCCTGCGGGAGGTCTGCGCGGCGGCGATGCCCGAGCACATGCGGCCAGCGCATTTCGTTCAGCTGAACGCTTTTCCGCTGACGCCGAACCGTAAGGTTGATCGCAAAGCACTACCGGTTCCTTCGGTTAAGCCTTTAGAAATGAAGGATTTTGTTTCTCCGACGTCGTCTTTGGAAAGCAGCATTGCTGCTATCTGGTCTAGGGTTCTTGGGGTGCAAAACGTGGGGTCGCGCGACAATTTCTTTGCCTTGGGCGGGCATTCGCTGTTGGCGGTGCAAGTTCACCGCGAGATGAAGGACCTGCTGGGGGTGCCGAAGCTCTCGATCACCGATATTTTCCGTTATCCGGTTTTGCAGACGCTTGCGACCTACCTTGAAGATGCGCCAAAGCCGCAGGCGCAGCCCTCGGATCGTGCCAACGTGCGAAATGATGCAATGGCACGGCGAAAGATGATGCGTGCAGGACTTAATCGTGGCTGATCTGGCGGTGGCATTGCGTGGCTTTTTGCCGGTTTCGGTTGGCTTGGGATTGGCCCAGCTGGGCGAGAGTGACGGCGATTGGGCTGGGGAGCACCTGCCTCGCGCGATCCCCTCGCGGCAGGCAGAATTTCGTGCGGGGCGTGTCGCTGCACGTCGTGCGATGGCCTCGGCTGGTCTTGACCCGTCAGCGGTGCCGATGGGACGAGACCGCGCGCCGATCTGGCCGGTAGGGGTGCGCGGCTCCATCGCGCATTGCGAAGGGGCCTGCGTCTCATTGATCGCGCGGGCGGGCGAGGTTGCGAGTCTAGGTCTCGATATCGAGCCGTCGCGCGATCTGCCGCGCCCTCTCTGGGATACGGTCTTGCTTCAATCTGAAATGCAAGAGGTCGAGCGGCAAGAACAGCCTGGCTTGCATGCACTTGCACATTTTGTAGCCAAGGAGGCCGTCTATAAAGCACAATATCCGCTGACTGGGGCTTTGTTCGATTTCCATACGCTTGAGATCGTTTTTAACGGCGACCATTTCTCGGCAAGGTTCACCAAGAATGTCCAACCTTTTGCGCCCAACACGCAGGTGCAGGGACGTTTGGTTCTTTCCTCAGGGTTTATATGCGCGCTTGTGGTTCTTGCTTAAGGGCGGCTTCTGAATAGCTGTTAGTTTCCAGACCCATTAAATTGGTTGAGGACTTGCGGCGCGCGTGATTCAATTCCCACTGAGCAGTGGGGAAGTTATGAGCAATCTTTACTGGCTGAACGAAGAGCAGATGGCGCGGCTGCGGCCTTTCTTTCCGAAAAGCCATGGCAAGCCACGCGTGGATGATCCGTTGCCTGCAGCGGTTTGCTTGCAAACCGAGAGAGGGAGCGGGTTTTGAGCGGCATTATATTTATTAACCGCAATGGCTTACGTTGGAGCGACGCTCCGAAGGAATGTGGTCCTGCGAAGACGCTCTACAACCGCTGGAAGCGATGGGTCGACATGGGAGTGTTCGCTCGAATGATGGAGGGATTGGCCTCAGAGGCCGCCACGCCGACAACCGTGATGATCGACGCGACCTACCTCAAAGCACATCGCACGGCCTCGAGCCTTGGGTTAAAAAAGGGGGGCGTGGACGCCTGATCGGCCGCACCAAGGGGGGTATGAACACTAAGCTGCATGCTGTCACCGATGAAAAAGGTCGCCCGATACGCTTCTTCATGAGCGCCGGGGAGACAAGCGACTACACCGGTGCGGCAGCATTGCTGAGCAACTTTCCCTCCGCGAAGTGGCTTTTAGGAGATCGAGGTTATGACGCAGATTGGTTCAGGGAAGCGTTGGAAGAACAGGCACATAAAGCCATGCATTCCTGGCCGGAAATCTCGAAAAGTGCCTGTCAAATACGACAAGCGGCGATACAAGCGCCGTAACCGGATTGAGATTATGTTCGGCCGTTTGAAAGATTGGCGACGTGTGGCAACACTCTACGATAGGTGCCCCAAGGTCTTCTTCTCCGCCCTCGCCATCGCCACAACCGTCATATTCTGGCTATGAAACAAAAACGAGTAGCCGTAACGGGATCTGAAGTCGCGATCCACCCGCTACCGTGCAGTGAATAGCCCCTAGTTTCCTAGACACCTTGCAGCTTCAGTTTCTGCTGCTGTTCGAAGTCGATCGGTGACAGCATCCCGTTCCTAACGTGTTTGCGCTGTGGATTGTAGAAAACCTCGATGTAGTCCGCTGCCCGGCAGGGTATGCGTAGCATGCCCGAGAGGGGAACACGTCTTGGCGGACCCCTTCGCAAGTTTTATACTTTCTGCGGCGGATGCGTTCGTGTTTGAGCAGGTTGAAGACGCTTTACGCCACCGCCCTCACCATTGGGCTTGAACCAATGGCGCCCAATGGCTCGATCCCAACAGTTCCCGCGTCCATTGCCCGGCAGGCGATTTGCAAGGCAAATCTGCCGAGAGGGGGCTCGTGCTTTGCGGCAGATTGTGCTGTTCGAGGAACTCTTGCCACTCGTAGCTGGTGAATTGTGAACCTTGGTCCGCTGCCCGGCAGGGTATTGCGCAGCAATGCCCGAGAGGGGGAATGCACCTGAACTTTGGTCTTTGGTTTGCGCCGCCAGACGGCCATCCACAGCCCGGCAATGGTTTGTCTTCAAACCGTGAGAGGGAGCAGGGCTTGCAGGGGCAGATCGGTATATGCGCGGCCTTGCATGGACCCGCTGCCCGGCAGCGGTTTGCAAGCAAACCGCGAGAGGGGGCCAACAACGCGCCGGGAAAACAGATCGATGACAACTGCGAGATACAGGAAGCCCTCGTGGGTGCGGATGTAGGTGATATCGGTGACCTGCCACCGGCAGGCGATTGTCTTCAAGCGCCGATAGGCAGAACTGGTCTGGCGTATCCGTTGCCCGGCAGTTGATTGCGCGCAATCAACGAGAGGGGACGTCGAACTCTCTGTTCAAGGTATTGTCGGCCATGACAGCCGGGCTGCCACCGTAGGAGCTGGGCTTCTTTTTGTAACCAATCTGGGCTCTTATGCCCGCAAGGCGGGCAAGACGCCAAGCCCGATTGGGGCTGATGTCCTCACCCAGATCGCACAAATCATCTTGGAGCTTACGATAGCCATAAACTTTGCCGCTATCGCCCCAAGCTTTCTTCAGCAACTTGGTTTGGCGCTGATCTTCCAACGCTCGCTGACAAAATGGCTCACGCAGCCATGCATAAAAGCCGCTTTGATGCACCGCCAGCATCCGGCACATGCTCCGCACGGCGAACAACAGCCGGTGCTCGGCCCCTCTCGGCGATGCACGCATCGCCTGCCGGGCAATGGCCAAACGCATACTTCACCCGCTGCCCCCTTCTCGGCGTGCAAACACGCCTGTCAGGTAACGGGCAGCGAATGTTTACAGCCGCGAGAGGGGGGACACTCTGGCGAAGTATGCGGTCACCTTTTTTTGGGGTGTCCCGACCCGAAGTGACCCGCAGCAGGTCCCGCTTCAGCCGCCGGATCTCATCAGCCTGGGCGTCGACCTCTTTGACAACCTTCGCTTGCTTCGAAAATAGCTTTTGCCATGTGTAGATCGATTTAGTGCTGCCTCTCGGCGATTGCTTCGCATTCGCTTGCCGGCCGACGGCCCCCCAAGCGCTCGGCCACCTCGCGGACCGGATAGCCCCGATCTTCGACCTGCGCGACGGCATCGCGTTTTAACTCTTCTGTGAATTTAGCTCCGGACATATCGTCCTCCATGCTTCCAAAATTACCAAGCAAGGCGTCTACAAATCTAGCGGCTATTCAGTGGATGGAAATACAGAGGGGAGTGGTGGCACAGTCTCGATGTTCGACGGCCCTCCGCCATTGGTTTCTCTTTGCAAAGACTTGCACGAGGAATGCCAGGTTGTGGGAACTTGGATTAAGGCCCGCTTACAGGAAGGCTGCGCAGCAAATGACATCGGTGTTTTTGTGCGATCTGACGCAGAATTAAAACGTGCCCGAGCTGCGGTGAAGGCGGCCGGCGCAAGCGCTATTGAATTGAACGACAAGAACGAAACCGAGCCCGGCGCCGTGGCCATCAGCACGATGCATTTCGCAAAAGGTCTAGAATTCCGATCCGTTGTTGTGATGGCTTGCGACGATGACGTCATTCCTCAATCGGCGCGCATAGAAGCTGTAGCAGACGACGCTGACCTTGAAGAGGTCTACAACACTGAACGACAGTTACTCTATGTTGCCTGCACCCGCGCGCGTGATCACCTGCTCGTGACAGGTGTTTCTCCGGTATCTGAGTTCATTGATGACTTTTTGAAAAGCGACTAAGGGCCTAAGCCTAAGCGCCCCTCTCACTGTGACCTCAGCTGCCACATATTGGCGGCTTGCGGCCCCGAAAGGTCGAGCTCAACATACGTTCTTCACCTCCGGATAACATTTACCCCAGACCAGAAGATCCTTGCTCGAAAACAGAAGACCTATCGACGAAGGGTCGCCAGCATTCCCAACTGCAGTGTAGCCACCAGCATCGCCCAATCTTTACCCGAACTCCGCGACAACTTTGCTCGAATTCAAAGTGGAGAGGGTCGCGCAGTAAATATACAGCCCATAAAACCCTTCCGCCGAATCTTGATCCCGTTTTACAACAGCTTCAGTGCGTCCAGACGCTCCGGCGGTTGGTCGCGAAGTTTTCGCCATAGCCGCCTGCGCGGATGACTGGTTTGCGTTTATTTGGCTCGAGCACATCAAACGCGATGCCTTTTTCGGTCGCATAGGCTTCAGCGGCCTCGCGTGTGTCGAAGCGCAGTTTTACTTGTGCTTGGGTGTCTGCACTGCTGGTCCAGCCCATCAACGGGTCAACCGAACGAGCCGTTGCAGGCGCGAACTCAAGTACCCAAGTCGTGGTTTTTGCCGTGCCAGATTGCATCGCAGTTCTGGCTGGTTGATAGATACGCGCGCGCATGCTGAAACTCCCAAAGCGATGACGCGGTTATTTCCAAAAACCGCTGGAAAGGCAAGCCTGCATTGCATCCGGCGGTGATAGTGGTGTGCTGCCGGTTGACTCGGGGTGTGGGTGGGGTGTGTGGTGGGTCAACCGGCAGCGGTAGGAACTGCTTGCCGTTTGACATTGCGACAATCGTAGCCTGAAAACAACCATAAAGTGCATTTATGTAAATAAGTATCTTTAAAATTGCAGGCAGTTTATTCACTTTTACATAAGTTGTCTTAACAAACCCCTGCCACCCTTTTCCGTGAACAAAAACAGAATACATTGAGCCGAGAAGGGAATCATCATGCCGCACAATAACTTGAACGCCTTAACCGAGCGCCCCGACGTTCTGGTCCGCCCAAAGCTGGAGGGCGGAAAGCGCTTTGTGTTGCAAACGCAGTTCGAGGCGGCGGGTGATCAGCCAACGGCAATTGCCGAGCTGTCCAAGGGCGTTCTGGCAGGTGAGCACGACCAAGTCTTGCTGGGTGCGACAGGCACGGGCAAGACCTTTACGATGGCCAAGATCATCGAGCAAACCCAACGTCCTGCGATTATTCTCGCGCCCAACAAAACCTTGGCCGCGCAATTATATGGCGAATTCAAGGGCTTCTTCCCTGATAATGCTGTGGAGTATTTCGTCTCTTACTATGACTACTACCAGCCAGAGGCCTACGTTGCCCGCACCGATACCTTCATCGAGAAGGAATCGCAGATCAACGAGCAGATCGACCGGATGCGCCACTCTGCCACGCGGGCGCTGTTGGAGCGTGACGATGTGATTATCGTGGCCTCGGTGTCTTGCATTTATGGCATCGGCTCGGTCGAGACCTATTCCGCGATGACCCAAGATCTGGTGGTGGGGCAAAGCTATGACCAGCGGCAGGTGCTTGGCGAGTTGGTCGCGCAGGCATATCGCCGCAACGACCAAGCGTTTCAGCGCGGATGTTTCCGTGTGCGTGGCGATAGCGTCGAGGTTTGGCCCGCCCACCTTGAGGACCGCGCGTGGCGGTTTTCCTTTTTCGGTGAAGAGCTTGAGGCGATTATCGAATTTGACCCTTTGACGGGAGCAAAAACCGATAGTTTTAATCAAATCCGTATCTACGCCAATTCGCACTATGTGACCCCGCGCCCGACCATGCAACAGGCGGTGATCGGCATCAAAAAAGAGCTGCGCCAGACGCTCGATCTGATGGTGTCTCAGGGCAAACTGCTTGAAGCGCAGCGCTTGGAGCAGCGCTGTTCTTTTGACATTGAAATGCTTGAGGCCACCGGTGTTTGCAACGGTATCGAGAACTATTCACGCTATCTGACAGGGCGCGCGCCGGGCGAGCCACCCCCGACACTGTTCGAGTTTATTCCCGACAACGCCATTGTTTTTGCTGACGAATCCCATGTTTCGGTGCCGCAAATTGGCGGCATGTATAAGGGTGACTTTAGGCGCAAAATGACGCTGGCCGAGCATGGCTTTCGGTTGCCATCCTGCATGGATAACCGCCCGCTCAAGTTCGAGGAATGGGACGCAATGCGGCCGCAGTCGATCTTTGTTTCGGCGACGCCCGCGCCTTGGGAGTTGGAGCAGACAGGCGGCGTGTTCGTAGAACAGGTAATTCGTCCGACAGGGCTGATTGATCCGCAGATCGAAATCCGTCCCGTTGATATGCAGGTCGATGACCTTTTGGACGAAATCAGGAAAGTTGCGTTGAAAGGTTTGCGGGTTCTGGTGACCACGTTGACCAAGCGCATGGCCGAAGATTTGACCGAGTATTTCCACGAGCAAGGGATCCGCATCCGCTATATGCATTCGGACATCGACACTATTGAACGTATTGAAATCCTAAGAGATTTACGACTGGGGGCCTTTGATGTTCTGGTCGGCATCAACCTTTTGCGCGAGGGTTTGGACATTCCGGAATGCGGTTTGGTTGCGATTTTGGACGCGGATAAAGAGGGCTTTTTGCGCTCGGAAACCTCGCTCATTCAGACCATCGGGCGCGCGGCGCGGAACTCTGAAGGCCGCGTGATCATGTATGCCGACCGTATCACTGGCAGCATGTCGCGGGCGATGGGCGAGACTTCGCGGCGGCGTGAAAAGCAGATGGCCTATAACACCTTGCACGGCATCACCCCGACGACGATCAAGAAAAACGTCGAGGATATTCTGCTCGGCATCTATCAAGGCGATACCGATCAGGCGCGGATCACCACCAAGGTTGATAAGCCGATGATTGGTTCGAATTTGGCTGCGCACCTCGATGCAATCCGCGTGGCGATGCGCAAAGCCGCTGAAAACCTAGAGTTCGAAGAGGCCGCGCGTTTGCGGGATGAGGTCAAGCGGCTCGAGGCAGTTGAGCTTGCGATTGCGGACGATCCGCTTGCACGTCAGTCGGTTATCGAGGACGCTGTTGAAACTGCGGTGAAATCCTCGGGGCGCTCGACTGGGGGACGCGCGGGGATGCGTGGGGGAAAACGAGGCAAGCGATGAAAATACTCGACCGCAATGACAGCTTTTTCGCAAAGCCTTGGCGCAAGTGGGCGACAATCTTGGTGCCGATGTGCTGGGGGCTTTACGAGCTTGCCTTTGTGTCAGCAGGCTGGGGCTTCGTGTTTTTCAGCGCTGGTTGCTATGCCGCGTGGGAGCTTATCCTGCGCCCGCCGAAGGACAGCGAATAGAGCCACGCATTTCGCCGCTATCGCCCTGTAGGCTGCGCTCATTCACTTTGCAGCCGGTCACTTCGGGGATAAGTGTGATCATTTGCGCCCTGATGCCCTGATGTTCGCCGCGTTTGGCATAGCCGAGGCGGATGACCTCGACCCGTCGGTCGGTGAAAAATACCGTATATTGGCGGCCGTCGCGGGTCACATCCACACGTTTTGCGCCAAAGAACTCTGGCGCGGGAGAGGCGCCACAGGCCGAAAGCAGGACAAAGAGGAGCAGGGCAATCTGTTTCATATGGTCAGACTGCCCTGCCAAAGTTAAAATTCGGTTAACTTAGCCGCGCTCTATCACCGCCAAAACCTCGAGCGCCTCGACGCAAGCTGCGGCTGCTTCGCGGCCCTTGTTATGCGCGTCGTCACGGCTGCGCACATTGGCTTGCTCGTCGGTATAGGTGGTCAGGATGCCAAAGGTCAGCGGCACGCCAGTTTCAAGCGAGGCGGTCATCAACCCCATCGTCGCGCCAAGGCTGATGTATTCGAAATGCGCAGTGTCGCCCTTGATCACGCAGCCAAGACAGATCACGCCATCATAGCGGCCCGACTTCGCCAAGGCTTTGGCAATCAACGGAATTTCAAACGCGCCGGGTGCATTATAAATATCGCCTTCGGCCAAGTTCAGCCCGCGCTCGGCCAGATAGGCCTTGCTGCCCGCCAAAAGCCCAAGCGTCACTTCGGGGTTAAACCGGCTGATAACAACCGCAAGCCGTGGATTAGGATGTGTCATGTTCTTCCCTTAGATTTGATGCGAAAGGCTATGGCCGAATTTCTCGGATTTGGTCGCCAGATAGTGTTTGTTGAACGGGTTGGGCGCGATCACCAGCGGGCGCTGCTGCGCGACGTTGATGCCATAGCTGCTCAGGCCCGAAGCTTTTTGTGGGTTGTTGGACAGCAGATCAACCGACGTCATGTCCAGGCTGCGCAGGATTTGCGCGGCGACCGCATAGCTGCGCAGATCGGCGCCAAAGCCCAGTGCCGTGTTGGCCTCGACGGTGTCCATGCCCTTGTCTTGCAAGGCATAGGCGCGGATCTTATTCGCCAGCCCGATGCCACGCCCTTCTTGACCGCGCATATAGATCAACGCGCCGCCCTCGCTTTGGGAAATCAGCGCCAAAGCCTGTTGCAGCTGTTGACCGCAGTCACACCGCAGCGACCCCAAGGCATCCCCCGTCAAACACTCGGAATGGATGCGCACCAGTGGCGTCACCCCCGCCGCACAGGGCTTCACAATCGCCAAATGCTCGATGCCATCGACAAGGCTGCGAAAGGCGTGAACCTGCATCGGTGCTTCGGTAAAGGCCGAAGGAAAGCTTGCGACGTCAATGGCTTCGACCAAGGCTTCTTCGCGCAGGCGATGCTCGACCAGCTCTTCAATCGTCAGAATGGGCAGGCCGTGGGTCTTGGCAAAGATCTCAAGCTCGGGGCGTTTGGCCATGTGACCATCCTCGCCCATCACTTCGCAGATCACCGCCGAGGTTTGCAGCCCCGCCAGCTTCATCAGGTCAATCGCGCCTTCGGTATGGCCGTTGCGCGCCAGAACCCCGCCTGCATTCGCCCGCAGTGGAAACACATGCCCAGGCGAGACGATATCGCCGGCTTCGACATTCGGGTTGATCGCGGTGGCAATGGTCTGGGCGCGGTCAAAGGCGGAAATGCCGGTGGTGATGCCGTCGCGCGCCTCGATCGACACGGTAAACGCGGTCGAGCGGCGGGCCTTGTTGCTGGCGACCATGGGCGGCAGGCCCAGCTTGTCCACCTGCGCATCGGTCAGCGCCAAGCAGATCAACCCGCGCCCGTGGACAGCCATAAAGCGGATGGCTTCGGGGGTGGCGTACTCGCCTGCGACAACCAGATCGCCTTCATTCTCGCGGTCTTCATCATCAAACAGGACGATCATACCGCCTTGCTTGAGGTGCTCTAGGGCTACTGATAGGCGTGACATAGGCGCTCCACATATTTGGCCATAACATCGACTTCGACGTTCACTTCGGAACCGATGGTCAGGTGCTGCAAGTTGGTGTGTTCCCACGTGTGGGGAATGATGGTGATGCGAATGGTGCTGTGCTCTGGCGCATCTTCGACCGCGTTCAGGGTCAAGCTGATGCCATTCAGCGCAATCGAGCCTTTCTCGACGCAATAGCGCGAGGTCTCGCGGGGCAGGGCAAGTTCCAGCAGATAGGCCCCATCCGAAGCCGTCGCTGCCAACAGCCGCGCTTTGCCGTCGACATGCCCCTGCACCAGATGCCCAGACAGACGCGTTGCCAACGAAACCGAACGCTCCAGATTGGCGAAGCCGCCCGCAGCAAGCGTGCCAAGGTTGGACCGCGCAATTGTCTCGGCGCTGACAAAGAACTGCGCAACCCCTGCGGTGTCGAACTCGACCACGGTGAGGCAAACGCCGTTCACCGCGATGCTCTCGCCCAGTTCCAGATCGCCGTAGCCCGTGGCAAGCGTCAAGATCAGTCGGTTGTCGGCCAGAACGGCGCTTTGGACGGGGGCCAGCCGCTCGATTATTCCTGAAAACATTATTTTTCCTTCCCGCCAGAACCGTTGGCCAGACGATGCGTGATGCGATCGTCCCCTTCGGTTTGTTCAATGGTGATCCATTCGTCCCAAAAGCCGCCCGCCGTGACGGCTTGCAAAACCTCGGGACCTGCTTCGATGAGAACCTCTTGCACGCCCGCCGCACCAAGTGTGCGCAGCGCCTCGGCCAGATCGGTGGCGATGCGCGCGTCAAAGCCGCGGGCGTGGGCCGCCGTCAGGTAGGTCGCGGGAACCCGGCCACGCCGATCCAAAATCACCAGCTGCCGCCGTTTGTCCGCGAAATCCGCAACGTGGCGGATGGTGAATTCTGGCGCATCGGCCAGCACCGTACCCGAGCCCGTCAGCACCGCATCTGCGCGCTTTCGCAGTTGGTGTGCGAAGGTCAGGGAGGCCTGCGAGGTAAAAGTCTTGCGCCCCTGCGCGGGGATCATCGACCCGTCGCGGGTAAGCGCTTGTTTGACCGTGACCCATGGCAGGCCAGTCAGAACGCGCTTGGCGAAGGGGGCGATCAGCCTGCGGGCGGCAGCCCCAAGTGCGCGGGCCTCTGGATGGTCAAGATCGGAAAAGCTTGCGACGCCGACACCCGCTGCGGCCAAACGCGCGGCTCCGCCACTGAGGACCGACGGGTTCGGGTCTGCGGCTCCAATCCAAACCTGACGCGCGGGCGAGCGCAAAATCGCGTCGGTGCAAGGGGGGGTGCGGCCTGTGTGGTTGCAAGGCTCGAGCGTGACAATGACCGTGTCTATCCGCGCCGTGGTGCCAGCGCGATCGCAATGCGCCAGCGCCAAAGCCTCGGCATGGGGCTGACCCGCGCGCTGATGCGCGGCCACGGCCAGCAGCGCGCCTTCCGCGTCCAACAGCACGCAACCGACGGGCGGATTGGGGGCGGTGGAGCCTGCAAATTCCTCTGCCGCAGCCAAGGCAATCGCAAAGCCCGCGTGTAAGGTTTCAGGTGATATCGTCGTCATCCCGCGCGTCCAATCTTTCAACAAAAGACGTCGCAGGGCAAAATGGCACGACAAACACCCTTGCCGGTAAGGGCAAGTGTGGCGTTCAGACCATTCGTTCTCTTCCATCCGGACTATGACCGTCGGCCTCGGAATCTAACCGAGTCTGCTGACCCTTCCCTAAGGAAGGCGCTCGCGGGCTGATGGGTCGAACCCAAACACCGCCGGTGGGGAATTGCACCCCGCCCTGAGAACATCCGCCGACCTTAGAGGCCGACTGTTTTACTATAGCGCAGCAGAGGGCAGTGACAACTCCCCTTGGTGGAAGGTGGTAATGGTTTGATTATCCGATGTTTTTCTGATTTTGACTTGTCTGGGCGGGCTTCTTTTGGGGTGTTTGCGAGGGGTCTTGTTGCGGTTGAAATCGGCGCGCACGAATCACTTTGAGGCTCTGAGTTTTGACGCGGTGGAGCCGTTTGCAGGGGCATCGAGCCCCCGCAAACGGCCTCGCCCGAGGGGCTCGCGGGGGTGAGCTAGGCCGAGCCTTGGGCCTATTTGGGGGAAGGGGCGCCGCCTTCAAAACGGTTCGCATTGTGGTAGTCGCAAGGATCTTCTTGCATCTGCAGGTGCAAGGCAGTGCCTGTGTAGGGATGCGCCCGTGCCAGGTCTTCGTCGAACGCGATGCCAAGGCCTGGGGCTTCGGGGGGCAGGATGTAGCCGTTTTCCCATGTGATCGAGTGCTTGATGAGGGCCAGATGGAAGCTGCCACCCGTCTGTATCGTCTCGGCCAGCAGGATGTTCGGGATCGAGGTCGAGAGGTGGATATTGGCCGCCCATTCCACGGGGCCGGCATAGAGATGCGGCGCCATTTGGGCATTGAAGACTTCGGCCATTGCGGCGATTTTCTTGGCCTCCCAGATGCCACCAACGCGGCCGAGTGCGGGTTGCAAAATCTTCACCCCACCAAGCCGCAAGAGCGCGCCAAATTCGGCTTTGGTTGTCAGACGTTCGCCCGTTGCGAGTGGCACGCCGACCAATTTTGCCACCTCTGCGAATTCGGCAAGATTGTCCGGCGGGATCGGTTCTTCATACCAAAGCGGGGCGTAGGGTTCGAGCGCGCGGCCCAAGCGGATTGCCCCCGCCGTCGTAAACTGCCCATGCGTGCCAAAGAGCAGGTCAGCACGGTCGCCGACGGCTTCGCGGATTTTCGCGCAGAACTCCACCGAGCGCGTGATGTCGCGCATCGCGGGTTCGTGGCCGCCGCGAATAGTATAAGGGCCCGCGGGGTCAAACTTGATGGCGGTGAAGCCTTGCTTCACAGCGCGGGCGGCGGCCTCGGCTGTCATATCGGCGTCGAACCAGAATTCGGAGGCGTCTTCCTCGGGCTCTGGGTAGAGGTAGGTATAGCTGCGCACGCGAGCATTCATTTTGCCGCCCAACAGCGCCCAAACCGGACGATTGCGTGCCTTGCCAAGGATGTCCCAACAGGCAATCTCCAACCCCGAAAAAGCACCCATCACGGTCAAATCTGGTCGCTGGGTGAAGCCAGAAGAATAGGCGCGGCGGAACATAAGCTCTATGTTTTCGGGGTTTTCGCCCAGCATGTGACGCTCGAACACGTCTTCGATCACTGCGCGCATCGCTTTGGGGCCGACGCTTGAGGCATAGCACTCGCCATAGCCGACGATGCCGCATTCGGTGGTCAGCTTGGGGAAAATCCAATAGCGCCCACCCCAACCCGGGGCAGGAGGGGCGACGATGAAAATCTCAAGATCTTTTAGCTTCATCATGAGGGCTCCGTGGTTTGCGTGTGTCACCCAGCCTAAGCAGCAAATGCCAGCGCACTATCAAACCTGCGACACAGGCTGTCGCCAAGACCTCACAGCAGCGAGGCTGCGCCCCATTTCTCATCGCCAAGCAGCGCTGGAATTTCCGCAAGCGGCACGTGTTTAACCAGAAGATCAATCCCGCGCGGGCTTTCGCCGAGATCGCAACGTCGGATCAGGGTTTGCCACGAATGGGTCCGCCCAGAATGTATTGCTCGGCCTCCCCCAGACAGGCCCCGCCACGGGGGGGCATTGCGATGGGTGATGGCATTTGGTCAAGGTAAGGGCGGCGATTGGGGATATCGTCCATTCTGCAATGACGAGTGCCGTTTCATTCCACAGGTCCGCAAACCTGCGCCCGTCGGCGGTCGGTTCGTGGAACCCGATTATTCCCGCATTGTAATTCGGGAGGAAGTTGAACTTCTTGCGTCGCAGCAAAAGATGAATGCTCTCGGTCGGGACCGCCAAGCCAAGCCGCGCGTAGATCGTTTCAAACTCTGCATTGCCGTCCCACGGGTTGGTGTCTTGCGGCAAATCCTGCGCGCAGTCTTCCTTTACATATTCACGGATCGACGTGAGCAGGGGCGCGGATATGCCGCTGTAAGGTGGAGGCTGAACGAGTTGAAAAATCGAGCACAGCATCAATGCCACCCCTTGCCTCGGGCCTGCAATCGCCGAATGCCAAAGAAATGCGGTTCTTTGACAAGGTTTTGGCACCAAAGCGGTTAAAGCCAGAAAGATTTGTCAAGTATGACCAATCTCGCGCAGGAACGAGGAGATCGCCTGTGAATAAGCCTCGGGTTTTTCCACCATCGGCAAGTGCCCTGCGCCGCGTAGCAAAAGCCAGCGGTGGCCCAGCAACAACTCGGCGGTCTCGCGCACCAGATCGGGCGGCGTGGTGCCATCATTGGCCCCCGCGATCACCAAGCAGGGCAGGCGCAGGCCCGCCGTTTGCGTGTAAAAATCCGTGCCACCAATCGCCGCAGCACAGCCTGACCAGCCGTTGACGTCGGTCGCAAGCAGCATCTGCCGCACGTCTTGCGCGCCCTCGATCTCGCGCCAAGTGCGGCCGAACATCCGTGGCATCGCCTCATCGGCATAGGCTTCGGGGTTCTGCTGCATCGCATCGGCCCGCGCCTGCCACAGTGCCGCCGAACCGATCTTGGCCGCCGTGTTCGACAAGACCAAGCCGCGCACCAAATCCAGCCGCTTGACCGCCAGCCCCTGTGCGATCAGCCCGCCAAGCGACAGCCCCACGACCACCGCGTCTTTCATGCCGAAATGCTCTATCAACCGCTCGGCGTCACGGATCAGCGCGCCCATCGTATAGGGTGGGGCAGGGACATCGGACGCCCCGTGCCCGCGCAGGTCAAACCGCAGCACCCGACAGCTTGCAGGCAGCCGTGCAACCACCTCATCCCAAATCCGCAGGTTCGTGCCAAGCGCATGAATAAGAACGACATTCTGCCCATCCACTGGTCCCGAAATCTCGGCATTCAAACGGATGTCATCAAAGTAAATCAGCGCCAAGTCAGCCTCCAAACCGTGCCAAAGCATTGGCGAAAATCGCGGGGTCCACATTGCCACCAGAGGCGACAGCGATCACCGTTTCGGGCAGGTCGGGCCGGAACAGCGCCGCGGCAAGCGCCACCGCGCCCCCCGGTTCAAGCACGATCCGCAAATGCTCGAAGGCCAAAACCATCGCCCGCAGCGCCTCTTCATCACTGACAGCAATCCCCGCACCGCACAGCCGCTGCATGATCGGAAAGGTCATCTCGCCCGCGCAGGGCGTCACGATCGCATCACAAACCGAGCCCGAAAGCGTAGCATTGCGCTCGCGCACGCCCGAGATCAGACTGCGCGCCACATCGTCAAAGCCCTCCGGCTCGACGGGTCGAACCCGCATCCGCCCCTCAAGCGCAAGCGCAATCCCCGACGTCATGCCGCCGCCCCCGCAACAGGTCAGCACCTCGGCCTCGCCGTCAAACTGCGCAGCGATTTCAAGCCCAATGGTGCCTTGGCCCGCGATCACTTCGGGTTGGTCATAGGGCTTGATGAACTCCAATCCGCGCGCGGCCACCAGCTCTGCACCCAAAGCGTCACGGTCGGCGGTGTTGCGATCATAGAGGATGACTTCGGCACCATAGGCGCGGGTGTTGGTGATCTTGACGCTGGGCGCATCGCTTGGCATCAAAATCACCGCTTCAAGCCCGTGACGCGCCGCAGCAAGCGCCACCCCTTGCGCGTGGTTGCCCGACGAATAGGCAATCACACCTTTGGCCCCCCGCAGCGCCGAAACTGCCGCCCAACCGCCGCGAAACTTGAAGCTGCCGGTCCATTGCAGGCACTCGGCTTTGACAAAAACCCGCCGCCCCGCAATCGCATCCAAGAGGGGCGTGTTCAGCAAAGGTGTGAGCCGCGCATGGCCTTGCAGCCGAAGGGCGGCGGCGTTGATCATATCGATGTTCATTGGCAGGCCTTTATGAATTTGTGCAAAATCTCTTGGGATTCTGGCTCGTCAAGAAAGGGAATATGCGCGCGATCTGGCACTTCGGCTGCCATCAGATCAGGTCTGCGCCGCGCCATTTCCGCCACCGTCGCGGCCGAAAGCAAGTCCGAGTTTGCGCCGCGAATGACGGCTACAGGCACCCCCGCCAGCGCGTCATATAGCGGCCACAGGTCCACTTCGGGCCCCTCAAAAGCCGCCAGAAACGCCTCTCGCAAGGCAGGGTCATAGGTGATGCGCAGACCTTCGGCGGTCTGGGTATAGTGCAGACGGGCCTCTTCCAGCCAACGGCTTGGCGGCACATTGGCAAAGCCGAGCATCACTTTGGGCAAAACCGCCGCCATCTCTTCATACGTTTTGGCGGCAGGATTGCGCCCGACGTAGTCAAAAATTCGCGCCAGCCCGCTGCGCTCGATCACGGGGCCAACGTCGTTCATGCACAGCCCCAACAGCCGGTCTTTTGCCACCGCCGCCAGCACCAAGCCAATCAACCCGCCGCGAGACGTGCCCAGAACCGCTGCCTTCGCAATCCCCAAATGGTCAAGCAATTCAAGCGCATCACGACCCTCTTGCGGCACGGTGTAGCTTGCGCCGCCGGTAAAATCGCTGGCCCCGCGCCCGCGATAGTCCATGCGGATCAGGCGCACGGCTGGCAGGCCCGCACGCATGTAATCAAAGTCCCCGACCGTCCGCGTCAGCCCCGACAGGCAAAGCAGCGGCATCCCCTCGCCCTCATCCAGATAGGCGATCTTTGCGCCGTCGCTTGCTGTAAAGTAATCCATCTGCGCCTCCGTTTGCCGCAGACTGCCACGCCGCGCCGCAACACGAAAGACCCCGCGACACTCGCGCCGCTTGCACGCGGGCGGCGGCGTCGTTATGCCGTGCCCATAGCGAAAAGAGCAGGATTTATGGCCAAAGAACCACTTCCCCAGCGCGCCACCTCGAAAAAGGTTGGCAATCTCGCAGGCCTCTGGCCGTTTATCCGCCCCTATCGGTTGATGGTTATCACGGCTGGTTTCGCCTTGGTCACGACCTCGACCGTCAGCCTTGTGCTGCCGATGGCGGCGCGGCGGGTGATCGACAGCTTTAGTGCGGGTGACTTTTCGCTGCTCGACAAATACTTTGGCGCAGCAATCATCTTGGCGATCATGCTCGCGGTGGGCACGGGTATCCGCTATTACTTCGTCACCCGATTGGGCGAGCGTGTGGTCGCAGACATCCGCGCCGCGCTTTTTGCCCGTGTGCTGGGCCTGTCGCCTGCGTTCTTCGAGCGCATCATGACGGGCGAAGTTCTGAGCCGCATCACCACTGACACGACGCTGATTTTATCGGTGATCGGGTCGTCGATCTCGGTGGCGCTGCGCAATATGCTGACCACCTTTGGCGGCTTGATCTTGATGGCGCTGACTTCGGCCAAGCTGACGGGGCTGGTGCTGCTGATTGTGCCTGCGATTGTCATTCCTATTGTCACCCTTGGTCGCCGCCTGCGCACGCTGAGCCGCGATAACCAAGACTGGATCGCGCAATCGTCGGGCAAAGCGTCCGAGGCGCTTTTGGCCGTGCAGACCGTGCAGGCCTTCACCCACGAAAACCGCACTCGCGCCGAGTTCGCCACCGTCAACGAACGGTCGTTCGAGGCCGCCAAGTCCCGCATCATGACCCGTGCGCAGATGACGATGATTGTGATTTTCCTCGTGTTTGCGGGCGTGGTCGGCGTCTTGTGGATTGGTGCGCGCGATGTGCGGGATGGCTCGATGTCGGGCGGTCAGCTGGTGCAATTCGTGATTTATGCCGTGCTGGTTGCTGGCGCGGTTGGGTCGCTGTCGGAAATCTGGGGCGAGCTGCAACGCGCAGCGGGCGCCACAGAGCGGCTGGTCGAAATGATCCACGCCACCGACCCTGTAGAAACGGCGGCGACCCCGCGTGCCTTGCCACGCCCCGTGCGGGGGGAAGTCACGCTTGAAAACGTGGTCTTTCAATACCCGACGCGGCCTGATCGCTCGGCCTTGGACGGTGTCAGTTTGAACGTGGCGGCGGGCGAGACCGTGGCACTTGTGGGGCCTTCGGGGGCGGGCAAGTCGACGGTGTTGCAACTGTTGATGCGGTTCTATGACCCACAAAGCGGCAGCATCCGCTTTGACGGCATTGACCTGCGCGAGATGGATCGGCAGGACTTCCGCTCGGCCATGGCGCTGGTACCGCAAGACCCTGTGATCTTTGCCGCCTCGGCGCTTGAGAATATCCGCTTTGGCCGCCCAGATGCGACCGAAGCCGAGGTGATCGAGGCCGCACGTGCCGCCGCAGCGCATGACTTTATCGTGGCCTTGCCGCAGGGTTATGACAGCTATCTGGGCGAGCGGGGGGTGATGCTTTCGGGCGGCCAAAAGCAGCGGATTGCGATTGCGCGCGCGATTTTGCGCGATGCAGCGGTGCTGTTGCTGGACGAGGCGACCTCGGCGCTGGATGCGGAATCCGAGCGTTTGGTGCAGCAGGCGGTCGACAAGTTGGCCGAAGGGCGCACCACCATCGTCGTCGCGCACCGTCTTGCCACCGTCAAGCGCGCCAACCGGATTGTGGTGTTCGAGGGCGGCAAGATCGCCGCCATTGGCACCCATGATGACCTTGTGGCGCAGGGCGGGCTTTATGCGCGGCTGGCCAAACTGCAGTTCACCGACGGCGCGGCCTAAGGGAAAATCGCGCGGCCTTTCCCCCTCGGGCTGCGGTTGCAATGACCGCGCCGAGGGGGCACACTGCGGCATCCCCCCGTTTCGGGGCAGCTTTAAAGGAGTGCATTATGGGTTTGTGGAGTTTCGTAAAAGACGCTGGGTCTTCGTTGTTTGGCGGTAAGGCCGAGGCAGGCACCGTCGCAGAGGCCGAGGCCGTCAAAGCCGATATGGAAAAGATGGGCCTTGATACCAAGGGCGTCGAGATCAAAGTCGTTGGCGACAAAGTCACCGTTGAAGGCAAAGCCGTGTCACCAGAGATGAAAGAGAAAATCATCCTTGCGGCAGGCAATATCAAGGGCGTGGCGACCGTCGAGGCAGAGTCCGATGCCGCCGATCCGGTGTTCTACACGGTGAAAAAGGGTGACACGTTGTCGGCGATTGCCCAGCACACGCTTGGCAAAGCCAGCCTTTACACCGCGATCTTTGAGGCCAACAAGCCGATGCTGTCGCATCCTGATAAAATCTATCCAGGTCAAATGCTTCGCATTCCGGCGCAGGCCTAAAGCGATCTTTCGAACCCGCTTGCATCCCAGCAAGCGGGTTTTTTGCGCGTTTTGGTGACACAGCGTCACCATCTGACGCAACCCCTTGGCAAAAGCCCTATCTTTCCCCATCCTTGGTTCATAATCAGGCCGCGACAAAACGCGTCCGAAGGGGAGGATGACATGGGAACTTTTGCATCGCTTGCAGATCTGCAAGCCATTGAGGCTGAATCCGACTGGGAGGCCCGCGATCTGCCGGCTTCGGTCTATGGCTTTTTGGCACGCACCGCCGCGCAACATGGGGCACGGCCAGCGGTCAGCTATCAGCTTTTATCGGACCCCAAAGCCCCCTCTAAAACGCTGACGTGGCTTGAGCTGCAAACGCGGGTCACCCAAGCGGCGAACCTGTTTCGCAGCCTTGGCATCGGTGAAAAAGACGTGGTGGCCTATGTGATGCCAAACGCGCTTGAAACCGTGATCACCTTGCTTGGCGGCGCGACGGCGGGCATCGTCAACCCGATCAACCCGCTGCTCGAGCCAGAGCAAATCGCCTCTATCCTGCGCGAGACGGGGGCCAAGGTTGTCGTCACGCTCAAGGCATTTCCCAAGACCGATCTGGCGCAAAAGGTTGGGCGTGCGATTGCGAATGCGCCAAGCGTCAAGCATGTGTTGGAAGTCGATCTGAACAGCTATCTGACACCGCCCAAGAGCTGGATCGTGCCGCTGGTGCGCCCCAAGAACCCAGTGCAGCACAGCGCCCGCGTGGGCAGTTTCCACGCCGAATGTGCCAAGCAGCCTGCCAGCCATTTGACGTTTCAGGACCGCACGCAGGACCACACGGCGGCCTATTTCCACACGGGCGGCACCACGGGGATGCCCAAAGTTGCCCAGCACCGCGCGCGTGGGATGATCTATCAAGGCTGGCTGGGCAAGCGGTTGCTGTTCAATGAAAACGACGTGATGTTCTGCCCGTTGCCGCTGTTCCATGTGTTTGCCTGCTATCCGATGCTGATGTCGGCCATCGCTTCGGGCTGTCATATCGTGTTCCCAACGCCAGCGGGGTATCGCGGTGAGGGCGTGTTCGACAACTTTTGGAAGCTGATCGAGCGTTGGAAAATCACCTATATGGCCACGGTGCCGACGGCGATTTCGGCATTGTTGCAGCGTCCGGTGGATGCTGACATCTCGACACTTCGCGGGGCGTTTTCGGGCTCGGCACCGCTGCCGATCGAGCTGTTCAATCGCTTTCAGACCGTGACGGGCGTGCAGATCGTCGAGGGCTATGGGCTGACCGAGGCCACCTGCCTTGTGTCAATCAACCCGCCCGAGGGCACCAAGAAAATCGGCTCGGTCGGCTTGCCGTTTCCGCATTGCCACGTTCGCATTTTGCAAAAGACGCCCGATGGGTTCCGCCAATGTGCGACCGATGAGGTCGGCGAGATTTGTATCGCCAACCCCGGTGTCATCCCCGGCGGCACCTATACCGAGGTCGACAAAAACCACGATCTCTTTGCCGAGGGAGTGTTTTTACGATCAGGGGATCTGGGGCGCATCGACGCGGATGGCTATTTGTTCATCACTGGGCGCGCGAAGGATTTGATCATTCGTGGCGGTCACAACATCGACCCCGCTGTGATCGAAGAGGCGTTGATGGGCTGCAAGGGCGTTGGCTTTGTCGGGGCAATCGGGCAGCCGGACATTCATTCTGGCGAGCTGCCTTGTGCCTATGTCGAGCTGGTCAAGGATGCGACGCTGACCGAGGCAGAGCTTTTGGCCTATGCGCGGGCGCATATTTCAGAGCGGGCGGCGCAGCCCAAGCATGTTGAAATCTTGGCGGAATTGCCGAAAACTGCTGTCGGTAAGGTGTTCAAGCCTGACCTGCGCCGTTTGGCGATCACACGGATTTACAATGAGGCGCTGAGCAATGCGCAGGTCGCGGCGCAGGTGACCTCGGTCATAGAGGACAAAAAGCGCGGACTGGTGGCGCGATTGACGGCCGTGGGGGAGGTGTCTGATCCGCAGGTTGCGCAGGTTTTGGGGCAATTCGCGCAGGGATGGGAGTGGGAGCCGTAAGCGGTTTATCTTTGACACGCGTTGAACGCTCCGCGGGGAGTAATTGAGCCAGTATGAAAGCTGGCCCTTTTCTATGCGGTCAGAGGTTTGAGAGCAGGTCTTTGACTTGCGGGCCGAGGACGGGCAGCAGTTTTTGAATGCCTGCGGCGTTGGGGTGGATGCCGTCGGCTTGCATCAGTTTGGGGTCAAGCAGGCCGTCTTCGGTCATCAGCGGGTCAAAATAGGGGGTGGCAAGCTGCGCGCCATGGGCTTTGGCGAGGTCTGCGAACATCGAGTCGAAGTTGGATTGGTATTCTGTGCCGTAGTTCGCGGGCGCGCGCAGCGACACGAGCAGCATGGGCAGGCCCTTGGCTTCGATCCCCGTCATAATGGCGTCGAGGTTGGCGCGGGCGAGAGCGGGGTCGAGGCCGCGCAGCATGTCGTTGCCGCCAAGGTTGATCATCACCGCATCGACATCCGCCGTCAGCGACCAATCGAGGCGCGACAGGCCGCCTGCGGTCGTATCGCCCGAAACACCCGCATTTAACACGATTGTGTCTTGGCCATTGGCGGTCAGCCATGTTTGAAGTTGTGGAACAAGCCCGTCTTCGGGGGGCAGGCCGTAGCCTTGGGTGAGGCTGTCTCCGAGGGCCAGAAGTGTGGCCGGAGCTGCGTGTAGCGGCGCTGCGATCAGAAAAAATGCAAGGCTCGCATTGCGGATAGCCGTAAGTGGTACATATGTGAGTGAAGAAATGAAAGTGAAGCGCATGACCGACCCCGTTCTGACTTTGACCAATGTAGGCCTGACCCTTGCGGGCAATGCAGGCGCTGTGACTATTCTAAAAGACATAAGCCTTGAGGTCGCTCAAGGCGAGAGCTTGGGGATGATTGGGCCGTCCGGGTCGGGCAAATCTTCGTTACTCATGTTGATGGGCGGGTTGGAGCGGGTCACGTCGGGGCGGATTGTGGCGCTTGGGTCTGATCTGAGCGGGTTGGACGAGGACGGGTTGGCGAAGTTCCGGCGCGGGCGAATGGGGGTGGTGTTTCAGAGCTTTCACCTGATTCCAACGATGACGGCGCTGGAAAATGTGGCCTTGCCGATGGAGATTGACGGGGTTGCGGATGCTTTTGAGCGGGCCGAAGCCGAGTTGGTGGCCGTTGGATTGAGTGCGCGGCTGCATCATTATCCGTCGCAGATGTCGGGGGGCGAGCAGCAGCGGGTGGCTTTGGCGCGGGCGATGGCGCCGCGGCCTGCGATCTTGTTGGCCGATGAGCCGACGGGCAATTTGGACAGTGTCAACGGTGCCGCGATCATGGATTTGATCTTTGCGTTGCGGGACCGGCATGGGGCGACGCTGATTTTGGTGACACATGCGCCCGAACTTGCGGCGCGGTGCAGTCGTGTGGTGCGCTTGGTCGACGGGCGCATTGAATCTGACGCGGTGAGTGCGGTCGCATGAGGCTTGCTTGGGCGATTGCGCGTCGGGAATTGCGCGGCGGTTTGCGGGGATTTTGGGTTTTTCTGGCCTGTTTGACTTTGGGCGTTGCAGCGATTGCGGCAGTGGGCATGGTGCGGTCGGGGATCCAAGCGGGGCTGACCGAGCAGGGTGCTGTGCTGTTGGGCGGCGATGCGGATGCAGGCTTTACCTATCGCTTTGCCACGCCGGAAGAGCGGGCGTTTCTGGACGAGATCGCGGTTAAAGTTTCCGAGGTTGTCGATTTCCGCTCGATGGTGACGGTGGGCGAGACCAGTGTTTTGACGCAGGTGAAGGCGGTTGATGCGGCCTATCCGTTGCTGGGCACGCTTGAGCTGCAAGACGGCGTCTTTCAGGGCGCGCTTGCGGGTCGCGGGGCGGTGATGGACGGGGTCTTGGCGGATCAGTCTGGGCTTGCGATTGGCGACAGCTTTCGCTTGGGCGGCGCGGAGTTTATCCTGAAAGGGCGGATTGCGCGCGAGCCTGACAGCGCGACGGGGGGCTTTGCTCTGGCGCCGCGCACGATTGTGTTGCGGGCCGATTTGCAGGACTCGGGGCTGTTGCAGCCGGGGAGCCTGTTTGACACCTCTTATCGGATGATCCTGCCCGAAGGTGCCGACCTTGAGTCGCTCAAGACGCAGGCTGAGGCGAAGTTTCGCGAGGCGGGATTGCAGTGGTCGGACAGCCGCAGAGCCGCGCCGGGGGTAGAGCGGTTTGTGACCCAGATTGCTGCGTTTTTGGTGCTTGTCGGCCTTGCGGGTTTGGCTGTGGGCGGCGTTGGGGTGGCGGCTGCGGTGCGCAGCTATCTTGAGGCCAAGCTTTCGACCATAGCCACTCTGCGGACTTTGGGTGCGACGGGCGGCTTGGTATTTCAGACCTATTTCCTGCAAATCTCGGTGCTTACGGCGCTGGGGGTGAGCTTGGGATTGCTGATGGGGGCGGGGCTTCCGGTGCTGTTTGCGCCGTTGATTGAGGCCGCTTTGCCGTTTCCTGCGGATATCACTCTGCATCCGATGGCTCTGGCAGAGGCGACGTTTTATGGCGTGACCTCGGCCTATCTGTTTGCGCTTTGGCCACTTGCACGCAGCGAAGGTGTGCGGGCGGCGGCGCTATATCGGGGCGGTGTCGCGGGTGGCTGGCCACGGCGGCGCTATGTGGTGGCGATGTTGGTGCTGATGGTGATTTTGGTCGGTGGTGCGGTGGTGTTTTCGGGGACGATGACACTGGCGCTTGGCACGGCGGGCGGGCTGATCGGCGCGCTGGCAGTGCTGACACTGGCGGCACTGGGGCTAATGCGGCTTGCACGGCGGGTAGCGAGAGCGCGGATGATGCGCGGGCGGGTGGCTTTGCGGCTGGCGCTTGCGTCAATTTCTGCGCCGCGGGCCGAGACGATGCAGGTGGTTCTGGCGCTTGGGCTTGGGTTGACGGTTCTGGCGGCGGTCGGGCAGATTGACGCCAACCTGCGCTCTGCGATTGCGCGGGATTTGCCGACGCGGGCACCTGCGTTCTTTTTCGTCGACATCCAACCCGACCAGATCGACAGTTTTGTCACCCGAATGCAGACTGATCCGACCGTGTCCAAGATGGAAACCGCGCCGATGCTGCGCGGCGCGATCACCCAAATCAATGGCGAGGATGCCCGCAAGGTTGCTGGCAACCACTGGGTGCTGCGCGGCGATCGCGGCATCACTTATGCCGAGTCCAAGCCCGAGAACGCCACGGTGACCGAAGGTGCATGGTGGCCCGAGGGTTATGACGGCGAGCCGCAGATTTCCTTTGCCGAGGAAGAGGCGAAAGAGATCGGTCTCAAGCTTGGCGACAAGCTGACGGTGACGGTTTTGGGGCGGCCGATCACGGCGACGGTCACGAGCTTTCGCGTGGTGGATTTCTCGAACGCGGGGATGGGCTTTGTGCTGACGATGAGCGCCAATGCGCTGCGGTCGGCGCCGCACACCAATATCGCCACGGTCTACGCGAACGAAGCCGCCGAGCCCGCGATCTTGCGCGGTGTCGCCAAGGCCTATCCCAATGTGACGGCGATCAGCATTCGGTCGGCGGTGGCGCGGGTGAGTGAGGCGCTGACAGCGATTGCGCAGGCGACGACGCTTGCGGCTTTGACGACCTTGATGACGGGGTTTGTCGTGCTGATTGGCGCCGCGGCTTCGGGGGAGAGGGCGCGGGTCTATGAGGCGTCGGTGCTCAAGGTTTTGGGCGCGTCTCGGGCGCGAATCCTTGCCAGCTTTGCACTGCGGGCGGCGTTGATGGGAGCGGCCGCGGGCGTCGTCGCGATTGCGGCAGGCGCGCTTGGCGGCTGGGCGGTGATGCGCTTTGTGATGGAAAGCGACTATGTGTTCGAGGCGGGCTCGGCTTTGGCCATTGTTGTGGGCGGGGTTGGAGCGACGCTTTTGGCAAGCTTGGCCTTTGTTTGGCGGCCTCTGGCTGCAGCGCCAGCGCAAGTTTTGCGGTCGCAAGAATAGCGACTGCAGCAAGATAAACAGGTTGTTTTTACCAGTTATGGAATATAAATTCCAAACAAGAGATTGCCTCGGGAGGAGCGTGCTTTTGCGCGAGGGATCACGTTTAGACCGATGCTGATGAGGAGCAAGGCGATGGCTGTAAGATTTGGGGTTTTGGGCGCGGGACGCATTGGTAAGGTCCATGCCAAGGCGGTAACGGGCGATGCCAATGCCAAGCTGGTGGCGGTGGCCGATGTGATGGCCCCTGCGGCACAAGCGATTGCCGATCAATATGGCTGCGACGTGCGCAGCATGGAGGCGATTCTGTCGGCGGATGATATCGACGCTGTGGTGATCTGCACGCCGACCGACACCCACGCTGACCTGATCGAGACTGCGGTCAAAGCGGGCAAAGCGGTGTTCTGCGAAAAGCCGATCGACCTGTCCTTGGCGCGGGTGAAGTCCTGCCTCGAGGTTGTTCGCGCGCACAAGGGCGTGCTGATGGTTGGCTTTAACCGCCGCTTTGACCCGCATTTCCGCGCCGTCCGCGCCGAGATCGACAAGGGCACCATCGGCACCCCCGAGATGGTGGTGATCACCTCGCGCGATCCAGGTGCGCCGCCGTTGGATTACATCGCGCGCTCGGGCGGGATCTTCCGCGATATGACCATCCATGACTTTGACATGGCACGCTTTTTGTTGGGCGAAGAGATCGCCGAAGTGGTGGCAACGGCTGCGGCTTTGGTTGACCCGGCGATTGGCGCGGCAGGCGATTTTGATTCTGTGCAGGTGATGCTCAAGACTGCGTCGGGGCGTCAGGCTGTGATCTCGAATTCGCGTCGGGCGACCTATGGCTATGACCAGCGCATCGAAGTGCACGGCTCTTTGGGTTCGGTTTCCGCCGAAAACCAACGCGCGGTGTCGATCGAGGTTGCAACGGCCTCTGGCTATACCCGCCCACCGCTGCTCGACTTCTTTATGACGCGGTATACCGAGGCTTATGCTGCTGAAATCGCAAGCTTTGTTGCAGCGGTCGGCGGCAATGGCAAGGCAGAGCCGACGGGCGAAGATGGCTTGATCGCGCTTGCATTGGCCGAAGCTGCTTTGAAATCTGTGGCCGAGGGGCGTGTGGTCAAGATGTCGGAACTTCTCTGACCAACCCATTGATTTAAAACATTTGCTGCGCAGCATTTTTGGAAATGCTGCGCAGTTTGCATTTTGCCGGCGTCGATGATGCGCAGAGCCTCGCGATGGTCTTGCCAATCCGATTGCGCGGGCCTATATGGAGCGTGAGAGGTTGGCGCGGGCGAGCGCCTCGCCAACCCGGTCAGGTCCGGAAGGAAGCAGCCGTAACGAGCCCCGCTTGGGTCGTTGTCAGCCTCTCACCTTTTCCCCTATTTCTTTGGTGCGCGCCATTTGGTCGCGGACTTTTTGGTGTGCTTGCCAGCGGCGCGCAGCCGTGACGTGGCCATCGCAGCGGTGTTGGTCTTTTCTTCGGTGACCAATTTGCGCCAGCGCGGCAGGCGGGCAGGGTCGATCTTGCCCTCGGCGATCGCCGCTTGCACTGCGCAGCCTGGCTCGTGGTCATGCTGGCAATCGCGAAAGCGGCAGTGCGCCGAGAGGTCGATCAGGTCGGAAAACAGAATGTCGATGCCCTCGGCCACATCGGTCAGCTGTAACTCGCGCACCCCCGGCGTGTCGATCAGCCAACCGCCGCCAGTAAGCGGCAAGAGGTTGCGCGCCGTGGTGGTGTGGCGGCCCTTGGCGTCAACTTCGCGAATGTCACCCGTGGCTTGATTGGCGCCAAGGCTATTGGCGATGGTCGACTTGCCAACGCCCGAAGACCCCAGCAGCACAGCCGTCTTGCCCTTTTGCACCCATGGCGCCAGCAGAGTGGCAACCTCGGGCGACTTGGCGTTCATTGCGATCACTGACAGCCCCTCTGACAGCGCAGCCGCAGCGGTAACATAAGGGGTAGGGTCGGCCATGTCGGCTTTGGTCAGCACAACCACAGGCGTGATGCCCGCGGAATGGGCCAGCACCAGATAGCGCTCAATCCGTGCCGCGTTGAAATCGCCATTGCACGAGCTGGTGATGAACATGGTGTCGACATTGGCGGCGATCAGCTGCGCCTCGGTGCCTGTGCCTGCGGCGCGACGTTGCAACAGCGTCGCACGTTCTAAAATACGCGCCACGCGCGGGCCGTCGCACAGCACCCAATCGCCGACCGCCATTTTGGTCACAGGCAAGTTGGGCGGGCAGAGCAGCTCGAAAGCGCCCTCTGGCGTCATCGCCTCGACCCGACCGCGGTGCAGCGCAGTCAGCCGTGCGGGTGGCAATGCGGCTTCGGCTGGGGTGATGTCATCTTGAAAGCTGGCGTTCCAGCCGAGATCGGCAAGGTGGGTGGGGATCAAGCGGCGTCCTTTTTACCCGATGCGGGTCGTGTCAGCTTAGGCGCTTGGCAGCGTCGCGGCAAGCAGGGGTTGCGTTGGCCGCCGAATACAGAGAATTTGACGCAAAAGGGAGAGTGCTATGGCGCGCATTGCTGTTTTGACCGTCTCGGACCGTGCCTTTCGCGGCGAATACGAAGACCGTGGCGGGCCTGCCTGCGAGGCATGGCTGCGCTCGGTGGTGACGTCTGAGGTCGAAATCTTGCGGCGGGTGACCCCTGACGGGCGCGCCGAAGTGGCGGCAGAGCTGCGCGATCTGGCCGATATCTGGCAGGCCGATCTGATCTTGGCGACGGGTGGCACTGGCCCCGCGCCGCGCGACCAAACCCCAGAGGCCATGGCCGATGTCACAACGATGGAGCTTGCGGGATTTGGCGAGGCGATGCGGGCGGCCAATTCAAAGGTGGTGGCCACGGCGATTCTGTCACGCCAAGGCGCAGGGGTGCGCGGCAAAACGCTGATTATTACGCTGCCTGGCAGTCCGAATGCGATCTCGACCAGCCTCGAAGCGGTGTTCGCAGCGGTGCCCTATTGCCTTGATCTGATTGGCGCAGCGCGGATTGAGACGGATCCCGCCGTCATCAAGGCACATCGACCCAAGGTCTAACGGCTTTGGTTGCTTTGGCTTGCGGTCGCGGGTATCGCTTTGACGTGGTGTTTCTGAAAGGACGTTTTCATGGGTTTTGCGCGGTTTTCCATGGTCGGGGCTTTTGCCTTGCTTGCGGCTTGTCAGACCAATGACCTGAAAGAGCCACCGCCAAAGCTTGGCGACTTTGTGCTGGGGCTGAACATCGCCGTAGCCGATAACGTGCAAAAAGTGCCGATTTCGCGCGATGCGGACCCCAAAGAGTGGGAGGCCTCGATCAAAGAGGCCGTGGACGACCGCTTTGGGCGCTATGAAGGCAACCGTATTTATAACATCGGCATCTCTATCGACGCCTATGCGCTGGCCCCTCCGGGTGTGCCGCTGGTGCTGTCGCCCAAGTCGGTCTTGGTGGTGACGGCGAATATCTGGGACGATGCGACCGCGACCAAGCTGAACCCCGAGGGCAAACAGCTGACGATCTTTGAGGGCGCGTCTGCCGATACCATGATCGGCTCGGGCCTGACCCAGACGAAAAAGAAACAAATGGAGACGCTGTCCTATAACGCTGCCAAAGCGGTCGAGAAATGGCTTGTCGATCATCCCGAATGGTTCACCCATTCGCCCACTGCGTCACCCGCAGCGGACACCAAATCAGCCGCAACCGCCAAGCCTGTCGCAGCCCCGCCAGCAACAGTCGTGACGGCGCCCCAAGCCGCAGTTTCGCCAACGCTCAACGCGACGCTTCCTTAACGGGGAATCGTCAGCACACGGGCGGCAGGTCTTGATTTTCCTGTCCGCAAAGGCTAAATGCCCGCGCAATGAAGTGGGCTCGCTGTTGAGCCCGTGAACCGAAAGGCGTCCGATATGGCAAAGGCAAAGTTTGAACGGAATAAACCGCACGTCAACATCGGCACTATTGGCCACGTTGACCACGGCAAGACGACGCTGACTGCAGCGATCACCAAGTACTTTGGCGAATTCCGCGCCTACGATCAGATCGACGGTGCTCCAGAAGAGCGCGCACGCGGCATCACCATCTCGACCGCGCACGTTGAGTATGAGTCCGAAGCACGTCACTACGCCCACGTCGACTGCCCCGGCCACGCTGACTATGTTAAGAACATGATCACCGGTGCTGCACAGATGGACGGCGCGATCTTGGTTGTGAACGCAGCTGACGGCCCGATGCCACAGACGCGCGAGCACATCCTGCTCGGCCGTCAGGTTGGTATTCCGTACATGGTTGTGTACATGAACAAGGTCGACCAAGTGGATGACGAAGAGCTTCTCGAGCTCGTCGAAATGGAAATCCGCGAACTGCTGTCGTCCTACGACTACCCCGGCGATGATATTCCAATCATCCGTGGTTCGGCTCTGCACGCGATGAACGGCACTCAGCCAGAGATCGGTGAAAACTCGATCCGCGCGCTGATCAAAGCTGTTGACGAGTACATCCCGACCCCAACGCGTATGGTCGACCTGCCGTTCCTGATGCCAATCGAAGACGTGTTCTCGATCTCGGGTCGTGGTACTGTTGTGACCGGCCGTATCGAGCGTGGCGTGATCAACGTCGGCGACGAAGTTGAAATCGTTGGCATCAACGACACCAAGAAGTCGGTTTGTACCGGCGTCGAGATGTTCCGCAAGCTGCTTGACCGCGGTGAAGCAGGCGACAACGTTGGTGTTCTGCTGCGCGGTATCGACCGTGAAGGCGTTGAGCGTGGTCAGGTTCTGTGCAAGCCGAAGTCGGTTATGCCACACACCCAGTTCGAAGCTGAGGCCTATATCCTCACCAAAGAAGAAGGCGGCCGTCACACGCCATTCTTCGCGAACTACCGTCCACAGTTCTACTTCCGCACTACGGACGTCACCGGTACTGTTGAGCTGCCAGAAGGCACCGAAATGGTTATGCCGGGCGACAACCTGAAGTTCAACGTCACGCTGATCGCTCCGATCGCTATGGAAGAGAAGCTGCGCTTCGCTATCCGTGAAGGCGGCCGTACCGTTGGCGCAGGCGTTGTGTCCAAGATCCTCAAGTAAGCATTTACGCCGCGCTTTCATCAGCGCGGCGTAAATCGACGGCTTGGCGCGCAGGGGCAACCTTGCGCGCCAATTTTATTGCCCATACCGCTCATGCCTCCGGCGGGAGTTTTTGTACCAGTATGAAAGCGAGAGATTCGTTTCACGCTGGCGAAAATACTCCCTGAATAGCCCCTAGATTTGTAGACGCCTTGCGGTTTCAGTTTCTGCTGCCGTTCGAAGGCGATCGGTGACAGCATTCCGTTCCTAACGTGTTTGCGTTGCGGGTTGTCGAAGAACTCGATGTAGGCCGCTGTCATCCCAGGCCTGCTTCAGCAGCACGGTTTGTCGCTAATCCTCTAGCGCACGCCGACAAAATGGCTCGCGCAGCCATGCATACAAGCCGCTCGGATGAACAGCCAGCATTCGGCACATAGCCCTCACAGCAAAGATCGGCCAGTGTTCGGCGACAAACGCATACCCACCCGCTGCCCCTTTTTCGGCGTGTAAACACGCCTGTCAGGCAACGGGCAGCGCATGTTTACATGCGCGAGAGGGGGGATTCCCTGGCAAAGTATGCGGTGGTGGGTTCAACCGGTCAGCGCAACGGCTCTCTGGAACGTATCAGCCGGCGTCTGGAAGCCAAGCGTTTTTCTCGGTCTGGTGTTGAGGCGTAACGCGACCTGATCAAGGTCGTGTTGGGTGTAAACGGATAGGTCCGTCCCTTTCGGGAAGTATTGGCGCAGCAGACCGTTGGTGTTCTCGTTACTGCCCCGCTGCCAAGGGCTTTGGGGGTCGCAGAAATAGACGCTGATATCCGTCGCAACAGTGAACTTGCGATGGTAGGCCAACTCCGTCCCCCGATCCCAGGTCAGCGAGGTCATCAGTCCGTGCGGCAGGTTTTGCACTTGCCGGATCAGGGCGCCAACGACGCTGTCGCTGTCCTTGCCATTCACCTTGACCAGCATGACAAAGCGCGATCTGCGTTCGACAAGGGTAGCGATATGGCTGTTCTTTGAACCGCTCAGCAGGTCGCCTTCCCAGTGACCGGGGATAGCGCGGTCCTCGATCTCCACCGGTCTGTCCCGGATCGACACGGCATCAATGATCTGCCCCCGCGTTTGCCCCGCTGTTGTCGCTGTCCGGCCCCGGCGCATGATCCTGCGGCTGCGCAGATGGGCCAGCAGCTCTTTCTTGAGGACACCGCGCGCTTGAATGAACAGGCTTTTGTAGATCGTCTCATGCGATACGTTCATTGAAGGGTCTCCGGGATAGCGGGTCTTCAGCCACCCTGCGATCTGTTGCGGCGACCATTGACACGATAGCTTTCCGGCAACCAGTTTGCACAGGGAGGGGTTGAAGGCCAACTGGCAAGGCTTGGGGCGGCGGGCGCGATCCAACGCCCGTTCCTCGGCACGGGTAGCGCGATAGGCGCGGCGCCCGCCATTACCTGCAACTTCGCGGCTGATCGTGGAAACAGCCCGCCCCAGATCGCGTCCGAGTTGCCTGAAAGAGTGTCCTCCAACGAGACCACGCGAGATCTCCTCCCGCTCCGTCAGGCTGAGAGAACCGGACCTGCGTGACCGGGCTACCGGCGCAAAGCCGCCCTTCGCAGCGACAACGCCAAACACCGAAGCCGCATGCTTGCCCAGTGCCCGACCGATATCACTGAGCGTTTCCCCAGCCCTCCAACGCCGCCAGAGTTCAGCCTTCTGCTCGTGCGACAATCCAGGGCGACCGGTTCGTGCCATTGTGGGTCCTTTCAGAACATCTCAAACCAAAGATGTTGCGCTGACCGGTTGAACCCACCTCGCCTTTTTTTGGGGTGTCCCGACCCGAAGTGACCCGCAGCAGGTCCCGCTTCAGCCGCCGGATCTCATCAGCCTGGGCGTCGACCTCTTTGACAACCTTCGCTTGCTTCGAAAACTGCTTCTGCCACGTGTAGATCGACTTGGTGCTGCCTCTCGGCGATTGCTTCGCATTCGCCTGCCGGCCGGCGGACACCCAAGCGCTCGGACACCTCGCGGACCAGCTAACCCCGATCCTCGTGAATCGTCCCGAGTTTGTCGGAGACCATCAACTTAAGTTAGGATGATGGTTATGACAAAAAGCAAAATGGCAAATCGTTACTCGCTTGGTGTTCGCGCGCGTGCGGTTCGAATGGTGTTCGAGCATCAAGGCTCATACGAAACGCAGGCGGGCGCGATTGCGGCCATTGCACCCAAGATCGGCTGCATTCCCCAGACATTGAGCGGATGGATCAAGCAGGCTGAGAAGGACAGTTGCATGCGTGATGGCGTGACCACTGAGGAACGGGACCGGATCAAAGCTTTGGAACGTGAGGTTCGTGAGTTGCGTCAGGCGAATAAGATCCTGCGAAAGCCGTCAGCTTATTTTGCGCAGGCGGAACTCGACCGCCCACTGAAGCGCTGATCGCCTTCATTGAAGATCAGCGCATTGTCTACGGCGTCGAGTCGATCTGCAGGGTTCTGCCGATCGCGCCGTCGACATATTATCATCGATTGGCGTGCCAAGCCGAACCGGCCAGAGCTTCGGCCCGGCATCAGCGGGATACGGAGCTGTGCCCCGAGATCAAGCGTGTCTGGGATGAGAATTATCAGGTCTACGGGGTGCGTAAGGCATGGTATCAGCTGAAGCGGGAGGGTTTTACGCTCGCGCGTTGCACCGTGGAGCGCCTTATGAAACAGATCGGCATCCGTGGGGCTGTGCGCAGCAAGGTGGTCAAAACAACCGTCCCTGACACGTCAGCGCCCTGTCCGCGTGACAAGGTGAACCGCGTGTTCCGAGCATTAGCTCCGAACCTTCTCTGGGTCAGTGATTTTACCTACGTGTCGACATGGCAGGGCTTTGTGTATGTAGCTTTTGTCATCGACACATTTGCTGATCGCATCGTCGCCCTGCGTGATTTGCATGCAAATCCCTTCCGGGTAACAGCTGGCGGGTCTCGCGGTCTGCCAAAACTGACTTTGCTCTCTCCTCTCATCGCTGCAAGCAGCGATTTCCGGGCAATGGATGCACTTGAACAGGCCCTGCATGATCGGCGGCCTGTTCAGAAAAGGGGATTGATCCATCACTCGGATCGCCCCTCTTGTCTTATGATTTTCCGATGCCACAGCGTAATACTGTGGCTAATGCGCTGCGTGTCGTTTGCGGTGCATTGGCGGGGTGGGTCGCACCCCTCTTGGTCGCTTCGGGCCGTCCGTGAGTAAGATCACCCCGCCATTTCTTTCAACCTGAACGGATACTTGGGCGCGAGGCCCGTATGACAAGAATAGGTAAAGGGAAAGTAATGCAGGATACAGTTGGGATAGATGTTTCGAAGGCAACTCTGGATGCATATTGGCTGTCTGGCAGGCAACACCAGGTTTTTAGCAACGATCCGGCTGGGCTAAAGCGACTTCTTCGCTGGATCTGCAAAGCCAAGGCCACGTTGACAGTTTTCGAGGCGACAGGCGTCTACGACCGACTACTTCAGGCGCAACTGGCGGCTCATGGAATGCCTTTTTCCCGGGTTAACCCCAAACAAGCACGTCGTTTTGCTGAGGGCATTGGTCAACTGGCAAAGACGGATAAAGTTGATGCCGTCCTTTTGGCACGGATGGGATCGCTTCTTGACCTCGAAGCTGAGCAGCCACGAGCCCATAGCTCGAATGTTCTTAAAGACTTAGCTACGGCCCGGCAGGCTTTAATCAGGGATCGCACGGCGGCGAAAGCACGCGCACAAACGGCCGACATCCCTTTGCTCAAAACACAGTTCAGCCGGCGTCTGAAACAGATCGAGCACGATCTCGCGCAAGTCGAGGCAGCAATCCTAAGTGTGATAGCGCAAGATGAAGCTCTTTCAGAGAGCGCAGAAATCCTGACCAGTATTCCTGGAATTGCGACGGTAACTGCCTGCGCTATGCTCACAGAAATGCCCGAACTTGGGAAACTCTCAGGCAAGCAGGCGGCGTCTCTGGCTGGCCTCGCCCCAATGTCACGGCAATCGGGGAAGTGGCAGGGGCGAGAGCATATTCGCGGTGGCCGCGCGGAAATGCGGCGTTCATTGTATTTGCCGGCGGTGGTCGCAACCCGCTTCAACCCCGACATGAAGGAGAAGTATAATCAGTTGGTTGCGTCAGGAAAGAGCAAGAAACTGGCAATAACCGCGATCATGCGCAAACTGCTTGTCATGGCAAACTCTCTTCTGCGGGATCGCAGGAAATGGGCCAAAATACATCCTTGAACAATACGGATACTCACGGTTTGCACGCAAACCACTGCCGGGCAACGGACGAGATACTCAACGGCGAGGTCTTCTACACATTGCGCGAAGCCCAGATCTTGATCGAGCGCTGGCGACGCCATTACAACACTGTCAGGCCGCATAGCGCTTTGCGTTATCGGCCACCGGCACCAGAAAGCAAGATGCCGATAGACCAGAGGCCCACCATGCATTAGCATTCAAACTGGACCACCCGATGGGGGCACTCCAAGGTTGCGCAACGACTTGGTAATGCCCATCGAACGCCGGGGCCTCAAAACAAAAGCCTTGCCGCCGATGATCACCCTCCGTTTGCTGTCTGCGGCTGGGTTTATCGTTTCAGATACATAGATAGAAAGCCATCAACGGCGCTGCGCGATGTTTTTCGCAGGTTTTCTGCAGGGGGCGGACTTGTGATTTTATTGAACAGGCACTGACGCCACAATCCGGCGGTTGAAAGCTCTATTAGCTGATAGGCTGCCAGCGTAATATCTTGGATTTCCAGCGTCCCGCGCCGCACTTCCGCGGCCAAATACCCTTGGATAAGCTGGTTCATACGCAAGGCGCCGCCATCGTAAAAGCGGGTTCCAAGGTCTGGCTTGCGCTCTACCATGCCGATTATCGCGCGCTGCGAGCGTATCACCTCGGGTGAACACAGGATATGCGCTAAGGCAAAGGTAAAATCATACAGTTTGTCGCGCAACGTTTTGTCACCAAGCAAACACTCTTCTAGGCCCAAAAAAACGCGCGCCCTTTCGCGTTCCATCAACGCCTCGAACAGGTCCTCTTTGTCGCTGAAATAGACATAGAGTGTGCTTTTTGAAACACCCGCCGCGCGGCAGATGTCATTCACGCTTGCAGCATCAAACCCGCTGTCCATGAAAATGCGCGCCGCCCCTTGCAGGATTGCATCGCGTTTAGTCGGATCCTGACCTGCCGGATACCGGCGCAATTTTGGTGTTTGGTCTGTCATGGCAGGAATATAATCGAACCGTTCGGTTTGATAAAGCCTTGTCTAGAGCATTAGAGTGGCCTAAGTGAAGAAAAACGAACCGCTCGGTTCGATTAAGCCGCGCAGCCGCACCCGAAACGACCCTGAAATGACAAGGACGCCACAATGTCACGCCACGACCGCAGTATCATAGAGACTGGTGAACCCGAGAGCGCACAGGTACAAGCACCAGCAAAATCGCGCAAAAAACGTCTGGTCTTGGGCGTTATCGGCTTGATCGTGGTGGCTGGGCTTGCGGATTTTGGCCATAGCTATTGGGCAAACGGTCGTTTTATGATCGAAACCAATGACGCCTATGTGACAGCAGACACCACGTTAATCAGCAGTCGGGTGCAGGGTTATGTGGTTGAAGTTGCTGTCAAACATAACGACATTGTCACAGCGGGTCAGGTATTGATGCGGCTGGATGATGGCGACTACCGCATCGCGCTGGATACCGCCAAAGAACGGGTCCATACGGCAGATCAAACGATTGCGCGCATTAGCGCCCAAACCGTTGCCGCCGAGGCGGGCGTGATGCAAGCCGAAGCGATGCAATCTGTCGCGGATGCGCAGATGCGGGCGGCCAAACGAGCCTATGACCGCGCACAACAGCTGGTCAAAACCAACACTGTCTCGCAGGCACAGTTGGACCAAGCCACGGAATCGCTGGAAACCACTACGGCCTCGCTTGCCAGTGCAGCGGCAGCCATTCGCAACGCAGAGGCGCAGGTCGGTGTACTGCATGCCGAGCAGGCCGAGGCCAATGGGACCAAGCATGAGCTGGAATTAGCCGTCAATCAGGCGCAGCGCAATCTGGATCTGACTGTTTTGAAGGCGCCCGCTGATGGCACCATAGGGAACCTGTCGATCGAACTGGGCGACCTTGTGACGGCGGGGACGCGGCTGGCCGCACTGGTTCCGCTGAATGCATTATATATCGAGGCGAACTTCAAAGAAACCCAGATGTCCGAGGTGACACCGGGGGCCGAGGTCAGCATCGCATTTGATGCCATCCCGGGTGCAACCTTTGACGGGCATGTGGAATCGATTTCACCTGCAACGGGCTCGGTGTTTTCGCTCTTGCCCTCTGATAATGCGACCGGCAACTTTACCAAAATCGTGCAACGCATTCCGGTGCGGATCAGCATTCCGAAATCCGCCATGGACACCGGAAATCTGCGGGCAGGCTTGTCTGCGGTCGTTGAAGTTGACAGCCGCACCAGCGCCCATCCGGACCAGATAGTACAGGCCGAGTAAGCACCATGGCACAGCCAGCCCCAAGCCACGCAGTCGAGCTAACGCCTCGGCGGGTGATTGCGTTTTTCATCATGGTTTTCGGGATGTTCATGGCTATTTTGGATATCCAGATCGTGTCCGCCTCGCTGCCCGATATTCAAGCGGGGCTGGGGGCTAGCTCGGATGAGATCAGTTGGGTGCAAACCTCGTATCTGATCGCCGAAGTCATCATGATCCCACTGTCGGGTTTTTTGGCGCGGATGATGTCAACGCGGGTGTTGTTTGCCATTGCCGCGGCGGGATTTACAAGCGCCAGCTTTATGTGCGCAACGTCTACCTCGATCACCGAAATGATTATCTGGCGGGCGTTGCAAGGGTTCTTGGGCGGTGGCATGATCCCTTCTGTTTTTGCGGCGGCTTTTACAATTTTCCCGCCGTCCAAACGCAACGTGGTTTCCCCGATGATCGGCTTGATCGCCACGCTTGCCCCGACAGTCGGGCCAACGGTTGGTGGCTATCTTAGCCATACAATGTCGTGGCACTGGTTGTTTTTGATCAATGTCATTCCGGGTATAGGTGTTGCGATTGGCGCATGGATGTTAATTGATTTTGACCGCCCGAATTGGAAACTATTTGACCGATTTGACTGGTGGGGGCTTGGCGCGCTGGCCGCGTTTTTGGGCGCGATGGAATTTGTGCTAGAGGAAGGCCCGTCAAACGACTGGTTTGACGACCACATGGTTGCCATTATGGCCGTTATTATGATCGTTGGCGGCGTCGTCACATTTTGGCGCGCCCTAACCCGAGACGAGCCGCTTGTGGATTTTTCCGCCTTTCGCGATGCAAATTTCGCGGTGGGGTCGGTCTTTAGTTTCACAATGGGCATCGGCCTTTACGGGTTAACCTATCTCTATCCGCTCTATCTGGCGTCGATCCGAGGGTATGATAGCCTGATGATCGGCCAGACGGTCTTTATCTCCGGGCTTACCATGTTCATCAGCGCCCCGATCGTGGGGATGCTATCGTCCAAGATAGACCTGCGGATTTTGCTGCTTGTGGGATTTATGGGCTTTGCCTCATCCACATGGATGTTAACGGGAATGACGGCAGAATGGGATTTCTCGGAACTGCTTTGGCCGCAAATCATTCGCGGCGGGTCATTGATGCTGTGCATGGTGCCAATCAACAACCTCGCGCTTGGCACCTTGCCTGTGGATAAGATGAAGGGCGCATCGGGCCTTTATAACCTGATGCGCAACCTTGGGGGCGCAGTCGGTCTGGCCGTCATCAACACCTTGCTGACCGATCGCAGCAGCCTGCACAGCGCACGCCTATCCGAGGCACTGAACTGGAAAAATGACGAGGCGTTACGCCAGTTGACCCTGATGGCGGCCAACCTGAGCGCGCAAGGCTATGATGGCCCAACGGGCGCGTTGAAACAAATGGCAGGGCGCGTTTTGGCGCAAGCCACAGTTATGTCTTTCATAGACGTCTTTTATCTGATTACAGCCCTCTTCGCTAGTCTTGCCTGCGCCGCCCTATTGATGAAGCCCGCCGCAAAAGCCCCAGCCCCTGACGCCCATTGATACGGGTTGGGCGGGCCGTAACCCGAAAAAGCTGAGGCACCCTTGCAAGGGATCGTCAAGTTGTTCCCTTTGGCTCAGAAGTTGGCGATTGACGTCAGTTCATGCGGCGAGTTCACTGGCGCATTCGCCCCATTGACGAAATGCGTCAGCACGTTTCTGACGGTAAGCTGTTGCGGTCGTGTGGCGCTAATAATTCTTGTTTGGGTCAGGACTCATAACCAGAATATGACTGTTGCGGCGAGAGCGATTGCTGACAGGAAGACCTTTGGGCAGCGAACCCATAAATGAAAGGTGGAGGAGGGTCAGAAAATGATCCGGGGGATCATTTTCCCGACGACGGACGGTCAGCGACCACACATTCAACATCGCGCCGAATCTCTTGCAGCAGGATTTCGCTGCGAGCCAACCAAATCAGAAATGGGCCGGTGACATCACCTATGTTTGGACACGCGAAGGTTGGGTCTATCTGGCCGTCATTCTCGACCTGCAGTCCCGCCGGGTGATCGGTTGGGCCATCAGCAACCGGATGAAGAAGGGCCTAGCGATCCGTGCCCTGAACATGGCGATTGCCCTGCGTAGGCCACCTAAGGGCTGCATTCATCACACGGATCGCGGCGGTGTTGTCACATTAAGCCGGTGATAATTGCAGGTACCGGTCCTTATGGATAGTCAGCGCTGATGAGCACTCCGTCGATCAACTACAAACGCCACCGTTTTCCACCCCAGATCATTGCGCACGCGGTTTGGCTTTATTGCCGGTTCAATATGAGCCTTCGCGAAGTCGAGGAATTGCTCTTAGAACGCGGTATCGACGTGTCGTACGAAACGATCCGGCGGTGGGTTACAAAGTTTGGCCCTGCGATTGCACGGGGTTTACGCCACCGACAACCCCAACCCAGCGATATCTGGCATCTCGACGAGGTCGTTGTGACGATCAAGGGTCGCAAGTTCTGGCTGTGGCGTGCGGTCGACCAGAATGGGCTGGTTTTGGATGAAATCCTCCAATGCAGGCGCAATACTAGGGCGGCGAAACGGCTGCTTGTGCGGTTAATGAAGAAGCACAACTGCGTGCCAAAGCGCTTCATCACTGACAAATTACGATCCTATGGCGCGGCCAAACGCGAGATTGCGCCGGGCGTTGCGCACAGATCTCATAAAGGCCTCAACAACCGAGCTGAGAACAGCCACCTGCCATTTCGCAAGAGAGAAAGGGCGATGCAGGGGTATCGGTCGCCGGGTAATTTGCAACGGTTCGTATCAATCCATTCCACTATTCGAAATTGCTTTTCTGTCCCAGCACGCCGCCGCTCCGCTATGACTATCCGATACCACAGGCTCGAGGCTTTTGACGCCTGGAAAGTGGCCGTTGCGGCTGTTTGAAAATGCAGCGTCTGTGATTTTGCAAAAGCCATCAGTTAATGTGACAACACCGTTCGGGGAGCTGTTCGATTTGCTTTCTCTGTACAGGAGCTTGTCGAGCGACAAGCGCTCGTATAATCGTTTGATCGCGAAATTACGGAAGCGCGGATTTTCTATTACGTCAGTGGCAGATAAGGCCAAGCTCGATGAATTGCTTCACTCGTTCGAGTCGAAGGATCGCGCCGCCTATGAGGCCATAGAGTACGCCGCCGAATGTGGCTTGATAAGAGTTTCAGACAGCCACAAAGCATTTGTTGATCGGGGTAATGGGCTTTTGGCGAAGCTTGCAGGTGATCCTGCTTCGCCGAGTTTGAAGAATTATATTGGAACGGCCACCGTACCAAACTCCAAATGTCAAAAGAGGTGGCCGCCACGGGTATGACGCACATTAGCGTTGAGATGCTGGAGCATGAATACGACGAGAGATTAAATGACCTGAAACAGAAGAATTTTCTTGACTCCTTATTTTCCACGGAACTCGTGCTTGGCGAGGTAACGGCGTTCTATGAGTATGAGGACAGCGAAGGCCAGTTTTCCACCATGCACAAGACGAAGGGAACGGGCATCGAGAACGTGCTTCTCGTTATCGACGAATATGGCTGGACGACAGAGTATGATTTCGTGAGCTGTTTTACGAAAGACATTCCAGAATCAAAGCGGGAAATTGTATCAAAGAAACTTATTTATGTTGCGTGCTCACGAGCAAAGAAGAACCTCGTATGTGTTCGTCTAATGAAAAACCAAGAAGAGGCGGATCAGATTGCGCCGTTCTTTCCAGAATCTATCAAACTCTAGTAGTTGACCAGAAATCACCACAACATTTCTTGCCCCATGCAAACTAACATCCGCAGATGTTGTCCGTGCGCATATTAGCATTCATTTCGGCTCTGTTGCACAAATCGGCTGATTGCCGGACTTCCCCTATCCCCGGACAGACCTATCCTTTGACCTTCGTGACGGGGATGCCGATCGCGGTGTAGCCGTTCAGCACAGCAACACGAATCTGGAACTCCGCGACTTGGCGATCGAAGTCTCGCGCCATCAGGCGCTGACCCAGCAGTTTGACACAGTGCATCTTGGTTTCGACGCGGCTTCGGCGGTGGTAGCCGCTCCATTTTCGCCAGAGCGATCGACCGAGGTATTTCGATGCCCTCAGGGCTTCGTTGCGCGCAACTGCACCTGCGGTGACGGCCTTCCACGGCTTGGCATTCTTGCGCGGCGGGATGACAGCGTGGGCTCTGCGTTCGGCTATGGCATCGTGGCACTTGCGCGTGTCGTAGGCCCCGTCGGCGGTGACACTGGCGATCTCTTGGTCGGGCGGGATCTGGCTGAGCAGCTCGGGCAGCATCGGGGCATCGCCCACATTGCTGCTTGTGACTTCAACAGCCCGAACCTCCAATGTTTCTTCGTCGATCCCGAGATGGACCTTGCGCCAGACGCGGCGTTTTGCCCCGCCATGCTTGCGCGCGTTCCACTCGCCTTCTCCCTCGACCTTGATCCCCGTGCTATCGATCAGCAGGTGCAGCGGACCCTGTGAGCCCCGATGCGGAATGTTCACGGCAAGGGTCTTCTGGCGACGGCTGAGCGTGCTGAAGTCCGGCACGTCCCAGTCAAGGCCGATCAGGCAAAGGAGACTCTCGACAAAGCCGGTCGTCTGCCTAAGCGCCATGCCAAAGAGGACCTTCATCGTCAGGCAGGTCTGGACGGCCGCGTCGCTGTAGACGGGCTGTCGCCCACGCTTGCCGGTCCGCTTCGCCGCCCAAGTCATGGCAGGATCGAACCAGATCGTCAGCGATCCCCGGCGCTTGAGCGCCTTGTTGTACTCGGGCCAGTTCAAGGTCGTGTAGGTCGGTGTGTTTGGTCTGCTCATCCAACCTAGCTATCACGCTGGATTCACAAGATGAATCCCTCACAGGATTTGTGCAACAGACATTCTCCCAATCCCAAGGTGGTTTTAATGGGCTATATTGAAGCTCAGTTGCTCGACACACTTACGGGCTTAATTCACATCAATAATCACCGTCTGGGTAATATCCGGAGGGTTTGGGGGCACTCGGCTTATGGCACGGGATCGGAAGAGACATGCTTGCGCGGAGGGGGTGCGGTCTTCGGCACTGCCGCGCGCGGCTGCGTCTTCCGCTGCGCCAAGCGAACCACTTGCCGCAACAGCCCCCCTTGCCACAGCACCCTCTCAGATGCATCATCGGGTGCAGTTGCTGGCGCTCATTCGTGCGCTGGCGCGAGACGCGGCGCGGGCGGACCACGCGGCGCTTGGCCCAGAGAGCCACGAGTAAGTTTTCACAATTGCTGTTATTGACCGGAGCCTGCCATGACCCTGCGTGTCGCAATTTATGCTCGATATTCATCGGAACTTCAGAACGCGGCCTCGATTGAGGACCAGATCCGGCTTTGCCGCGAGCGTGCGCTGCGCGAAGGCTGGGAGATTGTCGGCACCTATGAGGACGCGGCCACGTCGGGGGCGACCTTGCTGCGGCCAGGCATCCAACAGCTGCAACAGGATGCGCGTGATCGCAGGTTTGACGTTGTTGTCTCGGAAGCTCTTGACCGCTTGTCGCGCAACCAAGCCGATATCGCCAAGCTGTATCAGAACTTGGCTTTTGCAGGCGTGGGCATTGTCACGTTGTCAGAGGGCCGCGTGGATGAGATGCACATCGGGCTGAAGGGCACGATGAATGCGCTGTTCCTGAAGGATCTGGCGGCAAAGACGCATCGCGGCCTGCGGGGCCGCGTTGAGGCGGGCAAATCCGGTGGCGGCAACGCCTATGGCTATACGGTCCTGCGCAGCCTGAGTGATCAGGGCGAGCTGAAGCGTGGTGATAGAGAGATCAACGAGGCCGAGGCGCGCGTGGTGCAGCGGGTTTTCCAAATGTATGCGGACGGGCAGTCGCCGAACCGCATCGCGGACGTCTTAAACCAAGAGGGCATCCCAGGCCCGCGCAGCGGCAAATGGGACAAATCCACCATCCACGGCAATCCCAAGCGCGGCACGGGCATTCTGAACAACGAGATCTATATCGGCAAGCTGGTGTGGAACCGCCAACATTTCTTAAAGGACCCGCAGACGGGGAAGAGGCAAGCGCGCCCCAACCCCGAGAGCGCCTGGATCACCACTGAGGTGCCAGACCTGAGGATCATTTCTCAAGAGCTATGGGACGACGTCAAAGCGCGGCAAGACGGCCGCAAGATCATCCAAACCAACCACGCCGCATGGGAGCGGCGCAAGCCGCGGTTCTTGCTGACAGGCCTTGTCAAATGCGGCTGCTGTGGCGGTGGGTTTTCGACGATCGGTGCAGAGCGCTTTGGCTGCTCAAACTCGCGCAACAAAGGCACCTCGGTGTGCAGCAACCGCACCGGCATCACCCGCCAAGATCTGGAAGGCCGTATCCTGTCGATCCTGTCAGAACGGCTGATGGACCCAGAGCTGGTCGCAGCCTTTGCCGAGGAATATATCGCCGAGCGCAATCGGCTGGCATCCAGCCACAGCACCGAGCGCGCTGTAAAAGAGAAAGAGCTCGCCAAGGTGATCAAGGACCAAGACGTCTTGGTCGATGCGATCTTGGCAGGCACGCCCGCGGAGCGGATCAAG